>CAJUTR010000003.1:0-102045 GCA_910589665.1 uncultured Eubacterium sp. | reverse complement strand
TCTCCAAACCAGTCCGGCGGCACAAATGCCTGTGCTTCCTGCTCTGTCGGAAACTCTACTTCTGCCAGTAGCATTCCTTCGTATTTTCCATGAAATACATCAAGTTCGATCGTATACGAGCCATATCGTATGCGATAACGCGTTTTTTCGATCATGCAGCCGTCAATTTTCTCCCTCAGATGTTCATACGCTTCCTTTGTAAGAGGCAGTTCGACTTCATGATTGACACAGACCGGCTCGGCACAGAGAGATTCTCTTTTGGATTTATACGTAAAGCAATATTTCTCATCCGTTTTTCGAATGCGGATCACCGGTTTTTGATTCAGATATCCCTGCTCCATCCAGGAATGGTCATACTCCTCCAAATGCTCCGGAATCCGGCGGACTAAATACTTCTTTTCAATTTCCATCTTATCCTCTCCCTTCCCACAGACAGCGTGTCTTAGTCAATGCAGCAATCCAAACGCATTTGCGGGCAGGATACGCAGCCATGCCCTGCCGACTATTTTGTCTGCGTGGATCAGTCCCACCGTTTCACTGCGGCTGTCTTCACTGCCTTCTCGGTTATCGCCGAGAACGAAATACTCCTCCGGGCCAAGCGTCAGTTTTTCACCGGCTATGCCGGCGTCGTCCGTACTGCCGTCTCCGTACTCATCATAAATCGGCTTATCGTTTATATAAATCTTTCCATCGCTGATCTGTACCTGTTCTCCCGGAAGACCGATGACCCTTTTTATGTAATTGACATTTGCGCTGTGTTCGAAAACAACGATGTCAAAACGTTTGGGTTCTCCGATCAGATAACTAATCTTTTCAACGATCAGATGGTTTCCGTTCTGGAGCGTTGGCTGCATGGATGACCCTTCTACTAATGTATAGTTAGCCACAAATTTGGAAAGCAATACCCCCGCAGCAAGTGCAATGACGATACAGATCAAAAAACTGCGTACGGTTTTCCATACAGATGTCCCGCTTTTTTCTGGTGAGGTTTGCACCTCTTTGATCATCGGTTCCCTTTTTGGCAGGACCTCCGGCTCGGAAGGAACAAAAGGAGTTACGTCATCTGCGTCGCTCTCTTCTTGATCATCCAAGTCAGTCACAGGTTCCTCCGGTACAAAATTGGGATTTCTTTTCATCAATTCTTCACAAAACCGGACATTTTCCTCTATTTCCTCATCAACGTTTCGCCCCAAGTTCCTTCCTCCCTTCGTATTTTGGATTTACTGCCCATCCGGACATTCAAGAGATATATGACCAAGCCTCCCATTCCGGAAATCGTCTAACAGCAGGGCGGCCGCCTTTTCCACATCCACTACATTGCCTTTTTTCAGGCACTTACGCATCTGTGCGATCGCTTCTAGTACCACGGGTTCTTCTCCTGTTTCCTCCACTCCGTACATGTGGTTGAGCGTTCCCGGATACTGATCTGTGATAAAATGGATAAAATCAAGTGCAAGTTCTGTCCTCTGCAAAATTTCATCCTTGATGGAGCCAATAAAGGCAAGCCGTAGTCCGACGCTCTGATCCTCAAACTTGGGCCAAAGGATTCCTGGCGTATCGAGTAGTTCCACCTGTTTGTTCAAACGGATCCACTGCTTCCCCCTCGTCACTCCCGGCCTATTTCCGGTCTTCGCACAGGCGCGGCCCGCAAAGCTGTTAATGAATGTGGATTTACCCACATTGGGTATCCCAACGATCATCGCACGGATCGGCCGGTTCAGTATGCCCCGTTTGCGGTCCCTCTCGATCTTTTCCCTACACGCTTTTTGAATCAGCTGGTTTACGGCCTTCAGTTCATTCTTTTTCGTTGCGTTGACCGCCAAGGTAAAATATCCTTTTTCTTCATAAAACCGCTTCCATTCCTCTGTCACGACTTCATCTGCCATATCCGCTTTATTTAGCAAAAGTACTCTTGATCTGCCGGAAGCCAGCGTATCAATATCGGGATTTTTACTGCTGAAAGGCAGGCGGGCGTCGACGAGTTCGATGATGACGTCAATTAACTTTATGTCCTCCTGCATCGTACGCCGCGCCTTTGTCATATGGCCTGGATACCATTGAAAATACATCATATTCCTCTTTTCTACGCGGAACTTCAGTTCCGTGGGTTTTTTGCGCATAAAGTAACTTTGTGTCTCCTGTTCTTTTTATGGAATTCCGGTCGGCGAAGCGGACGGCGCCGCCTGTCCGCCGCGGTCTGGCCCGGATACCATGGAAAATGGTTTCATGGTAAAGGATACCTTTCCTATGATCTGATCTTTTTTTACATTGCCAAAACTGGCATTTCTGCTATCATCCGAATCGAGACGGGAATCACACAAAACAAAATACTCATCATCGGCCAGTTTGATTTCCTGTTCTGCGATACCTGCCGTTGTCATGGCGGGATATTTATATTTCTCTTTTAATTCTGTGCCGTTAATATATATTTTACCATCTAATATCTGAACCGTTTCCCCAGGCAATCCGATCACGCGCCGAAACGTCATCAATGGCTCTTCCCCGCCATCGGTATCCCATGCTTTATCATAAAAGGCGACCACGTCTTCCCGGTCAGGTGAGAATACCAGATACGCTTTTGTGTTAATGAATACTTCCTCCCCGTTATAAAGAGTAGGCTCCATCGCGGATCCGATCGTACTCGTCTTGCGGATACAAAAATGGATGAGAAGATATGCCAGTACAATGACCACAGCAATTTCCACAAGCCAGATGATACACTCTTTCAGTATTTTCTTCCGTTTGCTCTTCCGTATTTCCTCTTCAAAATTTAAATTCATGTCATTTCCCCAAAACCACTAAATAGAAATATAGTGTATGCCATGCACCAGCCATAACATACACTATGTCAATCGTTCTCATACGCCAGCCATATGCGGCGTCACACGCCATGCTGCTACGCGATTTTTAATCAGCGAACACGCTCTTTTACTTTTGCAGCCTTACCTACGCGGTCACGAAGATAGAACAGTTTGGCACGTCTTACCTTACCTCTTCTGACCACTTCGATCTTCTCTACGATCGGTGAGTGCAGAGGCCATGTCTTCTCTACGCCGATACCATTGGAATTTTTGCGGACCGTAAATGTCTCACGGCTGCTTCCACCCTGTCTTTTCAATACAACGCCCTCGAAAACCTGTGTTCTTTCCCGGTTTCCCTCGATCACTTTAGCGTGTACCCTTACCGTGTCGCCCACGGCAAATTCCGGTACGACTTCTTTCATCTGCGCTTCTTCGATTTTTCTGATCAATTCGTTCATATTGTTGTTCCTCCTACATTTTTTGATGTTCTTAACGCAATAATACAAAGGCGGCATCTATTCTATTTTCCGGCCGCTGCACCAGAGGACCATCTATTTTTTCACAACATGAAAAATATAGCATAAAACAGTAGAAACGTCAAGAACTTTTTTCCAAGTCAAGCGTTTTCGTTTTTTGCAAAGGTCAGGCGATTCTTGACTTTTGGATGACTCGCTATTATACTGAATATATTAAAAATGCGAGGGGGGTACCCGATCATGTTATACAAATGGATGTTCAAGATCAGTCCTACGCGGATCATTGCGCTTAGTTTTATCGCTGTGATCCTGACCGGCACATTACTGCTCTGTCTTCCTATTTCATCCCGCACCGGCCAGTGGACAGAAATAGTAGATGCCCTGTTTACATCTACCAGTGCTACATGCGTAACCGGACTTGTCATCGCGGATACGTTTTCGAACTGGTCTCTGTTTGGACAGATCGTCATCCTTTTCATGATACAGATTGGCGGTATCGGACTCATGACGATCATATCAATGGTTTTCATTTTCATGAAGAGGAAGCTTAGTATGCAGGAGCGTATGGTCTTAATGCAGGCGGCAGGAAATGTCCAGGTTGGCGGCATGGTCCGGCTGATCCGCAGGATCCTTGCCGGTACCGCATGTATGGAAGCTGCCGGAGCCCTATTACTCGCCGTCCGGTTTGTTCCGCGCATGGGATGGGGCCAGGGGATCTACTACGCCGTATTTCACTCCATTTCCGCCTTTTGCAACGCCGGCTTTGATCTGATGGGAAAACAGGAAGCTTTCTCTTCCTTTACTGCTTTTGGGGACGACTGGCTCGTCGGCCTTACGCTGGCGGCGCTGATCATTTTGGGCGGCATCGGATTTTTAGTGTGGGAGGATATATTAAAAAACAAATGGCATTTCAGCCGATATTCCCTGCACACAAAATTGATACTCATCATGACCGGCCTGCTTCTCGCGACCGGAACTGCTGGGTACTTTATCTTTGAAGCAGGTTATACCATGCAGGGCGATACGGTGCCTACACGCATCTTAAAATCTTTTTTTGCGTCTACAACGATGAGGACAGCCGGTTTTAATACGATTGATTACAGCCAAATGTCCCCCTCCTCCGTTCTTCTCTCGATCACGCTCATGATGATCGGAGGAAGTCCGGGTTCGACAGCCGGCGGTATAAAGTCAACTACGATTGCCGTTATTTTTATTGCGATGGTGTCGATGGCAAAAGGAAATTCCGACACGACCATATTTAAAAAACGGCTTGGAAAAGATCTGGTAAAACAGGCGGCTGTCATTATCATCGTCTACTTGACGTATGTGATCATCGGTACGATGCTCATTTGCCACATTGAGGGTATTTCCCTTGCCGCGGCCTCCTTTGAAACTACATCAGCTGTTTGTACCGTAGGCGTAACGATGGGCATCACGCCCGCTTTGGGAACGGTCTCCCGCCTGCTTTTGATCCTGTTAATGTTCAGCGGGCGCATCGGCGGTTTCTCCCTGATGCTCGCACTCGGTGAGCTGGATAAACAGCCGCCGATGAAACGGCCGAAGGAAAAGATCCTGATCGGTTAAGTGTGAATGAAACTCTTGTACCGCCTGCGGCGGCATATTGGGAAGTGTGAAAATAGATTTTTCACTCGGCAAGTTTGTGACTGCGCGCTGCTTGCACAAACATTGCATGATACACAGAAAGCAGCGCAGAAATGAGGAAAAATATGAAATCAATATTAGTAATTGGAATGGGGACGCTTGGCGCCTGCCTGGCCGCTAAAATGCTGGAACTGGGAAACGACGTTATGGTCATTGACAAAAACGAGGAGCGAATCCAGGAATTATCGACGATCTTTAGCGACGCGATCGCGGGTGACTGCACAAATCCGGCAGTGTTACAGAGCATCGGCGTCAATAACTTCGACTACTGTTTTGTAGCGATCGGTGAAAATTTTTATGCCTCGCTGGAAATCACCTGTATCTTAAAAGAACAGGGAGCCTCCTGTGTGATCTCCAAAGCAAAACAGGCACGCCAGGCCGAATTTTTAAAAAAGATCGGCGCCGACGAAGTGTTTTTCCCCGAACGGGAGATTGCGGAAAAACTTGCCGTCCGCTACAACGCCACGAATATTTTTGACTACATTGAGCTGACATCGGACTGCTCCATTTTTGACCTTCCGATCATCCCAGAATGGAAAGGGAGGTCCATCGTCGAAATCAACGTGCGATCCACATATAATGTGAACATCATCGCCATCAAAAACGGCGAAAAGATCGATCCGATGCCATCCGGCGATTACCGCTTTCAGGAACATGACCAGATCGTCGTGATCGGAAAGTCAGAAGATGTGTTCCGGCTTTCCGCGCAGACTACCTCTTTGTAAAACAAAATACACGGTTGTAACCGAAACGGCGTTCGCCGTTCTGGTCAATTACCTGATTTGGCGTCGTAACCGAAACGGCGTTCGCCGTTCAACATCCTTTGACCGCCGCTATATCAATGAGCGACATCCGGCTCGGATCCGTATGTTCTAGACTCGTGAGGAGGGCGTTCGCCGTATCTAACGATGTCAGGCATGTGACGCCGGTTTCAATCGACACGCGGCGGATGAGGAATCCGTCGTGAGAATTCTCACCCTGTCTCGGAATGTCGATCACGAGGTCGATCTCGTGCCCGAGCAGAAGATCCATGAGCGTCGGCGCCTCCTGCTCGATCTTATTGACGCCGATCACTTCCACTCCCGCTTCGGCCAACGCCTTCTGTGTCCCTCTCGTCGCGTAGATCTCATACCCGAGAGCCAAAAACCGTTTTGCCACCGAAACGGCATCCGGCTGTTCCTGTTTTCTTACTGTCATGATCATTTTCTTATGTTTCGGAAGACAGATCCCTGCTCCGAGAAACGCCTTTGAGAGCGCTTCATTAAATGTTTTCGCGATTCCGAGGCACTCACCGGTCGATTTCATCTCCGGCCCGAGGCTGATTTCTGCCCCGCGCAGTTTTTCAAACGAGAATACCGGCATTTTGATCGCGATATGTTCTGCTTTCCCTGCCAATCCGGTTTCATAACCTAACTCCCGTATTTTCTTCCCGAGAATGACCTGCGAAGCCAGTTTGACGATGGGGATCCCCGTCACCTTACTGATATATGGCACCGTGCGGGACGAGCGGGGATTGACCTCAATAACGAACACTTCCTCCTGGTAGACGATAAACTGTATGTTGATAAGTCCGATCACATGAAGGGACTTTGCCAGCTTTTCCGTATAATCCACGATCACATCCTGTATGCCAGGGCCGATACTCTGTGCCGGATAGACGGAAATACTGTCGCCCGAGTGGATGCCTGCCCGCTCGATATGTTCCATGATACCGGGGATCAGTATATCATCGCCGTCACATACGGCATCGACTTCTACTTCTTTTCCCATCAGGTATTTATCGACTAAGATCGGGTGCTCCTGCACATGACGGTTGATGATGGACATAAACTCCATCATGTCATCGTCGTTGATCGCGATCTGCATCCCCTGGCCGCCGAGCACGTACGACGGACGGACTAATACCGGATAACCAAGTTCATTAGCCGCATGGACCGCCTCGTCCACCGTGTAAACCGTATGTCCTTTCGGTCTCGGAATGCCGCATTCCTCTAAAATCGCATCAAACAGTTCCCTGTCCTCCGCGGCATCTACATTTTCCGCGCTCGTGCCAAAGATCGGCACCCCCATATCCCGGAGCGCTTCCGTAAGCTTGATGGCCGTCTGTCCGCCAAACTGTACGACAGCACCGTCTGGCTGTTCCACATCCACGATATTTGCCACGTCCTCCGCCGTCAACGGCTCAAAATACAGTTTATTTGCCACATCAAAATCGGTGCTTACCGTTTCGGGGTTGTTATTGACTATGATCGTCTCAAACCCGCTTTGTTCCAGCGACCAGGCGCTGTGCACCGAACAGAAATCAAATTCGATGCCCTGGCCGATCCGGATGGGGCCAGATCCGAGGACGAGTACTTTTTTCTTCGTTCTTGTGGGATCCACTTCACATTCACTGCCAAAACAGCTGTAATAATACGGGGTAGCTGCCTCAAATTCTGCGGCGCACGTATCTACCATTTTAAACGACGCGGTAATGCCTTGTTCGATCCGCATGTGGCGGACCTCACGCTCGCTCATCCCCGCATACTCCGCTATGACGCGGTCCGGGAACTCGATACGTTTTGCCTCGGACAGAAGCTCTGCCGTCAGCGTTTCATTTTTCAGCCGCTGCTCCATCTCTACGAGGATCGCAATCTTATTGATAAACCATTTGTCGATTTTTGTAATATCGTGTATCTCGCCGTACGTAGCGCCTTTGCGGATCAATTCCGCGATTACAAAGATCCGGCGGTCATCCACGATCTCCACCCGTTCGAGCAGTTCTTCCTTCGAGCGGCCGCTATACCTTCCGATATCGAGGCTGTCTATGTGCTGCTCGAGGGAACGGAGGGCCTTCATCAACGCCCCTTCAAAATTCGTACAGATACTCATGACTTCACCAGTCGCTTTCATCTGCGTCGTCAGCGTCCGTTTCGCCTTGATAAATTTATCGAACGGAAGTCTTGGGATCTTCACGACACAGTAATCAAGAGCCGGCTCAAAACTGGCAAATGTCTTGCCCGTCACCGCGTTCGGGATCTCATCGAGCGTGTAGCCGAGCGCGATCTTTGCCGCCACTTTCGCGATCGGATACCCCGTCGCCTTAGACGCAAGAGCAGACGAGCGGCTCACGCGGGGATTGACCTCAATAACACAGTATTCAAACGATTCGGGGTGAAGGGCAAACTGCACGTTGCATCCTCCGGTGATGTTAAGTTCCGTAATGATACTCAGCGCCGACGAGCGGAGCATCTGATATTCTTTATCGGAAAGCGTCTGGGAAGGCGCTACGACGATGCTGTCCCCGGTGTGAACGCCGACTGGATCCAGGTTTTCCATATTGCAGACCGTGATGCAGTTTCCGCTGCCGTCGCGCATGACCTCGTATTCAATTTCTTTCCAGCCGGCGATACACCGCTCGATCAAGCACTGCCCAACGCGGGACAGACGGAGTCCGTTTGCGCAAATTTCGCGCAGTTCTTCCTCATTTTCAGCGATCCCGCCGCCGCTCCCCCCGAGCGTATACGCCGGACGGATGACGACCGGATACCCGATCGTATTTGTAAATGCCACGGCATCCTCTACGGTTTCTACGACCTCGCTTGCCGCGATCGGCTCCCCGATCTTCTCCATCGTCTGTTTGAATTGCAAACGGTCTTCCGCCCGTTTGATCGTCTGGGACGTCGTACCGATCAGACGCACCTGCTGTTCTGCCAAAAAACCGGTCTCATCTAATTCCATTGCGATATTGAGCGCTGCCTGTCCGCCGAGCGTCGGCAATACGCTGTCCGGCAACTCCTTACGAATGAGATTTTTTACTACATCCGTCGTAAGCGGTTCGATATAGACTTTATCTGCAATTTCTTTATCCGTCATGATCGTAGCCGGATTTGAGTTGATGAGTATGACTTCAATTCCCTCTTCTTTCAGGGAACGGCATGCCTGCGTTCCCGCGTAATCGAATTCTGCCGCCTGTCCGATGACGATCGGCCCCGAACCAATGACCAGAACTTTTTCAATTCCCTTTATTTTTGGCATCGTTTTCCTCCATATATGTCATAAATCGATCAAATAACACTTCCGAATCCTTCGGCCCGGCACAGGCTTCTGGATGAAACTGCACGGTAAAGACTGGCCTCTCTTTGTACTTGAGTCCTTCTACCGTACCATCGTTTACATTCACGAACGAAATGTCCGCCATTTGCTGGGGAACCGTTTCCGCCTTGACGACATAGCCGTGATTCTGGGATGAAATATACACCCGCCCGGATTCCAGATCTTTTACGGGATGGTTGGCGCCGCGGTGCCCGTATTTCATTTTCTCCGTATCGGCGCCGTTGGCAAGCGCCATCAGTTGATGACCGAGACAGATCGCAAAAATAGGGATTCCCGATTCGTAGAGCTGTTTGAGAGTTTCGATCACCCCAGTGCATTCTTTTGGATCCCCCGGCCCGTTCGTGATCATGATGCCATCCGGATCCGCGGCTAAGATCGCTTCCGCCTCTGTCCGCGCCGGATACACTGTCACCTCACAGCCGCGCTTTAAAAGACTTCTAGCAATATTTAATTTTGTCCCAACGTCAAGAATAGCAACCTTCTTCGTAACGGGAATGCTGCTATCTGTATCAATCTGTCCTGGCACGTATGTAACAGGCTGTTTTACCGTTACCTTGTCCACGACGCCGAGAACCCTGTATTCTTTTAACTGGCACATCACGTTATCCAGCTCGTAATTTTCATTCGTCGTGATCATACCGTTCATCGTCCCCTTTTCACGGAGGATCTTTGTGAGCGCGCGGGTGTCGATGCCCTCGATACCCGGAATATTCTGTTCCACGAGAAAATCCTGGATACTCTGCTCATCCCGGAAGTTGCTGCCGAGCCTGGACAGCTCACGAACGATAAAACCGTCCACACTCGATTGTTTCGATTCCATATCCTTGCGGCATATGCCGTAATTCCCGATCAACGGATAGGTCATCGCTACGGCCTGTCCGGCATAACTCGGGTCCGTCAGCACTTCGAGATACCCAGTCATGGAAGTGTTAAAAACGATCTCACTCATGACCTCTCTTGTGCTCCCGATACTTTTTCCTGAAAACACGGTTCCGTCTTCCAAAATCAAATAGGCTTTCATACGTTTCCTCATTTCTATCGAACCCTGGCATCATTCCAACGCCAGGATCATCTCCGCTGTCTCGATCAGATCGTTGCCGCTGTCCATACTAAGTTTCTGTATGTATTTGTGCGCCTCGGCTTCTGTCATCTGATTACGCTCCATCAGGATAGCTTTTGCTGCATTGATCGTCTTTAGCTCTTTTGGCGACCTTCTTTTCGGCCGGTATTTCCGGCGGCGTTTCAGCTCCCTTGCAATATCCATCGTCATCATCCGCACGGTACTGACCAATTCCTGCGCATGGATTGGAATCGCCAGACATACGATGTCCTGGCTGTAACAGTCCTGAAGCTTCCCAGGACTTGCCACAAGGAGCATCGAACATTCCCGCGGCAGATACCCGAACAGTTCGCTGTAGTGCATATCCGCCAGCTTGTGACCGCACACGACCACACCACCGTCGGAATCATTGGCCGCGCTGATGACCTGATACGCGCTGTTACATGCTAGTATATCATCAAATCCGTTCCGGTTCAAAACATTTTTTATTTTTTTCGCATCGTCCAGTCTGGCAAATGCAACTATTACCCGCATATCCGTCAGTCACCTCCATAGGCGGCCTTTTTTGAACTCCGTGCGTTTCTCTACGCGTTTTTGCCCCGCCGCTCGAACTAAATGCGATCCAGATATTTTTCCACCTCCCACGCCGTGACCTGACGTGAGAATTCCTCCCATTCCTCCTGTTTCTGGCGGACGATGATCTGCGACAGCGTTTCGCCGAATACGTCCCTTAAAAAAGAATCCTCTTCAAACGCCCGGATCGCCTCGCGCAGATTCCGCGGAAGGATATCAAATTTCACATCCGGGTTCCCAGCGGCGTCTTCCATACTGACCGGCGGCTCCAGTTTTTTGCGGATCCCCTCCATCCCGGCGGCCAGGCATCCGGCCAGTACGAGATACGGATTGCTCGCCCCGTCCGGACTGCGCAGGACGACGCGGGAATTGATACTCCCGACATTGGTGAGCCGGATCAGCGGTGTGCGGTTCGTTCTCGACCACGTAATCTCCACAGGCGCATTATACCCCGGAACAAGCCGTTTATACGAATTGACGATCGGATTATTAATGAGCGTCAGCCCTTTGATATGATGGATGATCCCGGCCATGAAGTGATAGGCTTCCCGGCTCAGGCCGTCGGGTGCCTGTTCGTCGATAAAAACATTTTTCCCATTTTTACTTAAAAACATGTTGAGGTTCATCCCGGAGCCCTTGATGCCGTACCGCGGCTTCGGCATGAACGTCGCGTGAAGCCCGTGGCGTTTGGCCACTGTCCTCACAGTAAGCCGGAACGTCATAATATTATCCGCGGTACAAAGTCCCTCGTCGTACATAAAGTTAATGCCGTGCTGCGCTACCTCATTATAGTGATAGGAACTCTCCATCGCAAATCCCATTTCCTCCAGCGAGAGGACCATATCGCGTCTGGCGTTCTCACCGGAATCCAGCGGCCCGATATCGAAAAATCCGCCCTTTTCATGGGAATTCGTGGTCGGCTGCCCGTTTTCATCCGTGTCAAAGAGGAAAAACTGGTTTTCCGGCCCCGCCTGAAATGTGTAACCCTCCTGCGCGGTCTGCGCGACCACCTTCTTTAGTATATACCTCGAATCCGCCTCATACGGCGACCCGTCCGGATTCAGGACGTCACAGATGAACCTGGCAACCCGCCCCCTCTGGGGACGCCACGGGAAAATCGTAAACGTATCCAGATCGGGCGCGAGGATAAACTCAGACGACTCTTTCGTATCAAACCCCTGAATGGCAGCGCCGTCAAACACACACCGGTTATCTAATATGCGGTCGAGATGGTCACTGGTCAGCGCGACGTTTTTTAACGCCCCCGAGCTGTCCACGAACTGGAGACGGATAAAACCGACGTCCTCCTCTTCTACCATCCGGATCATATCTTCCCTCGTATATCGTTCCATTTTGGCTTCTCCCTTCTTCATCAATTCAAATTGGAATATCCCATCAGATCCTCGTCAACCTGCCTTGCCGCTTCCCGGCCCTCCCGGATCGCCCAGACGACGAGCGACTGCCCGCGGTGCATATCTCCCGCGGTAAACACCCGGTCTGCGCTTGTCTTATACTGTCCCGGTTTTGTATCCACATTCGTCCGGGCGTTCAGTTTCAGCGCAAAGTCGTCTGCCACATATGCCTGCGTGCCGAGAAATCCGGCCGCGATCAGAACGAGATCGGCGTCGAGTTCAAATTCACTGCCAGGCACCTCACTCATCTTCATCCTGCCCGTCTCCTCCTCTTTTTCCCACGCCAGTTTTACCACTCTTACTTTCGTGAGTTTCCCATCTTTATCTTTGACAAATTCCTTCACCGTCGTCTCATACAGGCGGGGATCGCTTCCAAATACCGCAATCGCCTCCTGCTGGCCGTAGTCGGTTTTCTGTACCTTCGGCCACTCCGGCCACGGATTGTCCTCTGTTCTCTCTGCGGGCGGCTTTGGCATCATTTCGAGCTGGACGACGCTCTTTGCCCCCTGACGGATCGAGGAACCAACGCAGTCGTTTCCGGTATCGCCGCCCCCGATCACGACGACATGTTTGCCCTTCGCGTCGATATAATCAGAAAACTGCGGATCGAGTACGTGCTTTGTCACGCGCGTCAGATAATCGACCGCAAAATAGACGCCGTCCGCCTCGCGCCCCGTCACCTTTATATCCCTCGGATGGGACGAACCGCAGGCGAGGATCACGCGGTCAAATTCCGCGAGAAGATTTTCCGCTTTCACGTCGACGCCGACGTTGACTCCCGTTTTAAATACGATCCCCTCTTTCATCAGGCGGCTCACGGTCCTCTCAATGACGGACTTCTCGAGCTTCATATTCGGGATCCCGTACATGAGCAGCCCGCCTGGACGGTCGGAGCGCTCAAATACCGTCACATTGTGCCCGCGCTTATTGAGCTGGTCTGCCGCCGCGAGGCCCGCGGGGCCGGAACCGACCACGGCCACTTTTTTTCCCGTCCTGACTTTCGGCGGCTTTGCCTCCATCTGGCCGTTTTCATATCCATATTCTATGATCGCGTGTTCATTTTCTTTGATGCAGACCGGCTCATCGTTCAGACCGCATGTGCAGGCGGCCTCGCACGGAGCCGGACAGACGCGGGATGTAAACTCCGGAAAATTATTGGTTTTCAAGAGACGGCCGAGCGCCTCCTTATAATTGCCGACATAGATGAGGTCATTCCACTCAGGACACATATTGTTCAGCGGACACCCCGAAGCCATGCCGCCGATCATCATACCGGACTGGCAAAACGGCACGCCGCAGTCCATACAGCGCGCTGCCTGGCGTCTCCGCTCCTCCTCCGGCATCGGCACATGGAACTCATGAAAATCCTTGATCCGCTCAAGCGGCGGCGTTTCCGCATTGCCTTTTCGTTCATATTCTAAAAATCCGGTTGGTTTACCCATTGATCATCAACCCTTTCTAATTTATATATTAAATGGTTTTCTCACGCCACAAAATGAGGTCGTTATTTCTTACTTCTTCGTTTCATAAAACGCCTCGATCTGCGCCTGTTCATTGCTCAATCCCTTTTCTTCCCAAAGGGCGATCTTCTGCATCATGTTCTGGTAATCGTGCGGAATGATCTTCTTGAATTTCGGAAGATAGTCCTTAAAGTTCTCTAAAATCTCTTTCCCCTTTTCGGATCCCGTCGCCTCCACATGCGCCGTGATCATTTCCTTTAACTGCATCACGTCATATTTATTGGAGACCGGTTCGGAGGACACGAGTTCTTTGTTCAGCTTCAGGTACAGGTCCCGCTCCTCGTCGAGTACATAGGCGATTCCGCCGCTCATTCCCGCCGCGAAGTTTTTTCCGGTCTGCCCGAGGACGACGACGCAGCCGCCCGTCATATATTCACAGCCGTGGTCGCCGACACCCTCGACAACCGCGTGCACGCCGGAATTCCTCACACAAAAGCGCTCGCCGGCCACACCGCTTATATAGGCCGTTCCGCTCGTCGCCCCGTACAGCGCGACATTTCCGATGACAATATTCTCATCGGCGCGGTATTTCGCGCGTTTGGGCGGATATACGATCAGTTTGCCGCCGGATAATCCCTTGCCAAAATAGTCGTTGCTGTCGCCTTCTAACTCCAGTGTCAGTCCTTTGGGGATAAAAGCGCCGAAGCTCTGTCCGCCGCTTCCGCTGCACTGTACGGTAAATGTATCATCCTCTAAGTCATCCCCGAGCCGTTTCGTAATTTCGGAACCGAGGATCGTGCCGAGCGAGCGGTCGGTGTTCGTCACCTTGGCTGTGATCGTTTTCTTTTCCCCAGTCTCTAGGCTCTCCCCGAATTTTTTGAGGAACACCTTTTCATCGGTCGTTTTCTTTAACTGAAAATCATAGCGGTCTTTCTCTTGAAATTTACTTTTCTTTTCATTCACAAATGGGTTTTGAATGATCGGGGAAAGATCGAGTTTTCCAGCGCGTTCACTGTTGAGGTCCTCCCTCATCTTTAACAGGTCTGAACGCCCCACGAGTTCATCGAGCGTGCGCACGCCGAATTTTGCCATCAGTTCCCGCACTTCCTGCGCGATGAACCGCATGAAGTTCTCCACATACTCCGGTTTTCCCTGAAACCGCTTGCGAAGCTCCGGGTTCTGCGTCGCCACGCCGACCGGACACGTATCCAGATTGCAGACACGCATCATCACGCATCCCATCGTCACGAGCGGCGCCGTAGCGAATCCAAACTCCTCCGCTCCGAGAAGGGCCGCGATCATCACATCTCGCCCTGTCATCAGTTTTCCGTCCGTCTCGATCACAACTTTCGAGCGCAGGCCGTTCATGAGAAGCGTCTGATGCGTCTCGGCAAGGCCGAGTTCCCACGGAAGTCCGGCGTTGTGGATCGAACTGCCCGGCGCCGCTCCTGTACCGCCGTCATATCCGGAAATGAGGACGACCTCGGCTCCCGCCTTCGCCACGCCGGCGGCAACGGTGCCGACGCCCGCTTCCGACACGAGTTTCACGGAAATACGCGCCTCTTTATTGGAATTTTTCAAGTCATATATTAATTGCGCCAGATCCTCGATCGAGTAAATGTCATGGTGCGGCGGCGGCGAGATCAGCGATACGCCCGGCGTCGAATGCCTCGTCTTCGCCACCCACGGATACACTTTCGTGCCGGGGAGATGTCCGCCCTCTCCCGGCTTCGCCCCCTGCGCCATTTTGATCTGGATCTCCTTCGCGCTCACGAGATACCTTGACGTGACGCCGAACCGCCCCGAAGCGACCTGTTTGATCGCGGAGCAGCGGTTTATGCCGTCCTTTCCGACCGTGAGCCGCTCTAAACTCTCGCCGCCCTCGCCGCTGTTTGACTTGCCGTGCAGACGGTTCATCGCGATCGCCAGCGTCTCGTGCGCCTCCTGGGAAATCGAGCCGTAGGACATCGCTCCGGTCTTGAAGCGCTTCACGATCTCATCCACACTTTCCACTTTTGAGAGTGGGATACCCTTCTTCGGGAAGTTAAAGTCAAGCAGGCTCCTTAAGTTCACGTAAAGGTCTTCACGGTTGATCTCACTAGAATACTGCTTGAACAGGTTATAGTCACCCGTCTTCGTAGACTGCTGGAGCAGATGGATCGTCTTCGGGTTATATAAATGTTCTTCTTTCCCGCTCCGGCTCTTATGGTTTCCCATGCTGTCAAGCGTAATATCGGTGCCGAGTTCGAGCGGGTCAAACGCCTGGTCGTGAAGCTTCTCGACCTGTGCCTGGATGTCCTCGATCCCCAGGCCGCCGATCCGCGAAACCGTGCCGGTAAAGTAGCTGTCGATCAATGTCTTCGATAAGCCGATGGCCTCAAATATTTTCGCCCCCTGATACGACTGTATCGTGGAAATCCCCATTTTGGACGCGATTTTTACAATACCGTGCAAGACGGCGGCATTGTAATCGTTGACCGCCACATAATAATCTTTATCGAGCATCCCGCTCTCGATCAGGCTGTTGATCGTGTCGAGCGCCAGATACGGATTGACCGCCGTCGCGCCAAATCCAAGCAGCGTGGCAAAATGATGGACCTCCCGCGGCTCGGCGCTCTCAAGTATGACAGATAAAGATGTGCGCTTCTTTGTCGTGACAAGATGCTGCTGCATCGCCGATACGGCGAGGAGCGCCGGTATCGCCACATGGTTTTCGTCCACGCCCCGGTCGGACAGGATGAGGATGTTCGCGCCGTCCTTGTACGCGCGGTCCGCTTCGAGATAGAGCCGGTTGATCGCCTTTTCGAGCGATGTATTTTTATAATACGTAATCGGGATCACTGCTACTTTAAATCCCTTTACGTTCATGGATTTTATTTTTAATAGATCGGTATTCGTCAGGATTGGGTTATCAATTTTCAGGGAGTGGCAGTTTTCCGCCTTCTCTTCCAGTAAGTTTCCCGATTCCCCGATATATACCGTCGTCGAGGTGACAACTTCCTCGCGGATGGCATCGATCGGCGGATTCGTCACCTGCGCAAACCGCTGTTTAAAATAGTTATAAAGTGGCTGCGGCTGGCCGCTCAGCACCGCCAGCGGCGTATCGTGCCCCATCGCCGCGATCGGCTCCGACCCGTTTTTCGCCATCGGGAGAATGGAAGCCTTTACTTCCTCATACGTATAGCCAAATGCCTTCTGGAGACGAAGGCTTTCCTCATAATGATACGGATTGATGCGCTTATTCGGTATCGCAAGGTCTTTGAGGTTGACAAGGTTCGTATCGAGCCATTCGCCATACGGCTGCCTGGACGCGTACATTTCCTTTAATTCATCGTCGTCGATCAATTGACCCTTTACCGTATCCACGAGAAGCATTTTCCCCGGACGGAGCCGGTCTTTTTTCACGACATGCTCCTCGGCGATCGGCATTACACCGACTTCCGAAGACAGGATGAGCTGATCGTCGTCGGTGATATAATAACGGGACGGGCGGAGGCCGTTGCGGTCAAGGACAGCTCCCATCAGATCCCCGTCCGAAAACAGAATGGAGGCCGGGCCGTCCCACGGCTCCATCATCGTCGCGTAGTACTGGTAAAAATCTTTTTTCCGGTCACTGATATACCGGTTGTTCGCCCACGGCTCCGGAATCGTCACCATGACGGCGAGCGGAAGTTCCATCCCGCTCATCACGAGAAATTCCAGCGTATTATCGAGCATGGCCGAATCCGATCCCTCGGTGTTTACGACGGGAAGCACCTTGTGCAGTTCCCCGCTCAGGCACCCGGATTCCATCGTTTCCTCGCGCGCCAGCATTTTATCGGCATTACCACGGATCGTATTGATCTCGCCGTTGTGGACGATCAGGCGGTTCGGATGGGCGCGCTGCCAGCTCGGCTGCGTATTCGTGCTAAACCGCGAATGAACGACCGCGATCGCCGACTCATAATCCACATCCTGCAGATCGTCAAAAAACAGCCGTAGCTGTGACACGAGAAACATTCCCTTATAGACGATCGTGCGGCTCGAAAGGGAAACGACATACGTATTTTCATTTGACTGTTCAAACACACGGCGGGCAATGTAGAGCCTGCGGTCGAAGTCAAGTCCTTTTTCGACGTCTGCCGGTTTGCGGATAAAACACTGCATGATGCACGGCATACAGGCAACGGCCGCCTTGCCCAGTATTTCCGGCGCCATCGGCACCGTGCGCCAGCCGAGGAACGGAAGTCCCTCTTTGTCGGCGATCGTCTCAAACATTTTCTTTGCCTGATTGCGCTGTAATTCATCCTGCGGAAAAAAGAACATGCCGACCCCGTACTCTCTCTCCCCGCCGAGATCGATCCCCATCTGTCCCGCTGCTTTCTGGAAAAACTTATGGGAAATCTGCAGCAGGATCCCGACGCCGTCCCCTGTTTTTCCCTCGCCGTCTTTTCCGGCGCGGTGCTCCAGATGCGCCACGATCTCCAGCGCGTTTTTTACGGTATCGTGCGTTTTCTTCCCCTTAATATTGACAATGGCTCCGATTCCGCAGTTATCGTGTTCAAAAGCCGGGTCGTATAACCCAACTGGCTTGCGTTTCACTTCTTCCTTATACATTCCACTCATATGACTCTCCATTCCTGCGCTGTTTTCCTGCATGGAAGCGCAACGTTTTTTGCAGCGCACGCACCATCGTTTCCTGATGTTCGCACGAAAGAATTTCCTTTGTTCTTTGGTAAAATCACGAAAAGATGCCAGGGAGAAACACTTCTAGCGCGTATTTCTCCTCTGACACCTTTGTCTGACAAGTATTATATAACACTTCATGCAAAGAATCAAGCATTTTTTTTCGTATTGATATAATTCATCAATCCCTCCGCCTTGATGATCTTCTGCATAAACTCCGGAAACGCCTGTCCCTGATAGGTCTGATTCTTTGTTTTGTTGACGATCACGCCGCTGTCAAAGTCAATTTCCACCTCATCTCCGGCGCTGATGTTCTGGGACGCTTCCCGGCATTCGATAATAGGCAGTCCGATATTGATCGCGTTCCGGTAAAAAATGCGGGCAAATGTCTCCGCGATCACGCAGCTTACGCCGGCCGCTTTAATCGCAAGCGGCGCGTGTTCCCTCGAGGAACCGCAGCCAAAATTTTTCTCTGCCACGATGATATCTCCCTTGTTTACTTTCTTTACAAAATCGGCATCGATATCTTCCATACAGTGCGACGCCAGTTCCGCCGGATCTGATGAGTTCAGATAACGGGCCGGAATGATGACATCGGTATCTACGTTGTCGCCATATTTAAAAACTGTTCCTAATGCTTTCATCTTAATCCTCCATCCTAACTCTAGTGGACAGTACCGCACACTAGCTTTTACTATATATAAAATTTACTATTCTCAGGCCTAAGACTTCCATAAAACTAAAATCCATACAGAACCAAAGTTCCCACGGAACTAAAGTTTAGCTGAAACCTAGAGTTCCGTCGGTTCCGAAATCTTCCCTGTCACAGCGCTTGCCGCCGCCACGGCCGGACTTGCCAGATACACTTCTGAATCGACATGCCCCATCCGCCCGACAAAGTTTCGGTTTGTCGTGGATACCGCGCGCTCACCTGCCGCCAGGATTCCCATATGTCCGCCGAGACACGGGCCGCACGTCGGTGTGCTGACGACAGCACCCGCTTTGATAAATGTCTGGATCAGACCTTCCTCGATCGCCTGCAGATAAATCGCCTGCGTGGCCGGGAAAATGATGCAGCGGATTCCTTTTTTTACCTTTCTTCCTTCCAACACCTGTGCTGCCGCGCGGAGATCTCCGATCCTTCCGTTCGTGCAGGAACCGATGACAACCTGATCGATCGCCACGTCACCAGCTTCTTTTACGGTCTTTGTATTTTCCGGCAGATGCGGAAATGCGACGGTCGGCTCCAGATTGTCCAGATCGATCACGATCTCCTCGTCATACGGCGCATCTTCATCCGGTTCGTAGATGTGGTATGGCTTTGACGAATGTTCTTTCATATATGCGATCGTTTTCTCATCGACCGGGAAAATACCATTTTTCGCACCGGCCTCGATCGCCATATTCGCGATCGTAAAACGGTCGTCCATCGTAAGACTTTTCACTCCCTCACCCGTAAACTCCAGCGAGCGGTAAAGCGCGCCGTCTACTCCGATCTTGCCGATCAGGTGAAGGATCACGTCCTTGCCGCTGACCCATTTGCGAAGGCTTCCGGTTAAAACGACTTTGATTGCCGACGGCACTTTAAACCATGCTTTTCCCGTGATCATACCCGCGCCCATATCCGTGCTTCCTACACCTGTAGAAAACGCCCCCAGCGCCCCATATGTACACGTATGGGAATCTGCGCCAATACACGTTTCACCTGCCACGATCAATCCTTTTTCCGGAAGGAGGGCGTGTTCGATCCCCATCTCCCCCACTTCAAAATAATTCGTGATCCCCTGCTCCTTGGCGTACTCTCTCACGCATTTACAATGTTCTGCCGATTTAATGTCCTTATTCGGCGTAAAATGATCGGGGACAAGCGCAATTTTATCCTTATCAAATACTGTCTTTTTATTTAGCTTCGCAACCTCATGGATCGCCACCGGCCCGGTAATATCGTTTGCCAGAACCATATCCAGATCTGCTTCGATCAGCTGTCCAGCCGTTACCTGGTCAAGCCCGGCATGGGCCGCCAGTATTTTCTGTGTCATAGTCATTCCCATCGTTGTTTCTCCTTTCATTTTTCGGTTTCAGCCTATGTTTTTACATTATAGCAGAGAATGAGGAAAATGTAAAATGATGCTTGTTATGTATTGAATTATATCATCCGCCGTGTTATAATTCAAATATATATTATTTATAAAAGGCATAAACAGAATTTATGAAAAGGGTACGATATGGATATACTGGATCATCTCGCTAAATATAAAATATTTCTTTTGGTAGCTGAATGTAAAAGCATATCAAAAGCAGCAACACAATTATATCTTTCTCAACCAGCTGTAAGCATTGCGATCAAAAAACTCGAACAAAGTTTAAATACCACACTTTTCATACGAAGATCAAAAGGTGTTGCGCTCACAGAAAAGGGAAAGATTTTATATGACAGCGTAAAGCAGGCATTTCATTTGATTTCGGATACAGAACAGATCATTACCTCATCAAAAAGTACGGGACACTTGCGGATTGCTGCCAGTAATGTATTGTGCAAATACTTTCTCATGCCTTACCTGAAAGCGTTTACCCATCAATATCCCAATACGGATGTGTCTATTACCTGTACCTCTTCCTCAAACGCCTGCTTTATGATAGAAAACAGCGATATAGATTTAGCTCTCGTCGCAAAGCCAGACCATTTAGGGCAAGCACAATATCATTCACTGGGGATCATTGAATATATATTTGTTTGTACTCCTGCCTATAGAAATAAATTCACCTGCTCCAATGATGAAATTTTTCAGTATGGAAACATTATGCTGCTCAATCAAGATAATGGTTCTCGTACACATATAAATAACTACTACGCTAAAAATAATATCATTCCGTCGCACATTTTAGAGGTTAATGATATGGATCTGCTTATAGAATTTGCGAAAATGGGCATTGGCATATCGTGTGTTGTAAAGCAATTCGTTGAAGATGAATGTAACGCATCTTCTCTCATGGAATTAACTCTCACAAAACCAATTCCCCCTCGTGAGATTGGCTTTCTATATCATCACATCCAGCCCTTTAATGACAATATCTTAAAATTTATCAACTCAACTCTTGCACTAGGATAAATGCCTATGCCCCTTGAAAAAATAAACGGGATGAAGTCCTAAAACCCATATATCATATACTCTACATCGGGAATCCCCTGAAATTTCAGATCCGGGTTATACGGAAATTCAATCACCGTCTCCCTCCCGACCGCACGGCACAGTTCACGGCTAAGCGGCATGATGTCCTCCCGTTTTACCGCCTCCTCTGGCGAAAGCAAAAGCACCTCGCTGTTCTCATAGCCATCCGTAACAGGCGTCCCGCTCACATACTGCATGCGGTACAAAAGAAGCCACTCATCCTTTTTGATCCGTGTGCCGATCAATCCCAGCGGCCGCGCCAAAACACCGGTCTCCTCTAAAATTTCTCGTGAAACGGCCTCTTCCGCCATCTCCCCCGGTTTCACATGCCCGCCCGGAAGCAGGATCCTGTCTTTCGCCACACCGTACGTATGGCGCACAAGTAAGATTTTTCCCTCAATACTCAAAACTCCGCTAACCGTCGCTTCTACCACAAAAATCCCTCATTTCAAAGTTGATATCCCATCTTTATTTGCCAGTTCTCCATTCTTACCATATCCGTAAACGATCGTTTTTATCACACAAATCCCCATTTCAAACATAAGAAAAACATAATAGGTAAACATAGAGAAAGGATGGGACATCCGGGTCTTCGCCCGAATGCCACATCCCCCTTTTCCAACCCGATGGCACATTCGGGTTGGACATATCACATCGCAATCTGCGTATGCTGCATAAATCCTCGTGTTGATCTAATTCGCTCCGGACATATAATCCTTGATCTTCGCGATCAGTTCCTCCATCGAATCTGCTTTTACAAATTCGGTGTCGCCGGATTTCCACTCCTCCATACGCTCTTTTGCCTCTTCCCGTTTCGCTTCTTTCGCAGCCTTCGCCTTTTCTTCTGCTCTCTTCGATTTGGCACTTTCTACCTGCTTTTGTCTGGACTCACTGATCTTATCCAGTTCAGCGAAATAAGAAACATTACCTTTGCTATCAATGGAAATTCCAAAACTCTTTACCTGATCGGCATCTTCTCCGAGTTCTTCTCTCATCTCTTCAAATTTGCCTCCGGCACCGGCCAGTACATCCTCGTACTGCTTTCTGACATCGGCATCATTTGCCATCGCCTCAAGTGTCTCCGGATCAATCAGAACACTGTACTCTTTGCTGCCACGGTTCAGGTATTTCTGTGCCTCGGCATCGCTGGAATACGAAGCTACATAGAAATCCATGTTTGAATATTTCTCTTTTAACTCTTCCAAAAGTTTTTTGGCCTTGTTACTTAAATTAGAATCGGCAGTGCCGGTCTTTCTGGCAGAAGTTTGGTTCGTGCGATATTGTTTCGCAGCAGCCGATGGCTCATAACTCTCTGCGGCAAGTTTCCACATCGAATCCATATTCGTTGACTTGTCCGCATTCCTCGTGCTCTTCGTGCTCTTTTTCGCCGAATAGCCATAATTTTTTCCGGTCGTCTGCTGTGTGTTCGTTCCCTGTAATGGCATCCATGCATTATAACTCATAGTCTGACTCCTTTCATAACCAAAAACATAGTTTGCTTCTTTTAATTATTTCGGCGAATGAACTAAAAAACTTAACCATCTCTCCAAATTCTTCCTTAAAGTTTCCGCTCCCGCAGCATGCTTATAAATACGCGGTACGCCTTGTCATAAACGATCCACCCAAGCTGTCCGGCCAGCCATAAAAGAAACGTGCCTGCCGGCATGTCAAACATCGGAAAAAAGGAACGGAAAAATAAGAGTATCGGCACAAAAATAACCTGAAACAACCCCCAGTTGCAGACCAGCTGGAAGCGGAGTTTTTTCTTTTGATCCTCGATATGGTTCCATTTTGCGAACACAAGCTCACACAAGAAAATATAACCGCCCAGGCATAGATACAGCCCCCAGTGAACCTTATCCGGGTTCAGGAAAAAATCAAGCAGCACACATAGGACCAACTGGGCAGCCCCGTATTTCAACCCGTATCTGCTGATCGTGTAACCGATGAGATAAGCGGCCATCGCCGTAAAGAACAGCGTATTGACCGGAATAAAAGTACCCAGCAAAAGAAGGATCGTACTCAGCGCCGCCATGAGCGCTGTCCCAGCGGCCGCGCGTGTCTGATTCAGATGCATGAACACAAATCCCCTCCCATACATTCACAAAGGGAATCGGCACACCAGAGGTCACAGCACAAATTTCCGGTGCCGCATGAGTTATAACTCCCGCCGTAGCCTCCATAATTCCCGTAACCTCCATATCCCCCGTAACCGCCGCCATAACCGCCGCCAAACGGACTGCCGAACGAACCGTAACCGCCTCCATTGACAAGCTGCTGGTAGTACTGCCTGAACTCCATATTATCAGGTTCCATTTCTACCGCCTTCTGCGCATGGTCTTTGGCCGTCACGTTATTTCCAAGTCCCATATTTGCCACGGAACTAAAATAGTACCAGCGCGCATTGTGGTTCTCGATCCCGTCCAGAACATGCAGGGCCTCGTTAAACCGTCTGGCCCGGATATAGTTCATCGCCGCCATCAGATGCTGGTCCTCTTCGGAATACGACTGACCGGCGCCATTCCTGCCATAGCCGCCATATCCATAATTTCCTGACGTCTGGCCGGACCGCTCACTCACGATCTGGTTATACGCTTCCTGGATCTGTTTAAACTTTTCCGCCGCCGCTTCCGCCTCGGCTCTCGGACTGTTCGCAAACGAATCCGGATGGTATCTCCGGCTCAGATTCCGGTATGCCCTCTTGATCTCCTTATCGCTGGCACCGCGGCTCACGCCCAGTATGCTATATGGATCATTCATCATTTTTTTCCCTCTCCTCCATCTTCTGCAAATCTTTCATCAACTGGATTCGGACTCCCTCGTATACAATATTGCGCAGAATCGGCAGATCCCTCTCGAGCGGCAGCTTTTCAAACTCTATGACGGCCTCCCGCATCGTATCATCCAGTACGCGCGGCATCCATTCATCAATCGTTTCACCGCCGCGCGGCTGTTCGGAAACAAGGAGCGGATTAAAATTTCCCTTTTTCCGGTCTTCCTCCCGATCCAGATAGGCGTCCAGCAGGTAGATATATTTTCCGATAAAGAAGCCAAGCCGCCTCAAGATCGGCTCAAACGCATCGCTCCTGTACACAAACAGCTCGGACATCAATTCCCCAAACGGCCGGCTGATCTCATCTAACTCCGCCACACCCTGCTGTTCCAGCCGGGCCAGCTTTTCCAGGCTCGATCGAATCACCTCCGACTGGCGGGGATACTCCGCCGCTATCTTCCCTGCCCTTTTATGAAACAATCTGGAGGCAAACAGCGCCGAATATTTGCGTTCATCCACCCAGTCATCCAGAAAGTGGTAATACGATAACAAAACATTCATATCCGCCGCGTAGTCCGTGATCTTATTGCAGATCATATGCTGCTTTTTCGCCGGGTGGATGAGGCAGCGCCGGCGCTCTTTTTGTTCTGCCGGCTCATACAGCGAGGACAAAAGAAGGATGAGAAACGTCATGTCATACGTAAGCGTAAGCTGGCTCGCTATCCCATTTCTTTGTTTCAGCCTCTGGCAAAGTCCGCAGTAAAAACCTTTATAGCGCTCAAATTCCCGGACTTTTAATTCCGGCTTGTTCGCCATCACATACCCAAACATTTTTTTCGTCCATTCCCTCACGTTCTCTTGATAAATTCAAACCGGCACTTTGGACACGAGATCGCTATCTTCCCCCGTCCTTTCGGCACGCGTATGACCTGATGGCATTTGGGACAGCGGTACAGTTTTTTCACACCGTTCCGCTCCTGAAAACGGAGATGGTAAAATTTAAAAAAGTTTTTCACCCGGTTCCAGATCGATAAAAACTTCTGATTTTCCATCTGCCTTTTATAGATATTCCTTGAAAAGAAACGAAAAAAATACACTGCCACAAAAACCAGATCAAGCGTGTTTAACACGAGGGCAAATACTGTCCCCCGGAAAAACATGGATATGATCCACATTACAATATATGCAACAAAACAAAACATCCCGAGCTGATCCTGCCCGTATCTGCCGTACATCATGTGCTGCAACCGATCGCGAAACCGCATAAGCACACCCTCCTTTTTTTGTTATCTGAATGTAAAGATCCTGACATTATTGCATTGTATCGTTGATATTTCGCCAAATGGCGTAAAATGAACGGTACAATACACTAGCTATCCTACACGTCATATATGAACATTCCGTGACAAGTTTTTAAATTTCCCGTAACGGTTTACATCACATAATTCGGATTGACATGTACCATACAGTGCTTTACGGCCGGAAAATCCTGCTCGATCCGGTCATGGACATCCTCCGCGATCGCGTGCGCTTCAAACAATGTCATATTGCCGTCACATTCGATTTCAATATCCATATATATTTTATTGCCAAACATCCTCGTCTTAATATCGTCGATCGCGAGTACCCCGTCCCGCGCCAGGACACACTGCCGCATCTGTTCCACGGTCTGGTCGTCACATGCCTCGTCGGTCATCTTCCCAACGGCATCCATAAATATATCATACGCCGCTTTCAGGATAAAAATACTGATCCCGATACTGGCAACCGGATCCAGCACAGGAATACCGAGCTTCGCGCCCAATATGCCGGCAAAACTGCCCACAGAAGAAAGCGCATCCGACCGGTGGTGCCACGCGTCCGCTTTTAACGCGCCCGACTTTATTTTTTTCGCGGCCGCGATCGTATACCAGTACATCCCCTCTTTTACGGCGATCGAACAGAGAGCTGCAGCGAGGGGAAGTATGGTCGGAACCGTTATATGGCTATGATCTCCCGACAAGATCACAAGAACCCCCTGATAACCGATGCCAAGTCCCGTACCGGCAAGGATGACCGCCAGCAGGATGGCCGCCACGCACTCCAGGCGCTCGTGGCCGTATTGATGGTTCTGATCCGATTCTTTTCCCGAAATGCGGACGCCGATCATGACAATGACCGTACTGAACACATCCGATGCGGAATGCACGGCATCCGAAACCATAGCCGCAGAATTCCCGGCAACACCGGCAATAAATTTTCCGATGGAAAGGATCAGGTTGACGATAATGCTGTTTCTGGAAACACGCATCGCAATCTGTTCCTCCGTCTGTCTTTGCATTTCCGTCAATCTCCCCTCACTTTTTATTCTTTTCCTTCTTATATTTCACAGTTTCCACGATTGAAATGATCACCCAGATCACGATAAGAACAAGAAATACCCAGTTCGCCACATTGTGGTTCGGTCCGAGCATCATGATCCGGAATACATCCGCAAACATAAGCACGCCCGTACACACCCAGCACGACACCACGCCATTCTTCGGATCTTTTACCGCATTTGTATTCGCCATTGTTTTCCTCCATTCACGCACGCCTTTTTCCATCATACATACAAGTCTTTGCGGCGCGCCTTCTTAGTCCTGCATTTCGAGTCCAAAATGCTGATATGTTTTCTCTGTTACCATGCGTCCTCGCGGCGTCCTCGCGAGAAATCCATTTTGTATGAGATACGGTTCATAGACGTCCTCAATCGTACCGCTGTCCTCTCCGATACTTGCCGCTAACGTCTCCAGTCCCACAGGGCCGCCGGTAAATTTATCGATCATCGTCATCAGGATTTCACGGTCGGTATTATCAAGTCCGAATGTATCGACTTCCAGCAGATCCAGGGCAAAATCAGCGACCTCCCGCGTGATCCTTCCATCGTACTTTACCTGCGCAAAATCCCTTACCCGCTTTAAGAGCCGGTTGGCAAGCCGCGGTGTCCCCCTGGAACGTCTAGCGATCTCAACCGCCCCCATCTCGTCGATCTCAACGTGGAACACGCCTGCCGACCGCCTGACGATCGTCGTCAGTTCCTCCACCGTATAAAATTCAAGCTTATTTACGACCCCAAACCGGTCTCGGAGCGGAGCCGTCAGCATCCCGGCACGCGTCGTCGCCCCCACCAGTGTAAACCGCGGCAGATCCAGACGGATGCTCCGCGCCGAGGCACCTTTCCCGATCACAATATCAATCGCGAAATCCTCCATCGCCGGATACAGAACCTCTTCCACCTGACGGTTCAGCCGGTGGATCTCATCGACGAAAAGCAGGTCGCCCTCCTGCAGATTGTTGAGGATGGACGCGATCTCCCCCGGTTTCTCGATCGCCGGCCCGGACGTGATCTTTAAGTGAACCCCCATCTCATTGGCGATGATACTGGCAAGCGTCGTTTTTCCGAGTCCCGGCGGGCCATATAGCAAAACGTGGTCGAGCGCTTCCCCTCTCTCCTTCGCCGCCTCGATAAAAACCTTCAGATTTTCTTTCGCCTTTTTCTGCCCGATATAATCACGGAGAAGTTTCGGCCGGAGACTATTTTCAATCTTATAATCCTCTTCCATGACATCGGTTGAAATCACACGTTTTTCCATAACCCTCTCCTTTTATATGTTCTTCAGTCCGGCCTTCAGTATATCCTCCACTGTCATTTCCGGCGTGACAGACACCTTCTTTACGGCCTTCATCGCCTCGGTGCCCGTATATCCGAGCGCCACAAGCGCCTGCACGGCCTCGTTTACCGCCGATCCGCCATCGCTGGAAAAAGCTGTTCCCTCGGCGCCGCCAGCCACTCCTCTATCTAAAACGCCTTCCACCGCTTCTTCAAAGTCCATCTTATCTTTTAATTCCAAAATAAGCTTGCCAGCCGTCTTTTTTCCGATGCCTGGCGCTTTGGATATACTCCTGGCATCGTCAGCGAGAATGGCAAACCGCAGGGCATCCGCATCCATGACCGATAAAATACCGAGCGCGCCTTTCGGCCCGATGCCGCTCACCGTAATGAGCAGTTTAAACATCGCGAGCTCATCTTTCGTGAGAAAGCCAAAAAGCTGCTGGCAGTCCTCGCGCACATACATATATGTATAGATCTTTACTTCATGTCCCGTCGGCGGCAGCGCAGATACGACGGACATCGGGACCATGATTTCAAATCCCATGCCCTGGTTTTCCACAACGATCTGATTTTCGCCAACCGTATCTAACACGCCTTTTATAAAGTGTATCATATCATTCCCCATTTCTGCCTGTCATACAAGAGTAGAAAATACTTTTAGTACATGCTGGACCGCTTTTCGCATGAACGGCCGGTCCAGCCACTCCTCATAACTTATTTCGCGGCTCACTGCAAACGTATCCTCAAAATCCTTATGGATATGCGTTAAAAATTCACTGTCAAACACCCACACACCATTTTCGTAATGCAGATAAAAACTACGGTAATCCAAATTGATCGTTCCGACGACGGCACAGTGTTCGGACATGACCACTTTTGAGTGGATAAATCCCGGGGTATACTCGTAGATGCGTATCCCATACGCCAACAGGATCCCATAATTGTACTCCGTCAGCCATTTCACATGTTTTTTATCCGGAATGCTCGGCGTGATGATACGCACATCCACGCCCCGGCATTTCGCCTCGATCAGACTTTGAATGAGTGTTTCCTCTAAGATCAGATAAGGCGTCATGACATACAGAATCTTCCCCGCATAATTCATCATCTGCTTATACACACTTCCCACAAAACTCTGTGTACTGAGCGCCGGCCCGTCCCGAAGGACATGGCAGTACATCTTCGTCTCTGGAAACGCGGCGCTTGGGCGGTAGGATTCGATATCAAGCTTTTGCTTGTACGCGCACACGGACCACATTTCCAAAAAGGCGATCGTCAGTCCCCACACCGCATCCCCCTGGATACGGATTCCCGCATCTTTCCATACACCAAACCGCTCGATCAGGTTGGCATATTCATCCGCGATATTAAAACCGCCCGTGTATCCGATATTCCCGTCGATGATCACGATCTTCTGGTGATCCCGGAAGTTCATGTACAGCTTGCTCGCATATTTGTGGATCGGATTAAATACCTCGACCTCAAACCCTTCTGCCCGTAGCCTGGACGCAAAATGTTTGCCGGTACGGAACATGGCGCCGAAGTCGTCGTACAAAAATTTAACTTCGACCCCCTCTTTTATTTTGCGCAGCAGGATTTCATGGATCTGATCCCAGATCGCCCCTTCCGCCACAATAAAAAATTCCAGAAAAACAAAAGACTCCGCGTGCTCCAGATCCTCGAACAAGTCCTCAAACGCTTCTTCCCCAAACGCGTAATACTCCGCGGTATTGTTTTTAAAGATCGGAGCGCCTTTTGCGGTCATATATTTTGACATACGCGAAGAAACCGGATGCGCATCTGAAAATTCCCGCGCCACCTCCGGATCCTGAACAAGCCATCTGTCAGTATGCTTGATCTGAGCCGCGATTGCTTTGTTTAACTTATTTTTCTTTCCAACCTTTCCCCAGAGGTTAAACATGATCAGTCCGGAAATCGGAAAAATCAAAATCATACAGAGCCATGAGAATTTATATGAATAATTCCGGCTGTCATTCGTGAGGGCCAATATGCCAAAGATCCCCGACAGCTCGATCAAAATATAAAACTGCACGGCATACTCACGAAACAGAAACGGTGTCAGAACAATGATCGCAAACTGCAGTAAGACGAGAGCGCCTACGATGCAGGCCCGGAAAAAACCGCTCAAACTTCCCTGCATCCTTCCCTTTAGCTTTTTTAATCTTCCTTTCTTTTTCGTAATCATGTCGTATCCTTCCTGCTATTTTTTCTTTTCTATTTTACGCTTATAGCTTATCATAACACAGGATTGAAAATTTTTCCACGATAACTTTACAATAGTTTTCCCAAATGCTCTAAAAAATATAGATAACTCCCTTTCACAGATTGGACTTATTCGCGCAGAAATGATATACTGATATCGTCGGTACGAACCGATCCTATCAAACAGGAGGAGGCACCTGCATGCAGATCTTTGACCATACGCAACCAGTACAGAAACATGCGCTTACTGTCCTTTCAGCGTTCTGTTCGGACAAAGAAGAGCGTTTCTGCTTTTTTGATATAGAGACGACGGGACTTTCCCCGAAAGTATCTTCCCTTTACCTGATCGGCGTTCTCTGGTATGATGCCGAACACAGCCTTTTTCAAACGAGACAATGGTTTGCCAACGATTATATAAGCGAACGGGATCTCATCCATGCCTTTACCCGGTTCCTATCCGGTTTTACGATGCTCGTTCACTACAATGGTTCCGGCTTTGATATTCCCTACATAGAAAAAAAGTGCCGTGAACTAAATCTCGACTCCCCATTCCAGCACATAAAAAGTTTCGATGTATTTCGCGAAATACGCGCATCAAAATCCCTTTTTGATATGTCGGACCTGAAACTTGCCACCGTTGAAACGCTCGTCGGTTTCGCGCGGACAGACCGTCTTTCGGGCAGGGACTGTATCCAGGTCTATTCTAATTTTATGCAGAAAAAATATTTTCGAGATCATGAAGCGATGGAGTCTGAACGTCAAAAACTTCTTCTGCATAACAGGGAAGACCTGGCTGGCACATATTTATCCACGAGCCTCCTCGCTTATCAATGCCCCGGTATACTAGAAAGCGTGGAAATATCCGGCCGCGCAGTCAGGGCCGTCTTTCAAACGTCTGCTGCGATCCCCTTTCCCCTTTCCCGAGATGGCGAACTGAATCGGGACCAGCCTGCGCCTTCGCAAGGACACATCCGGTTTTCCGTGCGATTTGACAGAAACCGCATTCTTTTTCATATTCCAGTATGGGAGGGAACTCTCTGTCATTTTTTCACGAACTACAAAGATTATTATTATCTGCCGGCGGAAGATACTGCCATCCATAAAAGCGTGGGTACTTATGTGGAAGCCCGATTCCGGGAACCAGCTAAGGCATCCAACTGTCAGATCAAACAAGATGGAACTTTTATTCCTCTTCCAAAAGATTTTTCCGTCGAAGACCGGCTGTTATTCCGCTCCAGCTATAAAACCAAACAACAATATGTTTTATGGGACGAAAAAACAGAACAGGACGCCCCGTTTTGGGAACAGCTCCTGCTCTGTCTTATCCGGCAGCTCTAATTTGTGTTACATCTGTCTGATGTACTCTTCATACCCGATCTGATCTAGTTTTTCCGCTTTTGCAGACACGCCATCTTTTATCTCGGTCTTATATTCTTTCAGCTTTTTCCTGAGTTCCCGATCTGACACGGAAAGGATCTTCGCTGCCAGGATACCGGCATTGGCTGCGCCGTCAATGGCGACCGTAGCAACTGGGATACCGGATGGCATCTGCACGATCGAGTACAAGCTGTCCACACCGCCTACTGATTTCGTATGGATCGGGATGCCAATGACCGGAAGGTCAAAGAGCGCCGCACACATGCCCGGCAAATGAGCGGCGCCGCCGGCGCCGGCGATGATGACCTCAATGCCCCGCTCCTCCGCCTTTGTCGCGTAATCCACAAAGACATCCGGCATGCGGTGTGCGGATATGATCGTCATCTCGTACTCGATCCCAAATTTCTCCAACATCTGAGCCGCTTTCTGCATCACTGGCAGATCGGAATCGCTGCCCATTAAAATTCCTACTTTTGTCATGATTATCCTCTTTTCTGCGCTGCCGCAGCGCTTTCTTTTTTGTTTCTTTTATGCTTTGGATGATCGCTCCACCGTTTCCCGGTTTCTGCCATCCCTGCATCATTCCATATCATTCAATACTTCTGTTCCCGCTAGCACAAACCTGCCCTCGCGGATTTTGTTTCTTTTATGCTTTGGATGATCGCTCCACCGTTTCCCGGTTTCTGCCATCCCTGCATCATTCCATATCATTCAATACTTCTGTTCCCGCTAGCACAAACCTGCCCTCGCGGATCAGGGCGATCTCCCCGCCGTCTTTTGTCAGAACGACAATGTCGCCCAGCTCGTCATATGGGATCGTAATGTCCGTATGACAGTTAACATATGCTTTTTCGATGTCCGTATGGCGCAGTGCCGAGTACTCATTTTCCTTGGCCACGATTTCTTTGCCGTCCGGGTTATGGAGCACGACATCTTCGCTCATCGCATAACACGTATCGCCGACCGCAAAATGCGGGCCCGTTTTTTCCGCGATCAGGATCGGAAGTTTGGCCTCAATGTCGTATTTCCTGCCCATCTTATATGCCGTCGTATTCGTTCCGATCGCAAATTCTCCCATCGGAAGCGTCTCCCGGTTATAGAGGACATTTTCTCGGATATACGATCTATTTTCCTCTTCCGAGCCATAATTCGAACAACTGTAACCGGTGATCATCCCGTCCTCAAATTCCATGCGCAGATCGTTATACCGAAGTCCGTTTAAATATACCTTTGTCACATGGAGAACGCCGTTCGTACCTTTGAGTACCGGAGACGTAAAGACCTCTCCCACCGGGATATTGACATCAGCCAGACAGTTTTCAAAGTTCGTTTCCGTTTGCGGATCACGCAGTTCGTGAAGTTTCACGGTGAGATCCGTCTGGTTCGCTCCCCGGCCAGTAATACGAACCCGGTCGCCCTGATCCAGCGCATCGATCAGCGCCTGATGGATCTTCCGGTACAACTCCATATCGAGCGTGTTCAATTTAATGGTCTCCTTAAAAATGTGTTCAAAATCATCCCCGATCTCCGGGATCGGAAAAGCAATGATCGTAAAACTCCGCTCCTCTTCCTTTATATATCTGCTCTGTATGAGGGCATAATCTCTTCGGTAACCCACCGATAATTTCTGCTGCTCGGGCGTATACGACAAGCTTTCCGGCTTTTTCTGCGGAACAAACAATTTCTCACCAAATACTTCCATCAGCGCAGGCCCGGCAAATTTCCCCGCCAGCTCCCGGTGCGCCTCAAACGCCTTTTCCACATGAGCCAGTTTTTCTTTGATGAGGGCTTTATTGAGATAAAGCGCATCGTCAAACCGATGGTCATACATATACTGTTTATTGGCCGGCGTCGTACATACACCGACCGCCCTCGTGTTGGACTGCTTAAAAATGACTGGTACGAGTCCCATCTTCTCAAACAACCGCACCGACTCCCGGATCACGCGCTCAAATCCGATGTTATAACGGATACCTACCGTCTCCTTTTTTGACAGATCGATTCCCGCCGCGATAAATCCCTGACGGTAACCTTCGGTAAATGTCTGTGCCATCCGCGCGACGGTCTCCTGTGGAAGCGAGCGCATATAGTGCGCGGTCCGTATTTCGTTATCCGTGATATGTTCCCCATAATAATACAGGTATCTATCATCCTGTAAGTCACTCTCCATCACGATGTTCACCAGTCTGTCCCTCGATGGATCAAGGAGCTTGCTGATATTTTTTTCCGTATAGTACTCATCATAATCGTGTACATAAAAATACAGTGTTTCTTTCAGCCACCTGGCCACATCTTGTTCGATCGTAAGCACCGTATATACCTGTAAAAATAATTCCATCAAAAGGACAAGCGATTCCCTGTCCCCGTCATAGGCATCTTCGATCCCTTCCCGAAACCGGCTGTACAAACTGCACAGCACGCCGCCCTCTTCTTTGCCGAACTGAGTGCAGCAAACGCGGGGATTTGCGTAAGAATGTTCATAATTGTGATCCCATATATCCTCATATAAGATACGGTTCCAATCTTTCAGCGATTCCACTGGAACCTCTTTGATTCCAGCCTGCACGGCACAAAACACCTGATCCAGTGACTGGAACAGACCCGCCGCTTTCTGACAATAGGCACGGTATATCCCGTCTCCGTTATCCTCGGTGAGGATCTGCCGGATCCGCTCCAGTGCCAAATGATATCGTTCCTCCATGTTTGTCCTCATTTCTGCACAATATTTTTATTTAAGAAATGAGCAGCACGATAAGCCGAGTTCTGTCGTTGGATGATCATCTATCTGGACCTGCTGTTACCAACAGGCTCTAGCGACCTACCCGAAAGCACGACGGGCCGCCGTATCGCTCTCTGTTCGGTCTTGCTTCGGATGGGGTTTACATGTGCCCTTTCTGTTACCAGAAAGGCGGTGAGCTCTTACCTCGCCTTTCCACCCTTACCGGCCGCCACAAACCTATGGCTGTGACGGCCGGCGGTTTATTTCTGTTGCACTAGCCTGGGAGTCACCTCCACCGGACGTTATCCGGCATCCTGCCCTATGAAGCTCGGACTTTCCTCACCTGAGACCTTTCGGTACAAACAGGTGCGATCATCTGTGCTGCTCATAAATCTTCACACTATTCCAATAAGATCCCGCCGCCGATAAATTCCCTGACGATCGAATTCAGCGGCACCTCCTCCGGATTGATGCCGAGGAAGTAATCCAAAAATTTCAAAAGCCTCTGCGCCTCCGCATACTCCTCACTGCCGCGCGGCACTTTGAACAAAAGAGGCTCTGCGTATTGTTTCAATGCGGAAAACTCATAGACGAGCGATGAATTAAACATCGCGTCCGCCTTTTCCTGAAACGGAAAAATATTTTCGCTCTCCCCGCTCCGAACCGATTTCCACATAGCGATCGACGTCTGCGCCTCGTGCCCTCTTGTCCTGGCGTCACGGATGATACGCCGCAAAAGCCTTCCGTCCGAGGTCGGGATCCGGTTGTGTTCATCAATATTCAGCGTCGTAAGCGCGCTGATATATATTTTGAATTTCTTTTCTGGCGGGATCCGCTCCGTCAGGCTGTCATTTAACCCGTGGATGCCCTCGATGATCAGCACCTCATCCGGGTCTAGCTGCATCACCGGTTTATTATACTCCCTCTCACCCGAGATAAAATTATAAGTGGGAAGCTGTACTTTCTCACCGGCGAGCAATTTTTCCAGATCCTGATTAAACTGTGCGACATCGATCGCTTCAATACATTCATAATTGTATTTTCCATCTTTTCCCTTCGGCGTATTCACACGGTTCACAAAGTAATCATCCATCGCGATCGGATGCGGTTTGAGTCCCAGTGTCTTTAATTGAGCCGAAAGGCGATACGAAAACGTCGTTTTTCCCGAGGAAGACGGCCCGGCGATCGTCACGACTTTAATTTTTCCAGAAGAGGCGATTCGTTCCGCTATGCCGCTGATCCTCCGTTCATGCAGCGCTTCCTGCACGAGCATCAGATCACGCATCCCGCCGTTGACGATGATATCATTGAGCTGTCCGACATTTTCCACTCCGAGCCGGACACCCCAGTTCGACGTCTCCGTAATCGTCTGATGCAGTTTCATACTCGGCACGAACGAAGGAAGCACATGCGGCTCCGACGATCTCGGAACGACAAAAACAAATCCCTTATCAAACTTTTCCAGACGGAATAACTGCAGCATACCGGTACTGTATGGCATCGGGCCATAAAAGTAATCCATGACCTTGCCGAGTTTATATATATTTACTTTAGAACTTCTGCGGTATTTCATGAGGTTTTCCTTGTCATACATCTTCCTCTCATGAAAGAGCCGGATCGCTTTTTCCACACTCATGGTCTTCTTATCAAATACCACATCGTCATTCACATACTTCCGCATCCGTTTTTCCACTTTGGCGAGAAGTTCATCTGTAATCTCCACGCCGCCGGACAACGTACAGTAGTATCCGGTGTCCAAACTGTTTTCTACGGTGATCTTCTCAAACTGGTCCTTCGGCACTTCTTTGTAAAACGCCTTGAGCATGATCATCGTAATGCCCCTCACATACGCCTTCTTTCCCTCTAGATCCTGATAGGTACAAAGCCGGATCTCGCATTTTTCCGTAACGGAATGCCAAAGCTCTTTTACCACCCCGTCTACTTTTGCCACGATGGCGGGCCAGCCGTCTGTCTGTTCGTCGTACTGTACTGCGAGTTCCTGCAGCGTCATCCCCGCCTCGCAGGACATCGGCCTCCCATTCACCGTTACCTGAATCTCTTCCAAATGTTACACCTAACCTTTCTCACCTGCCTCACCTGCTGACATCTGCGCAAGGCATTTATCAATCTCGTTTATCTTATGCCGCAGTTCTGCTCCCCGTTCGGCATGCGTCTGCTCCGGGGCGAAATTTCTAAGGATCTCTTCGTATTTTCTCTTCTCTTTTAATAAATAATCGTATAATACCGGATTACGCGTTTGCACCAAATATGTACCATAACGATACTTCCACTCGTCATCCCAGCGCTCGCCTTCTTCGTTTTCCCGCCGTCTGGCACATATGGCAAAATAATATTTTCCGTCATCCATACATGCTTTTTCTTCCACTGGAACAAACCCCTGCCCGATCAAAAACTTTCTCACCTCATCAGGTTCAGACTGCGGCTGTAGGATAAGAGTCTGAACAGCCTGCATAACTGCCGCCCCTTCCCATAGAATCCGAATCATAAGCGGGCCGCCCATACCAGTGATCAGGAGCGTATCCACCTCGCCGGGACGCAGTTTTTCAAGGCCGTCACTTTTCCGGCAATCAATTCGCGACTCCAGTCCTGCCTGACGTACATGCTCCCTTGCCCTTCGGATCGGCCCCTCGTTTACATCCATCGCGATCACTGTGCGCGCGATCCCATGCTGTACGAGCCAGATCGACGCATAGCCGTGGTCACAGCCAATATCTGCCACCCTGGCCCCATATGGAACGAGGGATACGTTCATCCGCAGCCGTTCTGACAACTGCATCAGTCCAGATAATCCTTTAATTTTCTGCTGCGGCTCGGATGGCGCAGTTTACGCAGGGCTTTTGCTTCGATCTGACGGATCCTCTCTCTCGTCACATCAAATTCTTTTCCCACTTCTTCCAGCGTCCGCGCCCGTCCGTCGTCCAGTCCGAAACGGAGACGGAGCACTTTTTGTTCCCTCTCAGTCAGCGTATCCAGCACTTCGCTCAGTTGTTCGCGCAGAAGGGTAAAAGCTGCCGCTTCTGCTGGCACCGGCACGTTATCATCCTGGATAAAATCACCGAGGTGGCTGTCCTCTTCCTCGCCGATCGGCGTCTCAAGCGAAACAGGCTCCTGCGAGATCTTCTGGATCTCCCTGACGCGTTCAACTGGAAGCTGCATCTCTTTCGCGATTTCTTCGGGATACGGCTCCCGGCCCAATTCCTGCAAAAGCTGACGCTGCACCCGGATCAGTTTGTTGATCGTCTCCACCATATGCACCGGAATACGTATCGTACGCGCCTGATCCGCGATGGCCCGGGTGATCGCCTGACGGATCCACCACGTCGCATACGTACTAAACTTAAATCCTTTACAGTAATCAAATTTTTCCACGGCCTTGATCAGTCCGAGATTTCCTTCCTGGATCAGGTCGAGGAACAGCATACCGCGCCCAACATAGCGTTTGGCGATACTTACAACAAGTCTTAAATTCGCTTCCGCCAGCCGTTTTTTGGCCTCCGAATCGCCTTCTTCCATCCTCTTTGCCAATTCCACTTCCTCATCCGCCGTAAGAAGGGGAACTTTTCCGATTTCTTTCAGATACATCCGCACCGGATCTTCGATACTAACGCCGTCGGTTACCGTAAATTCAATATTTTCCAGTTCCTCTTCCGTCGGCTCATCGTCTACATCCAATATGATGTCGTCATCCGCATCACTGTCCGATACCATCGCCACAATGCCGTTCTGCTCGAGGTAATCCAAAATCTTTTCGGATTTATCGCCATCTAGATCCATGTTTTTGAACTGCGTATTGATGTCGCGAAAATCCAGAACCCCGTCTTTTTTCTTGCCCAGTTCCACCAAGGCATTGAGTGATTCTAAAAATTGCGCCTGCTCGTCTACCGTATCCTTATTCTGCTTCATAGCTTCCTCCAATCTTACTTCTGAATTGTAATATGCAAATGTTCCAGTTTCTTTTTTTCCAAAATGAGATTCTGTAGTTCATTCATATCCGTAACTTCTCTGCTCCGCTTTTCCAAACTGGCTTTCTTGAGCGTCTTTATCATCTCATTCAGTGCCTTTTCCCGTTCAGTCTGTTCACTTACCTCTTTGACCTGGCGGTTAAAGATTCCTGCCACTACCGACTGTTCCTCTTTGCTGTCAAATCGGCTGATGATCGTTGCCGGTGAGATGTTCCCCGTTTCCGCCTGCTCATAGAGCATCCCTGCCACGGCACGGTACGGCTCGTCCATAAAATCATCCGGGCCGATCACCTCTTTGATCGTTTGGAACAACGTAAGATCCTCCCCCAGCCATGTAAGGAGTATGCCCTGGATCCGTCCGGTTCCGGTTTCTTTTGCACGCTTTTTCTGGGCTTCCTTTTCTTCTTTCCGTTTTTGGTAAGTCCGCCCTACCATCGTTGCCGCATGATGCCGGACAAGCTCCTTAAAATCTTCCGTGCGGACCCCGTATTCCCGGCAAAATGCCTCGATATAATTATTCCGTTCAATCTCCTGCTCAAATGCCAGACATTTTTTCGCGGCTTCATTCATAAATTTTGTTTTTTCGGCAGGATCGTCCATGTTATACTGCTGTCGGAGAATACCGATCTCATAAAAAAAGCTATTTACGGCACGGTCGATCCGCTTCCTAAACTCATCTGCCGACAGGGCCTTGATAAATTCGTCCGGATCTTTATACGGACGCATATCGATGACCCGTACGGTAATGCCTGCTTCCTTTAACATCGGAATGGCCCGCAGCGCTGCTTTGACTCCGGCGCCGTCACTGTCATAACAAAGGAACGCCGTATCGGAATACCGTTTGAGAAGGCTGCTCTGCTGGCTTGTAAACGCCGTGCCCAGCGATGCGACCGCGTTTGTAAAACCGGCCTGGTGGAGCGCGATGACATCCATATATCCCTCGCAGATGATGATCCCGTGATCGAGTTTTCCGTGTAGGAAATTCATGCCGTACAGATTCCTGCTCTTATCAAAAATCAGTGTTTCGGGAGAGTTCAGGTATTTCGGCTTCCCATCTCCCATCACCCGGCCGCCGAAAGCAATTACTTTATTTGTCTTGTCCATGATCGGAAACATGACTCGGTTCCAAAACTTATCATTCGCGCCGTATTTTTCGTGAAAAGTAAATAATCCTGTCTGGTTTAGTATAGTATCGTCAAAACCTTTCTTTTTCATGTATTGATATAGATCATTGCTGTATTTATCCGAATATCCCAGACCGAACCGCCGGATCGTTTCCTCCGAAAGCTGCCTGCCGAGCAGATACTGCTTCGCCCCTTTCCCCCTGTCTGAGTTCAGCTTTGCGTAATAATAGTTGGCGGCGAGCTTATGGATTTCCAAAATGCGCTCCCTCGTATCCCGCTGTCTCCGCTCCTCCTCCGAACCGCTTCCTTCTGGCAGCGGCATACCCGCCCGGTCGGCAAGCTGTCCGAGCGCCTCTCGGAACGTGAGGTTTTCGTACTCCATAAGAAACGTGAAAACATTCCCCCCGGCGCCGCACCCGAAACAGTAATACATCTGCTTACTCCCAGAGACAGAAAAAGAGGGCGATTTTTCATTGTGAAACGGACAGAGTCCAAAAAAATTACTGCCGCTTTTTTTCAAATTTACATAGGAGGATATGATATCGACAATATCACTGCGCTGCCGCACTTCCTCCACAACATCTTCGCTGTAATACATGTCCACCTTCCTGTTTGGCTGCATACGCTGGCCGTACGCCCCTCTGTGTCAGTACACCTGCCATGTTGACGGCACCATCAGATTCTGAAACGTGGTGACGGCAAAATGATCCGTCATGCCCGCGATATAGTCGCAGACGACACGCTCCACGGTTTCCCCCTGCTCCCACACCATCCTCGTATACTCTTCCGGCAGCTGCTCCACATGCTCCATATAATATTCAAACAACTGGCGGATCATCCGTTCCGCCTTGCCTTCCTGCGCCTTTGCCGCCGAATTGATATAGACGTTTTCAAACATATACTGGCGGAGTTTCCGGAGCGCCTCGCTCGTCTCCTCCGACATGATAATATCCTCTTTCCCCATACTGTGGATCACAATATCATGAATGAGCGTATTCAGCCGTTCCCTCAGCGAACTGCCGAGAACACGTATACATTCCGCCGGAAGGTCTTCTTCCCGGATCACTCGTCCGCGCACCGCGTCGTCGATATCGGAATTGACATAAGCGATCTTATCACAGATCTGCACGATCTTGCCTTCGAGCGTCGCCGGCGATCCCGCCGTCGAATGGTTCAGTATTCCATTGCGTACTTCTTTTGTCAGATTCAGTCCTTTTCCGTTTTTTTCTACTTTTTCCACCACCCGCACGCTCTGCCGCTGGTGATGGAATCCATCGGAGCAGATCCGGTTCAATTCCCGCTCGCCTGCATGTCCGAACGGTGTGTGCCCGAGGTCGTGCCCGAGCGCGATCGCCTCGGTCAGATCTTCATTGAGCCGCAGCGCTTTTGCTACGGTCCTGGCGTTCTGGGACACCTCCAGCGTATGTGTCAGCCTCGTCCGGTAATGGTCGCCCTCCGGGGCAAGGAACACCTGTGTTTTCCCTTTCAGCCTGCGAAATGTCTTGGAGTGCAGGATCCGGTCCCGGTCTCTCTGGTAGATCGTCCTCAGGTCACACGGTTCCTCATAAAAATCCCTTCCCCGCGAGCTGTCGCTGAACGCCGCAAATGGACTAAAAATATCATGCTCCCGCTTTTCAAATTCCTCTCGTAACGTCATGTATGTAATCCTTTCCACTCAAAAGAAATACCTCTACATTTAAACAATTCAACGCGAAAGAGGAATTTCCTTTTTTCTTTGTTGAATTTTTTCCATTTTTCGTTTATTATGTTAGATGGGTGAAACATACCCTGATCAAATACGAGTATTCGCATATAGAAAAGCGGGCAGGACCCGCTTTACAGAAATGGAGGAACTTATGGCTAGAACCGGAAAAAATACATGGTCGTTATTCCTGCTCCTTTTGGCAGGGATCGTACTTGGCAGCTTTATCGCCCATCTCACCAGCGGCGTCTCCGCCCTCTCCTGGCTCTCCTTCGGGCAGACCTTCGGACTGGACACGCCGCTGACATTAGATCTCGGTGTTCTCATCCTGACTTTTGGGCTAAAAATCAAATTTACGATCGCCAGCATTATCGGGATCGTGATCGCCGCCATCATTTACCGTTTCCTGTGATATGGTGTCTTTGATTTGCGCTTGTTCCGGACGGCGGCGCTGGCAACTAATACGAACAGGATCAAAACAAAAGCTGCTGCCTGTTTGGCTATACCGCCATATCCCTGCCGGAAAAAACGGGAAACATGGATCAGTTTTGTGATTGAAAATGGGGACACCAGCTCCATTCCCATCAGATCTAATATGGAGGGAAGCAGCGTAATCGAACAGAGTAAGATGCCGATTTCCTGACTTCGGCACCAGTTGGCAGCCTCAACGTACAAAAAGGACAGTAAAAGGAGCCATAACAGCCGGATACCATAAACGAGCAGGCAGTACTGCCCGATCGATACAGCAAATGGCAGATGTTTCATAAAGGGCAGGCTTTCTACAGGAGCTGGGAATCCGCCTAACGGATATGTTTGCTGGACATGATACATTTCCATTCCATTCAGGATCGCCCAAAATGATACGGTCAAAACAAGAACCATCGCGTATTTTCTCTTTCGCAGGCGGTTCCGTCCATATCGGGTCGTCCGCAGCACGTATTCCGTCCCCGATTTTTTTTCGAACGTAACGATCCCCGCTATGAGCGCTGCCAGACATAAGAGAACGAGCACCGAGGCCTGCATGCTGCGCTCCTCTCCCTTGCTCCCGAGTATATATTCGTACCCGCTCGGATTGACGAGCCATAGTTCCTTTTCCTTGTTCCTCTCAATATGATCCATTCTCTCATAAACGACCTGAAGGCCCTTCTCATAATATTCCGCGATCGGATTTCCCTGTTCCACGAGCATCGCCAGCTGCTTCTCCCTCGCCTTTATCTCTTGCCGCACCTCCTCGGTCACGGGTCCCTCCCATTCCTCATAAAAATCAGCCATGTATTCTCCCCTGCTCCCGAGCGTGATCTGCTGCGCGGCAGACATTGGCTGCCATACCTCCCGCATCAGAACGGCCGCAAAAAATACGATCACGAACAATCCCCTTTGCGGCACGAGCAAGCTTATACCATTCAAAACAACGGCCCGGCATATGGCAAAGTGCGGCGCGCATACGGCAGAGCGTGTATTCGATCAACCGCTCGATCCTATGCTTCTGATAAAACGGGCGCCGTCTGACAGAACAAAAAAGACAGAGGACAGACAGCACGCCAGCCAGGAAAAAAACAGCCAGGCAGACACACTCGGTACGTTCCAGCACAAACGGCCCCACCGAATACAGCCGGTATCTGGCAAACAATGGATTCAGATCCAGCATCGTCATGATATTGATGTATTTGAGCAGGCTAAAGCGGCTCTGCTCCGGAATCCACTGGAAAAAAAAATATGCAGCCGCAAACAATAAGCCGCATACCGTTAACGCAATCTTCTGGTTGTGGATCAGGAGCAAAAACATCCAAAACAGAAGCAGGACCACAAAGATTCCAAATGCCGATATTACAGTTACGATCAGCACAAAGGTCATGCCATTCACCGGCAGGATGCAGTTTTCCAATCCGGATACATATTGTACTGGCTGCCACAGGGCAGAATGATTTCCCGCTTTCAGGCAGGCGATAACGAGCAGGGGCCACTGATACAGTACGCTGCCACCGAGAGCTGCCGCTAAATAGATGCGCAGCCTTTTAAACGCAAGCGGCAGCCGGCCTCTTCCAGAAGCATAAACAAGCGGGAACAATCCTCTTTTTTCCGTTTCAAACGTAACAAACACAAGCCAGATGCAAAAGAGCAGCGTGAAATAATGGGGCATGGAACTGGCGAACCAGAGGCAGATGCCTTCCGACCGGTGCGTCATACCGCTGACAGATGCAAGCCTACCGTAGTCACGCATCATTTTCTCATCTTCCCGCGCATGATCCGTATGCTGGAAAATGGGTACTCCCTCCCATCCCGCGATCTGCGATCGGATCTCATCCAGTTTTCGGGAGTAATCTACCCTTTGGATCTCGTCCTCATCTAACGGCACATAACCGCGCACGGAGTGATGATAAAACAAGCCGGTATTCACCACAAAAAATAACAAAAACAATACAATACTTTCTTTACTCCATAAAATCCTCTTCGCTTCCATCCTCATACGCCCCCTCATCTTCCTCTTCATCCTCACCGTCACCGAACACAGTTAATACTTGTTTCCACTCCGCACCGCCACTGAGCAGCGGTTCCTTTTCCAACATATACACCATATAGTTCCCTTCGGAAAACCCGATTGCAAAGGCATAAGACTCATCGCCAAAATGCCACTCCATTTCCTCCTTCAACGGAATATCTGCGATCTTTTTCCCGTTTTTGTCAAGGACGTCAACGCCATAATCTTCATACTTATTTTTTTCCCTGCATTCCTCCCAATTGCAAGCATACCAATAATCTCCTTCCATGGAAGATGAACAACCGTAGGCTGTTTCATACTGTGTCAGAGGCTTTTCTTCTCCTGACTTTACATCAAGGGAAAAGCATTTACCTTTATCACTATATATCACCTCGTTTCCCTGCTTACACACCAGATCAATACGATAAGTAAAGTTTTTGGCAGGATCATACAATACGTCCTGCTTCCGGCTGCCATCCCGTATATCGATAAAGTCTGTGTGCACAGGAGCATTGGCATAAGGCGTATCGGCATACTCCCCCTCCACGATCAGCGTATTTCCATACGCCGTGAGACCTGCAATCCCTGCGGAATATCCTTCATAGGAAACCACATCCGTACAGACCGGTGTTCCTTCTACGTTTATTTTCTGTACGGATGCTTTGGTCTTTTTATCCCCGCCCTGTCCTCAGCACCGGCAGCTGAGATACATTGGATAACGTAATGGTTTTCTCGTCGATGTGGGAACTTTTTATCGCTCCCCCCTCGCCTTTTTCCGTCTTCCCAATCTCGATCTTCACTGTCCTCATATCCCGCGCATCACTGTCTTCTGACGCCTCCGCTTCCACAAAGTAGTAAGCGGTCTGTGGCGTGGAGTGCTCTTTGTCATAAGTGAGCTGGCCGATCGTACTCGCCTTCATTCCGATATGAAACCAGCAACGCCCCGGACGGGAATCGGTTTCATCCTCGCCCTCGTATTCCGCCGGATCCCGTCCCTCGCCTGACACATCCGTTACAGACATATAGATAAACGAAATCCCCATCTTACCATCACACCACGCCTGTTCGACACAAAAACGGAATCCCCCCGCTTCGGTACATCCTTGTTCCGGCCGAAACCGTTCATCCAGCTGCCCATTCTTCTGCTGATCCTTTTCCCAGATCCACGAAAACCGTCCCGCCGCATAAACTCCGGTCGGAATGAGAAACAAAATGAAAATGGCTGCCGCGGCAACGGCCCTTTTCCTGCGCTTATTTTTCTGATAAACCCTCTGCTTTGCGATCGTTTCCCAAAGTTCTTCCTTTTTTGCTGCGGACAGCCTGATCTCCTCCATCGCGTCTTTCACCTGCTTTTCATTCATATCCATTCCCCCTTTATCTCTATTCTCAATAACTCTCTTGCCTTTTGCAGGCGCGAGCGGATCGTGGAGGCATTTTTGTGTATGAGACGGCCGATTTCTTCCGCTGTATATTCCTCATAGTAAAACAAATATATGACCTCTCGATACATCGCTGGCAGGTTTCGGATCGCATCTAACACCATATGTTTTGTTTCCAGCTCCCGTCCGCCATCATCCTCCCATCCCCGTATATACGATTCCCCACCATCCTCGTATTCGTCCCATGAAATACGTTTTTTCCGCCAGCTGCTCTTCAACAGATCCTTGCAGCAATTGATCGCCACCCGCAGGATCCACGCCTTCTCATGGTCCTCATCCTTAAACTGCCTGAGATGGTTTAATAATTTCAAAAATACTTCCTGTACAATGTCATACGCTTCCTGTTCGCTTTTCAAATATATAACACCGGTTCGGAATACCATATCGCTGTATTTTTGAAATAACATTTCCACCCACTCCATATGACTATTCTTGATCACAACCGCCCCCTTTTTCCTCTTTCATAACAAAAACAATCTTACTCCGTCCTGTCAAAATGTCCACAAAAAAGAAGAATCCGCGGAACGAATTCTTCTTTTTTTAACTATACGGTTCCTTTCATCTATTTACCTGCCGTCTCCCCGCCGGAAGATGACATCAGATAATGCAGAAATTTCCGCGACATTTCCTTATTCTCTGAATTAAAGATTATGCCCAGGATCGGCTTTTCTACAATGCCGCCTCCGCCTTCAAAAATCTGCCGGTAAACACTGCTTTGATCCAAATACACTCCAAAAGGATGTTTTTCGGTGTTTTCTGGCACATCTGGTATATAGAGCCTGTCCTCATACGCCTTCCTCTCCTCTTCTGTCAGAAATTCCGCGAGATCCGTAAAACATCCGTTGTCCAAATATCCGTCAAAATCCTCCTGGCCGGCGATCATCGTATCCAGTTTGGACGCATAGATCATGGATGAGAGACGCGTGAGATCCGATGATACGACCGCGCCTACTTCTTTTGCAAGTTCCGTATCGGTATAATACAAATAAAAAGACGCTTTATTCTTCGAGGGATCCATATCCATCGACTGCATAAAACCATCCGCAAACATACTGATCGGGATTTCCGTCGCTCTTTCATTGACAAGCGCGCACTGGTACACAACATCCGTTTTCTGTATCACGTCATGATAGATAAAAAATCCGATCAGCGCCAGTACGAGACAGCCAGCCGCCGTCAGTCGCAGATAATAGGTTTTAAAATGAACCCATTTCTGCGCGCGGCTCATGCGGCTCCATTTTCTTTTTTCCGATTCCGTTTCATCCCGCTTTTGGTATATAAATGCACCCTCTTCGAGGGACGTCTTCTTCTTGTCATTCAATGTTTTGTACTCTCCTTTGATAAAAGTGATTGAGCGGGCCATTTCCTTTTCCGAGATCCAGTCCGTCCCGGATCGCGCCCGCCACATATTGCTTTGCCTCCCATACGCTGTCTTCCAGCGACCTTCCCCGTGCCAGTCCGCAGGCGATCGCCGAAGAGAGCGTACACCCCGTCCCATGTGTGTTTTCCGCATCCGCTCTCTCTGCCCGGTACCAGATCGTCCGTCCAGACTGACGATCGTATAGAAGATCATCTGCGCCTCCGGCAGCATGACCTCCTTTCACCAGCACCGAACACTGGTATTTTCGCGCCATCCATTCTGCTGCCTGTTCCCGCTGCGTTTCACACGAAATACAGCTGCCCCATAAACATTCCGCCTCTGGCAGGTTCGGCGTAATGACGGTGACGAGGGGAAATAGCTCTTCTGTCAGAATCGCCGATGCTTCCTGATCCAATAGTTCTCTCCCACTCGTAGAAACCATGACCGGATCCAGAACGGCTGCTGGGCGATACTCCTTTAATACCGATACGATGGCGCGGATATTCCCGCTGGTTCCCACCATACCGATCTTTACCGCATCCGGCCTTATATCCTGAAAAACCGCCCGCATCTGTTCCTCAACAAGACCAGATGGCACTGGTTCCGTACGATAAACCCCGCACGTATTTTGAACAGTGATTGCCGTGACCGCACTCATCCCATAGAGGCCAAGTGCCCCGATCGTCTTTAAATCTGCCTGGATACCGGCACCGCCGCTGCAATCGGATCCGGCAACTGATAATACTGTCTTCACCATTTTCCCTCATTTCTCAACTTTTTATAAATCAATCCTCATAGGTGTAAACCTCATTCCCTCTTTTTTCTGTTCTGCCGACAATGGGTAAAATCCCATCGCCAGATAAGCTGGCACTCCGTTTGGCGAGGCGTTGACCGTAATATGCTTTAAGGCGGGATCCTGTTGCAGACTATACGCCGCAGCCCTCCTCACAAGACATTTTGCCACACCCTTCCGCTGATATTCCTTATCTACAAATAACAGGCTTATGTGAACCCCATTGCGCATGGCCACGACTCCCACGAGCTGGCTGGACACATACGCCCCAAAAAACACCATATCCCCGGACTCCATATACTGTTCCATATTCTCCCGGCGGATAAAATATTCAAATGTCCGGATCCCCTGCTCCTCATAGTCTTTCCTGTCGCACTCGTCAAAGACATGCCTGACAAGATCGAGCATCTTTGTCAGATGTCTTTTATACAATCTGCAGATCTGCATCCGTTTCTCCATTCCCATGTTATATTTTCCTTGAATCTTTATGTACAGTATAATATAATACGAAGTAAAGTGCAAAACTTTTTATACAAATGCTTACGCAAATGGAGGATAACATATAATGAAACAACTATTTAACGATAACTGGTGTTTCTGCAAATTCCCACTGGAAGTATCTTTGGAACAAATATTTTCTACCGGGGAATGGACTCCCGTCGATCTACCCCATGACTGGATGATCTATGATACAACAAACCTCTATGAAGAGGCCGTAAGCTGTTATAAAAAAACTATTACGAGAGAATCCGTCGGAAGCGGTGCTGAAAAAATATGGCTTATTTTCGAAGGCGTCTACATGGACACGACCGTATATCTAAATCAAAAACATATTTTCACATGGAAAAACGGCTATTCTGAATTCCTCGTTGACCTGACACAACATTTGCAGGATGGGGAAAATGAATTGCTGATCCGCAATGAATATCATCTTCCAAACAGTCGCTGGTACCCCGGTTCCGGTATTTACCGCGACGTATGGCTCGTCACTTCCCCTGCCGCGCATCTGACTCATAACGGCACATACCTTTCCACAAAACAGCTCGGAAAAACGTGGGAAGTTTTTATGGATACGGAATATATATGCGAACAGGATCATGATTCCCCAAAAGGCGTGATCCGACACACGATCACCGATGCGGCTGGGAACGAAGTACTGACACATGAACGGGACATCTTCCTTTCGCGTGAACCAGCGATTGATAAACAGGTGATGACGGTCATCGATCCCCATCTTTGGGATACACAAACGCCATATCTGTATGAGATAACGACGGAACTCTTTATCGACGGAGAACGTATGGATTCACTGAGCCAGCATTTGGGATTCCGCGCGATTTCTTTTGATCCTGATAAAGGCTTTTTCCTCAATAGGAAGCATGTCACGATCCACGGAACATGTGAACACCACGTCCTCGGCTCCCTCGGCGCCGCAATGAACAAAACGGCGCTGCGCCGCCAGCTCCTCATGCTGAAAGAAATGGGTGTCAACTCGATCCGAAGCGCCCATAATATGCCGGCCAGGCATTTGCTTGACCTATGTGACGAACTGGGACTCCTGCTCTATACTGAAAGTTTCGATATGTGGGAGCGCACGAAAACCGATTACGATTATGGCAATGATTTCAAAGAATGGTGGAAGACAGACCTGACAAGCTGGGTGCGCCAGGACCGGAACCATCCCTGCGTATTCATATGGGGAATCGGAAACGAAATATACGACACCTATTTTGACCGCGGGCTTGAAGTGGCAAACGAGCTCCACGATGCTGTCCGCGAACTGGATTACCGACAGAACGCCTATACGGCGCTCGCCTCTAATTACATCGAGTGGGAAGCTGCGCAGCGTACCGGAGACGTCGTCGACCTCGTAGGATATAATTATCTAGATAAATGTTACGACGAACATCATGAAACATACCCGCACTGGAACATATTCGGAAGCGAAACGTGTGCTACCGTGCAGAGCCGGGGCATCTATCATTTTCCGCTGACGAACCGTCTCCTGACCTTTGATGACCTGCAGTGTTCTTCCCTCGGAAACTGCACGACAAACTGGGGCGCTAAAAATTCGGAACATGCAATCATCGCACACCGTGACCGTGAATTCTGTTTTGGCCAGTTTGTATGGAGCGGATTTGATTACTTAGGGGAACCGACACCATATTTTACTAAAAATTCGTATTTTGGACAGATCGATACGGCCGGTTTTAAAAAGGACAGTTTCTACATGTTCCAGTCTGCATGGACGGACTACCGGGAACACCCGATGGTGCACCTACTACCCTACTGGGATTTTAACGAGGGACAACTGATCGACGTACGCATTTTTTCCAATGCTCCGAGCGTCGAACTTTTATATCAGGGAAAGAGCCAGGGTATCGTCCACATTGACCACACGCATGGCACCATACTTTCCGGCGACTGGCAGATCCCATATGGTAAGGGCACGATAACCGCCCTTGCATACGATGAGAACGGCACCGTGATCGCAAAAGACGAGCAGCGGTCTTTTGGCGACCCCGTTTCCATCCGCCTCACACCGGATAAGACGACAATGAACGCAGACGGGGAAGACCTGATCTTTCTCACGATCGATACATTGGACGAACACCATATTCCCGTTGCCAACGGGCGGAGCCGGATGCACGTATCGGTCTGCGGCGCCGGACGGCTGATCGGTCTCGACAACGGCGATAGTACCGATCTTGAACAGTATAAGGGGACAAGCCGCAAACTATTTAGCGGTAAGCTTCTGGCTGTCATCGCTGCAAAAACGGAACCGGGAGAGATCTCTGTCCATGTCTCCTCTCCGTCCCTTCCCGATGCCTGTCTGACACTGAATGCCATTCCGTCACAGACGAGAAACGGCATTTCCTGTTTTATGGAAAATACGCCCTCGATCCTTTCCGAAGAAACGGCAAACGAAATCCCGGTTCGGAAGATCGAACTGACTTGTCACGGTTCAAACCGGCTCGATAAGGAAACAACTTCGACGACGGTAACCGCAAAGATCTACCCAGAAAATGCCACGTACGATGACATCAGCTTCAAAGCCGTCACATTAAACGGCGTCGTGAGCAACGCCGCCAGGATCGACTGGGATCACGATACGAAAACGGCCACCGTCACGGCATCCGGAGACGGAGAATTTCGTCTCTGTGCGTCCTGTAACAATGGTTCCGATCACGCTGAAGTCATATCCGAATTGGAATTTGAAGCAAGCGGTCTCGGGGCAGCTTCCTATGACCCATACCGTCTCGTCCCAGCCATCGACTACACATCCAGTTCCGACGACGGGTTAATCTTGAGCTTTCAGGGCGGCGTCTACATTACGGGAAACACGCGGACGACCATTACATTTGAACAAATCGACTTTGGCGATTACGGCGCCGACGAGATCCATCTGCCCATCTTCTCGTTCAGCGATGAACTTGCCCTAGAAGTATGGCAGGGCATCCCAGACGCATGTGACAGTTCCGAAGCGAAAACCGCTGTTCCGGCCGCTCCCGGCACAAGATCCGCTGGCGGGGAATGCCTCCTCCAGCAGACATACCATGCCAAGAGCTGGTACAACCATTACCAGGAAAATGTGTTTTCTCTGTCGAAACGGCTCAAAGGCATCCAGACTATCACGATCGTCGTATATCCTGAAATCAAAATGTCGCTGCAGGGATTTTACTTTACGAAGATAGAAAAAGCATATGCGAGGCTCCTTGCTTCTGACAGCATGGCAGTGACCGGAGATATGTTCACCAGAGACGGAGATGCCATCCGAGAGATTGGCAATAACGTCACGATCGAGTATAAAGATCTGCATTTTTCGGAACAGGGATTTCACGCCATGACGATCTGCGGTCGATCCCATATCGAGATGAATACGATCCACGTCCGCTTTACACCAGCGGACGGAACAGGCGAAACGATCAATCAGGTGATCGACGTCCCCTACAGCGAGGAAACCACGATACTTCGCTTTCCTCTGCAGCCGGTCTCCGGCGACTATGACCTGAACCTGATCTTCCTTCCGGGATGCAAATTTGATCTGGAGTGGCTTCAGTTTGAGGAATAAACCCCGTTCCGACATGATCCAGTACAAAATCAACTTCTTTCCGCAGTTCCGGTAAGGCTTCATACAAACCGCATCGCACAAGCCATTCTACGTTCTAACACAGCTCACTGTCTCACATCATTTCCCACTGTACGCCTTCCCTCGTATCCCGGATCAGGATGCCCTTTTCTTTCAGTTCATCCCGGATCTCATCCGCTCTCGCAAAATTCTTTTCCTTCTTTGCCGCTGTGCGCTCCGCGATCTTCTGCTCGACATACGCCGTCAGTTCCGCGTCCATTTCGGACGTGTCCGCCCCAGACGCCTGGCCATCCTGCTCCCATGCTCTGGCAAGCTGAAGGGAAAGAACGGAATCGATCGACTTCACGGCTTCCCTCTTTGTCGCCCCCGAACAGTCTTCCTTTAGAAGATCAAATAGAACCGTCAATCCCATCGACGTATTCATATCATTCCCGACAGCCTGTGCAAAACGACTGCTATATCCGTCCAGCTTCTCCTTGTCTACCTCTCCGTCATCCGGTACCGCCCGCAGCCGTTTGATCAGCTTCTCGTACGCCACTGCCGCGTTGTCAAGCGCCTCATAGGAAAACTCCATCGGCTTGCGGTAATGGGACTGGAGACAGAACAGACGGTAAGCCATGGGATCATATCCCTTTTCCTCCAATAGGGAAACGGTGAGGAACTCCCCCTTTGACTTACTCATCTTTCCGCCAGTCGTATTCAAATGGTTGATATGGAACCAGTAATGGCACCACGTATGCCCCAGGTATGCCTCGCTCTGCGCGATCTCGTTCGTATGGTGAGGAAAGATATTATCGACGCCGCCGCAATGAAGATCGAGGTATTCGCCGAGATGCTTGATGCTGATGCTCGAACACTCAATGTGCCATCCTGGGTATCCGACACCCCACGGACTATCCCACTTCAACTCCTGATTTTCAAATTTGGATTTCGTAAACCAGAGGACAAAATCGGTCTTATTCCGCTTATTCGTATCTTCCTCCACATCCTCTCGGACGCCTACCTGCAGCTCCTCCTCTTTCTGGGAAGACAGCACGTAATAATCCTCCAGCTTTGACGTGTCGAAATACACATTGTCCCCTGCCGTATAGGCATACCCTTTTTCCATCAGGACCTCGATCATGTGAATAAACTCATCCATACAATTCGTCGCAGGTTCCACGACATCCGGCCTCTTGATCGAAAGCTTCCGGCAGTCGTCAAAAAACGCATCGGTGTAAAACTTCGCGATATCCATCACCGATTTCCGTTCCCGTTTTGCCCCGGCGAGCATCTTATCCTCACCCGTATCGCCATCACTCGAAAGATGTCCGACGTCGGTAATGTTCATCACTCGTTTCACGTCATATCCGATAAAACGCAAGTACTTCTCCAACACATCTTCCATAATATAACTTCTCAGATTACCGATATGGGCAAAATGATACACGGTAGGACCGCACGTATACATCGTCACGTTTCCTTCCGTATTCGGCTCGAACAACTCCACCTGTCTTGTAAGCGTATTGTATAAATAAGTCTTTTCTTTCATATCTTCCTCCATTTCTAAGTCATTCCTCATGCAGATCGATCTCTAACAGCGATCCAAACGCGGCAGCCACATCGTCTACCGAGCGTTTGTCAACAAGGAAATAGTCCATCCCGTCTTTGTCTACCCGGTAAAAGTTCGTTCCGTCATACGGAAGATAGCGGACAGTTACATCTCTCTTTTCCTCATGGAATACGATCGTCATGATCGGCTCCTTACTGTCCGGTTTTACGCTATCTTTTGCCGCAGAAGTAAATTCAAGCAGATACTGTTTGGAATACGGCGTCAAGAACTCTTCTTCTTTGCTGTCTGGTACACGCGTTCCATTCAGCGTCCAGACATTTTTTTGATTGCCGCCCTCGTCCTGTTCGGTCGTGTGGGAAACAGAAATCTTCTTTTTCCCAATCGTCACATCGTATCCGGTAATATCTGTAGCGAGCGTCGAGTAAACACAGTGGTCCATATACGTATAGGCATCCACGCCGAGCATTTGTTCCACGTTCTGCGCCGCCAGCGTATAAACCTGATCCGAGCCATCCAAACAAACGTAATAATCGCCGTCCGCCATTTTCTTTCCAAAGAGCAGCCTGTAATGTTTCGCATCTTTATACTCATCTGGCACGGTATTCGCCTTGTTCTGGCTGCCGCCCGCTTTGGCGCCGCTATCCGGAGACTCCGTTTCTTCCGGAACTTCATAGCCGTCCTTTACTTCAAAATATTTTACGTCCACATACGAAGACGGTTGATCAAGACCGTATTTTCCCAGGTCTTTACATCCGTACTCCACAAGATCCCCGAATGTGACATTCGTAAAATACCCCTGCATCGTTGACCAATCCTCAGTCGACGAACCAGCGAGAGGCTTTTTATACGGTTTGGAAATGACCCAGTTCGTATAAGCATCCACCTTTTTGTCGTCCGAAACGACTTCTGCCAGAAACGTCTCTTTTCCATCCTGACAAACCGAAATAGACGTAAGATGATCCGGATCGATCCCTGCCAGTTCCTCTTTCTGGATGAGCGTATTTTTCTCCACGTCGAACGAGCTAAAAAGCGCCTCCTCAAACGTATAAATATCTTTTTCTCCGCCGCACATACCGTACATGCCGCCGGCTGCCGGAACCGTTTGGCCAAATTTAAGTTCATATTCTGCCCCGTCCGACATGCCGATCGTAACGATCATCTGCGGATCGTCCAATCCGTATTCAGAAAGTTCTGTTACATCCAGTCGCTGTACGGCCTTCACCGGATCGAGGTTTGTAAACATGCCCTCGACCGCTTCTTTATCAAGCGGCGCTTTCGGCAGATCCGAAAGCTTCCACTCATCGCCTTCCCTGACGAGAGAAATATCCTCTCTGCCCTCTCCCGAAATCCGGACAGAAGAAATCTGATCTGAGGCAACTTTCATGACCTCGATCGTCTCTGCGTCAGCCGCACCATCTTTGTCATCGTCAGATTCGCCTTCTGGTAAAAATACATACAGACCAATTGCCGCTGCCATCAGGACACACAATGCGATCAATGTGACCGCCCGCTTTTTCCCTTTCGCCATCAGTTTTTCCTCCTTTTGTACCAAATGACAAAACCAACTGCCAAAAGTGCCAGCGGAAGCAGCACAACGAGCAGTACCGTAAAGAAAATACGGTCGCCTTCCTCGATCGTCACATGTTCCTCACTCAGATTCCTCGTCGGGATCGCGAGCGTATTCGTCTCCGCCCCTGATAAATGTGAGATACTATTCAGTATGACAGAGCGGTTTCCATACTGGTTCGTGGCGATAAAATCCTCTGCCGCAATGTTACCGGAACCGAACACCACGATTTCGGTCGCCTTCCCTGCTCCCTCTGTCTTTTCCGTATACGTATCCGTAACCGCAAGACCGATGCTGAACGGGCCATCCACATCGCCCTCTTCCTTTTCCGTCGTCTCCGACTTGCGATCCACTCTGGAAAAGGCTGTATCGGTCGTTTTCATTAACGAGGTAACGGTCAGCGTACTGCGCACATCGTCCTGAACGGTCATTCCTTTGCTCACCGGCACGGCGACGATCGTTTTTCCGACGTCCGCTGTGATGTCATGCTCCTCTGTCTGCGGGACGAGCATCGTCGGATACATTTCGTTCAGCGCTCCTTTGGTATCGATCACATAGCCGTCTGCCACATTCACGCCATAATCAGATAAAAGCTTATGGTAATTTGTCATGTTGTCTGTCGTAGCGGCATTGAGGAAAAACATGGCCTTTCCTCCACCAGACAGATATTCCGAAACGTACTTGTACTCATCCTCGCTAAAATCATATTGCGGGGCATGGATCATCAAAATATTGCAATCGTCCGGAACCGCTGTAGCCGAAGCCGTTGCTAGTTCCTCAAACGCGATGTTTGATTTTGTAAGAAGGTCGGTGAGGCTTTCACTTAACTGTGCCTCATTGTGCCCGGACGTATAGTACAGTTTCACATCAGCCTCTGCTGTCACGTTTTGCAGCGCTGCTGTAAGCTGACCTTCCGCGTCAAGCGTATACGTATTCGCATACGTCGTATAGTCAAAATCTTCCTGGATCATGGCCGAACTAGTTACGACTTTACTCTTGCCATTTGTCTCATTCACCACGATCACATCGTTACTATTGATCTCATCCTCGGTATATTCCTTCGAAAATTGAGGATAGATCACCGGATCCTTCTCGATGACCTCGATCTTACCGAGACCGTCGTACTGATCCAAAACCTTCTCGATCATTACATTTTCGCTGCCATCCTGACACATATAATACATCTTGATCGAATCTTTGATACCGCTTGCGAGTTCTTTTGACTTTTCTGTCAGCGTATATTTCTGGTCACTGCTCAGGTCTACCGTAATATTTAATTTATGGACAACGAGATTGAGCACAATGACAAGCGCGATCACAATCACCATTACCAAAGTCTGATAACCGCCCATTTTAAACTGACGGCTCGTAAAATTCTTTTTTAAGTCCTTCATCTTTTCCCTCCATTTGCGCACAATTTGGGTGTTTTCTCCATTCCATCAACTCCATCTCTTTTTCCTGATCCTCTGTATCGTGATGAACACGAACAGAAAACACACACTCAGGTAATAAATCAGTGCGCTCACATCAAAAATCCCGAGAGTAAAGTTATCGTATCGTTCAATGATGGAAACAGATTCCAGCGTCTTTCGCAAAATCCCGTCAAAGGCTTCCGTCTTTAGAAGAAACGTTACGACAAGCGCGATCTCAGCCGCGATTCCGATCAGGCCGGCCATCCAGCCGTTATGGATCCACATATTGAGTCCAAACGCGAGAGCAATAACCAATACAGCTAAAAACCAGAACGAAAATGTATGGTCGGATGGAAGGAGCGACGCAAGGCTGCTCATCAAATACGTAAAGATCATAATGACTCCCGACGCCACCGCCGCGATCACCTGGCTCTCTGTCAGGGAAGAAATAAATAATCCGATCGCGATATAAGCTGAGCCGAGAAGGAAGAAACCGAGGGCGCTTCCATACGCGATCGCGAAATCCACACTCTCTGTTCCTGTCGCCACGCCTTTAACAAGACCAGATAAAATGAAAGGGTACAGACAGACGACGAGCATGGATATTCCAAACAGCGTTATGAGCGCAAGATATTTGCCAAAAATTATTTTGGAAATTGATATTGGCGCTGTATATAACAGCTGATCCGTTTTCTGTCGGTTCTCTTCTGCCACGATACGCATCGTCAGAACCGGGACGAGCAGAAGGACAAAAAACATCTGGATGCCCTGAAACACATAGGAAAAATTCGTATACCCGTTCATCAGATTATACACCATAAAATACAAGCCTACAAGTACGAGCATAAATGCAATAAATACCCAACCGATCATGGATGTAAAATAGGAACGTAATTCTTTTTTATAAATTGCCAGCATCTTGTTCTTCCTCCTTTACCTCTGCCGCTTTTTTCGAAGCCGACCTCGTCGCTTTCGCCTTCTTCTTTTCCTCCTTTGAGAGCTTACCGCCATACTGTCTCGTACCTTCACCCGTCAGGCGGAGGAATACTTCTTCCAGTGTCGGTACCTGATTTGTCATTTCCAGGATCGGGCACTTCGCTTCTGCAAAACGGTAAAAAACGTCTTCACGTATATCAAACTCGACGAGGCTTGAAATTTCCACCTGGTAAATTCCTTCCTCACCTGTATTCAATACTTTGGAAAACTCCACATGCTCGAGTTTATCGAGTATGCTTTTTACCAGCTCCCTGTTGCCTTTCACCTTCAGCGTAATATCATTGGTCTGCGCGATATGCTTCGGGATGTTGTCCGGGGTGTCAGACAGGATCAGTTTTCCCTGATTGATGATCATGATCTGGTTGCAGACCGCGCTGACTTCCTGCATGATATGGGAACTGAGCAAGATCGTATGGTTTTTACTGAGTTCGCGGATCAGATCCCGGATTTCGATGATCTGTTTCGGATCAAGCCCGACTGTCGGCTCATCCAATATAAGGATCTCCGGATCTCCAAGCATCGCGCCGGCCAGACCCACACGCTGCTTGTACCCTTTCGAAAGATGCTTGATCAGGCGTTCCGAAACGTCATGGATCTTCGTGTCCATCATGACCTTACGGATCTTTTTCTCCTTTTCCGATTTCTTCACTTTTTTCAGATCCGCCGTAAAATCCAAGTATTCCCATACTTTCATGTCCGGGTAAAGCGGCGGCTGCTCAGGAAGATACCCGATGCTCTCTTTCGCCTTTTCCGGCTCATCATAAATATCATACCCATTTACCACGACGGAACCCTCCGTAGAGGATATGTAGCCGGTGATCATATTCATAGTCGTAGACTTTCCTGCTCCGTTCGGGCCGAGAAAACCGACGATCTGTCCCCGATCCACTGTAAAACTCAAGTGATCGACCACATTTCGGCTGCCGTAGCGTTTGACTAAATTTTTTACTTCTATCAAAATTTACCTCTTTTCTGCACAGGATATTCCATGCCTTTTAATTCGAATCATTCATTTGTATATTGTACTACGTTAATGTTACGAAACTGTGAACAAAGCGTCGTCTTTAGACGGCGCTTTGTTATTGCATGGTAACAGTCCTGGATCCTCATGATCCACACATTTATTCTTTATAAAGCCACTGAATGAGAGGGACGTTGAATTTGGCTTCTAATAAACAGGCGGTGATAAAGCAGACGGTGATAAATAGTATAGCTGGCGTTTGTTTTTCGCGTTTTCGCTCGAAAAGGCGGTAAAAAGAATATATGTAGAGCGGAACGAGGATCATCTGGTGCGGGAATCCGGATGCGAGCCAGTAGAGCAGGCCTCTCGTGCCGCGTATCATTATGAAAAACGTGAGAAGGAAACCGGATTGAATGCCGGTGTAGATTAGGAACGCACATATATATGTTTTGCATATTTTTGTGTAGCCGGCCAGCCATAGAACGGCAAATACTTTGCTCCGTTCCCACAAGATAAATAGGAAGACCTGAAAAAACTCCCGCTCTTGCGCCGCCCATAAAACCATGTTTTCCTCTAAGGCCGCCAGCGCATCCCCAGCTGGTTTCTGGCACAGATAATATAAAATACCTCCTGAAAAAAAGCCGGCTAGAAAAAACAATACTGCCTTTCTCCTCCGGCTCTTTATAAATTCCAAAAAAGTCATGACTCGTCCTCCCCAACCGGAACCATATCTGTTCTGTCCACGGTTTGCATTCTTTCCAGTATATGTTTGGGGAAAACGATTTATGCTACACGGGAAATCCTTTCCTGTTACATTTCGTATCCTTCGAAAGCCTATTCCATGATCAAGGTATTTGTTTATGAGTGATGTTTTACCCCAAGCATATTTTTATAGGCGAGTACTCCGGCGATCGTCTTGGCATCCGTGATCTCACAGGAGAAAATTTTTTCTTCTATTTCTTCTATCGTATAGCGCTCGATATTCACAAATTCATTTTCATCCAGCTTTTGTTTCGACGGGATCAGATGTTCCGCGTAGTACACGACGATTTTCTCACTCGTATAAGCAGCTGCCGTGTTTATATCGATCAGATGATGGATATCATCCGACCGGTATCCGGTCTCTTCCTCAAGTTCCCGTGCCGCACAGATCTTAAAATCCTCTTCGGCGCTGTCCCTGCCGCCAGCTGGGATCTCCAGCATGATGTCATCGATCGCACCCCGGTACTGGCGCACCATCAGGATCTTTCCGTCTTCATCGACGGGAACGACCGCGGACGCGCCTTTGTGCTCGATATGATCCCATTTCGTCACATTTCCGTTTGGAACTTTGACATCCAGCGTATAAAAATCCACGATCGATCCGTGATGTTCCAGTTTTCGATGCAGTATTTCAAACTTTTCCATACTTCCCCTCATTTCTGCTATTTACAACTTTTCCAACACACGGATCAGAAAATCAAAATTCCGCTTGGCGGAAGATATGCTCATCCGCTCCCTCACCGTGTGGATATCCTGTATATCCGGGCCAAATGAAACGATATCGAGGCCTGGGATCTTTTCTGCTAACATCCCGCATTCGAGTCCGGCATGTATCCCCTCGACTCTCGGTTCTTTGCCAAAACATTCCCGGAATTCCCTGACCATCACTTCACGCAAATGCGAATCCTGTTTATAATCCCACTCCGGATAATCACCCGACGTCTGAAACGAATGCCCGCAGCCAGCCTTTGCCGCACATGCCGCGAGCCGCCGAAGCTGGAACAGCATATGCTCCTTATAACTTTTTTTCTGGCTTCGCACGGCAAATCCTAGTACGATTCCCGATTCGTCGGTTTTTGCCACGCCCATATTCAGAGAACTTTCGACCATACCTGGTATATCGCCGGAATAAACCTGAACTCCCGAAATCGTCAGATCCATAAACGTGAGCACGGCGTCCGTGAACGCGCGGTCAAAACAAAAATCCTCTTTCGTCTCCGGTTTCCCAACCTCAACCGTCATGTCCGGTTCCTGCGAACGCAGTTCTTCCGTCAGCCTGACCGCAAATTCCGAAAGGCAGCCTGACAGTTCCTCCGCCTGCCCCTCACAATAAATATGCGCCGCAGCGGCATTCGTGATCACATTGTCCTTATCCCCGCCCTGAAAGGAACGGAGTAAAAATGGATGCGTCTCAAATGTCTCCGCCAAAATCCTTCCTAAGAGGATCGAAGCATTGAACGGATGTTTACCAATTTCCGTTCCGGAATGCCCGCCTGCAAGTCCACTCACCGACACCTCGAGAAACGTTCCCTTCCTCTTCTCCCTAGAACCGGTAAATTCCACCTGTGCCCTTGCACCGCCGGCACAGCTGACGAGCAGCTGCCCCTCCTCTTCATTGTCAATATTGATCAGCCTCTTAGCCTCGAGATCCGAGACATCAAGCGCAGCGGCGCCGTTCATCCCGACCTCCTCGTCCACGGTAAAAACAGCTTCGATCGGCGGATGTGTGTACCCGTCTCCATCGAGAAGCGCGAGCATGTATGCAAGCGCGATGCCATCGTCGCCGCCGAGCGTCGTTCCATCGGCACAAATATGATCGCCCTCTACACGGAGCGAAAGTCCCTCCGTCAAAAAATCGTGGCTCACGCCTTCACTCACACAGACCATATCCATATGCCCCTGGAGCATCACAGCATCCCGGCTGGCCGTTTTCCCGCACGCCGGCTTTTTGATGATGACATTCCGGGCATCATCCACCCGGTAAGAAAACCCGTGATCTTTCGCAAATTGAACGAGATACTCGCTGATCTTTTCATTGTGGTAAGAACCTCTCGGTACATTCGAAATTTCCTCAAAATAGGTAAAAATCTTTTTGTAGTCAATCGCTTCCAGCATCGTGTCTTCCTTTCTTTTTCCGCTTAATTTTTAAAGCTGTGGATCGGCGCCGGAATCCGCCCCTGACGGTTTACAAATCCATCACAGTCAAATCCGTTCACCGGCATGATCGGCGCATAACCCAAAAGTCCGCCGAACTCAGCCTTTTCTCCCACACCTTTCCCCTGAACGGGTATGATACGCACCGCTGTCGTCTTCTGGTTGATCATGCCGATTGCCATCTCATCGGCAATGATACCGGCAATCGTCGTCTCCTTTGTATCTCCCGGTATCGCGATCATATCAAGTCCGACCGAGCAGACGCACGTCATCGCCTCCAGTTTTTCCAGCGTGAGCGCTCCGTCTGATACTGCGTCGATCATGCCCCGGTCCTCGCTGACCGGAATAAACGCGCCGCTTAAGCCCCCCACATAAGAAGATGCCATTACACCGCCTTTTTTCACCTGATCGTTCAACATCGCAAGCGCCGCCGTCGTCCCCGGTGCGCCGGCTCTCTCGAGTCCCAGCACCTCAAAAATTTCCGCGATGCTGTCGCCCACGGCAGGCGTCGGAGCCAGCGACAGATCAATGATCCCGAACGGAACGCCGAGCCTCTTTGACGCCTCATAGGCCACAAGCTGCCCGACGCGCGTAATTTTAAACGCCGTCTTCTTGATTGTTTCGCACACTTTTCCAAAGTCTTGATCCTTCACCTTTTCGAGCGCCGTCTTCACGACTCCCGGCCCGCTGACTCCCACATTGATGATCGCATCGCCCTCCGTCACCCCGTGGAATGCCCCTGCCATAAACGGATTATCGTCCGGCGCGTTGCAAAATACGACGAGCTTTGCGCAGCCGAGCGAATCGTTTTCTTTCGTAAGTACTGCCGTCTCCTTTACGATCTTTCCCATCAGGCGTATGGCGTCCATGTCAAGACCCGTCTTCGTCGAACCGACATTGACAGAACTGCATACCCGTTCGGTACAAGCGAGCGCTTTCGGAATGGAACGGATCAGATTCCGGTCGGCTTCGGTCATCTTTTTTGATACGAGCGCCGTATACCCGCCGATAAAATTGACGCCAACCTGTTTCGCCGCGCAGTCAAGCGCTTTTGCAATCTCCACAAAATCATCCGGCGACTGGCAGGCGGAACCTCCGACTAGAGAAACCGGCGTGATCGAAATCCGTTTATTCACGATCGGGATTCCATACTCCATACTTATTTCTTCCCCAACTGCCACTAAATTCCTCGCCATGCGGACAATTTTATCCGTAATATTTTTACACAGCCGTCCCAGATCGCTGTCCACGCAATCGAACAGACTGATTCCCATCGTGATCGTGCGGACATCCAGATTTTCCTCGTCGATCATCCTATTTGTTTCGATGACTTCATTTATATTGATCATGTTACGCTTCCATCCTCCTACATAATTCGTACCGGGGGAATCCCCGAACTAACCAAAGCTCCTGTGGCTCCTTTCCCGCCAAATGATTCCGCCCACCGGTCAGATCCGGTGCATCATATCAAAGATTTCTTCCCTCTGAGCACGGATGATACAGTGTATCTCTTTCCCTAGCTCCTCTAACTCTCTGGAAATTTCCTCGGAGTTTTTCGAGGACATATCCGTATTGGCGATCATCATCATATTAAAATAGCCATCTACGATCGTTTGGGAAATATCAAGGATATTGATCCCATTGTCCGAAAGATACGTACATACTTTTGCAATGATTCCCACACTGTCTTTTCCCACCACGGTAATAATCGTTTTTTTCATCGTCAACCTCTCTCTTTCCACTCATGCCTTCTTTATGCGGATACGTAAACCGGCGATGTCGGCGCCTGCCGGCCCGCGACTCCGAGAAATACCCCGCTGTCCTTTCCAAAACCGCTTTCCTGCTCCAATTCATATTTAACGGTTTCGTAAGCAAGTTCCGGGTAATTGTTTTCTTTACTCAAATGTCCCAGCAAAATATGTTTTACCTTCAAATGGATCAGCCGGCGGAGCATCCTTCCACAGGCATCGTTCGATAAATGACCCTCTTTCCCCAAAATACGCAGTTTTAAATAATACGGATAATGTCCGGCCTGCAGCATATTGATATCATGATTCGCTTCGATCAGGATGCCGTCACAATCTTCCAAATGGGAAAAAGTATAATCGGTATATTCACCCATATCCGTCGCCACCGCCACTTTATTTTGTCCTTCCCGGACGGTGTAGCAGACCGGATCTGCCGCGTCATGGGACACCGAAAACGGCATCACTTCCATTCCGCCCACCGAAACCGGTACATCCGGTTTCACACACTGAAACAGTTCGTTCTCCACTTTTCCGCATTTTCCGTTTTCCAGTATGTATCTGATCGTTCGCTCCGTCGCGTAAACCGGGATCCTGTATTTTCTCAAAACCGGTCCCAATCCACTAATATGATCCGAATGTTCATGTGTGATAAATATGCCGTCCACATCTTCAAACGACATATGTTCCAGCGACAAACCTTCTTCCATCCTCTTTTTACTGATCCCCGTATCGATGAGAACCCCCCGCCCCGTACTGCCGGAACCGACAAAAATACTGTTTCCGCTGCTCCCGCTTGCTATACTGTAAAGTTTCATTTTGAACTGCCTCACTTTTCCCAGTAAAGATCTATTTCATCATTTTCATGTACCGGTGTTGTAAAATCCCTCACTTCCATGCCATTTACACGACAGACCATACGGTTTCCTCCCGCCTTTGTCAGATCAAACGGGTAGACATCGAACACATCGACAAACATATGGTTTGGTTTGGACAATAACTCCACCTTTTTTCCGTTCACGTTTACCTCTATGCTGCGCTCCCTGATAAAAGATGCCGTCTGAACTGGCGGTACCTTCGGTGCCGAAGGGATTGGCGCGGCCTGAAACGGTCTTACGGCCGGATTACTGATCGGCAAGTCATTCGCCCATGCCGGTAACGGCCGGACCGGCGCTAGTAACGGATCCTGACCCGATGGCGGTATGAGATCGCTCAGGCCGGATAGCACATTTTCAACCGGTTTGGGTTCCGGTTCCTCCTCAGGGAGCCGTTCTACTTTCGCCCCCATCTTTAATTTTGTCCTGGCATCTACTTCTTCGCCGTTGACAAGAACGCGTTCTTCCTGTTCCATTCCCATAAACTCAAGAAGCTGTGCCACCGAGTAAAAATCATGAACGACCACCTCATCGCCGTCATGGATCTGGCATTCTGCCGAACGCAGTTCCCCGTTTACCTCCGCCCGCTTCGGGCAGAGAACCTGTCTGCCAAACAGCGTATACGAAAGTTCTTTCTTGAACTCCGCGATCCGTCCAAGGATCAGCGAAGCATCTTCCCCTTTCGTCGCTGGCCGGATAAAAATCTCATCCCCATCTTTGATCCATTCATTGAGATTCGTTTCTTTTCCATTCAGGCGGACTTCCGCGGCTTCGCCCGTCCGTCCCTTCGCCTCCCGTCTCTCCCCATTGACCGTATACGTAAATCCTGCCCCGCGTGACGGAAACAGGCTTTCCTGCGAAAAACCGGCGTGAATACACGCATCAAGTAACGTCGCTTTTCCATTATCATATATCTTCACCCGCTCGTCATTCACTCGGACATGTATGAAATTGCTCTTCTGCTCATAGTACTCCATGCAAATACCAATCGGAGTCACAAGTGTCGAATCCTTTTTAATGCCAGTCGCTGAAAAATCGATCTGCTGCAATACCTCCGCCCCTCGGATCGCAACCCGGTTTTCCGGAAGCTCCAGTTTCTCTGCCATTTTAGCTGTAAACCCAGGCATTTTTCCGCCTCCGCCCACGACAAAGACTGCACTGACCGACTTGCCTCCATTGAGTTCCCTGACTTTCCCCGCCACCTGATCGACGATCGTCTCAATGGCCTCATCTATCGTTTCACCCACCTCTTCGCTTGTCAGCCGGTAGGACTCTCCCATGATATTCTTAAATGATGACACCTTATTTTTCGCTGTCGCCTTTTTGATCTGTTCTGCCGTCTCAAAATCAACTAGATATTTTTTCGCGATCGCCTCTGTGATCTCATCTCCGGCAAGCGGGATCATTCCAAAAGCGATAATGCTCCCGTCTTTCACAATGGAAATATCCGACGTTCCGGCGCCGACGTCGATGAGGGCAATATTCAGCAGGCGGAAGCGGTCGGGAATCGCCAGATTGATCGCAGCAATCGGCTCGAGCGTCAGGCTCACCACACGCAGTCCCGCGTCTTCTACAGCCGAATATAACCCCTCGACAACCTCATCTGGCAAAAAGGTAGTGATCATTTCCACGCCGATCGAAGAGGCCACATGCTGTTCGATCATCTCCATCGGATAACCGTTCAGATAGTACTTGACCGGAGAATATCCGACGCAGTAAAAACGCTTGTCTTTATGATCCCCCTCTTCGCGAACCTCCTCATACGCTTTTTCAACCGCAATGTTATCCAGCGAGTACATATGTTCTTTCGTCACCCGCGTCTCCTTCGGCATCTCATATTCGACATAGATGGTTTTCGTCTTCAACACCCGCCCGGCCGCCGCAATGCTGACATCCGTAAGCGTTTCTCCTATTGTAGATTCCAGGCGCGCCTTTACTTCGGCGATCGTCTTCGTCACGGTCGGTATATCGTGGATCTGTCCGTCGATCACGGCACGCGTCTTATGCTCGATGGAAACCTGTGCCACGACGACAAAACGATCCGTACCAACACGGTAACCAAGCGTACCGACGATGCTCCGTGTGCCAATATCCAATCCAAATACGTAATCTTCTCTCTTTTTTCTCATAATCAGACCTCATCCCCAGTATCACATGCAAAACGGTAATGCGTCATCCAAAAAATGTAACGTCAATTTGCTAATAAGTACGGCAGCACTTATTTTACCATACCTTCGGAAGAATTGCAACGACCTCAATCATATATGTACGGATCTGCCGGCGCAGTTCTTCCCTGTCCCCATCGTTGACGATCAGACGATTGCACCGCTTCGCCAGTTCTCCATTTCCCATTTGGTTTTTCATGATATATTCCGCTTTTTCCCGTGTATACCCTCTTGACTCCATCAGCCGCCGGATGCGGATCTCATCCTTAGTAATCACTCCCCAGACCTCATCACACAGTTCATCACACCCTGTCTCAAACAGGATCGCCGTCTCAAGTATAAACATGCGGTCAGGCGAGCATTGCTCGATCTGTTTGTGGATCTCCTTCTTCACATACGGATGGATGATCCCGTTCAACACAGCAAGCTTCTCTCCCTCCTGGTAAACAATGTCTGAAAGCAGATTTCGGTCAATCCGCCCGCTACCGCACAGGATGTCTTCTCCAAAGGCAGTAACGACCGCCTCATATGCCTCTGTGCCATGTTCCAGCGCCGCATGTCCCAGTTCATCTGCCATACAGATCTGAACCGGATATTCCTGCTCCATGATAGAAAGCACCGTTGACTTTCCGCTCCCGACCCCTCCTGCCATCCCGATTACCATATTCTCTCCTCCAATTCGCTTATCCTTTACACATCACCTGTCTTTTGCGCCATCGATCACTTCGCTTCGTACCAGTTTCCGCCCTGCTTCACCTCTGCGATGAGCGGCACCAAAAGATCGGCAGCCGCCACCATCTCATGTTCCAGGATCTGCTTCACCTCTTCGACCTCATCTTCCCTCGTCTCGATCAACAGTTCATCGTGGATCTGCAAAATAAGACGAGAAGCCAGTTTCCGCTCGCGCAGCTTTTCGTCCACATGGATCATCGCGATCTTGATAATATCTGCCGCTGTTCCCTGGATCGGTGAATTCATCGCAATCCGCTCTCCGAACTGCCGCTGCATGAAATTTTTGGACTCCAGTTCCGGAATCGGACGTCTCCTGCCGTACATGGACGTCACATACCCCTTCTTCTTTCCCATCTGCACGAGAGAATCCATATACGCCTTCACATTCGGGTATGTCTCAAAATAATCGGCAATGTACTGTTCTGCCTGTTTTCTCGTTATATTTAGATCCCTCGAAAGGCCAAATCCGCTAATGCCGTACACAATCCCGAAATTAACGGCCTTCGCATTCCGCCGCTGCAGCTCCGTCACCTCTTCATAGGGGACATGGAACACGAGCGCAGCTGTCGTCCGGTGGACATCCGCATTTTCACGATATGCCTCGATCAGCCTCTCGTCCCCGGACATGTGGGCGAGTACACGCAATTCGATCTGGGAATAATCCGCGTCCAAAAACACAAAACCTTCTTTTGGCACAAACACTTTCCGGATCTGACGCCCTAATTCCATGCGGATCGGTATGTTCTGCAAGTTCGGTTCGGTACTGCTCAGCCGTCCGGTCGCGGTGATCGTCTGATTAAACGTAGAGCGGATCCGGCCATCCAGATCGATATCGGCAGATAATCCGTCCGCATACGTTGATTTGAGTTTCGTCAGCTGGCGGTACTCGAGTATCATCTCGACGATCGGACTCTCAAACCGTAGCTTTTCCAATACCTCAGCGGATGTCGAATAGCCGGTTTTCGTTTTCTTTCCATATGGCATCCGAAGTTTTTCAAACAGGATGACGCCGAGCTGCTTGGGCGAATTGATATTGAACTCCTCCCCAGCCATTTCATAGATCTCCTTCTGTAATACGTCGATCCTCTCTCCAAGCTTCTCCCCATACTCCCGGAGCGCTTCCCGTTTTACAGCGATCCCTTCCTGCTCCATCCGGAACAGCGTAAATACGAGCGGCATTTCGATCTCCGTAAACAATTCATACGATTTCATCTGTTTCAGCTTCCGCTCCAGCGGCTTATAGGCCAAAAAAGACGTAAGTACGCAGTAACACGCATATCTGGAAAAATCTTCTGGCGCGTCCACGCTCGCCTTATAAAAACTTTTTTTACCAAACATCTGCTGGTACGGCGGCATCGTCAGGCCCGCATACTCCAACGCCAGATCCTCTTCCAAAAAACCTTTTTGGATCGGATTGGCAAGGTAGGCGGCCAATCCGGTATCGAATGCCTGTTTCGCGTCGATGTCCGGCAAATATTCCAGCTGGCTTTTCAGATCGTTTGTTACAAATATAACACCCGATTCTTTGAGTAAGGCAAGCTGCTCTTTGACATATGCTTCCGAGATGACACTTACCGGACAATAAAGGACTTCCTCCTCGGAGACGGCAAATACAACCGCCGCCATGCGTTCCTCTTCCTGCGAAAACAGCGACAGCTGGCCATCCGGCTCCTGACCCTGCTCCGCCTTCGATCTCGCAATGATCTTGAACGAAAGAACCGATCCTTTCCCACACGTTCCGATCAAAGCTGCGAACTCTTCTTTCTTCTTCAATATATGAAACTTCTTTTCCAACGACAGGTTCGCTCCCGTATCGCTCTGGAAGCGCGCCATCATCGATTTAAACTCCAGCCGCTGGATGACCCCATAGGCTTCTTCGGTAAAGATATTACCCACCAGACAGTCCTCTATTTTCACGCCCAGCTTGCAATCCGTTTTGATCGCCGCCAGTTTTTTACTTAACAAGGCGAGCTTCGTATTATTTTTAACAGCCTCCCTCGCCCGGTTTGGCGTAATGTCCTCTACGTGCTCGATCGCCTGCTCGACCGTGCCGAACAGAGTCAGTATTTTCAAGGCCGTCTTCTCACCGACACCCGGAACACCTGGGATATTATCGGAGGAATCTCCCATCAGTCCCTTCAGATCCACGATCTGTTCCGGTGTCACCCCGTATTTTTCAATGACCTGCGGACGGTAATAATCTTCTACAATTGTCTTGCCGCCCTTTGTCTTTGGAATCCGGATTTTGATCTTATCTGTCGCCAGCTGTAAAAGATCGCGGTCGCCAGACACGACGCACACATCCATACCGCTCCCCTCGCCGCTTTTTGCCATCGTTCCTAGAATATCATCCGCCTCAATCCCCTTCTGCTCTTTCATCTGTATGTTCATGGCAGAAAGCACTTCTTTGAGCACGGGGATCTGCTCCCGCAGATCATCCGGCATCGGCTTTCTCGTCCCCTTATACTCCTCAAACATTTCATGCCGGAACGTCGGAGCCTTGACATCAAATGCCACGAGCAGATGTGTCGGCGACTCTTCTTCGATCACTTTGATGAGAATATTCAAAAAACCATAAATGGCGTTCGTATGGAGTCCTTCCTTATTTGTCAGGTCAGGCACCCCGTAAAACGCCCGGTTTACAATACTGTTTCCGTCGATCAATACAAGTTTATCCACAACTAACCTCTTTTCCGCGCACGCCGTGCGCACCACGCTTTCCATAAACGGCAAAAGCCGTGGCAATCACCACGGCCCGCCCGTTCCCTTCCGCTTACTCCAGAGAGATAAAGTAATAATAGATCGGCTGACCGCCGTACTCTACCTCAACCTCGATGTCTTCCCTCAGTCCGGAGACGGCCTCTGCCATCCTGTCCGCCTCTTCTTCCGAGACATCCTTTCCATAATATAACGTCACTAACTCCGTCTCTTCCTCCATAAGTCGCCGGACGAGTTCAACCGTTGTCTCCTGGATGTCATGGCCGACTGTCTCGATCGTCTTGTCGCTCAGTCCCATCAAATCGCCCTGCTTGATCTCTTTCCCGTCAATGGACGTATCACGGACCGCATAAGTCACCTGGCCGCACTTGATCTGTCCGATCGCCTCAGTCATCGACTCCTCATTTTCTTCAGCGCTGCTCCCATCCATATAATGGATCATGGCATTGATCCCCTGCGGGATGTTTTTTGTCGGTATCACCCGGATATCCTTATCTTCCGTCAACGCTTTTGCCTGGTTCGCCGCCAGTATGATATTGGAATTATTGGGAAATACATAGACCGTATCCGCGTTTACTTGAGAAACCGCCTCCAATATATCTTCCGTACTCGGATTCATCGTCTGTCCGCCCTCGATCACCACGTCTACACCGAGTTCCTTAAAGATCGTACTCAGTCCATCGCCGGCTGAGACACTTATAAATCCGGCCTCTTTCCGCGGCTGTTCCTGCTTCTGATCCTGTAGTGCTTTCTCTGTCTGTCCCGCTGTTTCCTTTTGGCTTTGTGAGGAAAGGATCACGCGCTCATTGTGCTCCTCCCGCATATTGTCTATCTTCATGCGAGACAGTTCCCCGTACGAAAGTCCTTTTTGGATCGCCAATCCCGGATCATTCGTATGAACATGGATCTTTACAATATCTTCATCGGCTACGCACACGATCGAATCCCCGATCCCCTGCAGATACTTTTTCATCTCTGACTCGTCCGTAGAAGAAAAACCGCGATCGAGCTGGATGATAAATTCCGTACAATATCCAAACTTGATCTCTTCCGTGCTGATCCCTCCGGCAGAAGCGCCCCGTACTTCCGCAGAGCCTTCCGTGGCCGGCTGTAGCGCTTGTTCATAATCGATCTCTTTTCCCATGAGGGCATCGCGCATTCCTTCGAGGATCGTTACGAGCCCCTCACCGCCGGAATCAACCACGCCCGCCTCCTTTAATACCGGCAGCATTTCCGGCGTCTGGTTCAGCACCCGGCGCATCTCCTCGATCACCTTGTCAGCAAATCCGACCAGATCGTCGCATTCCTTCGCAATCTTAGCCGCCTTTACCGCTCCGCCCTTCGCCACGGTGAGGATCGTCCCCTCTTTTGGTTTCATCACCGCTTTATAGGCAGAATCCACCGCTTTCTCAAACCCCTGAACGAGCGTGTTCACATGGATCACCTCGGATTTTTGGATCACTTTCGTAAACCCGCGCAGAAGCTGGGAAAGTATGACGCCCGAATTGCCTCTCGCCCCGCGCAGGGAACCGCCGGAAATCGCCTTACAGATATCTTCCATGTTCGGGTTTTCAATGGCCGCTACTTCGTTTGCTGCCGATTGGATCGTCATCGTCATATTCGTCCCCGTATCCCCATCGGGAACTGGAAATACATTTAATTCATTGATATATTCTTTTTTTGCCTGAATTGCCGCAGCACCTGAAAGAAAACATTTCTTTACAAGCAGGGCATCCATCGTCTTCACTGTCACTCTATTTTCCTCCAAAATCACACTAATTTACCACTTTGACGTCCTCTACACATATGACTATTTTCCCAACTTCCATCCCGGTAAATTCCTCTACCCTGTATTTTACATTATCTACCAGATTTTCCGCCACCGTCATAATGCTCACACCATAAGCGACAATGATGTGCATGGCAATATAAAGGGTATTATTCTCGATCCTCACCTCCACACCGTGCCGGATATTATCCCTTTTCAAAAGCTGTACGATACCGTCCTTCATATTCACGGATGCCATCCCGACCACGCCGACACACTCCACTGCGGCGGAACCCGCGTATTTCGCCAGCACATTCCCATCTACTAAAACCTTACCCATATCATTGTCCAACTGCCCTCTCATATTGAACCTCCAATCTATTCTTCACCCAAAAAACTAATTTCATTTTACCTCAATATGGCAGAAAAAGCAAATCCCATTTTTATGTTCATACGATTCCTGAAAACAGTCACATTTATACATCATCCGCATAAAATAAAATAAGTTTATGGCAAGCAGCAAAACAGAAAGGTGGCGGTGGAGCAATGAAACGACTCTTAGGATTTATCTTATTCTGGCTCGGGATCGGCATGACGATCATGCTATTTATCACAAACGCTTTCCTCGCCATCATCATAATCATCCTCTGCCTCGTGATCGGATATAATCTCTTTACCTCCTGCTAGAACAAAAAAAATCTCCCCCCCTGAATTTACAGGATGGGAGTTTTTTATTTTTTGATAACTCTCCTTTTCGCGGAGCAAGTTTGCCCCCGGCAAACTTGAAAGGCCTACGCTTCTCCGTTAGGCCCTATGCACGTTCTACTTTTCCAGAACGAAGGCAGGAAGTACAAACATACATCTTTTTTGTACCACCGTTCACTTTCACTCTTACCGATTTCAAGTTCGGTTTCCACATTTTATTGCTTCTTCTATGTGAGTGACTGACAGCATTACCGAAATGTACGCTTTTATCACAAATTGCACACTTAGCCATGAAAAGCACCTCCTTTTATCAGTCTATGTTAATCGTCTGAACACACAACATGACTATTTTACCAAATTCATCCGTAGATTGCAACAATATTTTTAATTTTCTTTTGTTTTTTTCTCTTCTTCGCTGTCTTTCTTTTTAAATTTTTCTACAAACTCCGGAACCATGTCCAGTATTTTTGTAATCCCGTCCTGATTTTTCACATTCACAAGTTTTGAAGTTCCGTCTTTGATGACAAGTACCGCACTCGGCTGGATCTTTCCACCCATACCGCCGCCGCCGTTATTTTTCTTGGAGGATTCATCGGTAAATGCCCCCGCGGCCACGCCGAAACTCACATCTACAAGAGGTAGCACGATCGTTCCATCCTCAAAACGTACCGCATCACCGATGACGGTTTTCGTAGTGATGAAACTGTCCATCCCTTTGAATAAAGACTCTACTGTACTGTTAAAACTATTATCGCTCATGAAGCATACCTCACTTTCTATCTTTAAACAAAATTAAATACGTTTGCAATCAAAGCCTTCATATCGGCATCCATATATCCCCTGACGAACATGCGTAAAAAGTAAAACAAATGTACCTTTCCCTTCGCGTGGATCTCCGCATCCAATTCCTTTTCGTAAAAATTGGGAACGATGCGTACCCCTTCCGTATAAGCAGCCGGGATCAGGCTGATCATACCGAGTGCCCACCCCGTCGTGCAGGGATCACCCGTTCCGAACAAGACATGGCCTCTGACATACGAAGGTTTGACATAACGGAACAAAAAAAACAGTTCTTTTTTGATCTTCTGTATCCCCTTCTTATTATCATCATCTCTGATAAACGATATTATACTGGATATTCCTTCAAAAGAAAAGGATTTTTTCCCTCGTTTTCTATTTCTTTTGTGGGTTTTCGCCTTCTTTTCCGTTTTTTGATGATCCGGATCTTCTCGTTTTCCGCTGTGCCCGGCAGGCTCGCCCTGATCGCCCAGTTTGTCTGGACCACTCGCATCTGCCGTCTCATCCGCCGGGCGGCCCCGGGCGGCATCTTCGTTCTTCTTCGTCTTTTTCTTCTTTTTTTTCTTTCCAATCTTCCATCCAAACAAAGACAACTGGACGTCCTGTTCTGACATCCCCTTCTGTAGTTTCACGATATGCAGACACCATGATGCCGAAAAGCCGAGGGAAACCGAGCCGTCCGCCGTACATGATACCGAATACCGGACTGGAATGAACAGTACCGCTGTGCAGACGAATACAAGCAGGCCCAACAGGACGAGCAGAATCATTCCAATCACCTTTAATATAGCAAACAATCCTGTCAAATACAACCACCTCCGGGTATCCGCTGCCGCATGGTCAGTTCGGGAAAAAACGATTTTTGGTAAAAACAGTTCGCGGATCAAATGCCAGATCGGTCCCATACCCTTCTGTCATGATGCGCCGCAAAATTTCCACCACACCATCATATTTTTTCGCGATACCGATAATATACATGTTTGTATACTCATAATATCGGAAAAACATTTGGTTCGTATTCACTATTTCAAACAAATTTTCCTGATTACTGGCAAGTACAAGGAGATAATAGCTCTTCTTCCACGGAAGATTCTGCCATTTACTTCTCTCTTCTACTACTTTTCTAAATGTATGTTCTTTTCCGCGCACAACATCGTCCGTGTAAAGATGGTCATACCAATAAATCATCTGGATCGCTCCATTCCACATCAAACAATTCTTCTTCCGCCATCAGACTTGCCAGTGATGACACCACGGCTTTTCGTTCCGCCATGTTCTGACAACCAAATACATTAGTAGTAACATATGTCACACACTCTTCGGCATTTTGGAAGATCGGAGGAAGTTCTGCCAGGATCATAGACATGACTGTCCGTTTTACCTCTTTTGGCAGCGTCTTAAACAACTGCGAGAGCTGATCCGTCAATTGACCAACAGCCTCGTTCACCATCCTCTCATCTACGATTTCTGTGTCGTCCCCCTTCTTCAGATCAATAAACAGACTGTCTGATAAGAGATCCGATATCATGGTAAACACATGAAGATCCATTCCGTGCCTCCATTTGTCTGCGCGGTCGGGATCCCATTTTTTTATCTCTGGCAGAAACGACTCCAAATAAGCGGCCGTCTCTACATAGTACTCAATCTTGCCCTCCAGCTTTTCCAGTTTCTCGTCCTGAAAATGGCTCTCTGTCACATCGCGCAAAACATCCATGCAGTCTGTGTAAAGATCCGTCTTGTTCTGTGTATAACGCCGGATCAAACAAAACGCATAAATTTCATTCACGATTTCCTGGAGCTGGACATATAGATCTGTCATCTGGCTCAGCCGGTCTGCCTCCTGATCCATCCGCGTCTTCATTTCCAAAAAGCCAGCTTCGTCAAGCGCCAAAAAATCCGTATGACTGAGTTGATCGATCCATGTCCCGATCTGGTTTTTGGAAATGACGCTTTCATCCGGCTGGTTCAGCATCGCAACCGATCGAAGGATATATAAGTAGCGCTCGAGTGACGTCTTATCGCCCCCCACGTAAGCAGAAAGCGTCTGTTCTATGTGCGAAAAAAGTTTATTTTTTGTCATTAAGACTGGAATTTCACGAATGACATTCTTTATCCGCTCCGCCCGGACCGCACTGTCGTCCGGCTCAAACAAAAACTGCATCACATGATTGACAAAATGAACTTCATTTATGTCATTCATCTGCCGCCGCTGCTCCTCTTCTCCTTCATACCGGAATCTCATACGATCAATCACATGATCAAAACAGATCAGACGGTCGGCATAGGTAGTATAAACTTCCATCACGGCCTTCATCTGTCCACGCAGTTGATTCGCCTGCTCCGCCAGATCCTCGTACACTTCCGCGCAAAACGGTTTGTCTGCCTGCTCTACCAGACGCCGCAGAAGTGACGCCGTCTCCCCGTACCACTTCGCTTCATCTGGAGAATCCCACACACCATTTCCCACGCCATCTTCCTTCTGTTCATACAGAAGATACGCAGAAAATGTAAGTTTCAGTAATGCTTCATGATAACAAGTATCCACAAACACCTCTGCATATCGTGGAAGGTTTTTATCTACATTCACGCCCCGGCTCAGATCCCGCAGCAGTTTCTTCCATTCATTCATATCCTCTATCCCCTCTGGCAGCGCAGATCCCGCACACCGATCCCACTAGACAGCTCTATAAGATCAGCACCCAGCCGCTCAGCCATTTTAATCCATTCGTCACATATTCTAACGCAACCGGCTGTCCTGACAACACCGGGTAGAACATCACAAAGAGGGCAACCGCCGCCCCGCAATAGGCGAAGCCAAAGATGCGCTTCTTCTTATCATCACCGATAAAGCAGTACAGGCTGTAAACTACCATCAGCGCTACAAACGGAACGCTCGGGAAATAATGGTAAGCAAACGTACACCGGCTGACGAGCATCCACGGGAGATACTGCACGAGATAAGCAAACGACAGGAAGCAGGCCGTTCGGTCATGTTTCGCAAAAATGCGGTAGATCATGTACGCAAAGGCAAAAATACCAGCCCACCAAACGAGTGGATTTCCAAACGCGCTGATCCCCTCGCGCAGGTCGTTTGCCACGGTATTGCTGTAATAAAAGACCGGACGGATCATCGTCGGCCACTCATACCAAAGTGATGAATACGGATGCGTAGCCACGAGCTGGGAATGATAACTGAACATCCCCTCCTGATTGGCGATCATCCGCTCCCATAATCCCATCTTTGGACTATCCCCTTGGAACGGGATATAAGAAAGCAGATAGATCAGTCCCGGTATGACGATAAAAAATACGACGCACGCAACCAGTGTTTTTATGAGCAAAGGCTGAAATCCATCAATGATATGGCTGTGGGAAATCCCCGCCGTCTCCCCGTTCGGATTTTTCTGCGCCAGACGGAACTCCATGTACCGGCGGATCATAATACCGAAGAAATAAATGCCAAGTCCGGCTCCGGCGTAGATCGCCGTCCATTTGCTCGCGCAGCCAAGTCCCATCATCAAGCCGCTTAATCCGAGCGGAATGAGCGTCTTCTTGAAATCGGTATCATAAAAACTCGTCTGCGAATACCGCAGCATAAAGTAAAACATGGCGATAATGAAAAAGGTTCCGTACACGTCGATCGTCGCGATCCTCGTCTGGGTAAAGTGCATAAAGTCAAAGGCAAACAGCGTCGTCACGATTCCCGCCAGCCATGTTTTCCCAAAGAGCCTCTTTCCAAACATGTACATAAACGGAAGCATCCCAATCCCGAACAGCGTGCCGATGATACGCCAGCCAAACGGAGTCATGCCAAACATCCGAACACCGAGGGAAATAAAGAATTTTCCAAGCGGCGGATGCGTATTCTCATAAGAACGGTATTCGTGGATCATCTCGTACGCGGTCCTGCCGTGATAGATCTCATCAAAATATGTTCCACTACGGAATCCCATTTCCGGATCAAATTCGTCCTGCTCATCAAATAACGCCGCGTACTCCGAGGCATTTGCCGGTACGATCTCGTTCCCCTCTCCGTCCTTAAATAACAACTCTTTCACGATGGAATCATTGTCCAAAGACGTGAGACGCAGCCATCTTGTCTGTAGATGAAAGTCCCTATTTTCCGAACTCTCCCCGCCGTCATCTGAGAGCTTCACATCATTCCAGCGGAACACGCTGCCGATATTGGCCACACCTTTATTTTCATACGTCACGCCATCATTCGACGTCTCCACCGTAAATTTGCGGTCTTCAAAACAGCCCGGATAACTGTACAGATTCGTGACCGACTTTGTTTCCCCGAAATCGAGCACGATCTGACCGCCGTTCTGGAACGACTCCCAGCCCGATTCCGGCGCGCTCATATCGCCTAGATCGTACAGGGCGAAACAGGAATACACAAGCATAATGGAAAATAAGACGATCAGATCGATGCGTCCCATCTTTTCTAATGGCTTGGACGGTGTGATCGTGAAACGGAATTTTTCTTTTTTCTTTATAGCCCTTGCGTTGGTTTCCGCGTATCTCGCTTTTGTCTTTCTGCGTGACTCTTTCCCCGTATCAATATTCGGCTCAAAGACCACGTCCCCTTTTCGGAAGATCCCGTAGAGCACATATCCGAAATAGAATATCGTCAATACGGCTGTCGCCCCCATGATATACCCTTCCGGACCCGTCGTACCGAGTTCCATAAACGTATAATACACATGGGACGTATTGATAAACTGCACAACGGAAAAACCGACAAACGCGTAAAAGAATTCCTTCGTCGGATGGTACAAAAAGGCCGCCAGCATCAGCACAATAGCCGGGAAGAGATACCTCTCGTGCATACGCACCGAAAACAGGAATACACAGCTGATCAGCACGACCATGCTCACAAAATATTTTGACTTATCCTGCTTCATGCGGAAGAACACGAACGCACTCAAAAGAACCGCCACCACGATCGCTAGATTTCCCCATGTCTCACATGGCAGGAACAAAAACTTCTCCGTCTGCGCCACCCAGTTTTTCCCCATGATCATCCAAAAATTATAGGCGTTGACCGTACAGTACTCAAAGAGGCCGAGACTGTTTACATACTTCGGCACGACGACATCCAGTCCAAACGGCACCGCAAATAAAAACATCGCAGCGATCGCGCTCAAGCCGCCGATCAGGTCACGCACCATTTTCTTCACGCTGAAATCGTTGAGGAACACCTGCTCAATGATCGTAAAGATCAAAATAGGCGCAAACATGATCGTCTGGAATTTAAGAAGCGCACCGAGACAGAACACAAAATAGGCTGGAATCCGCTTCTGCTCCATACAGAGATAGCACGTAAGCAGAACCGTAAGCGTAAACACGCTGTCCACCTGTCCCCACATCGAAGAATCAATGATCATCATCGGGTTCAGTGCGTACAACGTACTCAGCATGAGCGAAACCCCTTCGGAAAACCGTTTCTTCGCTAACAGATAAATGACAAAGGCCGCTCCTAAGTCACACAGGATCGGAAACAGCTTGATCAGAAAAACACCCGTACCAGAACTTGTCTCGATCCCGAAAATATGACGGAATACTGCCATGCACCAAAGGACGAACATATATCCCGGCGGATACCCGTTTCCTTCATCGACATAATAAAACTTCGAAATGCCATTGTCATAGATCATATCGGACCATGCCTTAAAGCAGGTCATATCGGTCGTATACCCCTCGTAATTCACGGCAAACAGCGCTTTTACTACAAGGGCTGCCGCCAGCAGGCATGCGATATTAAACCAGTTGGGCTTCATCTGCTTTTCCAAGAGTCTCAATTCCCCGGCCACTTCCCGCTTAAACCACATATGGTACAATACATAGCATGCGATCACGAAAAATATGATTGCTGTGTAAAAATTCTCCATTGTTCCTTATTTTCCTTTCTTTCACCTCTATAAAATTTCTCTTCTCTATTTCCTCACGCGGCGAGCAGACCAGTCAGCGCCTGACGTGTTCATGCGTAAATAGATGATCGGAACAGTACTCATAATTCCCTTCACATTTGGAACAGTACCGAAATTCCAGCTGCGGCGCATCTTTCTCGGTCCGACCGCAGATCGCACAGCGGTGCCTGGCCTTTGATTGCTGCTCTCTCGCCGCCTCCCTGTATACGACCCGTCTTTTTTTCTGTCGCATCGTACCGACGATCCCCTGCGGGTTTCTCGCAATCAGCAAAAAGATGACGAAGTTAACAAGTACGGCCAGCAACAGGAACATGGACATATAACTCAGATAGGACCCCTCCTGGATACATGCGATGATATCCGCGGCGTAGACGACTAAATTTATGATCGCCAGCCATCTTGCCTTGATCGGGATGATAAAGTACAGTAGAAACTGGACATTCGGAAACAAAAAGGCAAACACCAAAAACATGGAATAATTCAGATCCCCCAGATCAAACTGCGTTGCCAGATTGAACCCGATAACCGGTGCCAGCCCGCTCCCGTTTGCATTCACCACAATGAAATAATACCCAAACATCACTAAAATCTGCAGAATGATCCCAGAAAAATAAAATAAATTAAACCGGAAACTTCCCCACGCCTGCTCGAGTACGCCGCCAATCCATAAAAAGATGTAGAGCATCAGGCCATAAAACACGATATTGACCAAAAATCCGGATCCGACCTGCAGCGACGGATACAATAAGAATGTCACGAGCCTCCATACCTGTCCGTGCAGGATCTCATACACGTTAAAACTCAAATAATTATAATAAATCCCAGGTTGGAACAGGCCTAACAGCGAGCCGGCTAGACTGATCGCTGTCATATACCGCATCAGGTTGGGGATGGCGTATCTTCCAAATTTCCGCTCCATTTTCGCTAACCACTTCATTGAAATACCTCTCTTTTCTTTCTTCCTTTTCCCTCACGGGCTTGTCCGCCGCTTAAAATAGATTTTTTCTTTGAAAGAATATCGTAACGAGGGCGGTTAAGACCAGTGTACAGACCGTTACGATCAGAAATCCATGAGGGTTGTCCCCCAGCGGGATATTTACAAAATTCATGCCAAACAAACTGGCGATCAGCGTTGGGATCGAAAGTACGATCGTCACAGTGGATAAAAATTTCATGACTACGTTCAGGTTATTCGAAATAACCGATGCAAACGCATCCATCGTACCGCTCAATATCCCGCTGTATATGTTCGCCATCTCGATCGCCTGTTTATTTTCGATGATGACGTCTTCGAGCAGTTCCTCATCCTCCGGATATTTTTTTACCTTATCCGTCCTAAGCAGTTTTTCCAGCACCGTTTCATTCGATCGCAGCGACGTCGTGAAATAGACAAGGCTCTTCTCCAGTTCAAGCAGTTCGATCAGCTCTTTATTTTTCTGTGAAATATGGAGCTTTTCCTCGATCTGCTCACTCTTTCGGTCAATGATGCGCAGATACCGCAGATAGGAAGTAGCGTTCCGGTACAAGATCTGAAACACGAACCGCGTCTTCTTAAACGTATAAAATTCTCTCACGCGGTTATTCATAAAAGCCCTTAAAACCGGCGTCTCCTCCAGGCAGACTGTCACGATCGCCTGTTTTGTCATATAAATACCGAGCGGGATCGTCACATACCGATCCTTCTCGTCCAGCGACGGGATGTCCACTAAGACAATGACACAATCCCCCTCCTGCTCGATACGGGATCTCTCTTCATCATCCAGCGGAGCGCGCAGATCGTCAATATCAATGCCCGTCTCCCGCGAAACCGTCTGGAGCTCCTCGTTGGTCGGTTTCGTGAGGGCTACCCAGCAGCCCTCGGAAACCATGTCATCTTCCTGTAATTTATCTTCTACCGTCTTAAAAATCTCGAGCATGATCCTCTCCATTCTTCCTGAATACACTCCACACCTTCTAACATTATACGTTTTCCCCGCCCCTTTGTCAAACATTAACCACGAGAATTATTGTGTTTTTTCGGAAGATAGAGTACGACGTCCTCACAAATGCTGATCTGGCTCAGATCATTTTTCTCCACAAAATCATCCAGGTCCACATCGTACTCTTTCAATATGTCCCCTAAACTTCTATTTCCTGATGTGATGTATACTTCCACCTCGTCGTCCTCGTGACGGTCCTCATTCTGCTCATATACGTCTGCCTGGGACTGGCACGGACAAGGGCTTTCTTCCGGCCAAGGCTGGCTGGATTGTGCAACCATATCATTCGGCTGCGGTGCCATGCCGGATTGCGGCATCATCCCCCCCTGCTGCGGCATCTGCTGGTTCATTCCGCCTTGCGGCATTTGCTGCGGCATCTGCTGTGGCATTCCTTCCATCTCCGCCTGACTTTCCTCTGATGGCATCTGTCCTGCCATCTCCTGTTCATTTCCGTCCGGCATCTGCCGCTGTCTGTTATCCATCATTCGCGGATTTCCGTCATTTCTCTGCTGGATTGGCATACATACCATGCCGTTAAACGGGCGAACGACAGGGATACAGATTTCCTGTCCCACCTGAAGGTTATACACATCGACGTACGGATTCGCACGCAGGATCAGCGCGAGCGGCACCCGGTACCTCCGGCTTAGCTGATACAACGTTTCTCCTTGCTTTATGACATGCACCATACCGTTACAGTAACGCTTATTCATGTTGCACCTCTCATGATTTTCATTCCCTATCATTATATTCCTGCAATGGGAAAAGGTGCCTGATGATTTTATTTTGTTTACAAATGACGAAATTTGTCGTATACTAGTGCATGGGTTTGGACTGGAACAGACTAATTATAAATAGGAAGATACCGTTCTACGGAAGGACTCTTCCGTAGAAGACTTGTTCCATCATCATATCCTGTCCGGCGCCCGCATATATTTTACACAAACGAAGGAGGCACCCATGAAAAGAGTAGGTATTGATATTGGCTCAACCACTGTCAAAATCGCAATATTGGATGAATCCAATCATATTATATTTTCTGCTTATGAACGACATTTTGCAAACATACAGGAAACCTTAAAAAATATAATCCATCAGGCGTATGGCGAACTGGGCGATCTGAAGGTCGCCCCGATGATAACCGGTTCTGGCGGCCTGACGATCTCGGAACATTTGAACATTCCATTTGTTCAGGAAGTCGTCAGCGTAGCTACGTCTCTGAAAGATTTTGCTCCGCAGACAGACGTTGCCATTGAACTGGGTGGCGAGGACGCGAAGATCATCTATTTTACAGATGGCATTGAACAGCGCATGAATGGGATCTGCGCCGGCGGCACGGGCTCGTTCATCGACCAGATGGCGACACTTCTAAAGACGGACGCGGCCGGCCTGAACGAATATGCCAAAGACTATCAGGCGATCTATCCGATCGCGGCGCGCTGCGGCGTCTTTGCCAAGACCGATATCCAGCCGCTCATTAACGAAGGCGCTTCCAAACCGGACCTTTCGGCTTCGATCTTTCAGGCTGTCGTCAATCAGACGATCAGCGGTCTTGCCTGTGGAAAACCGATCCGCGGAAACGTCGCTTTTTTAGGCGGACCGCTCCACTTCCTGACCGAACTAAAAGCCGCCTTTATCCGCACGCTGCATCTGAGCGATGAAGCCGTGATCGCGCCGTCGCACTCCCATCTGTTTGCGGCGAGCGGCGCCGCTATGAATTCAAAAGGCGAAGGCGTAACGACTCTGAAAGCGCTGTCCGATAAACTGAGCGGCGAAATCCATATGGAATTCGAGGTGACACGGATGGAGCCTCTGTTCGCCTCGGAAGCGGACTATGACGAATTTATCAAACGGCACAGCCAACACGCCGTGCAAAAAGGGACTCTCGCCGATTACGAAGGTAATGCCTTTCTCGGCATCGACGCCGGATCGACAACGACGAAAGTCGCCGTTGTGGGGGAAGATGGCTCCCTTTTATATTCTTTTTATGATAATAACAACGGAAGTCCGTTAAAGACGACGATCCAGGCGATCAAGGAAATCTATGAGATCCTTCCCGACAGTGCGAGTATCGTCCGCTCCTGTTCGACCGGATACGGGGAGGCGCTGATCCAGTCCGCCCTCATGCTGGACGAGGGGGAGGTCGAAACCGTATCCCACTACTACGCCGCATCCTTTTTTGAGCCGGAAGTGGACTGCATTCTGGACATCGGCGGGCAGGATATGAAGTGCATTAAAATAAAAAATAATTCTGTGGACAGCGTGCAGTTAAACGAAGCCTGCTCTTCGGGGTGCGGTTCGTTCATTGAGACATTTGCCCGCTCGCTGAACTATGAAGTAAAAGATTTTGCCAAACTTGCTTTATTTGCAAAACATCCGATCGACCTCGGTTCCCGCTGTACGGTTTTTATGAATTCCAAAGTAAAACAGGCACAAAAAGAAGGCGCGACCGTCGCTGACATTTCGTCCGGTCTTGCGATCTCCGTCATTAAAAACGCACTGCTCAAAGTGATCAAACTGACCGACCCGAAAGATCTCGGCAAAAAAGTCGTCGTGCAGGGCGGAACGTTTTATAACGACGCCGTATTGCGCAGTTTCGAGCGCGTGTCCGGCTGCCAGGCCGTACGGCCGGACATCGCCGGGATCATGGGCGCCTTCGGCGCCGCCCTCATCGCCAGGGAACATTACGAAGAGGGGGCAGTTTCTTCGATGCTCCCGCTGGAAGACATCATTTCCCTCAAGTTTGAGAGTTCGATGGCGAGATGCAAGGGCTGTACGAACCACTGCCTGCTCACCATCAATAAATTTACCGGCGGCCGCCAATTTATTTCCGGCAACCGGTGTGAACGCGGACTCGGTACGGAGAAGAAGAAAAAGGAAGTACCGAACTTATATGACTATAAAAACAAACGGCTATTCGAGCACTACGCACCGCTGCGCCCAGAACAGGCTTACCGCGGAACAGTAGGCATTCCCCGCGTATTGAACCTATACGAAAATTACCCGTTCTGGTTTACGTTTTTTACAGAACTCGGCTATCAGGTCATCCTGTCGCCAAAATCGAGCCGCGATATTTATTCGCTCGGCATTGAATCGATCCCGAGTGAATCCGAGTGCTATCCGGCGAAACTCGCGCACGGCCACATCATGTGGCTGTTAAACCAGGGCGTTACCTATTTATTTTATCCGTGCATCCCTTATGAACGAGAAGAGTTCAAAGGCGCCGGAAACCATTACAACTGTCCGATCGTCACTTCCTACGGCGAAAACATCAAAAACAATGTGGAAGAACTTTCGGCGGAAGGCATTACGTTCCAAAATCCGTTTTTGTCACTTGAGAGTGAAAAAGCAGCGGCGGATGAACTTGCCGCCTTTATCGGGAAAGAAAACGACATACCAGAACGTGAAATCCGCAAGGCCGTACATGCTGCTTACGCGGAACTGTTACAAACAAGAGAAGATGTGAAGAAAAAAGGGGAGGAGGTTCTGCAGTGGATGAAGGAAACCGGCAAACGGGGAATCGTACTGGCAGGCAGGCCCTATCACATCGATCCGGAAATCAACCACGGCATCCCCGAACTGATCACTTCGTATGATATCGCCGTCTTGTCGGAAGACAGCATATCCCATCTGGCGCCGATCGAGCGCCCAACGATCGCGATGGATCAGTGGATGTACCACTCACGTCTGTACGCGGCCGCTTCTTACGTGCGCACGCAGGAAAACCTGGAGATGATCCAGCTCAATTCGTTTGGCTGCGGCCTCGACGCCGTGACAACCGACCAGGTCAACGACATCCTGACCGGTTCCGGGAAAATATGCACCGTACTGAAGATCGACGAAGTGAATAATCTCGGCGCGGCCAGGATCCGGATCCGCTCCCTGATCTCCGCGGTCAAAGACCGCGCCCGCAAAGGAGTGAAACCCCATGTCAAGGACGCCTCGTACAAACGGGTTGTGTTTACAAAGGAGATGCGCAACACCTATACGATCCTCACGCCGCAGATGTCGCCGATCCACTTTGATATGCTGATCCCCGCGCTGGCGGCCGCCGGCTATCACATGGTACAGCTCCCGACCGGGGGGGACGAGCTTGATTACGGACTGAAATACGTAAATAATGACGCCTGCTACCCCTCTCTCATCGTCGTGGGACAGATCATGAAGGCACTTCTATCGGGCGAATACGATCTTGACCGGACAGCTGTCATCATCTCCCAGACGGGCGGTGGATGCCGGGCGACAAATTACATCGGATTTATCCGCCGCGCCCTTCAAAAAGCGGGTATGGAACAGATCCCCGTCATCTCGCTGAGCGCCGGCGTCGAGTCGAACCCCGGCTATAAGATCAACTACCGTCTCTTAAACGGCGCAATCCACGCGCTCGTCTATGGTGATCTGTTCATGCGCGTCGTGTACAAAACAAGACCCTATGAAAAAGTGCCCGGCTCGGTCAACGCCCTGCACGAGAAATGGAAAAAGATCTGCATTGAGGCAGTGAAGCATCCGAAGAAATCGGAATTGAAGAAAAATATATGGGGAATCGTAAAAGATTTTGACGAGATCGAACTGGATGAGACATTGAAAAAGCCAAAAGTAGGGATCGTGGGCGAGATCCTCGTCAAGTTCCTGCCGGCGGCGAATAATTATATCGTCGAACTTTTAGAGGCCGAGGGTGCCGAGGCCGTCTGTCCGGATATGCTTGATTTCTTTCTGTACAGCGCCTATGACAGCGTATTTAAAGCAGATCACCTCGGGCATTCCAAAACCGGGAAATATATGGGGAAACTGGCCATCTGGTTTTTGGAGCGCTACCGAAAGGAACTGCGCGCCGCCCTCACGTCAAGCCGCCGTTTTGAACCGCCCGCCAGCATTTACGATCTGACGGAGTACGCAAAGCCGTTCGTATCGATGGGAAATCAGACCGGTGAAGGCTGGTTTTTGACTGGGGAGATGATCGAACTGATCCAGAGCGGCGTGCCGAATATCGTGTGCACCCAGCCATTTGGCTGCCTGCCAAACCATGTCGTCGGGAAAGGCGTGATCAAGCCGCTCCGCAAAGCATTTCCTGGGGCCAATATCGTAGCCGTCGACTACGACCCGGGTGCCAGCGAAGTCAATCAGTTGAACCGGATCAAGCTGATGCTGGCCACGGCGATGGAGAATTTGTGATGCGGGTTGTTGACAACAGATAAAAAAGCGGAGACTGAGAACAACTTCGCTCGCAATGTACTCCGGACAAAGGCGTTCAACGGTCTCTATCGCATAAAAAGGTTCCTCTTTTAGGCGGTTTTATGGTGGATTACGTTTGTACTACTTGGAGAAATTGGATAAGGGGGCGGTGACTCCGCCCCCTTTTATAGATCCATCCATTCTTCCACGATTTCATTGACCGGATATCCGCTGGAACGCAAATAGTCCAATGCCTCATGGGACAGCTGATCCAGCGCATACATGGTCGTTTTTGTATCACGATCAAATACATCTCCATTCTCGATCATGTGCTGATACCCATTTTCATCTTTCTCAAATTTTTTCTTGTAATAAACCTTTTTTAATATCTGAAATAGTCTGTCATCCATCTGTGGCCATCCACCTTTTTACACAATAAAAAATCAGGGTGCAAAGATATATCTATCCCACTCTTTTTCTAACAATAAACGATGTGATCAGCATAGCTGCACATCCCAATATGAAATAAAAAACCCCATAAAAAATAAATTCCCTCACATCAAATAAAATCCATGTTCCAAAAAGAAATAGAATCGATAAAACGATAGGGTGAAACCAGGATGCACGAATATTCCTGCCTGAAAGAATCCCTATTATGACGGAAGCCATAGGATTGATGGCGAAAAACAGCAGGAAACATGCTGCCATTCCGCCATCACTTTTGACAAAAGTAACCGCGCACCAAGGCAGAAATAACATAATTACCGCTGACACTACTATAAAAATACAATTCTTTTTCACCTGACGCCCACTCCTTTCTTCCAAGTACCGTCTAAATCAATCAAACGAAAATTTACTACGTACCCTCCCTTGACACTATTCAGAACTGTGACCTGGCAGGCCGCGCTGACAGTATAATCCAAAAACAACTTTTTTAAACCATGATACTCGGCTGTTATGTTCAAATCCGCATCAACCAAAGCGATGTGATACTTTATGGGTTTCTCCCCAGTCGTTATTTTCGCATCGTAGCGTTCATTCTCTTTTGTGTAGACATTCACAAACCGCCCATATTTATAGTTATAATTCAGGCGCACCGAAGGGTTGTCTGGGGAGGTGGCATTATGTTTTGTTCCCTGCTTTTCACGCCAAAAACTCCAATACTTACTACCACGGCCGCCGTTACCAAAATCGCAAGGCCACGCCCCATTCTTTTACTCATTTCAGTTCCTCCGTAAACATCTTACGTTCCCTTGCCACCTCATTATGTCCACAATAACAGTACAATCCCCATTTGTAGATGAAAACATCCTTATTTTTCTACAACAACAGACTTACCTTCCGACTTATCACCATTTAGCCATTTCCATTTTTCATCCAGTTCTATTTTACCGTTACTTAGCATCTTCGGTACACTATGGCAGACTCCGACCCGCACCTGCTTTTGTTCATTTATGTGCAGATAATAGAAATCTAATTCCCCATTCTCTTCCACCGTTCCAACCAAATGACCTTTTATGATCTCTCCACCGGAGTAATCGCCCCAGAGCATATTATTATTTTGGTGGTATGCGAATACGGTATGTCCATCAACTTCACCATTCTCCGTATTGCTTCGCGGAATAAAAGTTTTCCCTTCGTAACATATGCTGGTTACAGTATACGGCAATGATTTTACCATAACTTCATACACAAGTATCCTCCCATTCTCCACATGCCATCTTTCGTGCTTTGTAGTCTGATAACCTCTTTTTTCATATAGATGGCTTGCTGGCAGGGAAGCATCCAGATATACGGCATCGTATTTCTGACCGATCTCGTTTTCCAGACACTGCATGATATAGCTCCCATATCCTTTCCCCTGACAATCCGGCAGGACATATACCCTTGTGATATGATCCTCTTTATAACAACCCGTTCCTACCATTTTATTATCGTCTCGCAAAACGCCGACATGACCATTTCTAATATCCTCGGATATATGTTCTTTACAGTGAAACTGACAAAAAAAATCCACCACTTCGTTCGGATAATATAGGGGATAAATTGTCCGTATTGTATCCTGCACTATCGTAAAAATCTGTTCCGCATCTTTTTCATTTGCTTTTACATATTCCATTGCGCTTATTACCTCCATACAATCCGTTTCACTGTTTCATGCGTTATTTTTCCAAATCGTCAATGAAAACCAGCCATTCGTCCAATGATGTGATTTCCTTATTTTGACCATAATTTTTAACGCTTTCACTTCTATTTATCAAAATTGAAGGCTGTCTCCGATCTTATTGGCTTGACATCCGTCCCTCATTCCTCCTGGCACAGATTTAGCTTCGACGCATCGATCACCGCATCCCCGGCCTCGATACTGACCGAACTACCTTCCTCTTCCTCCTCATCCTCTAAAATACTATCATACTTTTTCTTATCCTCATTTTGGGCAAGCGCCTGCATAGATTTCGCGCCCAGATACATATCCTTATCAAAATCCATCAGAAACTTTTCATCCGATTGGGGTACGATGTCCCCGTGCATGAGCCTTCTCGCGATCTCGACTGCCTTTGCCAGCTCGCCAAACTCTTCACTCATAGCATCCGCCGACTCTTTCGCCGATTCCACCTGCTGCTGATACGATTCCTTCATCCTCTTCTCTTGCTCTTCCTTCCGCATCTGTTCGAGTTCCTCTTCAGTAAAAACAGATTCCTTTGGGACCATGCCCGAAAGTTCAAGATCCACCCCGCTTTTCCGGTACTCCTCCAATACCGTTCCCTGCTGTCCTGCATTGATCTGGATACGATCTCCCTTGACTGAAATCGACTTCTTTTGCGCGCCGCCTCCCACGGAGCAGATCTGCCCCGCTAAACGATGTTGAACGTTCGTACCTCCTGTACTCATCACTCCTGCCATCCCTGACACCTCTCTTTCTCAAACACAAATACCCCTGACGAATCATATGATTTTCTGATAACAGAATAGGCAGACGGCGTTCCATGCCGCAAGGCACAGCCATCTGCCTACACTTATTATATCGGCAAAGTTGCTCCTGTCATAAAGCTATTCATCCGCTGTTCCCTCATCTGCCAGAAAACGGTTGATCGCACTAAACAGCGCCCGAACCGATGCCCTTGTAATATGGGAACTGATTCCCACTCCATGTGTAACGATGCCCTTTTCTTCATCCATCAGATGGATATAAGCCGCTGCCTGCGCATTCGACCCCTGCTGCAGAGCGTGCTGCGAATAATCCAGCACCTTGATGTGCATCGGTATTTCCTCCTGAAGCGCACGCAAAGCGGCATTGATCGGCCCGTTGCCATAGGCTTCTACCTGCTTCTCCTCACCCTGGTACGAATACGTAAGATCTATTTTCGTGTCAAACGGAGTCTTCTCGCCATCATTTCCCAAGTCTTCCACCTTGATCTTACGGAAATGATAAGGTTCTTTTCGGTCGATGTAATTCGCCTTAAACTCCTTCATGATCTGTTCCGGCGCCACTTCTCCCTGACGCTCTGAAATGACCTGGATCACATCCGCAAATTCTTTGTGCATGCTCTTCGGAAGCTTAAATCCGAAATACGTATCCATGACAAATGCCACGCCGCCCTTACCGGACTGGCTGTTGATACGAACGATCGGTTCGTATTCCCTGCCGAGATCGCTCGGATCGATCGGCAGATATGGCACGGCCCATTTCTCCTGGTTTCTCTCATGCAGCGCCTGAACGCCCTTGTTGATCGCGTCCTGATGGGAGCCGGAAAAAGCGGTAAAAACAAGTTTTCCGGCGTAAGGGTGGCGCATATCCATATCCATTTTATTGCATCGCTCATACACATCAATGATCTCATTCACATTCTCGATCTCCAATTCCGGATTGATCCCCTGTGAAAACATGTTATACGCAATGTTCAGCACATCCACATTCCCCGTGCGCTCGCCATTACCAAATAACGTTCCCTCGACGCGATCTGCCCCGGCTAAAAGCGCCAGTTCCGCCGACGCCACGGCCGTACCGCGGTCGTTGTGCGGATGGATGCTTAAGATCACGCGTTCACGATCGGTAAAATGCGTGGACATCCACTCGATCTGGTCCGCAAACACGTTTGGCGTATTTGTCTCCACGGTAGAAGGAAGGTTGATGATCACCTTTTTATCACGACTGGCGCCCCACTCATCCATAACAGCCTCGCACACTTCAAGCGCGTAAGGAAGTTCGGTACCGGTAAAACTCTCCGGCGAATACTCCAGGATCACTTCCCCGTCATAATCTTTCATATATTTTTTAACCATCTTTGTGCCGTCTACCGCAATCTGCTTGATCTCTTCTTTTGACATATGGAACACGACATCACGCTGCAGCGTAGACGTCGAATTGTAAATATGGACAATGGCACGCTTGATCCCTCGAAGCGACTCAAACGTTTTCTCGATCAGATGATCGCGGCACTGGGACAAAACCTGTACCGTAACGTCATCTGGTATGAGTTTGCGGTCTACGAGCTGGCGCAGGAAATCATACTCGATCTGGGACGCGCTCGGAAACCCTATTTCAATCTCCTTAAATCCCAATTTGACGAGCAGGTTAAAAAATTCAATCTTCTCCTCAACGACCATCGGCTCGATCAGAGCCTGATTCCCATCCCGTAAATCCACGCTGCACCAAACTGGCGCTTTTTCGATCTCCCTGTTTGGCCATGTCCGTTCCGGAAAATCCACAACAGGTATCCGTTCATATCTTTTATAATTTAACATTTTTTCAACCTCTTTTCCTTATATTCCATGTTCATTCCCCTAAGAAGCAGTCGGCGGAACAATCGTTTCCGGCGTTTGTTCCGCTGGTTTCGGCTGTACATCCCCCGACTGCGTAAGTAGGACGTCCACCCTCACTTTGGATTTTATCCGCAGATTTCTTGGCAGATCAAACATGATCTCTACCGTATGGAAACCAGCGCCAAGACCTTTTAGGTCAATGTAGGCACCGAGACTCGTAAGCGTAACCCGCTGCAGATCCTCTTCCCCTCCGGTAATCGTTATATCGTGCCTCGCATTTTCATCAATATAACTAAAATTTAGATTGGCAGGAAGATTTTTCACATTGATATCGGAATTCACAAATGAAAATGTTCTCTTTCCGTTCTTTTCAATGACACAGCGTATCGACACCGCACTAAAATCATCCACCAATTCACAGCCGGATCCGTCCACATACTGTGCCAGATCAACCTCCTGCTCGACATTATTCCTCGCTCCCTCAATATTTAACGGGACCGTAATGGATTTTACTTTCTCTAGTTCCTGTCTCGTGCCCGATATCATGACGACATCCGGTTTGAAATCTGTCTGTATCAGCGAAAAGCCATCCGCGGGATTTCCCTGCACATCTACGTGGACTGGGATCGTCTTCGTCGGCAGCACTTGAACTTCCACATGGACCATATCCTTACTAAACGTCACATTCGTACTGTCGATCACATCTCCGTCACTATCATATAGGATCGGCGTCACATCTGCCTCAAAGTCACTACTCTCCCCATTCAGGGTAAGAATGACTCCGATACTCGCAACCCGCTTGATCTTTGATTTTCCGCCCGACACCTCGATCATATTTGGCTGTGCCGTCATTGTCCCAAGCACATACGCATCCGCCAGTACTCCCTCGGAATTGATGTGTACCTTAAACTGCTGGCTGCTTTTCTCTTCCAGGGAAATCCGCAACACCTCGTTATTCCAGTCAAGTTCTACTGGCTCCTTCGTCGATTTATTTAATTTTACCTGGATACCAGCTGTATTCACAGTAGAAAGTTTACTCAGATCAGCACTCGCCGAAAAATCGGATTCATCAATCCCCTCGATAAAACTCCGTTTCCCTTTTACTGTAACATCCACCTTATCTCCGGACTCCACCTCAAATACCTGATTTGCCGACGTGATCACATTTTCATTCAGGATTTCCACTGGAATATCGGTAAAATGCCTCGTCGTCGTGGGATCAATCACATTAATAATAACGAGCCAGACAAAAAAGGCAACGATGACAGATAAAATTTTTAACACAAAATTTTTCATGATTTTTTTCTTCATGCTCATGCTCGCCTTCTCCCCTTCCACCATCTCTTTCGGGCACCGTCAGACGCTTTTCTCGATATTTTCCTTAACAGTTTCTCCAAAGACTCCGCATCTACATTCCGCTTTAGTTTCCCCTCTCTTGCTACCGAAACCATACCGGTCTCCTCAGACACGATGATCGTCAGTGAATCCGACACCTCACTCACCCCAAGACCGGCGCGGTGCCTTGTGCCAAGTTCCTTACTCAGCGCAAGATTATCCGACAGCGGCAGATAGCACGTCGCGGATACAACCCGGTTCTCACGCAAAATAACAGCCCCGTCATGCAGCGGTGTATTGTGCTCAAATATATTGATCAAAAGCTGGCTGCTGACCTCCGCATCGATCGGGATTCCCGTTCTCTCAAACTCACGGCACTGGATGTCCCGTTCCACCACGATCAGCGCTCCCGTTTTCACTTTCGCCATCTCATATACCGCTTTTATCACGGCGTGGATGCAGCGGTCAGAATATCTCTCATATTTTGCCTTACTGTCATCAAACGGCGTAATCGACGTAAACGATTTCCTTCCTAACTGCTCCAGGGCATTCCGGAACTCCGGCTGGAATACGACCACGATCGCCGTAATTCCGATCACCATGACATTCTGAAAGATCCATAGCAGCACATTCATATCGAGGATCGCCGCAACAAGCCAGATAAAGCAAAGCACAATAATCCCCTTCAGCAGTACCCAGGCACGCGTATCCTTTACCCAGATCACGATGTGGTACACCGCGAATGCAATCACCAGTATTTCTATAATATCTATTATATTTATGCTCGGCATGGAAAGCCATGCCACGTAATCCCTGAAAAATGTCTGTATTGTTTCCATACTGCTCAACTCCTGTCCAGTGATGTCACTTACTATCGGGATTCAGATCTTCTTCCAGCACTTTTTCAATTTCCTCTTTCAGATCAATCTTTTCTTCCATCCGATCCTCTTCAATCCTCGTTACCGTCTTGTCCACGACAGCGACTTTCAGTTTGGGGACCGCCTTTACATAATAATAGTATTCATCGTCCTGAAACTGCATTTTCCGCACTCCCGTATAATCCAGGCTCATGCGGAAAAATTGAATGGTATACGCGATCACAGCCGTAATAGCGAGGCCAATGAACAACTCCGCCATCTCCGCCTGGACTGACCACAAAACGTCTCCTGCAATGACTCCTGCCATACAAGTCACAAGACCTACAAATATACCTACGTGCGACGAGTAATTAAATCGTCCCTTCCGGATCGCGTATACGATCAGATACACGAGCGAGAACGTCACCATTAAAATGACCATCTCGCGGTTCCTCACCACATAATCAACCATGTATTGAAACGATTCCATCGTATTTCCCGTATCCACAGCATTTTGGGAAAGGATCTCGTATTCCCGTATCCCCCTGAGGACGTACTGAACGAGTACGCCGACGACGCACGCCGGAATCATGGCTGGCGAAAGAAAGAGTGCCGCCACGATCGGAACCACATAGGAGAGGTTCCAAATGCCGAGAACCGGAATCAGCAGGACAAGATAACTCTGTTTTTTCGCATACCGACCAAACAGCAGAAAATAAATGGCGATCAAGGCAAAAAAGCCAAATGCCGCCACAGCGGAAACAGCCGCGATCTGATAGGTCACAAACAGCATCACCAGGCTCATGATGGCTAGATCCGGGATAAAGCCGCAGATCAGAGCAAGCATGATAACAAATGGAACCTCGTACTCGTCCCATTCCGGATGAAACGGCAGGCAGTAAAACACCGTGGCAAACAATCCAGCCGAAATTAGTATTTTAAGGATCGAGCGGATGATTTTATAATGTTTTTCGTACAGATCTTTCAATCTCGTCTTAAAAACAAGTAACGCCATTACCATAAAGCACTTTCCTCCCTGACGCCCTCTTCTTCCTCATAATATGCCAAAAGATCCTGCAGCGTCGAATAATACTCCTTGACACGGTTTTTAGAAGCCTCATACCGGATCGATGATACGCTGACCGTAACAAAGGAAAACAAGCAGAGAAGCAAAATGTAAAGGACAAGTACATATTTTGCCATACCGGCATAGTCCAGTTCCAGCGCGTTCGTTATAATAAATTCCATATAATACATACCGATCAGCACGATGACGAGAAATACCGCCCCTGTCACACAGACAAGCGTCTTTAAGATCTGATAGCGGATATAGTCCAGTTTAAAATATTTCGTGCGTTCCAAATCCATCTTTCCCTGATTTTGCTCATAATCCGCCAGACGTATCATTAGCTTGATCTTCTTTTCACTCAGCATACAAACTCCATTTCTGTTACATCCGTTCTGATATATTATTTTTCCCCGCCTAAGGTATTCTAACCTATTTTAACACAAATAGAATAAGAAGAAAAGGGGAAAAATAAACATATCTTCAAAACTACAGGCTCTCGTGCAGCGGTTTACGCACCTTCATCCTCGTAATCTCCACCAACCCCAGTTTCGTAATATCGACAACCGCCGTCCGCACCGGATCTTTAGCAAACTCATGCCGGAGTTCCTGCAGCAATGCCTCCTCGTGCGCCCTTTCCTTCATATCAATAAAGTCTATGAGAATGATACCGGAAAGGTTACGGATCCGGATCTGTCTTGCCGCCTCCCGCGCCGCCTCTACATTGACCCGGAAAAATGTTGTCTCACGATTCCGCTTTCCATCAATCGCCTTCTCCGTATTTACGTCGATGACAGTAAGCGCCTCCGTCGGCTCGATCACAAGAGAACCGCCGCTCTTTAGCCAAACATGCTTTTTTCGTGCCTTTTCTAACTTCATACTGATTCCGAGCAGCTTATTTAACGGATAAAGATCATCGTCATAATAAACAACCGCTTCATCCGAACACGCTGGCTCATTCCTCAGCTTTTCATAAATCTCCCGCTCATCGGTGATGATGCGGTCGAACGCCTCCCTCTTCCTATCCCGGACATATTTTATTATTTCCATGTCGGCACGGTACAATTTCGTAAAACGTGTGCGGCTTTTTGATCTGTTCACGACCGTTTCCGCCTCGTACAGCAGCCTCTCGCACTCCGCCCGGATCTGTTCCTCTCCGGCCTCCTGACAACCCGTGCGCAAAATAATTCCAAAAGGCGCATCCTCATAATCGGCCAGAAGTTGTAGTAAACGCTGCCTGGCAGACTCCTCCTTTATTTTGCTGGAAATCGTCTTCGCGCGGTTTAACACGGTTACGACCGCATATGTCCCCGCAAACTCGAGGTTCCGGGTTACGACCGCCTGTTTCGCCTTAACCGCTGCTTTTTTTACCTGAACGGCAAACTCCTGTCCCGCCACGACCTTCTCCGAGCCAAACTCTCTGAGCGGCAGATAGCACATAACCTGTCTCTGCACTTCCACAAAGGCCGCCTGGATATTTTTCACTACATGGTTCACCCTGCCGACATAAATATCCCCGATCCGGAGCGCCCTCTCATCTGCCTCTTCCACGATCACGTTGTCCAGCGCATTCCCTTGCAAAACGGCACAAATATAATGCTCCCCCTCACGGATGACCGCCATCTGCCTTTTACGTTCCTCCATTCCGATCACCCCAAATCATCAAAATACATCTGGATCCGGTGCACCTGATAAGAAAACGGCTCCGGTTCCGCGTTCAGATAACGCGCGTAAGCTCCCAGTACAAGTTCCGGCTTGATATTCGCCACGCTGCCTGAAACAAGTTTCAGGTAAAGTTCATCCTCACTGTCGTATTCATTGTTCAGCTCCGGTAATGCCGCCCCCGTCGTGTTCTCAAACGCTTCCCTTGAAAAGGCATAACCAAGGATAAACGGCTTTAGGTCGATCTCCTTCTCGCTCCGCTTCGTTTTCTTTTTCACCGGAATCCTCTCCTGCGCCATAAACGCAAGGAATGTTTCCCGCAGATCAATATCAGCCTGTGGTTTTACGTTCGCGCCGAACGTCTTCCCGTCCTTCCATGTGATCAGGTAATCACAGGCATTCAAAAGAGCCATGGAAGTTTTTTTCGACGCCGCTTCTTCCTCATCCAGCACATGGATCTCCGTCACAAAAATCTCATCCGTCATCGGCGCGTTTACGAGCGCGAGCAGTTCCTCTTCTGGCACATCCGGCAGGGAATGGAACGTCACATCCAGATATTCCCCGTCGCTCGTCGTACCTACGCTGAGCGGCGAGGCAAAACTCATGATCTGGTGCGGACTGAAGCCGCCCGTATATGCTACGTCCAGTCCGGCACGGCGAAACGCCTTCTGAAAAAAGCGCATGCAGTCCAGGTGGCCGATAAACTTTAATGAACCAGTTTTCGTAAACCTCATTCGTGTCTTCATCCGGCACACCCTCCTTTCTCAAGGCAGACTCCGGCACCAAACTGGTGCGCCCCGCATCCGCTGCACTTCTCCCGGCAGTTTGGCGTGACAGCTTCCTGCTCTGCCCGTTCATACTCGCGGTAAAGAAATTCTTTCGTCACCCCGATATCGATAAAGTCCCACGGAAACAACTCATCTTTCCCGCGCTCCCGGTAATTGTAAAACTCTCTGGACACGTTTTGATCTAAAAGCACCTGTTCCCACACGTCTTCCTGGAACCAGTCCGTCCACGCATCAAACAGACAGCCGCGGCGGTACGCTTCCTCAATGACACCCGATAGTTTCCGGTCGCCCCTCGCAAAAAGTCCTTCCAGCTCCGAAGTCGCCGCATCGTGGCATTGATACCGGATCGAACGCCGGTTCAACTGTTCCTTTACCTTGTCCCGCAGAAAACGTCTCTTTTTCTCGAACTGTTCTGCCGTATCCATCGGCGCCCATTGGAACGGCGTAAACGGCTTTGGTACAAAAAACGAAGAACTTGCCGAAATTTCCGGTCTTCCCTGTCTCTCCTCTTTCGGCCGCTCAAAATAAACGGCCGCAATCTTGTCTGCTAGTACCGCAATCTCTTCGATATCATCTTCCCGCTCCCCGGGCAGACCGAGCATGAAGTACAGCTTCACCCGGTTCCAGCCGCCCTGAAACGCCTGCCTTGCCCCTTCTAAGATCACTTCTTCGGTCAGTCCCTTGTTGATGACGTTGCGCATGCGCTGCGACCCAGCCTCTGGTGCAAATGTCAGGCTGCTCTTTCTGACGTCCTGAACCTTCTCCATCACATCGAGGGAAAACGCATCGATCCGGAGCGACGGAAGGGATACGTTCACCTTGCGCTCACGGCATTCTTCGATCAGGAAATAGACAAGTTGTGCCAGTTCTTTATAATCGCTTGAACTTAACGAACTTAACGTGATCTCCTCATAGCCGGTATTTTCTAACATCTTCACTGCCAGCCGCTTCATTTCCTCCACATTCCGGGGACGGATCGGACGGTAGATCATACCGGCCTGGCAAAACCGGCAGCCTCGGATACAGCCGCGCTGGATCTCCAAAACAACCCTGTCCTGCGTCGCCCGAATATAGGGAACCAGCGGTTTTTCGGGATAATAGGTGTTCTCCATATCGGTCACGACCTGCTTTTTCACCCTACGGGGTGCCGTTTCGCAAAGAGGACGCATCTCCCGGATCGTTCCGTCCTCTTTGTACACCACCTCATAAAGCGACGGGACGTAAATCCCCTCTACAGCAGCTGCCTCTTCTAAAAACTTCTGTCTCGGCTCACCGCTCCTTTTCCATTCTTTATACCGGTCCAGCAGTTCGCGGTAAGACGTTTCTCCCTCCCCGATATACACTAGATCAAAAAAATCAGCGATCGGCTCCGGATTGTACGTGCAGGGCCCGCCGCATATGACAAACGGATCCTCCTCCGTCCGGTCTTTGGCGTAGAGAGGAATCCCCGAAAGGTCAAGTACCTGCAATATATTGGTATAACACATCTCATACTGGAGCGTGATGCCAAGAAAATCAAATTGTCTCACCGGCTGCTGTGTCTCAAGCGCAAACAGGGGAATCTCCCGTTCCCTCATGATCCGGTCCAGATCCGGCCACGGCGAATATACCCTCTCGCAATACGTATCGTCCCAGCGGTTAAACATATCATAAAGGATCTGTATACCCAAATGCGACATACCGATCTCATAAACATCCGGAAAACACATACAAAAACGGATCTCCACAGAAGACGGATCCTTTTTTACCATGTTGATCTCATTACCTGTATATCTTGCTGGCTTCTCGATCCGCATCAGGATCTCGTCCGGCAGCGCGAGCGTTCGTTTCTTTTTCAATGCCATATTTTTGTTCCTTTCTGTTTCTCCTTTTGCACTGTGTACCATTATAGCATTCCCGGAATTTCCCGACAAGAAAAAATTGCAATTTACGAACGAATATGTTACTATCATAAGAAAAAACAAAGGAGCTAATCTATGTGGTGTCCAAAATGTAAAAACGAATATGTCGATGGGATTGCAACATGCGTCGACTGCGGATGTGACCTGGTAACGGAACTTCCCGAGGAGATAGACCGGACAGTGCCTCAGATGATCGGTACTGTGATTCATGAGGATTCCGGAAATAAAGTCATCCGCTATTTAAAATTTTCCGGTATCCAGACATGCGGACTCATCCCGCTAGAAGACAAAGACAGTATCCAGGCGTGCGGACTCACGCCGGACGAAGACGGAGAAGGTTTTTGTATCGCCGTTTCTTACGAGGAAAGAGAACGCGCGCGCTCTCTCCTACACGAGCTTTCGGAGGACGGGGAAACCGATCAGACCGATCTCGAAAAACTGGTGCCGTCACTGGAATCACGTCTGGAAGAGATCAAAGAGGAGGAAGCCCATGAACTGCTGTCGGATCTGCGGACAGAGTCAAGTACCGTATATGTCAACAAACGGGACAAATATACCGACCTCAAATTCACCGCTTACTCCTTTATCGCTTTTTCGATACTCGGCTATTTATTCGTCATTGCCAACGCAGCCGGAATCTTTTCCATATTCAGTTCTTTCTCAACCGCTGTACTTGCCGGTGTATTTACGGTCTTTCTTGGAATCGGTATCTCCTCTTTCCGAAAAGCCGGAACGATCAAAGGACTTGTTTCTGAAGAAGAGCTTGTCGTGGAAAAAGTGAAAGCATATATCGAAGAACATTTTACAGACGAATATCTGGCCTCTCTCGGAGACGATGAATTAAGTGAAGAAGAAGAATTTTTACATGTGACGGAACAATTAAAAGCAGAAATCGCCGAGCAATTTCCGCTTTTTCATAAAGGATACATCGACCAGCTTGTGGATGATAAGTACGGAGAATTCTGTGACAGCCGGACAGAATAACACATTCCCATCTCCCCGAGAAACAAACGGCCTACGTATCTCAAACGTTATATCCGATCTCCCGGAGCATGTTCAGATCCGTTTCGATCGAAATTCCCATCGTCGTCAGGAAATCGCCGCTGATCGCGGCATTTGCTCCGGAGAGAAAACAGGATCTTCCCTTATCTTCCAAATACTCCCGTCCTGCCGCCATACGAATGAAAGCGTCTGGCAGCGCAAAACGAAATACGGCAACGATCCTGCGCATATCATCCTCACCAAGCAATGCCGAATGTTCCAGCGGCGTTCCCTGTGCCGGACTAAGTATATTGACCGGAACCGATGTTACACCGAGTGAGCGCTCATTTAACGCCAGTTCGATGCGGTCTTCCATAGACTCCCCGATTCCAAACAGCGCGCCGCTGCACACCGAAAGTCCGGCTTTCTTTGCCGCACGGATCACATTCCTTTTATCTTCATATGTATGCGTCGTACATACGCAGCCAAAATGGCGTTCTGAAGTCTCCAGATTATTGTGTATCATCTGCAGGCCCACGTCGCGAAGTCTTTCCAGCTTTTGGCGGTCAAGCAGGCCAAGCGAAGCACACAGACGTAGATTTGTTGCTTTCCTCAGTTTGATCAGGGACGCCGCGAGCTGCTCTGCCTCATGTCCGGATATTACCCTGCCCGAAGCCACGATACCATACGCTTTTATTCCTTTACTTTCTTTTTCTTTTGCATCGCGCAGGAGATCATTCGTACCGAGCAGCGGAAATTCCGGTATGGATTCAGATGCTTTTGAAATGCCTGACTGCGGACAAAAGGCGCAGTCCTCCGTACATCTCCCGCCCTTCGCACTGATCACCGCGCACAGATCAAACGCATCCCCGCAAAAATACCTGCGTATGTCATCTGCCGCCCGACATAGCTGCTCCAATGGTTCTTCCGATAACTCCATCAGCTCCTCCTTTTGAAGCTGTTCATTCGCATACAGTTTATTCTGATAATACTCAATTTTCTTCATATTGATTCATGACCTGAAGAAGCGGTTTTGCCACAATACCTGCCACGACACACTTCACAGCGTCTCCTAGCAGAAATGGCGCGCATCCTGCCAGGAACGCATCTCTTACCGACATTCCGGTGACATAAACCATCCAGCCCAGCGCAAACAGATACATAACCGGGATCCCGATGAATACCGTCACGAGCGAGTATCTGACAAAACTGTACTTCTTTCCTTTTAAGAGCGAGATCAAAACGACAGCTGCGATAAATCCAGCAAAAAATCCCCCCGTAGGGCCCAGCAGATAGCCAATTCCCCCATTTCCGCCATTAAACACCGGAAGTCCGATCGCACCGAGTAAAATGTATATGACAATCGATACCCCCGCCTGTACCGGCGGCAGCAAAAGAGCGATCAGATTAACGGCCAGCGTCTGGATACTGATGGCAGCCACCGCAAATGGGAGCGGAATGACAAGATAAGACGCAGCCACCAAAAAAGCTGTCAGCAGCGTGATCTTTGTAAGAACTAACGTATGTTTGGATACATTCACAATGTCAACCCCTTTCTTTTATATGGTTAACATTATTATAGCCGACGCCTTTTGTTTTGTCAACTCCTATCCTTCTTTTTTTGAACAATATGTATAAAATTATAAAATAACAAAAAACATTTTGTGACGAAATGTTGAAATTTTTAATAAATAAGAGTATAATTAATATTGTTAGGATAATAAAAAATACTACGAAAGCGTTTATTTCTTATCCAAATCTATCATTCTACATAGTTACGTTCGAAAGGAGCATTTACACATGGAAAAAAGGGGAAAAAGTATTGAGAAACGACTTAGCGTTTCTATTTTCAAAGTTTCAATGATCATCGCAGCAGGAGCCCTCATTGGCTTGATCGCACTTATCTCCATATCAAACAGATATTCATATGCGTTGAAAAACTTTGGATTTGCACAGGGGGATATCGGAAAAGCAATGTTTGAGTTCGCAGATCTCCGCTCATCACTGCGGGCGGCGATTGGTTATGATGACGCAGATGCTATCAACACAGTCGTTACACAGCACAAAGAACAAAAAGAACGGTTTAATAACTATTTTGCCCAGATCGAGAACACGATCGTTTCCGAAGACGGGCGGGAAACTTATGAAGCGATCAAGACTGAACTGGAAGCTTACTGGACGCTGGATACGAAGATCATTGAACTCGGTGCCACGACAGACAGGGCTCTCTGTGTGCAGGCACAAGAAATAGCGCTGACGGAATTAGCAGATGCCTATGACAGCATATATATCAAACTAGAGCAGCTTTTAACAGTCAAAGTGGATGAGGGAAATAGTTTGGCAAGAGCGCTGCTGATTACAGAATTGGTCCTGATTATCGCCATCGTCGCCATCATCATTATGGCCATGATATTTGCTGCGAAAGTCAGTAAAAAAATTGCAAAAAAGATATCGGTTCCCTTGCAGAAACTTGGTGAGCGTCTCAAGACATTTGCCGCAGGAGATTTTACTTCTCCATTCCCTGAGGTCAACACGGGAGACGAAGTCGAAGATATGGCAAACGATGCCAAAGAAATGGCAGCCAACTTAGGAAGCATCATACTGGATATCTGTGAAGTACTGGGTGAAATGTCTGCCGGAAATTATACGGTTCGATCAAAAATCTCCGACAAATATACCGGAGATTTCGAGAAACTGTACATATCCATGCGAGGATTGAGGGATCAGATGACGGAGACTCTTATATCGATCGGCGATGCGTCCAATCAGGTATCCGCCGGCTCAAACGAACTAGCGAATGCTTCCCAGTGTCTCGCCGAAGGGGCAACCGATCAGGCAAATTCCGTGGTAGAACTGCACGCCACGATCTCCGACATCACAGAAGCGATGGAAAAGAGCGCCGCCAATGCGGACGAGTCCTATACGAAAGCACAACAATATGCAGATGAGGCTGACAACAGCCGGCAGGAAATGGATACGATGATGGCGGCGATGAACCGCATCAACGAGACTTCTACGCGGATCGGGGATATTATTTCCGAGATCGAATCCATCGCCGCACAGACGAACCTGTTATCTTTAAATGCTTCGATCGAGGCAGCACGCGCCGGAGAATCCGGACGTGGTTTCGCCGTCGTTGCGGACCAGATCCGTGAACTGGCTGATCAGAGCGCAAAAGCTGCCGTTGATACGAGAGAATTGATCGAAGCTTCTATAAAAGAAGTTTCGGAAGGAAACCGCGCTGCGGATCACGCCTCCAATGCGATCGAGTCCGTAGTTCAAGGGATCAAACAGATTGCTGACTTCTCAAAAAGCCTGAAAGTCATCATGGAAGATCACGCAGAATCAATGAGACAGGCAGAAATAGGCGTGAACCAGATTTCCGGAGTTGTTGAAAGCAACGCCGCTACTGCAGAAGAAGCCTCCGCAACGAGTGAGGAGTTATCTGCACAGGCAACGATGCTGGATGAATTGGTTGGGCAGTTTGAATTAAAGAAGAAAGCGTAACCAAAAACGAATATAAAAAAACAGGCCATTGCAGATAACTTTTACGTATTTGCAATGGTCTATTATTTCTTTATAGGAAATTCCGACTTTTTGTGGCACAAAGAAAAGCGTATATTCATC
>CAJUTR010000002.1 GCA_910589665.1 uncultured Eubacterium sp. | reverse complement strand
TGTTTGCCATACCCTTTATTTCTCGGGTGTCCTCTGCTTGTTTGTTTCAAACTTTTCCTCATTCCTGCAAAGTAAGTACTTCTCGTTTCCATTTTTTCTGCAGCTGCCGATGCCTGCAAACACCGAAAGTTACATGCGGGGCATCGGCGCCGTGTAAAACCCCAATTTATGAAAATTGTACCATTCTGATATTTTTTCTTCACTCGCCGCTTGCAGGGCAAATAATATCTCTTTTGCAAATTCCATTGGCGCCGTACCATTTGCCGTAATGATATTTACATCTCGAACTGCCTGCTTCGCAATAAATTTTGTTTCTCCTGTGTAACTAGCACCTGCCCACTGTTTCAGATCATTTAGATCATTACTTGTATGGTTCACCGTATTTAACACGCCAATCGTTCCCAAAAAGGCGGACGCATCACAAATACCGCCCAATACCTTTCCTTTTTGGCAGCACTCCTCTACAAGTTCCTTTATCGGGTCTGTATTTTCACTTCTCCATGTCATTCCTCCAATCAGGATCAATGCCTCATATCCTTTCGGAACAGATGCTGTATCATAATCGGGCAATACCTGAAAGCCGCCAATTGATGAAACGGGATCCTTCGATAACGATACAGTCTTTATCTCATACTGTCCTTGTCCCAGCATCGTTAGGGCGGACGAGATATAAGCTGCTTCCCAATCTGCAAATTGCTGTAAGATCAAAAATAATATGGTCTTTTTCATGCCGATCTACTCCTTTATCCTCTCTTTGTCATCACACTAGCAAACTGCAAAATCCGTCCACTCGATATGATCGTACTGCATAACTTCATTCGATTTTTGCATTCCCAGTTTCTCATAAAACGGGATCGCATTTTCATTTGCTATTAAATATACCGCGATATCCTTTTTGCCTCCTGCGAGATCATGTGCCGTTCTCATAAGCTGACTACCGATCCCCTGCCCCTCGTATTCCCTGTCTACCCCTAAATCTGTCCTTTTCAGGAAATCTATGTACTCTTTTGCCGTTATGCGTTCTTCTTTTATACTAGTTTCGCACATGATCTTTCCTCCAACATTCCTCAAAATTGCCGCACTATTTCGTTCATCAACCCCAAAAATCACAAAAAGTGTGCTAACAAACTTACTATATCACACACACTCCAATAAGACAACCTTTCATTCATGTAACTTCTCTGTTTTTAAGCTTCTATAACCTCCCAATCATTCACGATACTTTAGCCGCATGATATTAAAAATCTCCATTCCGCAGCCTTTGGCTGGCGGCACAAAGAAGTTTTAAAACAAAAAAATGAGCAAACCTCTACAAAACAGGAATTTGCTCACGTTTTTTACACAACGGAGAAGGAGGGATTTGAACCCTCGCGCCGCTATTAACGACCTACTCCCTTTCCAGGGGAGCCCCTTCAGCCACTTGGGTACTTCTCCAAGCTGAAACATATTGATCCATATAAACGGAGAAGGTGGGATTCGAACCCACGGCCCCTTTCGGAGTCACCGGTTTTCAAGACCGGCTCCTTAAACCACTCGGACACCTCTCCAAATACTGCTTGACTAGTATACCAAAATCAGGCTTCCTTGTCAACAGCTTTTTTGAAATTTGCCAATTTTAGTCCTGGAACCGCATTCAGATCCCATCCGTCCCGCCGTCCCTTTCGAAATTCATAATACCCAGCCGCCCCGATCATCGCCGCATTGTCGGTACAAAAAACCGGTTCCGGAAAATAAAGCCTGTACTTCCTACGGTCGCAGGCATCCTGCATCTTCGCACGAAGCGCACGATTACAAGCGACGCCTCCCGCCATCGCCACCTCTTTTACGCCAAAATGTTCTGCCGCCAGCATCGTGTGGGATACCAAAACATCGACGACCGCCTCCTGAAACGAAGCCGCGATATCCGCCTGCGAATAGGACTCCCCTTTCATCCTGCAGCCGTTGATATAATTGAGAACCGCCGACTTTACGCCGCTGAAACTAAAATCATACGGCGCTCCCTCCACGGAAGCCCGCGGAAACGGGATAGCATTTTTATCCCCCTGCAAAGAAACCGCATCTATTTTCGGCCCGCCCGGATAGCCGAGACCAATCGACCTCGCAACCTTATCAAACGCCTCGCCTGCTGCATCGTCCCTCGTTCTCCCAATGATGTCATACTCCCCGTAATCTTTCACCATGACCAGATGACTGTGCCCGCCGGATACGACTAAACAAAGAAACGGCGGCTCCAGCTCCTTATGGCAAATATAATTGGCAGAAATGTGCCCTTCAATGTGATGTACACCGATCAGTGGTTTTCCGGCCGCGTAGCTGATCGCTTTCGCTGCTCCGACTCCTACGAGCAGGGCACCGACCAGGCCAGGACCATACGTCACGCAGATCCCGTCCATGTCCTGGATCGTCATCCCCGCCTCTGCCAACGCCTGCTCGATGACCGGAATCACATTTTCTATATGCTTGCGGGACGCTATTTCCGGCACGACGCCGCCATATATCGTATGTAGCTCAATCTGAGAGGCAATGACGTTTGACAATACCTCTCTCCCGTTCCGCACAACAGACGCCGCCGTCTCATCACACGAACTTTCCACCGCCAGTAATGTTATATGTTTGGATTCCATCGTTCAACCTTCCAGACGAGCCGGGCGGCCTCATGCCGCCACCCTCCCGTCATACCTATTTATAGTTCTGTTTTTTCGTCCTTTATTCCCGCCTTCTCGTTCTTTTTAAAGGCCAGTACCTTCCATCGGTCATTTTCTCGGATCAGGACATAGTCCTGAAACGATTTTGAATAATTCCCTTTTTCGTTAAAGAAATATGCCATTTGGACATAAGCGCACTCTTTTCCATCAATGGTCCGATATTTGACCGAACTGCTCTTATCCACCGTATAATTCACGATCTTTCGTTTCGTAGAGGCAAAGCCGTTCATTTCCTCCCTCAGATTCTGCTTGTGCTCTTCGAGCGGATTCTGCTGTAAAAGAGATTCGCTGTAAAGCATCCGGATCTGAGAAAGAAGTCCGTCAAAATACTCGCCTTCCATGATCTCATTGTTATACATGCACTGATTGACCCTGCCCAAAAACCTCAACACTTCTGTCGGCGTTTCCGGATACCCCATTTCCAGATCCTTCTGCGCCAAGCGCTGTACCTCGCTCGCCGATGAAGCCTCTCCCGAATCAGACGGATCACTATTTTTGTGCTGATAATACACAAACATGATCCCGATCACAACCAAACAGGTCAGAAACGCAAACACACTCATATTTTTCGCCATCTTTTTTGCAGGATTTGTTTCCTGTCTACTCGCTCTTCTCCTCATAGATATCCTCCTTTCCATCAATAAAATTCAGTTCCCGGTACATCCGGTCCTTTCCTGGCACTGTCCCCGGAAAGATTTTTCTCACTTCCTTCATAAAATACTCCGGCTGGACTAGCGACGGACTGTAGTGGGTAAGCCACAGCTCAGAAACGCCTGCTTTAGCCGCCATTTCCGCAGCTTCATAAAACGTCATGTGCTTCTTCTCCCTCGCGCTCGCCGCTTTTTCCTTCTCTCCATACATACCCTCACAAATAAACAGATCCGAACCTCGGGCATGTTTCACGATCCCCTCTGTCGGCCTGCTGTCCGTACAGTACGTAACTTTGATTCCCTGACGCTTCGGGCCGAGCACCATATCTGACGTGTAAACCACTCCGTCCAACTCGAAACGATCTGCTTTTTGCAGCGGACTCCACGCTTTCATCGGCACGCCGTTTTCCTTTGCCTTCTCCACCTCAAACTTTCCACTGCGCATAATTTCGATGCTATATCCATAGCATAACACATTATGCTTCACCTTAAAAGCGCAAATATGATATCCATTCAAAATAAATTGCTGCTCATCCTCTTCGATCTCCACATATTCGATGCGAAACGGAATCCCCGGCGCGATCACAAGCAAAGACTGAACGATCCGCTTCAGTCCCTTCGGCCCGATGATCGTGAGCGGCGCGGACCGCTCCGCATTTCCCATCGAAAGCAGCAGGCCCGGAAGCCCGCTAATATGATCGCCGTGAAAATGCGTAATGCAGATAATATCAATCGAATGAAAACTCCAACCCTGTTCCCGTATGCTTACCTGCGTACCTTCTCCACAGTCAATGAGCAGGCTGCTCCCACTAAATCTCGTCATAAGCGCAGTCAGGGCGCGCCGTGGAAGAGGCATCATCCCCCCCGTCCCAAGTAAACATACATCTAGCATTCATAACTCCATTCCTGCGCACGACCATGCGCATCAACATCAATCCAAAGCGGCCTCTTTATCCTCCACTGCGACAGGAATCGTAAATTGCCCGATCAGCACATCATAACAGGCCTCACAAAGATTAAATCTGTGGATCTGCAGATCCTTTTCCGAAAAAAACCCCCAGTCTTTTCTCACAAAAAGCCCATCTTCATGCAAGATTCCATTGATCTGTTTCAATTCCCTGCCGCATTTATTACACAAAACCTTTTGTTTTTCCATAATCCTCGCCATCCTTTGAAATCATTTTCTTCTATTATAATGAATTCTACGCTTTTTTTCCAGTTGTAAAAACAGGAAAAACCTCTACATTATTCCTCGCGCTCCCGTTCTGCCTGTGATTTTCTCAAATAGACCGGCGCAAAATCCGCCGCAGTCACATAGGCTCCCTTTTCAAACAAAAGACCGCCAATCCTAGCCACGCTCGCCCCTCTCTGGTAGCGGTCTGCCGCATCGGCAAAACAAACCTCCACGCTTGCGTTCTCTCGGATCACCTGCTCAAAAACCGGAACACCATCTCCCAAAAAAATCGTCCGCTCACCGATCTCGTTGATCTTCTCCACAACCGTCTCCACAGCAGCCACGGCTGGTTCCCCCAACACCTCCGGGAGACCCTGCGCCGAGCGGTATATTCCATAATATACCTGTCCTCTTCTGGCATCCATGATCGGACATACGACGACGCCGCGCTCGGAAACATTTGCTGCCAGTCCCATGAGTGAAGACACCGGCACGATCGGGATCCCCAGTGTCCATGCGATGCCTTTTGCCGTAGACGCTCCGATACGAAGTCCGGTGAACGATCCCGGGCCAGCCGATACAGCTACACAGTCCAATTCTTTCAGTTCTATCTCTGCCATCTGTATCATATCCACTATCATCGGAAGAAGCGTCTGCGAATGTGTCTTCTTATTGTGAATGGTATACTCACCGACCAGCATTCCGTCCGACACGAGCGCCGCAGCTGCCACCAGGCCGGAACTGTCTATACTCAATATTTTCATTTCCGTTCCTTTCTAAAAAGGGCTGCTAGGGATACGCAACCGTTAGCTTCCGGTAATCAAACCCCTTCCCTAGATCTTTCTCGATTGATATATGGATACAATGTTTTGGCAGGATCTCGCTGATCCGGGACGCCCACTCGATCAGGCAGACCCCCTCCCCAAACAGATACTCCTCATACCCGAGATCGTACATCTCCTCCACATCCGCGATGCGGTACACATCAAAATGATAAAAAGGAATCCTTCCCTCTCCGTATTCCTGAATCAGCGTAAACGTAGGACTGGTAACAGGCTCGCTGATACCAAGCCCCTCTGCAAATCCTTTCGTAAAAACCGTTTTTCCCACGCCGAGGTCCCCGTCTAACAGATAGATTTCTCCCGGCTGCGCACTCATTCCCATTTGTTTACCAAATGCCAATGTCTCCTGCTCTCCACGACTTTCCTTTATCATTTCCGCATCTCCTCGACGATCTTTGCCAGCCTGACATAATTGTCCCCACACGCCTGTCTGGGTATGATAAACGCGGAAACTGCATTCATATACAGATACATCGCCTCTTTCGTTACGATCACTTTTCGCATGTCACTCCACTTCACTTCCACCGTTCCGGCCATATTTTCCACAGACATGCCCGTTTGGGTAAATGTATAGTGGAACGGTTTTCGAAATGCCCCTGTTTTTAACTGGCTGCGTCCTTTCATTAAAAGCGTGAGAGGCTGGATCACCGTAAACATCAGTCCTAGAAAGATCAAAATGACCCGCTGGGAACTGGCAAAATATTTCCAAAACAAGAGCAAGCCAACGATAGCCGCCAAACTGATCAATATTCCGATCACACCGCCCGCGCGCAAAAAGTTATTTCTTAAAAGAAAGCGGTCCAGCGTCTTTTTATCGAGCTGCACATCCAGTTCCAACACTTCATCCTTCATTCTGACTTCTGTTTCCTTTCCTTCTTAATCTTTAACATCATTTTATAAAAATTATGGAAAAAAGTCAACTGCTTCCTGCCGTTTCGCTATATCTCCACTTTGCGCAAAAGATAATCCAATACATTGATCCTTCGGATCCCCTCGTAATCGGCAATCGGATCCATATCCAGCGTCAAGATACATTTTGGGTATTTTCTTGGATCTTCTGCAAAGGCCTTAGTTCTCTCTCCAGCGTTTTCTCATACCGAACCGTCGCCGCAACCTGTACGTACTTCAGTCCCATTTCATCCCTTGCCACAAAATCGATCTGACTCCACGGTTCTCACATTTATTTTCCTCCCATTTGACGTCATCGTATCGCTGATCTTCTTCGTCGACAGCTGGTTTCCCAGATGATCCAGCAGAAATCGTATGACACTTTCGAGCATCATGACATCAAACTTTCTTTTTCATTCTCACAGGAGCCGCCAGCCAGGGTGATATTTATTTTTCAGCGTACTACCGGTTAATTTTCCCCAGCCTAGCGGATACCCGTCCACACATACGAGAACATATCCTCCCGACTGCTTCCCTGTCTCTACGGTATCTTCCTCGCCAAACACGAGCGTCTCTCCTTTCAGATAGCGAAATACTCTGTCGTCATCTACGGACAGATTGATCACTTTTTGATACTCCTCAGCACACAGCGCCATCGCGAGTGACTGACTCGGTTCAAAGCGCTTTTTCTTTATCTCTCCTAAAAAAAGTCCGCTCCGCAAAAATCGAAGTCCCAGCACTTCTGGCATTTCCTCCGGCATATAGTAAATCATCCCATTTTTGCTCTCAATGTGTTCACACGCAAATTTACGGTTTAAGTTCTTGGCAAAAACTTCAAATAACTCCTGCTCTTCTTTCCGCATACCGCTCCGTCTGTCGTGGCTGCCTCGTCTGCCATGGCTGCTCTGTCTGACATCGTTTCCCCCGTCTCCCAAGTGGCGCTGCCGTTCTTTCCCACAGCGGAACAGCGCGAGAAAATGCCCCTCGCCATCCAGCCGGTGTGGAAACATCCGCACACATTTCTCTATTTCCTTGTTATCACTGCCGATCAGGTGCGGATTACCTGCTGCAAACCCCGCGTACCCCGCCATCTCCACGAGTTCCATCCTCTCGTCCAGAGATAATACATACTCGACCATTCCCTCATCTTCCAACGGCGAAAACGTACAGGTGGAATACAAAAGCATCCCCCCATCCTTCAACATCGGCAGCGCCTGTTCCAGAATCTCCCTTTGGAGTTTACTGTAAAATTCCGGCCCGTTCTGTTCCCACGCCTTCACCATGGACGGATCTTTGCGGAACATTCCTTCTCCGGAACAGGGCGCATCAATGAGGATCTTATCGAAAAAACCCGTGAAAAACTGCCTGAGTTTCGCCGGATACTCCGTCACGATCAGACTGTTTTCCACGCCAAACAGTTCTATATTTTTCAGTAATGCCTTCGCCCGCTTGCTGCTGATATCGTTCGCGACAAGCAGTCCGGTTCCACCGAGTTTTGCTGCCAATTCGGTGGCTTTCCCTCCCGGGGCCGCGCACAGGTCAAGTACAGCCTCCCCTTTCTCGACCGGCAGCCTGGATGCCGGCGTCATCGCACTCGGATCCTGCAAATAGTACAATCCAGCAAAATAGTACGGATGTTTGGACGGCTGCGCTCCCTCTTCATAATAAAACCCATTTTCGATATAGGGAATTTTCTTAATCGCAAATGGGCATATCTTCTCAAATTTTTCCACAGAGATTTTGGCAGTATTCACCCGAAGGCCAAATCTCCGGCGCTCATTCATGGAAGAACGGTACGCTTCGTATTCCTCTCCCAGTATACGCTTCATTTCATCACAAAACTTCTGCGGTAATTCCATCTCCTGCATTCCTTTCTCAAACGGTAGATCAATCTCTCAGCCGGAAACCATAGGGCAAGAGTTCCGTCAGCCGCCTCACCCCGTATTCGCCAGTCGTCCGCGCGGAAACAACCTCAAACGTATCCGGATCGCAGAATTCCAGCATAACCTGCAGACATACGCCGCACGGAGTGGTTTCCACCATATCCTCTCCCTGTTTGCCTCCCACGACCACGATCCGCTCAAACTCTGTCACACCACTGCTAACTGCCTTGAAAAACGCTACTCTCTCCGCACAGCAGGACGGAGAAAAGGCGGCATTCTCAATATTGCAGCCCGTATATACACTTCCATCCTTTGCCAGCAATGCAGCGCCTACGGCAAAACCGGAATACGGGCAGTAAGCCCCTTCCCTTGCCCGTATCGCAGTCTCGATCAGATCTGATATTTGATATCTTTTTCTCACTTGCTCCTCCATACTATCCCCTCACTTCTGCCATTCTTGATCCCTCTATTTCAAATAAGACACATACTTATCCCCGGCATCATGGAAGATCTTCTCCATCTCTGCCCTGGATTTTGTTTCCTTCTTTCCATTCGCCGGATTATAAGTCGAAACCGTTTTCGTATCATATCCGCAAATAACGACAGCCGTGGATTTCCCAGTCATACCGATTACATATTTTCCGCTGCTTACAAAATATAGTACCTGTTCTAATGTTAATCCGGTCAGATTTACCGGCTCGTCCATATACTGCCCAAGCATCTCATACAAAGAGCGATTTTTCGCTGACATCTTCTGAGCGTCGACTGAAAAATGATCTGCTTTTAGTACCATATACGCGCAAGCCGCCAGATTCGATACTTTTGAGGTAGCTTCCTGCATTTCCAGACCGGCGATACTATTCATCAGAAAACTTCCGCTCCTCTCCCACACCACCAAATGGCTTCCGGAAACGACCACTCCCATCTGCTCATCCGCTTTGCGGATCGCCTCAGCTGGGTCTTCATAGGAACCCGTGATCTTTCCTAACGCATAGACATAATACTTCGGCACTTTTACCTCATCCAAATGTACCGATCGCCCGCTTGTTACCAGTACATCTCCGGCAACGTCATACGCCGGCACCTCAGCAATGACGAACGTAGGCGGAAACCCGATATACCATTCGGTCAGCGTCCCCGAAGTAACGCGGGGTTTCAGGGTATACACCGACGTTTCTTCCTCGGTCTGGTTCAGGATGCTGTCATCCGCAATGCGCTGAAACTTCTTGTTTCCCAGCCGTTTTACCCGTGAAAGAGTCATAACGTTCCCTTCTACTGTTACGTTCGTGACATACTGCTTTTTACTACTGTAAGTCTTTTTCACTTGTTTACCTGTTGCATCTGCGATAACAAGTTTATAGCACGGGACCAGCGGCTCCCCGGCTGTCGTACTTACAATATCATTCTTTCTTACATAGCCGTATACTACATTTTCATTGATCACATCGAACAACCGGATATATTCCCCTTCCTTGCTTTTCGGGATCAGAACTTTCTCCTCGTTCTCCAGGTTAAATACCGTGAGGTTATCTCCATACCCATTGTCTTGTGAATCTGACCAGACAAAACAATGGCTCTTTTTGATGATCTTAAAACCCGTATCTGTAATATTTTCCGCAATTTTGGTCAGCCTTCTGGATTCCATATTATACGAATAAACCACGTTTGCTACGATGAAATAGTATACATTTCGACTGCTGACATAGCCGTAATCGTTAAAATCCTGTTTTAACTGCTCATACGTCGTGTCCATCGGTAGATAGACCAGCTCGTTTAGCTCGCTCGTCTGTTTTACATATTCATATAATACAATAGCTACCTTCCCCTCGTACTGCCCTCTTGGAAAATATCCATATACGGCAAAGTACAGGTTCCCCTCCTCATCCGTTTTCAGAAGACGAATCCTCTGGCCGCTTCCCTGTCGATATTCATAGGACGCATTCTCGGAAAAAGAAGAATACAGCTTCGTGATCTTATTTTTTTCCTGATCCATATCATAACAATACAGATTTCCCGCCCGTTCAAAAAAGAGCTGTTTCGTCTTTTCACACACGAGCGTATCCATATTTTCGTCATTCGTAATTCCTATTTTTAACTGGTTTTTCTGCACACTCGTAAACTTTGGATCATACTCAGCTTCCAGTGTCCGCTCAAAGTTCAATAAATAACTGTGACCCGACGCAACTCTCACACGGTAAAATTCATTGACATGGTACACTTCTTTCCCGGATGCCGTCGTCCCCTCTACAAAATAATTGAGGTGAAAACAAGCCGTTTCCATATTGTACTCTTTCACTGTAGGAACAGGCTCAGACAACTTCTTGGGAGCTAATTTCCCCCATGTGATAAGATCGGAGCTCGACTTAATATTCACCGTGGCAAGCGAATCATTTGAGGCAGTACCATCTGGTTCCAAATACACTTCCAACTGCTCTGCCTTCGACTTGCTGAATGTATCTTTATGAAACTGCATGGCAAATGCAAGCTTTTCTTTCAGAAACGAATCCTGCGTATAGTACTTTAATCTGGTGTAATAATGCACTTTCCTTCCCGAATCAGTCGTGGCCGTGATCGACAGGATGTATTCCGTACTAGTCTGAAACCCGTAATCCAGATCAAGTTCAACCTTTTTCGTATCCTTCCCGACCGCATTCATTTCTCCTGTGAAGTATACTTCGTCCGTGTCCTTGTCAATGACCTCGTACCGCATCTTGATCAACCGGACTTCTTTATCATGAATCGCAATCTGAAGCTTTTTGCCAGTATCGAGCGGAGTGATCGACTCCCTCACGATCTTATGATCCAGCGGGCCATTATACCCATATAAGCGGTTCATCTCCACATTTTGAGATGCAAGCGTAAGATAGGGAAGACTTTCCTCTCCCCGGCTGATCTGAACCCCCTCTTCGTACATATCACTTTCCAACTGTCTTCCAAAATAAAAAAGCGCTCCGGCAAAAAAAACTAACAGAACAACTGCTTTATATAAATATTTTATCATGAAAATAAACTCTCCTTTTAACCACCGCAGTAAAACTTATTTTGTCCATTAAAATTTATTGTATCACAGTTAAGACAACAGGGCAATCACATTTCTCGCTTTTCTCTATATATTAGTAGTAACACGAAAACAATCCTGTGAGTACTGATCGAGCAGGCATTCACAGGCCGAAAGGAATGTTTATGAATCATTTTGAAGAAAATTTTCAGGATTACTGGTTCGGGCAGCCCCTCTCACCATCGCTTTCTCCTGTGTTTGGCGCGGAAAAACTGTGGGAAATGGAAAACGATTATTCCTATCTAAAATATCTATATCCGGGCCTATGCGGTAAACTCCGCGAACGCGCAGAAGAAGAATGCGACCAGCTCGAATATGACGGAAGCCTCATGTTCGATACCTACCCAGATAAAACCTCACTGCAGCAGATCGCCCACAAAATAGTAAAAAAGTGCAGTCAGGAGGATCCCGATACATTTCCAATGGACAACTCGCACATACGGGAGATGGCAGAAATCATTTTATACAACGAAATTCTGTTCCGGCGCAACCGCTATCGGAACCGCAAGCGTCTCTATTTCTAAACGTACGCCGGACGACACACTAAGAAGAACCCCCAGATCAGGAGATATGAGGGTTCTTCCTTATTTTCTTCAATTTTTTATTGTCCGCTCGCAAATGCAATCTTTTCAAACTCCGCGACCGACATCGGCCTGGCAAAAATGAATCCCTGTATGTAATCGCAATCCATTTCTTTCAGGTAATCTACCTGGGAACGAATCTCAACGCCTTCGGAAATCGTCTTTAACTCAAGTTCCTGCGCAAGGTGCAGCACACTATTCACTACACTTTTTCCTCTTTGGTCATCAACTGCTTCTTTAAAGAAAACACGATCAAGTTTAAGAGCATCCACCCTCACATCCTTGAGCATGTTCAAGGAAGAATAACCGCTCCCAAAATCATCAATGGAACAACGCATCCCTGCATCGTGGATCCGAGTGATCAGATCGTTCAGCATAGACATCTCGTTATAAAACAAAGATTCCGTGAGTTCGATCTCAATCGAATTAGCTGGCACATCATACCGGCTCAAAATTTCCAAATAGCGGTCAAAAAAACCGGGTATCGTAAAATGCCCTCTTGACATATTAACTGAAATCGGCACATTTCGATAACCGCTTTTATTCCACCTCTCAATGATCTTACAAACCTGCTCAAACATATACAGATCCAACTCGACCACAAATCCATTTTTTTCAAACAAAGGGATAAACTCATTGGGACCTATCATCCCTTCCACTGGGTCAAACCAACGAACCAAAGCTTCCGCACCGCCGATCGTCTCATTTACCAGTTCGTACTTCGGCTGAAGAAACGGAACAAATTCACCATTTTTCAAGGCTCGTTCCATCTTCGTTTCCAATGTCTTCTCTCGGCTGAGCTGCTCCCGCTCTTTTTCATCATATACGCCCATATGTATCAAATGCTGCGACGTCTGGATCACCTTTTTCAAGGCCAGATTCGCCTTTTCGAGCATGGTGGAAACCGCTTCGTTCCGATCCTCTACCTCATAAACCCCAAAATACATCTTAATACCGTATTTCACGCCTTCTTCATCCTCAAGAAGCGCTAACTGATCATTGATCCGAGACAGTCGGTGTTCCAGTTTTTTCATGGAATGATACCTCATCATCATTCCAAAATTATCGGCCATGATCCTTCCCGAAACCTCATCCCAGCGAAGCATCTCGGCATCAATCACCTGATGGATCTTGCGCAGAACATAATCCCCGACATCATCACCATAAACATCATTGATCAGTTTAAACCGGTCTACATTTGCATAAACAACGACAAACTCTCCCTCGCCTTTCAGCAATCGGGAGGAAACCCTCTCAAATTCCTTTTTATTCCAACCGCCAGTCACGTCATCGCGTCTCATCTTTCCGTAGTAAAGTAAATACTTTGCCGCTATTGACAATAAGATGAGAGCAGCCGCTAATAACATAATCCCAGCCTTCGCCAGCATACTTTGTACATTCAGCAGGGCAAGGTACAACATAAAGACAAATGCAATTCCTACGATCAGATCCCATACTATCATACCAAGTATACTGCGCCACTCGTATATTATAGAGCGAACACGATTGGCAATACTGTTCACACTATCGCCTCCTATATTTCCCTAGTGTAGATATTGTACCATAAAAGTACTTTATTTACAAGGTCTTTATCCAAGTAATCTTCCTACAGAAGTGAACCTCTGCAAAAGCAAATCAAACCGGCATATTCAAACATGTATCTCATAAAATGTAAAAAACCTTTATATCAACAGGGAGGAAAAACCATGCGCAAAAAAGAGATTGCCGTTTTGTTCCTTTTATTTCTATTGATCCTCACCACCGGCTGCCAAAAAGAAACCGGATCTGCTGAGCGGGGAAAAGATCTGGACTATACAGTGGTGGCTGTCCGGGACTGTCCGGAAGACTTTTTAAAGGAATTGGAAGAAAAGAAAATCAACCCGTTTCAAATGACCTATATGGATGGAGAATACCTTTACATCGCACTTGGATACGGCGAGCAGCCGACCGGCGGTTTTAGCATCACCATCCACGGACTATATGAAACCGGAGATAAACTATGTCTGGAAACAGAACTTCTCGGCCCTGGAAAAGACGAAGTCGTAAAAGAAAAATCAAGTTATCCGTATATCATAGTCAAAACCGAAAAGACAGAAAAAGAAGTATTATTTGACGATTAAATGACTATTCAGACAAAATAGACAGAGTTTTGTCCCGTTGATCCCGTGCTCCCTACGGTTCAACGAAACAAAACTCCAGTACTATTTTGCCTGTTTATATTCATTCAGATACTTCCGGATCATATGGAACAGATCCGCAACATCAAGAGGTTTCGGCAAATGTGCATTCATTCCGCTCTCCCTCGACTTTTTTCGGTCTTCTTCAAAGGTATTCGCAGATACCGCAATGATCGGGATATTCGAAAGTGACGGATCTTCCAGTTTCCGAATGGTCTTTGTCGCGAGATATCCGTCCATCACCGGCATCTGTATATCCATCAGGATCAGGTCATAATACCCAGGGGTAGAATTTTTCACCTTTTCCACCGCGATACTGCCATCCGTAGCCGTGTCGATCAGAAATCCCCCTTCTTTTAACACCTCTACTTCAATCTCCATATTGATCTCATTATCGTCTACGATCAGGATCCGTCGGCCCTTCATATCATGCGTATTCTCCACTTCCTCCCAGTTCTCATGATCGGACCTCATCTGTTTGTCTGGCACATGGAAAATGAACGTAACGGTAAACGTGCTGCCCTTTCCAACCTCAGACACAACTTCAATCGTTCCTCCCATCATATCCACAAGGTTTTTCGCGATCGGAAGTCCGAGCCCCGTTCCGTGTACGCCGCTCAACGTCGTGTTCTTTTCCCTTTCAAATGGCGTAAAAATCTGTCCTAAAAATTCATCGCTGATGCCGATACCTTTATCTTCCACGATAAATTGGTAAACAGCCTGATGATCGTGCAGTTCTTTCCGCTCATGGACCGTCAACGCGATCTCCGCCTCTTTACCACTGTATTTCACGGCATTGTCAACCAACGAGAACAGGATCGTAATCAATTTCTGTCGATCCGCCATAGCGACCCGGTGCCATACTCCGGATACATCCAAAGTAAAATCAATATGCTTTGACTTTGTTTTGGAAAGGACTGCCGCATGAATATTTTGGACAATTTGGATCAGGTCGCACTCTTCTTCTTTTATATTTACATTTCCAGACTCGATCTTCGATATTTCGAGCACATCGTTGAGTAACTGCATCAACTGGTCACTAGCGTCAGAAATCCGGTCCAAATAGTCTGAAATCTTTTCCCCGTCACCGAGATGTTTCCGGATCAGCGAAGTAAACCCGATGATCGCATTCATCGGCGTCCGGATATCATGAGACATGTTTGATAAAAACAAATTCTTCGCCTGGTTCGCCGCATTTGCTTCTTCCAGCGCAGATGCCAGCATCTTTTTCTGTTTGATTTCCTGAATGATCTCCTCATCGACATTACGATACCCTAAGATCACCTGCGAAACCTGACCTTCTTTCCCAATATTTACCATACGAAGCTGAATATATCCTGTTCTTCCTTCCCGGAAAACGCGGTAATTCACATGGTATGTTTTATGATCACGAAGCACGTTCCGTATGTTGTCTGGGTCCGTTACGCCCGTGACAATATCCCTGTCTTCAGGAAGCACCCAGTTCTCTATATAATCTTTATCAAAACCAATAAAATCACAAACCGGCCGCTCTTTGGGAAACTGTTTTTGAAACCTTTCACTAACGCGGTATGCTTTGATCCGGTTCGCGACCAGATTGACATAAAAAATCGATTCATAATCAATACTAAGTCCTTCGATCATCTCATAGCGCCGCAGATGCTCCTGATTGATCACTTCTAGTTCATCATAGTAACCCTGCATTTGTTCCTGGAGCAGCCGTTCACTCTCCTGCCTTTGCTTTCGTTTCTCTGTCGCGTCTCCGATGAACACATAGAAAAAATCTCCGATCTCATCATTGTGGATAAAATGCCCATAGTCTTCCACCCAGCGCATCTGTCCATCTTTACGGATGATCTGGTACTCCACATAATCCAAATCGTACTGGCTTTCCTCGATCTGTTTGGCAATACTTCTTTCCACTTTTTCCAGTTCATCGGGATGCACGATCCCCCGAAAAGAGTTGCCTGTCAATTCTCGGAACTCTTCCCTCGTATCGCAGCCGAAAATACGTATGACAGCTTCATTGGCATACACGATCTCTTCGTTTTCGTCGGCATGATAGATAAAAAAACCGCCGGGCATTGCATTTGCAAAATCCCGGAACAAAAATGCCATTCTCTTTCGGCACAATTCCTCAAAAGACTGCTCCTGCAAATCTATGTGCCCCTCACATTCACGGTCGACATCGGCATCCTTTAATTGGGGATGTTCCAACGAAGCCAGCAAATATTCCATTATTATATTGCTATCTATTTCATTCCTCAAAAGTCATCCTCCATCTCCCATTTATATAGATATTGTAGCACTTTTCCCCGAAAATGGCAATCTATAACTTAGAAAACAAGAAAAAAGCTGGCTTTTCCTCTTTTTTTCCTTGCTGAACCGCTGAGATATTTATATAATGGAATTGAAAGTATAATTTACACATCTGGCCGATCATCAAAAAGAGAAAGGATACTGTCATGTCAAACTTTATATACAGCATCAATGCGACCCTTCCCATTTTTCTTCTTATTATTTTGGGCAAAGTCCTGTACAAATGCAGGGTCATCGGAACAGAGTTCACGGCTGCCGCCGACAGATATGTCTTTTACGTCGCACTGCCCGCTCTTGTATTTAAAGATCTCACAGAGAACGAAATCGGAAGTCGGTTTGACGGTGGATACGTTTTATTCTGTTTTTTATCGACCCTATTATCCATCCTGGCGATCTGGGGGCTGACAGAACTTTTTATGAAAAAGGAAAACCAAAAAGGAGCTTTCATCCAGGCTTCCTATCGCAGCAGTGCCGCGCTGCTCGGACTGGCCTTTATTGACAACATGTATGACGGCGCTGGTATGGCGCCCCTGATGATCATTGGCGCCGTTCCCTTGTTTAATATCTTCGCCGTTATCATTCTCACGATCAAAGGAGATAATGGTTCGACAAGGCCAGATTTAAAGACAACATTTCGTAATATTTTGAAAAACCCCATTCTCATCGGGATACTGGCCGCTCTTCCTTTCGCTTTTTGGGACATCCAGTTTCCGGCGCCGATAAACAAAGGTATTTCCTATCTGGCCGGAACCGCCTCTCCGCTCGCCCTTCTCTCAATTGGCGCCGGATTTGAGGGCCGAAAGGCGATCAAAAAAATAAAGCCCACACTATGCGCGGCATTCATCAAACTGTTTGCCCTCTGCGCACTGTTCCTTCCACTTGCCATAACTCTTGGCTACCGGAACCAGGAACTCGTCGGCATCCTGATCATGCTCGGCTCACCTTCAACCGTGTCCTGTTACATCATGGCAAAGAATACAAAAAACGATGATGTTCTGACAAGCAGTATCATCGTTCTCACCACACTTCTCTCTTCGGTCAGCCTAACGATGTGGATTTATCTTTTGCATAGTATGGGATACTTATAAAGGATTCCTATATGTTCAAAAAAAACTTGACTTTTACTCTTTTTTATCGTATAATGGGAAAGTAAGTGATTTAGGGGCATAGTTCATCGGTAGAATAAGAGTCTCCAAAACTCCAGAGCTGGGTTCGATTCCTAGTGCCCCTGTCATAACCACCTTATAGACAGCAGTTTTGCCGTTTATAAGGTTTTTTTATAACAAATTTCAATTGCGCTCTGTCCCATCCGCGCAATTGACAGAAATGAGGACCGTATGATCAAAGACTATTTCCATAAAAACCGGCCTGTATACTCATTAGAGGTCTTTCCACCAAAACAGGATACCGACATTACTTCGATTTACGATGCGCTGGACAAGTTCAAAGAACTCCATCCGCACTTTATCAGCGTCACGTATGGCGCAGGCGGGACAACTTCGGAAAATACGTTTGCTATCGCTTCGTACATACAGAACCAGTGCGGGATCGAGGCACTCACGCATCTTACGTGCGCCGCTATCCCTGACAAACTCTTTTTGACGAATTTCCTGACCAATCTTTATCGGAACGGCATAAGAAACATACTGGGACTGCGCGGCGACCAGCCGAGAGGAATGAGCGATGAGCAGTTTGCCTCCCGGTATTACGAACATGCTTCCGACCTGATCGCCGACATAAAAAACTGCTGCCCTTTCAGCGTGGCAGGTGCCTGTTATCCGGAAATCCATCAGGAAGCCGCTTGTCTGGATGAAGATGTCGCTCATTTGAAGATCAAAGTAGATAAAGGCGTAGATTTCCTGATCACACAGCTTTTCTATGACAATGAAGCTTTTTTCCGCTTTTTAGACAAAGCGAGAAGTGCCGGCATCGACATTCCTGTCCTGCCAGGACTTATGCCGATCACAACCGCAGGGCAGATAAAAAATATCATAGAACTTTCTGGCTGCGCGATTCCTGAAAATCTGCGGCATGCTATCGACAAATATAAGGACTCTCCGGCAGATCTGAAAAAAGCCGGTCTGGATTATACGAAACAACAGATGGAAGACCTGCTGGCACACGGCGTGGACGGAATCCATTTATATAGTATGAACAAAGTGGATATAGCAAAATATATTTTTGATTAAAAAAAGGAGAGAGCGGTAAAGAAATCGCCCTCTCTTTTTCTTTATCAAACTTTGATAGAATCTCTACGGAGCTCGCCACGCTCAACGGCGGATGATCTCACTTCTTCCCGGCCCGTTTGAAACCATTTTAACCGGCACGCCCAGTTCTTTTTCGATATATTCGATGTACCGGCGGCAGTTTTCCGGAAGCTTTTCATATTCGGTAATGCCGCGGATCTCTTCCTTCCACCCAGGCAGAACCTCATAAACCGGTTTCGCTTTTTTCAGTCCGACCGTGGTTGGGAATTCTTTCGTCACTTTCCCGTCTATTTCATAGCCGACGCAGATCGGAATCTCATCCAGATACCCGAGGACATCAAGCACGGTCAAAACAACTTCGGTCGCCCCCTGGATCCGGCAGCCATACCGACTCGCCACCGCATCAAACCAGCCCATGCGCCTCGGCCGTCCAGTCGTCGCTCCAAATTCTCCGCCGTCCCCGCCGCGTTTTCTCAATTCATCTGCTTCTTCTCCAAATATTTCACTGACAAACTCACCGGCTCCTACCGCACTTGAATACGCCTTCACCACTGTCACGATACGCTTGATCTCATACGGCGGAATCCCCGCTCCTACCGCACCGTAAGCCGCGAGCGTCGAAGATGAGGTTACCATCGGGTAAATACCGTGGTCTGGGTCTTTCAGCGAACCGAGCTGCCCTTCCAACAGGATCCGTTTCCCCTCTCTACGCGCCTGATCAAGATAGTGGGAAACGTCGCACACGTAAGGCTCCACCATCCCCCGGTATTCCTTCAGCGTATTCATGATCTCTTCTACGTCTAGGATCGGTTTATGATACAAATGCTCCAGCAGAACATTTTTCTGCACACATATATTTTCCAGCTTTTCGCGCAGCGCCTCTTCGTCAAACAACTCCGAAACCTGAACACCGATCTTCGCGTACTTATCGGAATAAAATGGCGCAATTCCCGATTTCGTAGAGCCAAATGACTTTCCTGCGAGCCGCTCCTCCTCATACTGATCAAACAGGATATGGTATGGCATCACGATCTGCGCGCGGTCTGACACGAGTATGTTAGGCTGCGGCACTCCCCGCTCGACTATCTCATTCATCTCCCGAAACAGATCCGGAACATTTAATGCAACACCGTTTCCGATGATGCTCGTCGTATGATCACTAAATACCCCGGACGGCAGAATATGTAACACAAACTTGCCATAATCATTGACAATGGTATGCCCGGCATTGCTTCCCCCCTGGAAACGTACAACGATGTCGGACTCCTCGCTCAGCATATCCGTAATCTTCCCTTTTCCTTCGTCTCCCCAATTGGCGCCTACAATTGCTGTAACCATAGCCATTCCTCCTTGTTTTCCAAAGGAAAATCCGAGCGGAATTTTCCTCCTTAAATATCGTAGTTTTCGATTGCCGATGTGTCTCACGACAGACACACAGATTTATTATATATGATTTCTGCCTGTATTTCAAGAAAAAAACAAAAAGACCCAGCCACAAGTTTTGCCAACGGGTCTTTTTGTCTGATCTATCCACATGCGGATTATTTCAATGTAACCTTTGCGCCTTCGCCCTCGAGTTTTGTCTTGATGTCTTCTGCCTCTTCCTTTGATGCAGCTTCCTTCACGATCTTCGGAGCTCCGTCTACGACTTCTTTTGCTTCCTTCAGTCCAAGACCTGTTACTTCACGAACAACTTTGATCACTTTAACCTTGTTCGGACCAACCTCTGTCAGCTCTACGTCAAACTCGTCCTTCTCGTCTCCGCCTGCTGCTGCACCGTCTCCGCCTGCTGCTGCAACGACAACGCCTGCTGCCGCAGAAACACCGAACTCTTCTTCACATGCTTTTACTAAATCATTTAATTCCAACACGCTCATCGCTTTGATGGCATCGATAAATTCCTGAGTAGTCATTTGAAAATCCTCCATTTATTATTTTAATTTTTAAATCTAAACTTCTTTCGGAACCGCAACGAAAGTTCCTTATTCTGCTGCCTGCTCCTCAGCTGCCTCTGCAGCCGGTTCTGCCGCTCCATCCGCTGCTCCGCCTTTCTCTGCGATCTGATTCAGAACGCGGGCAAGGTTCGTAACAGGAGACTGCATGCTTCCAAGCAATTTAGAAATGAGAACATCCCTCGATGGGATCTTCGCAAGCGTCTGAATGCCAGCTTCATCGTAATACGTTCCGCCTACAACAGCGCTCTTAAACTGAAGGTCTTCTGCCTCCTTCGCAAATTCACTGAGAATTCTTGCCGGAGCTGTCTCGTCTTCCGAAGAAAACGCGATCGCAGTAGGCCCTTCCAAGTCTTTGTCCAACTGTTCGAAATCCGTTCCTTCAAAAGCGCGGACAAGCATCGTATTTTTGTATACTTTGTACACGATACCAGCTTCTCTCAGCTTTCTACGCAGTTTTGTATCCTGCTCAACGGTAAGTCCTCGATAATCAACAAGTACTGCCGCTTTCGCATCGGCTGCGTAACCTTTGATCTCTTCCACAATTGGCTGCTTTAACTCGACTTTTGCCATTGGTTATTTCCTCCTTTATAGATTCTTCTGCCCGAAGAAAAAGAAACCCTCTCATTGCATAGACAACGAGAGGGCAGAATCATTCCATCCTTTTACTCCTCGGTAAGCGGCTTACGCTCTTACACGGAAAAACCTACGGTTTTTCTGTACTTACTGTCTACGGCAGTTATTAACAAACGATATAATAACACAACTATCTATTTCCTGTCAAGCCAAAATCGGAAAAACTACATCATTTTTGCTGTGCTTACTTTGATACCAGGTCCCATCGTGCTTGCGATCGTCACGCTCTTCATATACTGTCCCTTTGCACTTGACGGTTTCGCCTTTACGATGGCGTCCATGATCGTATTAAAGTTCTCACTGAGCTGCTCGGCGGAGAAAGAAGCTTTTCCAACCGGAACATGAATGATGTTTGCTTTGTCCAAACGATACTCGATCTTACCTGCTTTGATATCATTGACAGCCTTTGTAACATCCATCGTAACGGTTCCTGCTTTCGGGTTCGGCATCAAGCCTTTTGGTCCAAGTACACGTCCGAGCCGACCAACAACACCCATCATATCAGGAGTAGCAACCACTACGTCAAACTCAAACCATCCCTCGTTCTGGATCTTCGGGATCAATTCCTCGCCGCCGACAAAATCAGCTCCTGCTGCTTCTGCCTCCGACACTTTATCTCCCTTCGCAAACACAAGGACGCGAACCGTCTTTCCCGTTCCATGAGGAAGTACGACCGCACCACGAACCTGCTGGTCTGCATGACGCCCGTCTACGCCGAGACGGATGTGTGCTTCTATCGTTTCATCGAATTTTGCAACTGCTGTCTTTTTCACAAGGTCAATAGCCTCTTCCGGCTCATACTGAGTCATTCTGTCTACTAACTTTGCGGCCTCTACATATTTCTTGCCTCTTTTCATGATTTAAACCTCCTAGTGGTATTAGCGAACATTCTCCCACAACGTCCAAATGACATAGATCTTTTGCGATGTCTAAATTTTATAACACTCACTCTTCTACTGTAATTCCCATACTCCTTGCCGTACCAGCGATCATACTCATCGCTGCTTCTAGGCTTCCCGCGTTCAGGTCCGGCATTTTCAGTTCGGCGATCTTCTGGATCTCCTCTTTTGAAATCGAAGCTACCTTCTGCTTGTTCGGCACACCGGAACCGGAATCAATCTTACATGCTTTTTTGAGAAGTACTGCTGCCGGCGGCGTTTTCGTAATAAAGCTGAAACTCCTGTCCGCATATACGGTAATGACAACAGGGATGATCATTCCTTCCTGTCCTGCTGTCTTCGCATTAAACTCCTTTGTAAACTGCACGATATTCACGCCGTGCTGTCCAAGCGCTGGTCCTACCGGCGGTGCCGGCGTTGCTTTTCCAGCCGGGATCTGCAATTTTATATATCCTTCCACTTTCTTAGCCATTTCAAGTTTCCTCCTGTTTCTATAGCTTTTCTAATTCTGAGAAATCGATTTCAACCGGCGTCCCGCGCCCAAACATATCGATCACAATCACCGCCATCTGTTTGGCCGGATGAACTTCCTGTACGACACCGTGTGTATCCTCCCATACGCCCTTTGTAACGACTACGTGGTCGCCAATGCTGTACGGCGCTTCCTCCGCCTGCGCGAGGAATCCCATGTTGGCAATCTCTTCCGCGGTCAGCGGAACCGGTTTGGATCCCGGCCCTACAAACCCCGTCACTCCGCGGGTGTTCCGCACGACATACCAGGTTTCGTCATTCATCACCATATTGAGAAGGACATAGGCCGGGAACATTTTCTTCTGAACCTGTTTCTTCTCCCCGTTCTTTTCCTCCACAACGGTCTGCATCGGTACCATCACCTCCAGGATCTGCTCCTGAAGATTACGGTTTTCAATCGTCTTCTCAATATCCACTTTTACTTTATTCTCATAACCGGAATAAGTATGAACCACATACCATTTTGCTTCTTCCGCCATATCAACCTCCTAGATTAAAGCCCGATCGCCTGCAGTCCTAAACGGATCAGCCAGTCTATCCCTGCAATAACGCCGCCTAGGATAACGGAAATAATAATTACTAATGTGGATTGGCGGATCAATTCTTCTTTCTTTGGCCATGTACACCGCTTGAATTCCGCCTTGACATGTTTGAAGAAGCTGTCCTTTTTCGAGCTGTCCTTTTTCGAAGTTTTTTCCGCTTCGCTCATATGACACACATCCTTTCCATAACATTACACCAGACGATTATTTCGTCTCTTTGTGTAATGTATGAGTTCTGCAAAACCTGCAATATTTCTTTGTTTCCATTCTGTCCGGATGGTTCTTCTTGTCTTTGGTCATGTTGTAGTTCCGCTGTTTGCATTCTGTACATTCCAAAGTGATTTTAGTACGCATTACGTCACCTCCGTGATTATTTGTCTAAATAATTTTCCGTCTTATAAAATTTAGGCATAAAAAAAAAGACCTAACTTATCGCCAAATTAGAATACCACATAATAGTGCGGAAGTCAAGGGGTTTTTGCGAGACATTTAGCTTTTATGACCAGATATGAAAATATAGATTTTCTTATTTAAATAACGGCCAGTTTCTTACAGATATTGTAACGAGATACAGAGAAGCCAAAAAAATCTTCAAAATGCAAAGATTGCTGAAACATCTAATATTTCAGAAGAAAAATTATTTGCTCTTTATCAGGAAGCTTATAGACAATTTGAAGAATTAAATAACATACCAGTTCCCTGTTTTCCCTATTGCCAATAACAGTACCGCCAAAAAGAAACATAAAATTCTTTTCATCATTGTATTTTCCTCTCTTTCCTCATCCAAATCTTTTTATCCGTCTAACTTTTTTTCAAACTCATTTACAAGCTTCCCAAACACCTTATAAGCGGGACTTTTCCAGTGATAACCGTCCCCTTCCGCATACTCCGCTTTTAAATATCCTCCGGAATCCTTCAAAAAAGCAGTATAGTCAAAGTAATATGCTCCCGTCTGTTTTGCCAGCTTTTTCAATTTTCTGTTAAAGACTGGTATCTGCCAGTAACCGGAATGCCTGGCTTTTTCTGCCCTTGTTACCGGAGATACCGCACACAGTACAAGATCCGTATGTGGTCAGATGACAAGTGGCGGAGTGAGTTTGTGGAAAAACTTGCGTTAAGGGAGTACTCGGATGAGATCAATAAAGTAGTGCATATACTTCTGTATCGTCGCCGGACTTTTTTCCTCTTCATACAGATAATTTTCGTATTTCTCCAATAATTCGCTTGTTATGCACCACTTCATTCTTTTTCTCCTCTCTTTATCTGGTCCTATTATGGTTTTGGCAAAAAAACAGATCACAATCGTCAGAAGGATCGGATTTTATTTATTCCTTCCAGCTGATTGTGATCAACTTATTTTTTCGCTATATGATTTTTCTCAGTATTAAAATGTGCAGAAAATGCTGCCGGTCATTCCCCGATCAGCACCTCTTTCCCCCGGAACGCAAAACCGTACTTGCGGATATGGTCCTCTTCCACCCCCTGCGCCAGAAGCGTCTGTTCATATCTCTTTTCTTCGATCTGATCCAATGCGGCCTGCACAGTATCTTCCAGTGAAGATTCCTCCTGCGGATCATGCACTTTAAATTCCAGTATGATCCCGTCGTCGGCCCCGAACGGATTGAGTAGTACATCATAACGGCCAAAACCGCTCTCGCGGTTTGATGTCACTTCATACCGACCCGCCAGGTCCACAAGCAGTCCCAGTACAAAACCGTGGTAAAATTTTTCTGGTGTTGTAGCTTCCGTCGGATGGGTTCCACCGTCAAATGAACTGATCGTATGGAACAGTACCCGGTTCATATAAGCATTCATCTCTTTCAGATTTCCTTTCAAAAGAGCTTTTATGAAATCGTTATAGTCCGCGCTGTCCTGCCGAAACCAGGTCTTTACCATTTTGTAAAATGTTTTTCTGACTTCATGATTCGTCAGCTCCAGTTCGTAGAACTCATCCATGATACTCGTTGTTTTCAGGTATCCGCTGGCAAGAAGCAGACTCCAGATGGAATTTTCATCCAGATCCAATTGGGAAAAAATGATTTCTTCGTCGATTTCGCTTTTTATGGAACCGCCCTGCAGAAGACTTTCAAACTGTATCTTGATCTCCCGGCTCCCTTCCCGGATCAGGCGGCTGATCAGTCCGTTGGAACTCGTATTCGCCCAGTAGGGTCTCAATCGTCCTTCGTCGAGAAAATTGATGACAGACCACGGATTATAAATATCCCGCAGATTCCCGATCGTAAAACCGTCGTACCAGTATTTTGCCTCTTCTTTATTCGTCATGCCAAACTCATCCATCGCGGAAAATACTTCCTGCTCGGTAAATCCAAAACATGACGCATACCTGTTGGAAGTCATCGTGACCACTTTTAAATTGTTCAAATCTGAAAACAATGACTCCTTACTGACCCTCGTTATCCCCGTCATCACAGCCCGTTCCAGATACGGATTGGTTTTAAACGTGGCGTTAAATAATCCTCTTATAAATGGCAGCATTTCATCCCAGTACCCACTCAAATATGCTTCCTGTAACGGGGTATCATATTCATCCATCAGGATGACCACTTTTTTCCCATAATAATGGGATAAAAAACCTGACATCTGATGGAGCGCGAGCGCTGCGTCGCTGTCGATCATATTGGAGGAAACCCTGTTATAGTATTCCAGTTCTTTTTCCCCCAGAATGCCGCTCGTTTTCAAAAAGGAATATTTCTCATAAACTTGTACCAAAAGTTCATTTATCTTGGCTCTCGCATTCTGATAATCCCTCTCTTTGACAAGGGCAAGGGAAAAAAAAATCACCGGATACGTCCCCTGAAGTTCCCGGTATTTCTCCTCCTTCCAGATGTCCAGCCCTTGGAAAACCTCGCCCTGTTCTTTGTATTTTATACTGAAAAACCGTTCCAGCATACTCATGTTCAGCGTTTTACCAAAACGTCTCGGGCGGGTGATCAGGGTGACTTTATCATCACTGTCCCACCATTCTTTTATAAAATTTGTTTTATCCACATAAAAATTATTTTTTGTGATCAGTTCCGCGAAATCCTGCGCACCGATCGATACTGTCCTTGCCATCCATGCACCTCCATATTTACGCGTTCCGCCATTCCTTATTCTTCAATTATATATAGTATAACATAATATACTTTTTTTAACAACATCATTTCATGCTTTTTCGCAATCTTTTCCAAAACCGGCTGTGAAAACATTTCAAAAACACGCCCAATTATTTTAGAATCTGTTCCTAATGTATGTATTTTATTTCGAGCTTCTCCTATCTTTATACTCTTCTTTTGTCAATCGTAATTCTACCTCCCGAAATAATTCTGATACCTTTTCAAAATCCATAAATCTTATACCAGCTGTTTTAATAAAAAACTCAGCCTCCATTGCAGCACTCAATTATTTTTCAATTATTTTTCATAAAGTTCCTCTTGCAATCCCCGGCGACTTGTGGTAAAATGTGCGTAATTTGAAACAAAAAAGGCTATGAAGGAAACGATTGCTTATGCAGTAACCTTTCGACAGGAAAAGATGTCACCGACTGAGAGCATCTTACGGGAGCGGTAAGCAGGAGAACATTCCGGAGCTTGTATTCTGAACACGCCGCTTCCGGCAAGTAGGTTTACACGGACGCACCGTTACAGGCATTTTGAGGGGAAGACCGTGATAGTTCGTGATACGATCATCACACCAGGTCTTCAACACGGGTGGTACCGCGGGTTTTGAATCCTATAAAAATTCAGGCTCGTCCCAGACGAAACAATAGTTTTGTCGGGATGAGCTTTTTTGCTTGCGTTAATGGGCTTTTTTGCTTGCGTTAATCCCGGCATAGAGAAAGGAAGGATTTTATGGACTATGTATCAGGAAAAACACAAAAAGAAACATTGGAAATCTCAGACATTCTCGCTGGCAGCTATGAGGGCAAAGACATTACCATGAATGGAGCCATACACACCATCCGGGATATGGGGGACGTGGCATTTATCATCCTCCGCAAACGAGAAGGACTCGTGCAGGCGGTATACGAACGGGGCGGCGAACAATGCCAGCACCTTCCTGACCTGAAAAATCTAAAAGAAGCTTCGACGGTCGAAGTGACCGGAACCGTCAAAAAAGAAGAGCGGGTTCCAAACGGATTTGAAATCCGCCTGAAAGAAATGAGGATCCTGTCTGAACCGAAAGCGCCGATGCCCATTCCGATCAACAAATGGAAGCTGGACACGACACTTGAAACAAAACTGAACCTCCGGCCGATCTCCCTGCGAAACATTAAAGAGCGCGCTAAATTCAAAATACAAGAAGGCCTCGTGCGGGGATTCCGTGACTATCTGTTCCGACAGGGATTTACGGAAATCCACACGCCAAAGATCGGCGCGAAAGGCGCCGAGGGCGGCGCCAATATATTTAAACTGGATTATTTCCACCGGCCTGCCATTCTCGAGCAGAGCCCGCAGTTTTATAAACAGATGATGGTCGGCGTGTTTGACCGCGTATTTGAAGCAGCGCCGGTGTTCCGCGCTGAAAAGCATAACACGAAACGGCACCTGAACGAGTACACATCCCTCGATTTCGAGATGGGCTACATCGACAGTTTTCAGGACATCATGGAAATGGAAACCGGATTCCTTCAATATACAATGGATCTTTTGCAAAAAGAATACGAGCGGGAACTGAACATTCTCGGCATCACCCTTCCGCGGACTGAACAGATCCCGCAAGTTCGCTTTGACGAAGCCAAACGTCTCGTCTCGGAAAAGTACGACCGGAGCATACGGAATCCGTACGATCTGGAACCGGAAGAGGAAGCGCTGATCGGGCAGTATTTCAAAGAAGAGTACGATGCGGATTTCGTGTTTGTCACCCATTACCCCTCGAAAAAGCGCCCGTTTTACGCGATGGACGATCCAGCCGATCCGACGTTTACGCTGAGCTTTGATCTGCTTTTCGACGGACTGGAAGTGACGACCGGCGGCCAGCGCATCCACGATTTCGACATGCTGGAAGAAAAAATCAAAGCGCGGGGAATGACCGACGAGGGCATGGAGCACTATCTCATGATATTCAAGCACGGCATGCCGCCGCACGGCGGCCTCGGCATCGGTTTGGAGCGGTTGACGATGAAACTCCTGGGCGAAGAAAATGTACGGGAAACGACTCTGTTCCCGCGTGACCTGGGACGACTGGAACCATAAAAAGAAATGGAGGAATCGTGATGGCAAATATCATATCAGATGAAACGATCGAATACGTAGGCATTCTTGCCAAACTGGAACTTTCGGATGAAGAAAAGGAACAGGCAAAAAAAGATATGGGCAGGATGCTCGATTATATTGATAAACTGAACGAACTGGATACCGAGGGCATCGAGCCGATGTCACACGTCTTCCCGGTGGACAATGTATTCCGCGAGGATGTCGTGACAAACGGCGATGACCGGGAACAGATGTTAGCAAACGCCCCGCGGAAAAAGGACGGAACGTACATGGTTCCGAAAACATTTGACTAAGGAACTAACTATTCCTAACACGCACGAATCGGAAAGGAGCAGTCTGTTATGAATGTAATGCGTTTAACAGCCGTAGAACTGGGTAAAAAGATCCAGGCCGGCGAAGTGACAGTCAGGGAAGCTGCGCTTGCCTCACTGGACCAGATAAAAAAATCAGAACCTACGCTGAACAGCTTTGTCACCGTACTGAACGAGGACGCCGTCCTTGCCCGGGCAGATGAAGTACAGAAAAAAATAGATCACGGTGAACTGGCCGGCCCTTTGGCGGGCGTCCCGGTCGCCATCAAAGACAATATGTGTACGAAAGACATCCTGACCACCTGCAGTTCAAAAATTTTGGCGGATTTCACCCCGACTTACACGGCAGAAGCCGTAAAAAATCTCGAACGGGCAGGCGCCGTCATGATCGGGAAAACGAATATGGATGAATTTGCAATGGGCAGTACGACGGAGACTTCTGCCTATGGCATAACGAGAAACCCGCACAACACCGACCATGTTCCCGGCGGTTCTTCCGGCGGTTCCTGCGCCGCGGTCGCCGCTTCGGAGTGTTCGTTCGCGCTCGGTTCCGACACCGGCGGCTCGATCCGCCAGCCCAGTTCTTTCTGCGGCGTCACGGGCATCAAGCCGACCTACGGAACCGTGTCGCGCTATGGCCTGATCGCCTATGGCTCGTCCCTCGATCAGATCGGCCCCATCGCCAAAGATGTCACCGACTGCGCCACGATATTGGAGATCATTTCTTCCTATGATAAGAAGGACAGCACCTCGATCAATCGAGACGATCTCGACTTCACGTCAGCACTCGTTAATGATGTGACCGGCATGAAGATCGGCATACCAAAAGAATACATCGGCGAGGGACTGGATTCGGAAGTCAGAAACGCAATCTTACAAGCCGCGGATGTGCTGCGGGCAAACGGCGCAGTCGTGGAAGAATTTGACCTGAACCTCGTAGAATACGCGATTCCGGCTTACTACGTCATCGCTTCCGCGGAGGCGAGTTCCAACCTCTCACGCTTTGACGGCGTCAAATACGGATACCGCTCCGAGGACTATGAGGGGCTTCACAATATGTACAAAAAGACCCGCTCCGAGGGCTTTGGCCCCGAAGTCAAACGCCGGATCATGTTAGGTTCCTTCGTATTGAGCAGCGGCTACTACGACGCATATTATCTGAAAGCGCTGCGGACGAAAGCACTCATCAAAAAAGAATTTGACCAGGCATTTTCCAAATACGACGTCATCCTCGGCCCGGCCGCTCCGACCACCGCGCCGAAGATCGGTGAAAGTTTAACCGACCCCCTCCAAATGTATTTAGGCGACATTTACACGATTTCCGTCAACCTCGCTGGACTTCCGGGAATCAGTCTCCCTTGCGGCGCCGATGCGAACGGACTCCCGATCGGACTCCAGCTTATCGGCGACTGTTTTCAGGAGAAACAGATCATCCGGGCCGCCTATACATTTGAAAGCAACCGACCATCCGGGCCATCCATGCACGAACCCGCGTGAATGGAGAACAGAGTGAAAAATAAATTTTTCACTCTGCAAGTTTGTGCGCGCACGCCCAAACTTGTGTGATGCGCAAAAAACGTGCGCAAATAGGAGGTAAATTATGGCGAAACAATACGAAACCGTCATCGGACTTGAAGTCCATGTGGAACTTGCCACTAAAACGAAAATATTCTGCGGCTGCAGCACGGCATTCGGCGGCGCGCCAAATACACATACCTGTCCGGTCTGTACCGGAATGCCGGGTTCCCTGCCCGTGCTGAACAAACAGGTCGTCGAATATGCGATGGCCGTCGGCCTGGCGACGAACTGCACCATTACCCAGTACTGTAAATTTGACCGCAAAAATTATTTCTATCCGGATAACCCGCAAAACTACCAGATCTCCCAGCTATATCTTCCGATCTGCCGGAACGGACACGTAGATATCGAGACGACTGCCGGCAAAAAGTCTATTGGCCTCCATGAGATCCATATGGAAGAAGACGCCGGCAAACTTATACATGACGAATGGGAAGACTGCTCCCTCGTGGACTATAACCGTTCAGGCGTCCCGCTGATCGAAATCGTGTCAGAACCAGATATGCGGAGCGCGGAGGAGGTCATCGCCTATTTGGAAAAACTCCGTTTGACGATCCAGTATCTCGGAGCTTCTGACTGCAAGCTGAACGAGGGTTCCATGCGCGCCGACGTCAACCTTTCCGTACGTGAAGCAGGCGCTTCCGAATTCGGCACGCGAACAGAAATGAAAAACCTCAACTCCTTTAAGGCCATTTCACGGGCCATCGAGGGCGAGCGCGCCAGACAGATCGAGCTTCTAGAGGAAGGAAAGTCCGTGATCCAGGAAACGAGACGATGGGACGACAATAAAGAATCCTCGTACGCGATGCGCTCCAAAGAGGACGCTCAGGATTACCGTTATTTCCCTGATCCCGACCTCGTTCCGTTATCGATCAGCGACGAGTGGATCGCTGCGGTAAGTTCCCGTCAGCCGGAACTACAGGAAGAAAAAGCAGCGCGCTATAAAACAGAATATGGCATTCCAGATTATGACATCGGCATCCTCACCAGCTCGAAAAAACTGGCCGATTTGTTTGAGGCGACAACCGCCCTCTGCCACAATCCAAAAAAGGTTTCAAACTGGCTCATGGTAGAGACGATGCGTCTGCTCAAAGAAAAGGAAATGGATCCGGAAGACATCACCTTTACCCCTGAGAATCTCGCCGCCCTCGTACTGCTAACCGACGAAAACGCCATTACTTCCACAGTCGCAAAAGAAGTTTTTGAAAAAATGTTTTCAGAACGTATTGACGTGAAGAAGTTTGTAGAGGATAATGGACTTAAGACAATCAATGATGAAGGCGCATTGCGTCAGACCATTGAACAGGTGATCGCAGAAAACCCACAGTCTTCTGCTGACTACCGGGCAGGAAAAACAAAAGCCCTTGGCTTTCTTGTCGGACAGACGATGAAGGCGATGAAGGGGAAAGCGGATCCTGGCATGGTACATGCGATTTTAGAAGAACTGTTATAAAACGGAAGGAGGAAGCCCTGTATGATCGAGATGAGAAAGGAAAAAAGATGGCCGGCAAAACTGGAACTTGAAATATCGTCCCTGTTTAAACAGGATAACGTTAAAGTAGAAAATATCCACGCCCCCATTGAGGTGTTTGATGTATCAAAAGCCGGTATCGGCTTTAAGTCCAAAAGCATACTTCCCGTCGGCTACTATTTCAATGCCAAACTTGTCCTCGGCAAATCAGATGCCGTGAACTGCGTCGTGCGCATCATCCGCCAGCAGAATGACCCAAATTCAGATGGACAGGACTCTTATATCTACGGCTGCGAGCTCGTCGGTACAGCATCCATTATGGATTATGTATTTAATGACTATGCCGCAGAACTGAGTTAAGAAAGAAGACAACTTGATGCGATGAGAAATCCCCCGAGAAATTGGAAAAATATTTTTCGGGGAATTTCCTATAGCTTTTTTTATGTTTTCAGTATATAATAAGGATATTAACGTAGAAATGAGGAAAATACATATGAACATAGAAAAGACGAAAGGTACCTTCACACAAATCTTTGGAGCCGGGGCAGAACCAGAAGTTTTCTTTGCGCCGGGGCGCGTCAACCTCATTGGCGACCATACTGACTACAACGGCGGACATGTATTCCCATGCGCCCTCACACTTGGAACATATGGATTTGTCCGAAAACGGAACGATGATACCCTGAACCTATACTCTGAAAATTTCAGTTCCGATGGTGTGATCACTTCGTCCATTCATGACCTGTCCCCATCCGGAAATGGTCTTTGGACCGATTACCCGCGGGGCGTGATCTGGGCATTTGCCAAAAAAGGGTATACGATCGACTGTGGTATGGACATACTATTCTACGGAGACATTCCAGCCGGCGCAGGACTTTCCTCCTCCGCTTCGATCGAAGTTTTAATGGGCACGATTCTCCGAGATCTATTTGACTTTCAGGATCTCCCCGTCACACAGATCGCTCTGCTGGGACAATACGCAGAAAACCATTATATCGGCACCCAGTGCGGCATCATGGATCAGTTCGCTTCTGCGGTCGGAAAAACAGATCATGCCATTTTCCTCAATACGTACAAATTAAACTATGAACTTGTGCCACTGAACCTCGGCGATATCTGTTTGATCATAACAAACAGCGGTATCACTCACAATCTTGTGTCTTCGGCATACAATGAGAGACGGCGGGAATGCGAGCGCGGACTTGATATGTTCCAGAAAGTGATCGACATCAACAGTTTAGGAGACCTGAACAATGAACAATTTGACAGATATCAGTTTCTAATTCCCGACGAGACGATTCGGAAACGGGTCAAACATGCCATCTCCGAAAACCGCCGAACCGTTCACGCACGAAACGCACTAAAGGAAAACGATATGTTAGAATTTGGCCGCTTGATGAACAAATCTCATCTCTCCCTGCGGGATGATTATGAAGTTTCCTGTGAAGAGATCGACTTTCTTGTAAAAACAGCATGGGAGGTTCCCGGCGTGATCGGAAGCCGAATGACGGGCGGCGGTTTTGGCGGCTGCACCGTAAGCCTCGTGAAAAAAAGAAACCGGAATCTATTTAAAAACAAACTAGCTGCCTGCTACCAGGACTCCTACGGAAAAATTCCAGAATTTTACGAAGTAAGGCTTGGAGACGGGGCTGGTCATCTTGTATGACAATGTCTACGGGCAGAGTTTTCAATAACACAATTTTTAAATTTTGAAAGGAAAAGGGATCATTATGAAAATATTAGTTACCGGCGGCGCCGGTTATATCGGATCGCATACATGCGTTGAACTTTTGGAAAACGGCTATGAGGTCGTTATCGTGGACAACCTTTACAATGCCAGCCGTGAGGCCGTCAGCCGCGTGGAGACACTCACGGGCAAAAAGATCACATTTTATCAGGTAGATTTATTAGATCAAAAAGCATTAAATCATGTATTTGATCAAGAAAACATAGATGCCGTCATTCACTTTGCTGGGTTGAAAGCGGTAGGCGAGTCCGTCTCAAAACCGGTTGCATACTATCATAACAACCTGACAGGAACGCTTCACCTCGTTGACTGTATGAACGCGCACAACGTAAAAAACATTATTTTCAGTTCTTCTGCCACTGTATATGGCGAACCAGAATCGGTTCCTGTTACAGAAACATGTCCGAAAGGTTCGCCAACCAACCCTTATGGATGGACGAAATGGATGCTGGAGCAGATCCTTACCGACCTTCACACCGCTGATCCACAATGGAACGTCATCCTTCTGCGTTATTTCAATCCGATCGGCGCACACGAAAGCGGCCGCATCGGAGAAGATCCAAAAGGGATCCCCAACAATCTCGTTCCTTATGTGGCACAGGTAGCCGTCGGAAAACGGGACTGTCTCGGCGTTTTCGGAAACGACTACAAGACACATGACGGTACGGGTGTCCGCGATTACATCCATGTGATGGATCTGGCATCCGGCCATGTCAAAGCCATCACAAAATTTTCGGACACTCCGGATGTGCGGATCTATAATCTCGGAACCGGGAACGGCTACAGCGTTCTAGACGTCGTACATGCTTATGAAAAAGCATGCGGTCACGAAATCAAATATGAATTCAAACCAAGGCGTGCAGGCGATACCGATGAGCTTTTCTCAGACAGCACGAAGGCAAACGAAGAACTGGGCTGGAAAGCTAAATACAACATCGACGATATGTGCGCCCATTCATGGAACTGGCAAAGCAGCAATCCGGATGGATATATAAAATAGACAATAACATATGGGACGTGAAAACGGCCGCTTGAACCGGCTTGATCAAAGATCGGTTCAGGCGGCTGTTCCATTTTCACCTCTTTTGTCTATCTCACTTCTTGATAAAATAGTTACACTTTTTCAACATCTTCCTGTATTGCGCAGCCTTTGATCCCGGTAAAGATATTTTTAACTTCCGGCTCAGTCCAACGAATGACTTTTTCGTAATCTTCTTTAAACTGGTACACTTTATAGTCAGCTTCTTTACCTTTTTACATCCTTTAAACGAGTTGCCCTGAATCGACGTAATCGTAAAGGACACTCCCTTTTTATTTACTTTTTTGGGAATAACGATAGACGCTGCTTTTTTCGACTTCACGCCAATTACGGACAACTGTCCCGCTTTTCCATTCACCTTCGTCACTTGATACTTTAAGTTGCCGGCAGTAAATATATCGCCCTTTTTCACCTTGCGTACTTCCTGAACAGATCCGCCACCCAACGGAGGCTGCGTAGCTGCTATATGGGGCCCGGACCCTATTGTCGTATCTCCTGGTTTCTCCGTCGGTCTTTCTCCCGGCTGGATCGTGGGCATATCGCCTGGCTTTTCTGTCGGCGTCTCTCCCGGTTTTTCAGTCGGATCCCCTACAGGCTTCGCCGTCGGCGTCTCCCCTGGTTTTTCAGTCGGACTCTCTACAGGACTCATCGTCGGTGCCTCTCCTGGCTTCGCCGTTGGTTCCTGCCCTGGCTTTTCTGTCGGCTCTGTGGTCGGTTTCTCCTCTGGCTCCATCGTAGGACTTCCCCCCGGTTCTGCGGTCGGCATTTCCCCTGGCTCCATCGTAGGACTTCCCCCTGGCTCTGCGGTCGGTGTCGCTCCCGGCTTCGCCGTTGGTGTTTCTTCCGGCACGGCGTCTCCGACGGTAACCTCACACGATGTCGTCGCTCTGCCTGCCGATGACTTTGCGTAAATCGTTGCCGTACCAGCCCCGCGTATGGCGATGCGCACCTCTTCTCCTGGCTCCGCTTTTACATAAGGCGTTATTACATCTGCCACCCGTTCATTCGAAGAATAGAATGTAATATAATCATCACTTCCTTCCGTAGCAGAAGAAATTGTGATGACCCGCTCCTCGCTGTCCTCCTCACCGACAGCTATCTCGGTATCTGATAATGCAAATGCAGCGGTCGGAGTCCGCGAAGCAAATAAGTCAGCCGCATCCTCAAAAATAAGCATACCATAATCCTGCTGGGTCGAATACGTAAACCCTGAAATTTCTAACGCTTGCGTCACATGTTGCAGAACATTCGTATCTGACAGCAGCAGCATACACTTTTCTTCCGGCGCCAGGATCTTAGCTTTCTTTAAAAAAGTTCTTGCCGCTCCCACATCTCCGATCGCTTCCGCCGTACCGTACGCGGCGTACCTGACAAAATACGTATAGTCCATACTGTCCCCGAGCGGCGGCATCTCGTATTGCCATGAAAAGCCGCTTCCTGCCGTCGAGTCCGGCGTGTGGCGTTTTTCAAACAAATTTTTTGGCATCGCAAAGTAAGCATATTGATTTCTAGTTGCGCCCTTCGGATCATCCCACGTCGCATCCATGTAATAATACATGTTTCCGCCATCAAAGGAAACCGCATTCCAAGCGTGTCCCCCGCCTCCTGCCTGGCCTACGATATACACATTCGGTACATCCAGAATATTCAGGATAAAGGAAAATGCTTTTGCGTACCCTTCACACACAGCCTTATGATAAGCGCTGTCAAAGACGCCAACGACACTATGCGCCCAATCTTCCGATTCCGGCGTGGAGCCATCCGATTTGTACGCATAATCAATCGTCTCGATCAAATGGTTATAAACGACCCTCACCTTTTCATAAACGCCATCTGCCTGTTCTGCCACACCCAGATACTCCGTAACGGCGGTTTCTATCGCCACATACATCTGCCTCACGCCACGGATGTCCGTTTCATACGTACTTTCTACCACTGGCATCAGTTCCGAATTCGAATACGCGATACCGCCGAGCCAAAACAGCCAAGGATGATCCGCCCGGAACGCAACCCATGTCCGGATCGCCTGGTCTATGTCTATCCCTGCCCTCGAGAAATCTACTTTAAACGGGGTGTACTGCATCGTACCATCGCCATAGCTGATCGATTCGAACTCGGCCTCCTCTGTGTCGATCCGGTCAAAATTCGCCAGCGATGTTTCCAGCGACAAGTAAAAATCCTGCTGTTTGGCAGAAAGACTGGCAAATCCATAGGTTCCTGTTCCCTCTTGAAAAATCGACTGGAGTCGGTTGGCGCGAAAAGATTTCTCATAAGAAGGCACTTTCGCCGCCTGATCCTCATCCACCCAGACGGCTTTCTGTGTTCTAAGCCCGCCTTCCAGTACTTCCAGCTCCGCCAGATGGTTCGTCTGTTTCCCATCTGATACATATTTCCCTGCCGCAGCCGCACGATCCTTTGGAACATAAATCGAATTTCCTATGAGGATCGCACAAAGGAGAATCGCCAACGCCGTTCTTATTCTGTTCATTCTCATTCCATTCCTCTCTTTTCTGGGCCTTTTTCCGGCCGATTTATCACCTTCACGGATACCTCTCTGCCATAAAACCTGGCAAATGCTGGTGTCGTCATAAGCTGGCGGCAGATATTCCCTGCATTTCTCTGAAGCTCACCCCGGGTAAGAACTCCCGATTCCAGTTCTTTCTGCGTATTATCCCCGGTCAGGTTCTGATCCGCCTGTTCACACACCATATACAGGTCATTCTGCGCCATCGCCATAGCGGCAAGATCCGTTTTATCCGCTTTCTCACTTTTCCCCTGACGGCTGACCTTTGCCCACCAATCCGTCATGACGATCCCGTCAAATCCCCATTCGTTTCGAAGGATCTCGGTATTTAACTCGAACCGTCCGGCCGTCCAGACACCATTGAGGGAACCGTACGTTGTCATAATGGAATCCGCTCCGCCCTCTTTGACTGCGATCTCAAAGCCTTTCAGATAAATTTCCCTCAACGCCCGCTCCGATACGACGCTGTCAATCTCCATTCGTTTCGTCTCCTGGTTATTGGCAGCAAAGTGCTTGAGCGTCCCCGTCACACCGGCGCTTTTTAGGCCTCGGAGTACGGCAGCAGCCATTTTCCCAGTTAAAAACGGATCTTCCGAAAAATATTCAAAATTCCTCCCGTTCAGCGGATGCCGGTGTATGTTTACCCCAGGCCCCAATAGATTATCCACCTTATGGAACACCATTTCCAATCCGGTAAAGGAATAAAGTTTCTGTATCAACGGCGCATTAAACGTACACGCCATCAATGTTCCGTTCGGCAGGCTGAATGCCTTCTCCCCGCTGTCCATCCGAATGCCGGACGGCCCATCCGAACAGCACCCGCACGGAATCCCAAGCACTTTCAAATGGTCGGATATCCCCCCATATGCCGCGGCCGTCCCCGGCGTAACTTTCGGACTGCCCATCCCCTCTCCGCGGATGATGCAGCACAGATCGTCGTCGCTTAACTGAGCGATGAACTGTTCCATTAATACCGTCCCCTCTGCTACATCACTCAAACGGTACCCCCTGTCACCAGTATAGGAGATGTCTGGAGGAATCTGGCTCTTTCGTTTTGTCTCTTCCTGCTCACCGCCAGCCGGAACCGGTTCATATGCGATTGTCATATCGACGGAATCCACATTTCTCTTAGATCCGGAGCCGCTCTTTTCACTGTCTGCGGAACCAGGCATCTGCGGCCGCATCCGTTCAAACGCTGCTTCGGGCGCTAGATTTTGTTCTAATTCCTGCACAACCTGTAAGCTGTCGAGCGAAAACTGCCCGGCACATTTCGCATCCCTTACATTTTTTCCCACATATACACGATAATCACCCGGTTCAAGCACATAACAATACGGGTGGCCCGTAGCGCCGGTATCGTCATAAGAAGCATATTCATAGCGCGAAATGTGGAATGGGATCGACTCAGTCTCTCCCGGCGCCAGTTCCTCCGTCTTCGCAAATGCCGCCAGCACCCTGGACGGTTTTCCCAAAACACCCTGCGGCGCCTCCACATAAACCTGTACCACCTGTTTTCCCAAAACGGGTCCGGTGTTTTTCACCGTTACCACAAAGGACAGATCTCCCCCGTCTTCTTCCCATCCGCTCACGGTCTCAAAAAACTCCGTATACGAAAGGCCAAAACCAAACGGATATAAGACGGCTTGTTTCGCCATTGTCTCAAAAAAGCGGTATCCGACATAGATATCCTCTTTATAATAATTTCTTTCCTCATCACCAAAGTTTTTTGTGGATGGATAATCCTCGATATGAGACGCGATTGTATCCGCCAGTCTTCCTGACGGATTCACTTTTCCGGTCAGGACATCCACCGCACCGTACCCGCCGAGCATCCCACCCTGCCACACATAGAGCAGGGCATCGCACTCACGCAGGCACGGGTGTCCCATATCCACAATATTTCCAACATTAAATAAAACAATGACGCGCCCAAAATGGGCACGTACCTTTTCGATCATGGCCACTTCCACATCCGAGAGACGGTAGGAACCCTTTTCGTCCACATGATCCCTGTCCTCTCCCGCAGTCCTCCCGATGATGATGATGGCCGCATCGTTCTGACGGCCAGCTTTTTCTAAAAGCTCCTCGTCCAACGGCATTTCAATCTGCGACCAGGGTTCCTGCGCCCAGCCTGGCCCTTCATCAAACTTATGTTCCGATTCCCACGCGTCATAAACTGCCAAAACATCCTGATCTACGATAAGATGTGGTGTTTCAAGCAGGGCATCCAATATGCCGGTTACATGCGAAACATTGACCAATCCGCCCGAACCGGTACCGCTCTTATAATAATGGCGCTGAATCCGTCCAAACACAGCTACCCTGCCGCCTTTCACAAGCGGCAGGGCGGCATGTTCGTTTTTCAAAAGCACACATCCTTCAGCGGCGGCATCTCTCGCCGCCGACATGTATTCGTTCCAATCCAATACCATGCGTTATCCTCCATCAAACATGACAATCAATAATTGACCCTCTGTATCATAACTACCTTTCCTCCCCGGATATACACATACAAACGTGTATCGTCACTCTCAAAGATCCATTGGAGCGATCCAATCCCCCCAGTCGTTTCTCTGTACCGGCGGCCCCCATGTCGTATTCACCACATCCTTAGCAGACATTCCCAGCACAATATTATTGCCGTGGTACACCGTGGTTCTGTCCGAATATTTCTTCTTCCCAAACTGATTCTTTAATTCTACAGAAATCTTTGATCCTGTTGCCGGTTTTTTCTTCAGTTTAAACACCATTCTCTTCTTTGGCCCATTTATACTGATTTTTTTTGTATATGTCTTTCCTCCTGCTTTTACGATTACTTTGTCGCCTTCCCTAGGTTTACGGACGGTAACGGCAACAGATGAACTCGTCCGGTAAACCGTACTGCTGATCTCTACCGTGCTGTCACTTGGCTTTGTCCGAGATGATTTTGTATTCGTATATCCCTGAGAAGTAAGAACCGATACTTTTATTTTTGTCCCTTTCGGCTGAGCTTTCACTCGTGCCGAAAATTTACCATTCTTATTCGTTTTCGCTTTATACGTTTTCTTTCCATATTTTATGGTGACCGCACTGCTGGGCCACGTTTTACCCGAAATCTTGTTATCTCCGGAATACAGCGTATTGATCCTTATGCTGGGCTTGATATTCTCAAGTTTAATATCCTCTACCCTCTCATAGCCGTCCGCATCCTCAAAATGCAGCTGGATGGTCTTTCCGATCTTCTGCATCGGGTAATATCCCGTAAAACGAAAAATGATCTCTTCCTCTTCCTCAGAGTGATCTTCTTCCTCATCTTCATCGTCATAAACAGGGGCAGGCAGTTTGCTAAACGTACATGGATAAGTTTTTCCATCAATTACGACATAGACCGATGTGACATTGTTTTGCACTTTCTGACCTATGGTTCCCCCTAAATGGATGTCCCCGACAATCCGGTTCGTCTCGGCCACATAATTATAATAGTACTTTTTATCGTCTATTGTCAAGATCGTTTTCTCATCAGAAACCGCCGTCGTGGAATCATCCTGCAGCCAGGCCGTGATCTGCATACCCGGTTTCTGTCTCGGATACCGGACCGTTACGACACCGCCATTTTCTTTTTTCGATACTTCACTCGTATACTCCTGTCCATCGATGCTTACGTAAACCTTCGCGCCTTCTGGCACACGCTCTGCCACCATATATTCATTCAGCGTCATCTGGTCCTGTACTTTCAAATGAAACAGATTACTAATGACCCCCTTTTCTACCTGGATAGGGCATCCGTGCACGTCTCGGAACATCAGTTTTAACAGATCCGTCTGTTTTCGGTAGGGATATTCCAATGTAAAACTTCCGTCCTGCGAAATTTCCGCCAAATATTCCTTTTCATCTATGACAACGGAAACAGAAACCGGTATTTGCCCCAGCGGATCGGCGCTTACCGTACCGACCGCTTTCTTCGGATAAGCGACATAGTCTATGTTACATGCGGAAAGATCACATTCCTGTAATCCATACTTCATTTTTTCCGAGCTGCTGCCGTTCGAACTTTCCAGCCAGACCGATACCTCTTTGATTTCATTTGGTATCGCCGGATAAGTTAGTATCGTAACATTTTGCTTATTCAGATCACCGGCGCCATACTCGCTGCGGTATTCCGTCCCATTTGCGTCAATGCAGATCCGCTCATCGCTGTTTAACTGACGGTTATCCAAAATGATCCGTTCCCGGCACACTTTCATCAGGGGCACGTTCATGACCTTATTTTCAACCACGTATTCCTGAACACTCTGACACCCGTATCCATCTTCCATAAATAAGTCTATTTTGGTTCCGAGTTCCTGCACCGGATAGTTGATGACAAATTCCCCCGTCTCATCCCCTTCCTTTTTTGCCTCATATGCCTCAGATCCCAGCTTGACATAAATGCGGGGGATTTTGTTGTCCACATCATTTCCGATCAGGGCACCTGGATAAGCTGTTACATAACTCGGGTGAAAGGTATGCTGCCTCAGCCTTGCTGATACTGGATATGTACTTGCCCCTTCTTTATTTTCGACCCAGACCTGATAATCGCCGGCCGTTAAAGACGTTCCTTCCGGATATTCCTATTCATACAGCGGATATGGCGAATCGGTGCTTTTAGTCAAAAAAGAACACCGGACAAGCTCCTCTCCCTCTTTATCACCGATACAAAACATTACCTCCTGCGCCCCACTCACAAGTGACATCCGAAAAGATACCGACGTATGATCAATTTCCACATTCGAAATATCCCAGTACAATTGTTCTGTACCTTCTGCCGACACCGTAACCCCGCCAAACAGACTGAAGATCATGGCTGCCCCTAACAGTAAACTTAAATTCGTTTCATCAATAAATCCCCCTTTTTTCTTGTAATACTTTATAATAAATGATTTCCATTTGAAAATGATAATCAAATATTAATCCTCTGAATCCCGACTACTTTCCCTGCCCGGACATACGCGTACAGGTACGAATTTCCGCTTTGAAATACCCATTGAACGCTTCCGGTCCCATAATCATTTTTACGTACCGGATACCCCCATGTCGTGAGGGACGCATGAGAGGCGGACATTCCTTTTGAAATTGTATTCCCATAATAAACCATGACCTTTTCGTTATCCTTCTTCTTTCCAAACTTATCCTGTAACTCGACGGAAACCTTTGATCCAGCAGACGGTTTTTTCTTTAACTTGAATAAAATCTTCTTCTTTTTCCCGTTTGCTTTGATCTGTTTGATATAGGTCTTTCCTGCCGCTTTTACAACTACTTTGTCACCCTTTCCCGGTCTTCTTACCGTAACAGAAACGGACGAGCTGTTTCGGTAAATATTCCCATTAATATATACCGATCCGCTGCTTAATTTCGTCTTTTCTGTTATGGAACTCGTATATCCCTGTGGAGAGCTCACAGACACCTTTATTTTCGTTCCCGCCCTTTGACTTTTCACCTTTACGGAAAACCGGCCGCTTTTGTTTGCTCTGGTTCGATATGTTTTCTTTCCGTACCGGATCGTTACCGCACAGTCTGACCACGTCTTTCCCGAAATTTTCCGATCACTGGAATACACCGTATCCAAATCAATGTACGGATCCAGATTCTCAAGTTTTATATTGCGCGAGAAAACATAACCATCTGCGTCTTCTATGTGCAGCTGAATTTTTTTTCCTACTTTCTGTTTTGGATATCTGCATGAAAACTGGAACGCGTTCTTGTCCGCATCTTCCAGACCCTTTTTTTCCAAATCGTCATATGAATAAGCAGATAAGTCCATCTTTCTTAGTTCACACGGATAGATCTTTCCATCTATCACTACGGAAGCCGATGTAACATTACTTTCCAGCTGAAAGTTCTCATCTCTGTCATCTAGATAGACCGTTCCGTTAATCCGATCCGTCTCTGCCAGATACTGGCAATCATACTGCTTATCAGCTATTTTCAGTACAGCCGGTTTGTCAGTCATCTCTGACGTTCTATCATCCTGAATCCATGCAGTTAACGCAGTTCCCGGTTTCTGTCTGGGATAACTAACCGTAACACGGCCATCATTCTCTTTTGTCGAAACTTCACTCGCATATTCTTTTCCATCGATACTTACATAGACCCTAGTCCCCATTGGTACACTGTAAGCCTCCAGCCGCTGTAAAAGTACTCTGCGGGTATTCACGCTGCTGTATTTATGACTGTTTCTCACATACGCTTTATGTTCAAGATGGCATCCATGCACATCACGAAAAACAAGTGGGAAAGAATCATCTTCCTTTCTGAGCGGATAGGACAGCGAAAAACTTCCATCCTCAGATATTTCTGTGGAATACTCCTTTCCTTCTATCGTGGCAGACACCAACGTAGGTTTTTGACCACAATCATTTGCTCTCACGTTACCGATCACTTTCTTAGGATAGGCATATAAGGTGACATTGTACTCGGACAGCTCACAATCTTTCACCGTATAATTTTCTTTTTCCGAACGACTGCCCACGGTACTCTCCATCCAAACAGAAACTTCTTTGATTTCCTGCGGGATCGGCGGATATGTAACGACCATTTTTTTACCCTCACCCTTTTCGCTTGCACCGTATTCGCTGTAATAAACTGTTCCGTTTATTTCCACACAGATCCTTTCGTCACGGTCCAGCGACTGGCTCATAAAAGAAACCCCGTCCCGCCATACTTCAATACGAGGCACACTCATGTATTTATCCCGGATACTGACATTCGTGACACTCTGACACCCATATCCGTCTTCCAGATACAATTTCACTTCCGTTCCTATCGCCTGTTTCGGATAAGAAATCTCAAAAAAACCGTATTCGCCCTTTACCGCCTCATACTTTTTAAATGCAACTTCCGCATAGATACGGGAAATCTTATTGTCATGATCATAACCCGTCAAACGATTTGGATATGCCTTGATACTCGTCGAATATAAATATAAGGAATGCTTACTCACGGATCCGGTATCTGGCTCTGTTCTCGCACCATCCCTGTCCTCCACCCATACAACATAATTTCCCGCTGCCAGAGACTTCCCGCCCGCAAAATCCAGTTCAAACTTCTGACTGCTGCTCGTGATCGAGAATGGACACCGGACGATCTCATTCCCCTCCCCCATGTTTCCAACACAAACAAACGCATTCTGGGCAGCATCCACGTTATCTAACCGAAAAGACAGCCCTGTATGACCGATGCTTACCAGCGATAGCTTCCATTGTAATTTTTCTACCTCCTCATTTGCCGATGCCGTAACACCCCCGAATAAACTGATAAGCATGGCAAAACCTAAAACTAAGCTGATCATTCGTTTCATTTTTTTAACCCCCTTTTTCTTCAAAAAGTAAAATCTATATTACCTATTATACTTTGTCCTGTGAACCTATGTCAATATCGTTTTCGTTCTTCCTTTTTTTTCAATTTCATAGATTTTTCTTTTGACATCTCAGATATTTGTGGTAGAATGTGTTATAAAGTAGTAATACGCATAAAAAAGCAGCAGAGTATAAACTCTGAGGCAGAAATGAGGGGAATCATGTCAAAATCATTTTACATTACAACACCAATTTACTATCCATCCGGAAATCCGCATATCGGACACTGCTACACGACGGCCGCCTGCGACTCGATCGCCAGATACCGCCGAATGCAGGGATTTAATGTGATGTTTTTGACTGGCACGGACGAGCACGGCTTAAAGATCGAACAAAAGGCAGAAGAAGCCGGTGTCACCCCGAAAGCGTATGTGGACGATATCGTAGCCAAATTTAAACAGCTTTGGTCTTATATGAACATCAGCTATGACCGGTATATCCGTACGACGGATCCCTACCATATAGAAACTGTTCAACATATATTTAAGGATCTGTATGACCGCGGATACATTTATAAAGGAGAATACGAGGGGAAATACTGTACCCCCTGCGAGAGTTTCTGGACGCCGACGCAGTTAGTCGACGGCAAGTGTCCGGATTGCGGCAGGGAGGTCGTGGACGCGAAAGAAGAGGCTTACTTTTTTAAACTGTCCGAATTTTCAGACCGTCTCGAGAAACTCCTGTTGGAGACAGATTACCTGCAGCCGAAAAACCGCGCGACGGAACTCGTCAACAACTTTATCAAACCGGGACTGGAAGATCTGTGTGTCTCAAGGACTACGTTCAACTGGGGGATTCCGGTTTCTTTCGACGAGAAACACATCGTATATGTCTGGATTGACGCGCTTTCCAACTACATCAGCGCGCTCGGATATGACAATGAGCAGTTTCAGGATTACGAGACGTTTTGGCCAGCCGATCTTCATATGGTGGCGAAAGATATCATGCGGTTCCATGCGATCATATGGCCTGCCATCCTGATGGCGCTTGATCTGCCGCTCCCGAAGCACCTTGCCGTACACGGCTGGATCACCTTCAACGGGCAGAAGATGAGCAAATCGCTGGGAAATGTCGTAGATCCTTATATATTAGGAAAACGCTACGGCGCGGATTCCATCCGGTATCACATTTTGCGCGAGATGGCTCTGGGTTCCGACAGTTCCTTCTCGAATGAGGTCATGATCAACCGGATCAATTCCGACCTGGCAAACGGACTGGGCAATTTAGTGTCCCGTACCGTGGCGATGGCCGACAAATATTTTGACAGCACGCTGCCGACAGAACGGGAAGAAGCCCCGGTAGACCAGGAGCTGATCGATCTGGCACTCTCGATGCGCGGCAAAGTAGATGAATACATCGATAAGACACAACTAAACCTCGCGCTGGCTGAGATATTTAAACTGATCGACCGGGCCAATAAATACATCGACGAAACGACGCCCTGGATCCTCGGCAAACAGGAAGATAAAAAGCAAAGACTTGCCAGCGTGTTATACAACCTGCTAGAAAGTATCCGCATTGCATCCGCCCTGCTGAGTCCATTTATGCCGACGTCGATGCCGAAGATCTGGGAGCAGATCGGAGCTTCTGACGAAGATGTTTCCTATGAAAACATCGCCAAATTCAACGTGCTGAAACCGGACGTTACCGTCCACCGCGGCGAAGCGTTGTTCCCTCGGATCGACCTCGATAAGGAAATTGAAGAGTTGAATCAGATCCTTGACAGCGCAAAACCTACCGAGCCTGCTAACGAAGAGAAATCAGAAGAAGCGTTCGACGTTCCGGCGTTTCAAAACGAAATCGACATCGATACGTTCGACCAGGTGGATCTGCGCGTGGCAAAAGTAACCGCATGTGAGAAAGTGAAAAAATCGAAAAAATTATTATGCCTGCAGGTCGATGACGGGCGGGGACAGCGTCAGATCCTTTCCGGTATCGCCAAATGGTATCAGCCCGAAGACCTGATCGGTAAAAAGGTCCTGATCATCGCCAACTTAAAACCGGTAAAAATGTGCGGTTTAGAGAGTAACGGCATGATCCTGGCAACCGATCTGGCAGATGGAAATGTACAAGTCTGCTTTATGCCGGACCAGTGTCCGTGCGGTGCCAGACTGAACTAGTGCAAATTGCGCTTCGCAAATCATAACAGGAGGTGCGGGATGATCATTCAATAATTTATAACTCGAATCACAAACAGACTTTTTTGTATCCGCTTTGTTCGATGCGGTCTGTTTCGTTGCGAATTGTAGATTATTTCATGTCATCCGCTCCCAGGCATACGAGAGTGCACTCGTGCGCGGCGTCTGCCTGCCGGGACTTCCTCACATTCACAACGGACATGTCTGCATCCGCAGGCATGTCCGTTTTCGTTCATGATCTGCCGCCCAAAGCGGGTGCCACTTGGTAAAGAATGGAGGAATTTTATGCTGCAGATCAAAGATGTTACATTAACCTATAAAAAGGATATGAGAGAACTGGTATCCGGGCTGTCTTTTGCACTAAATAAGGGAGATAAAGCTGCCGTCATCGGAGAGGAGGGAAACGGAAAATCTACTCTGCTCAAATGGATCTATGATCAGGAACTGGTGGAAGGATACATGGAATCGTCCGGGGAGATCATACGTAACAACTGCATCCTCGGCTATCTGGCCCAGGAATTGTCCCCGGCGGAAAAGAAACAAAGCGTCTACGAATACCTTTCCACAGAACCAGAATTTTGGGAATGCTCACCGGGAGAACTCGCACGGCTCTCCTCCACACTTCATATCCCCGTGTCTTTCTTGTACGCAGAGCAGAACATGGATACGTTGTCCGGCGGGGAGAAAGTGAAGATCCGCATGCTGCGCCTTCTCTGCCGGAAACCGGATGTACTGCTATTGGATGAGCCGTCAAATGATCTTGACATCCAAACGCTCCAATGGCTCGAACAACTGATTTTAGAGTGGAGCGGCCCTGTCCTCTTCATCTCCCACGATGAAACGCTGTTAGAACGCACGGCAAACCGGATCATCCACCTAGAGCAGGTCAGAAAGCGCCATAAGAGCCGGCACACCGTCGCCAATATAGATTATCGGGCCTATGTGCAAGAGCGCGCAGGCGGTCTCCTGAAACAAGAGCAGCTCGCCCGCAAGGAGCGGAGCGACTACAAAAAACAGCAGGAAAAACTCCGCCGCATCGAGCAGACCGTAGAACACCAGCAAAATGCGATATCCAGACAGGACCCGCATGGAGCCAGGCTGCTGAAAAAGAAAATGCACGCCGTGAAAGCGATGGAACGGCGGTTTGAAAAAGACCACGAATCCATGACGGAGATGCCGGATGTCGAGGAAGCGATTCTTATGAAGTTTAAACAGATAAGTCCCCTCCCGCGCGGAAAGACCGTGCTCGACCTCTCCCTTGCGAAGCTGTGTGCCGGAGACCGCGTACTCGTGCAGGATATCCATTTACGGGTTGTCGGCAGTGAAAAGATCTGCCTCATTGGAGAAAATGGAGTGGGAAAGACGACGTTGTTAAAACAGATCGCCGAGCAGCTATCCGCGAGAGAGGATATAAAAGCAGCTTATATGCCGCAAAATTATGACGACCTACTCCTCGGCAGCACGCCTGTGGAAATGACTCCGGCTGATTTTCTCACACAGGCGGGAACGAAAGACGAGATGACGGAAATACGCACATTTTTAGGCAGCCTGAAATACACGGCTGAGGAAATGAGCCATTCGGTACGCGAACTGTCAGGCGGACAGAAGGCAAAACTCCTGCTATTGAAAATCTGCATGAGCGGCGCCAACGTACTCATCCTCGATGAACCGACCCGGAATTTTTCACCGCTGTCAAATCCTGTGATCCGATCAATGCTGAAAGAATACAAGGGGGCTATTATCAGCGCATCGCATGACCGGAAATATATCGAAGAGGTGTGTGACAGGGTGTATGAACTGCGTCGTTAAAAGCGGAAGGATACACTCGTGTCAAAATCACCTTTCAGAACCTGCAGAAATATGGTACAATATTGATACGTCTCAAAAATAACAGCACAGAAATGGAGCCAAACATGAGTGAAAACATACTGATCGTCGACGATGAACCGGAGATCGCGGACCTTGTCGCCGTGTACCTGCAAAATGAAAATTACAACGTTTTCAAATTCTATAACGGAACGGAAGCTCTCGCCTGTATCGAACATGAAAAAGTAGATCTCGCTATCCTCGATGTGATGCTGCCGGACGTAAACGGACTTCAGATCTGCCAGTCGATCCGCCGGAAATTCAACTACCCTGTTATCATGCTGACAGCGAAAAGTGAGGAGATCGACAAGATCAACGGACTGACTCTCGGCGCGGATGACTACATGACCAAACCGTTCCTGCCGCTCGAACTGGTAGCCCGCGTCAAGGCACAGCTGCGGCGGTATAAGCGTTACAACACCGGCATTTCGCCCGAAGATCATGACATCCTCATCCACTCCGGCCTCGTGCTGAATATCAAAACACACGAGTGTACGCTGAATGAAAAACCGCTTTCCCTGACGCCGACCGAGTTTAATATCCTCCGCATCCTCTGTCAGGAAAAAGGGAACGTCGTCAGTTCGGAAGAGTTATTCCACCAGATCTGGGGCGACGAGTATTACAGCAAAAATAATAACACCATTACCGTCCACATCCGGCATCTGCGCGAAAAGATGGGGGACTCGTTTGATGAACCAAAATATATAAAAACCGTATGGGGGGTTGGCTATAAAATTGAAAGATAGAACCAAAAAGATCGGCATCGTTTTCGCCGTATTATCAATCGCGCTGCTTCTTTGCATGGGACTGCTTTATTTATTTGATGTCGTACTGAACGGTACATTTATCGAATGGTTTGATTCCAATTACATCACACATCTTAAATATTTGGATCCGGAAACCCAGACCACACAAAGCATACCATACATGAGCCGGTCATCCGTAAAACGGCTCATGATGCAGCTAATGATCTTCGGTGTCATCCTCTTGATCCTGCTCGCCTTTCTTGTCGCGCATTTTTATGGCAGGCATGTGCGGAGTGCCATCGCCCGGAGCAAACAGCTCCTCCAGGCAGAGACCGAACGGAAAAATGATATGATCGCCTATCTCGCACACGACTTAAAGACGCCGCTCACATCGGTCGTCGGTTATCTGAGCCTGTTGGACGAGGCGTCCGATATGCCTGCCGCACAACGAGCAAAATACATCCATATCTCGCTGGAAAAAGCGCTGCGGCTCGAAAAACTGATCAACGAATTTTTCGAGATCACTCGTTATAATTTTAGTGAGATCGTACTTGAAAAAGAAACGACCGACCTCCACTATATGCTCGTGCAAATGTCTGATGAGTTTTATCCGGTCTTAAAAGAACACGGGAATACGATCAAACTAAAGTGCGACGAAAATGTTACGATATACGCCGACGCGGCCAAACTGGCACGCGTGTTTAACAACATTTTAAAAAATGCGATTGCCTACAGCGAAGCCGGCACGCCTATTCTCATTCAGACAAAGCAAACCGCACACGATGTCTGCATCTCATTCCAAAACAGGGGGAAGACCATTCCAAGGCAAAAACTGGAGCGAATTTTTGAAAAATTTTTCCGACTGGATGACGCCCGCACTTCAAACACCGGCGGCGCTGGACTTGGCCTGGCGATCGCAAAGGAAATCGTGACACAGCACGGCGGAACGATCTCGGCCGATAGCGAGAACGGCCTCACCACATTTTATGTAACACTGCCGCGGTCATAACGATCTGCAAAACAAGAATGGCTGGCATCCCCCACACAAAATACCAGTGTTTCGTCTTATGACGGAACACGCGCATCCCCACGATGCTTCCGATACTCCCGCCGAGAAGAGCCACTAGAAACAGCCTCGCCTCGGGAACGCGCCATGCCTGCCGCTTCGCCCGCCGCTTATCTATCCCCATTAGGCAAAAACTTCCAAGATTTACTAACACGATATAAAACAAGATCCACTCCAATTCATCCTTCTCCTTTCCAGACTTTTTCCTCATACCACGTCCTACCCATTCGTAAACATTTCTTCTTTTTATCCCACACAACGTCCTGTTTCAGCATTCCCATCTCATTTCCCGCGTTCTCCGCGTAAATACGAAAGATAAAAGTCAATTCAGACTCAGTCCATTCAACCGATACAAAAGACAGATCCACAATCGCATGTTTCCCCTGCTCCGCAAAATAGTGGGAAAGCTCCGGTTGATCTGAAAAGTCCAGTTTTTTCTGAAAACCGACAGAAGGCACCTTTAAGAGAGCCGTCCCGTCGTCGTTGACCTTAATCTTGATAAATTGGTGACTGTCGCTTACGTTTACCATCCCTTCAGGCTGGGCAAGCACCCTCCACTTCCCCTTACTGTCCCGTTTCAGGACGCGAAACTCCGCCAGCGTCCGCCATTCGTTGATCAAGACGAGTATTTCCTTCGTCCCGTCCCCGTCAAAATCCTGTTCGGCAACCAATTCACTATGTGCCAGATCATGATACCACAAATCTTTGGAATTTCCCAGACTTATTTGCTGCGCATCTTTCTTTCCATTCTTTTTTCCACTGTTCGTTTCTCGAATGATCACAAACGGTTTGGAGGCGTCTGGCCGGGAACACAAAAAAGCCTCGCATGTCCTCCCTTTCCCCAGTTCCAAAACTTTCTGCCACCAGAGCGTAACCTCCTCATTCTCCTTTCCGTCAACCGTGATCGATACACTCATATCCCCATCCCCTATAATAACGTTATCAACTCCTGACGTATTTTCCCCATCTTTTTCTCCCTGACCGACGCCATCTGCCGACTTACTGCTGCCAGATCCTGCCCCGGCTGCCCCAGCCAGCCTGTGCATTTCCTCCTGTACCTCTTCGGGTATCTTTACACACACATCCGCTATACCTGGATAGACCACGTACCCGCCGCGCATGAAATAAAGCGGGATCACAACACGGTTATTCAGATGAAAGAATAACACAAATTCCGTATCTTCCGAAATCTGCATCGTGACTGACATACTATCGCGAAGCATGATCTCCCCGTTACAGAGTGAATCGATCAGTTCGGATGCTTTATTTTCAAAAGAAGCATCCAGCGGCTTTTTTTCCTCCGATCCCGCTTTCATGTCATCTCCGTCCTGGTATTCTACCGATTTATATTGTTCTGCCAAATGAAGCCTATCCTCGTACAGATCGGAAGCGTCCTCTAATGTGATCCCATTATTTTTTACAAGAAGCTCTACGCGACTCTCTTTTTCATCGTGCTTAAGCGCAACAGCAAAGGAATCATCCAATCCCTCCACAGAGTACAGCTTGCCCGTCGAACCACCGGCAAAATCAACATATCCATCCTCTTTCGTCCACCCATCAATCCTACCTGTCGCCTCACCCAGATAGGTGTCAAGACACAAATCCTCCTGATCAACACTGGCACATACGTCCCCTAAATAAACGCTGCCCTTATAAATGACAAATGGAATCGCAAGTCCCCATGAGGTATCTGAATTGCCGCTATTTAAGTCAACTTCTGATTCGGGTATGGATACTCCTCCTTGCGGCGGATCCGTTTCACGTACTGACACCCTACCCCTGTCACTTCGTCCTCCGTCTTGCGTAAACAACGGCAGATCCCATAAAAACAATATCACGGTGATCACGCACAGACACGCAGCTGCGACGGCGATCCAGCGCTTTCTTTGCACGAGACCCGCACGTTTTCGTTCCAGCCCGATAACTGATTCTTCAATATATTCATCGCTGATCTCTCCCAGTATTTCCGCGATCAGCTCCTTCTTTTCCTCTTTCATACCAAAAAACCCTCCTCTCCCAGATACGTTTTTAATTTCTCCCTGATGCGGAACAGCTTTACGGATACATTATTTTCACTCATGTGAAGATCGTTCGCGATCAGAGTGACCGGATGTGAAAACCAGTACCGGCGCAAAAACAAAACGCGCTCCTCATTACATAATGTTCCGACAAAATCATTTACCACCCTTCCCATTTCCCTTGCAAACCACTCCGTTTCCGCGGACGGAACACAAAAACAGTCATCCAGTTCTTCCATCGCTTCGTCAAAACTGCTATCCCGCTTTTTGGCTCTGTTAAACCGACGTTTGTTCAGGGAAATATTGCGGGCGATCTTACAGACATAGGCAGCAAACGGGTTTGGTTTTTCGGGGGGAACCGTATTCCACACGCCCAAATATGTATCATTTTCACACTCGCGCGCATCTTCGCTGTTGTTTAAAATATGATGGGAGATATGGAATATCAATTTCCCGTATTTTGCTGACAACTCCTTGACCGCCTGTTCCGAACGCTCAAAAAATAAGCCGATTATCTTCTCATCGTCCATCTCTTACACCTCCTCTTACCTATTATCTAACGAAGTCTCTCCTAATCTTACTAAATTTTTTTATTTTTTGCAAAAAAAAATGCAAGGATTCCCGATGCTGGGTCGTATTATATACAAAAAACAATAAAAACGCTGATCAGATTAAATGGTGAATAAGGAGGAGAACCCCTCAGAAAAACAGGTGGGCAACTCCACCAGAAAACAGGAGGAATTACAATTATGTTTAAGAACTGGAAAAAATCCGCTGTCATTGCGTTGGCAGCACTCACATTGACAGGCGGCTTGGCCGTTCCCGCATATGCCCACGGCCACGGATACGGACATCACAACGCATACCGCCAGACAAATTGTTATAACGGGACATGTGATTATCCTGGTCAGAACTGCGATAGGACTTGTGACTACCACGGCCGAAACTGTGATGGAAGCTGCCAATACTCTCGCCAGAACTACAATCAGACAAAAACCAGTAAGAAAAAAAATGTCAAGCAAAAAGGATATTACTGTGAGTACCACGACAAAACTCATAAGAAAAAGAGCAGCTGCAAAAATTATTGTAAAAAACATAAGACGATCCACGCAAATGGGAAAAGACACCGTGTAGTAAAAAACAAAGTGACTAAACAGAAATTGTCCAAATAAAATTCGTCTACACATCACTAAAAAAAATCCAGGAAATGACGGTGCCATATTCTGCATCATTTTCTGGATTTTTCCATGATATTGCCTCCCACAAAAAATAGTTGTGATAAAAACGGGTTCATATGTTATAATGTCTTTAAACGATGAGGCTGTGAATATTATGAAAAGTGGTGATAAGTACTTGCAGCTTATGGGCCGGTATCCGGTCATCAGCCTTTCTTTGATTCATTAGCAGGAGGTGATGCGCGCATGCGGAGTGAGGAAAATGTAATCCGCGCCGTCGAACAATACGCTGACATGGTGCGGCGTATTTGCTATTATTATCTAAAAAATGACGCCGATACGGAGGATATATTTCAAAACGTTTTTTTGAAATATATGCTGCACGATAAGCCGTTTTACAATGATGAACATGAAAAAGCGTGGCTGCTCCGTGTTGCGATCAATGCCTGCAAAGATTATCTGAAAAGTTTCTTCCGGCGCAACACTGTCCCGTTAGAGGTACTGAATGAAGCAGCGGCTGAAGTTCCCGAATCGCACAGAGAGGTGATGGAAGCCGTGCTTTCCCTGCCGCAAAAGTACAAAGATCCCATCTACCTGCACTATTATGAAGGGTACTCAGCGGCCGAGATCGGATCGATCCTGGGCAAAAAAGAAAATACCGTGTATTCCCTGTTAGCGAGAGGGAGAAAACAATTAAAGGAAAAGCTGGGAGGTGAAGGATTTGACGAATCAGATACATAATGCGTTTGACAGCATCAAAGCGGATGAGCAGCTGAAGCGTTCGACAATACAGTTTATATCTGCAAAACAAGAAGAAAAAACGCAGTTTTTTGGCAAGCCGGCATTTCGGCGAGCGGCGGCAGCCGTTTGCATGATCTGTGTGCTGGCGCTCGGCCTCGAAGGTTATTTCTGGATCCAGACACCCGTTTCTTATATAAGCATTGACGTGAATCCTTCGATCGAACTTGCCCTGAACCGTTTTAACCGCGTCATATCGGCGGAAGCATACAATGAAGAGGCAGAAGAAATCCTGAAAGGATTGTCCTTGAAATGGAAAAATTATACAGAAGCAATGGAAGAGATCGTGGATGGTAAGGAAATGAACGTCTATCTGACGGACGAAACTGAACTCGTATTTACAGTGGCGACCGATGGTGGACGTAACGATGAATTAACTTCCGGTATAGAAACATACTGTGGTAATACGGGGCGCAAATGCCACCACTACAGCGCGGACACCGAAATTGTGGATGAGGCTCACGGGAACGGTCTTTCGGTTGGCAAGTATTACGCATATCTCCAGCTGTATCAATATGATGATACGGTGACGGTCGATGAGTGCAAAGGGATGAGTGTGTCACATATTCACGGATTAGCACGCGAACATGCGCATTGCGGGGAGAATGGCAACGGGCAGAACACCGGGGACAGTGTACAAAATCAGTCATCGGCGGATGTGAGCAACTCAGCGACCGGACACGGGCAGCACCACCGGAATAGAAGACATGGGGATTGAGGGGAACGAGTACTCTCCGTGTATTATCTCTATCGCACTTTTGCGATACAACCGTTTTTCACCTTTTTCCTTCCCCTCTACTCCGTCCGGATCGCCGCCAGCGGACTCAGTTTCATCGCACGCCGTGCCGGGAAATATCCCGCGAGCATACCCATCAGGGTAGAAAAAGCGATTGCTGTCAGCCCCAGCCACCAGGGGATAACAGAAATATTCCCGTTGATGCCATCGGCCGAACCCGCAAACGAATTCAGAACCGCGGAAACGATAAACGTAAACCCGAGTCCGACGACACCGCCGATAAATCCGATCCCTGCCGCTTCCATCAAAAACAGTTTCCGAATGTCCTTCATATTGCAGCCGAGTACTTTCATCACGCCGATCTCTTTCGTCCGCTCATACGTTGACATCATCATCGTATTGGCGATACCGATCGCCGCCACCAAAAAGGCCACCATACCGATCCCGCCCAGTGTCAGTTCCACGATCTGAAGGCTCTGCTGAATGGATTCCAGCAGTTCCTTATTGCTGTCTGCCTCAAATCCCATTTCCTGGATGGCCTGCATGACTTCCTCCACATGGTCGGTCTCATCCACATCGATGACAAACTCCGTATACACCCAGTCTTTCAACGGCCTTCCTTTGATCTTCGGCTGTCCCGGGATGTTTCCTTTGCCAAAATTTTTAATCAGGTAACTTTTCAGGGCGTCGATATCGACTAACAGGTTCTGGCTGTTCTCGCGGTAGTCATCCGGGCCGCCCTCGAGGATGCCGGTTATTTTTACACGGAACAATACCGTATTGTCAACTTCTGGATCCGACACGCCGCTCATAGCCGTATCCACGCCCGTATCCGTCCCTGCGTCCGTGCCCGTATCCGTTCCGGCGCCATCCCCTGCCGCGTCACCGAGATCACCGTATCCGTTATCCTGATCGGCATCCGCAGGCGCTTCTTCCGTTTGATCGTCTGCGTTATCGTCATAAAATTTCACCTGACGGACCTGCCTCATCAGATCAATATCCGGCAGTTCCCCGGTCGAATAGTAATCATAGTACTCGTCTCCCAGCGAATAGCCGAAACTGGTAAGTATCGTATTTCCCGCCAAAAGCTGGAGGCTGCCCCCGCCCTCCGCCGGGAGTTCCCCTTCTCCCAGTTTCTGGCTCTCCATGACCTCCTTACTCACTCCGACCAGCATCGCATAACCGCTGTATTTTCCCTGTTCCATGTTCACATCAAACGTCAGCGAAGGGGAAACACTTTGGACATATTCCATCTGCTCAAACATGGAGAGATTCGCATCGGTGAGCAGTGTATCCACATCCGTTTTTTCATTCCCAGACATCATATCACCCGAAGACCGGACGCGTATCTGCGTGGCGGAACCCATGCTCGAATATTCTTCCATCATCATCTGCTTCATACCGACAGCAAGAGAGATCATCGCCACTACCGACGCCGTTCCGATCAGCACGCCCAGCACGGTTAAAAACGTGCGGAGTTTCCGCCGCCACAGATTTCCAAAACTCATCGTCATTACATCATAGAAGCTCATCGTCGATCAACTCCTCTTCCTTCTTCAAACGTTTCTTTTTCAATACGCGATGTACGATCACCCCAGCTATGATCAACACGACAACGACCGGGATCACTAGGAACAGCGGGGAAATTCCTCCCCCGACTTCTTCTTCCCCCATCATTTCCATATCGTCTTCCATGTCCATCTCATCCATCTCGTCCTGGACAAAAATAGCCACGTTCTCTTCATACGTACTGCTCTCACCGGACGAATTTTCATACGAGATCACAATCACACACTCCCCGTCACTGTCTTCCGGCGTCGCCTCCACGCCTGTCAGCGGCACATTGGCGTAGCCGCTCGCGCCGGCAGCGATATTTCCCACAAAAGTTTCTTCACTCTCGACGCCATCCCCCTTGCATTGAACGGTAACATTGTTTAATGAACCGGCGCCCATATTGTTGATGGAAAATGCCAGGTCGCCCTCACCGCCTACGGACAGTACGTCCGGCGGGGTCATTTCAGTCAGGCTGATGCGGTCTTTGAGCGTCACCGGAATAGACACATTGTCCTGTGAATCAAAGGCGTTCGCTTTTCCATCCTCGTATTCGGCCTTGATCGTCATCGGGTAGGAACGCGATCCCAAGCTGGCCGACGCTTTCATTTTAAAAGAAATCGTGACGGTCCCCTTTGCTCCGATGCGATCCACATACGCGGTACTGGCCCCGCTGACTGGCAGAAACTCGCCATTCGCTGTAGACAGCGAAAATTTTACATTTTTTACTGCCTGGCTGGCGTTATTTTTTATATGAAGCTTTAGTTGAAACTTGCTATTCGGTGTGATCTTTTTCACGTCCGTGTCATACCCCGTAACCATCACGCGGGGGGTGGACTTTTTGTCATTTCCGGTCTGCTCCGCCTGTTTCTTTCCCTTCAGTTTCACCTGGATCGTTTTATCTGCCGTTACCGATGTCTTTCCCTTCAGATATGTAATTTTAAATGTGATTCCCTGATAACCGGCAGCAGCATCTTCTTTTACGCGGAACGTATAGCGGCATTTCAATTTTTTTGTTCCCTTTGAATGTGTAACCCGGTACGCGTCCGTCGTGCTCTCAAACGGGAACCCCTCCCCGATCACCGGTACAACATCTGTAATCTTATATTTGGAACTATATGCGGTAAATGCCACACGGCAATTTCCACCGTAGCTTCCATGCGGCGTACCGCTCATTTTCAGGGAAACATCCCCGTCCAATGCCGGATCGTCAGAAGAACCAGCCTCGCCGCCGCTTTTCTTTCCCGTAAGTTTTACACTGACATCCTTATTCACATAGTATTCACTGTCGTACACCGCCGTACTTCCATCTGTCGCGCGCCTGCTGTATACAACAGTAAAACCAGTCAGATAATAACCCGTTTCCAACGTATCCTTCGCCCGGAACCGGTAAGAACAATGAACGGAATTCCCGCTTCCCGTCGTCACACGGTATGCCTCATCCTCCATCGCGAACGGAAATCCCTCATTCAAAACCGGATATACCCGCTCGATCCTCTCAACTTCATAATTCTTTTTCCTATTTTTATTCCCAGCTGCCGTAAATGAAATCTCCACTCTCCCACCTGCTTTGGCGCCGTTTACTTTCACACCGGATATACTGATATCCGACGATGCGCCCGCGAGCATCTCCCCATTCTGCTCCCCTTCATCTGCACCGCCGTTTCCCGGCATGTCTTCTGAGGAAATAGTCCCAGACCCATTTCCCTCCTCCTGTACCGGCGCTGCGGCCGCACTGTGGTAAATCCCGAAAACAGCCAACACACACAATACAAGTGCTGCTGTTTTTCTCCATTTTTTCATTCTCGTACTCATATTTCGAGCCTCCTTCTAAGCTTCTATTATCTTTCCATCCCTGATCCTGATCTGGCGGTCAGCCAGCGCTGCCAGTTCCGGGTCGTGTGTCACCATCACGAGCGTTTTCTTTCTCTCGTTCAAAACATGACGCATAAGGTCCATCATCTCCGCCGATGTGGCAGAATCCAGATTTCCCGTCGGTTCGTCAGCAAAAACGATACTCGGGTTCAAGACGAGCGCCCTCGCCACGCCGACTCGCTGCTACTGACCGCCCGACATCTGATTTGGTTTGTGCCGGCGGAATTTTTTAAGTCCTACGAGCTCGATCATTTTTTCCGCCCGCTTCATCCGAATTTTTTTGGGAATTCCACGGAACATAAGCGGCAGCGCTACATTTTCCACCGCATTCATCGTACCGATCAGATTAAATGACTGAAATATAAAGCCAACCTTTTCCCTGCGAAAACGTACCAGCCGGTTTTCGTTATAAGTATCGATCCGCTCCCCCGCCACGGTAATGATCCCTTTTGTCGGCTTCTCCAAACCAGCCAGCATATTTAACAATGTCGATTTTCCGGAACCGGACGCCCCGACGATCGCGCAAAACTCTCCTTCAAACACCTGGAAACTAACACCATCCAGCGCACGCACGCGGTTATTTCCGATCGGATAGATTTTATACAGATTTTTGACATCGATCACGCACTTTGAGTGATTTTCCACCTATTTCCCCTCCTCTCTGTGTGATGATCCGTGTTACCTATGATAAAAGATTACATAACTTTATCATCATAACACATCCAGTAGGTATTTTTGTTACTATTTTCTTACAATTTTCCGATTTTTTTCAAACAAGTTACTTCTCTATCATTATAACGATAACTCATGACAAACTGTCCAAAAAACACGGCAGTCTATATGGAAAAACACAGCAGGATATGATATAATTCTTATAAATTTGAATCTGCCGTTTAACGTATATAGTTATTGTTGCAACGATCAATTCGCAACATATATCAAAACTTCCTGTCTATCTATATGCTACAATATTTCTGACAAGGAGGGAATTGATTTGTTTGAGTGGAATGAGACCGTACAGGACATGATCAACTGGATCGAAGAGCATCTAACACAAACCCCTTCTCTTTTGGAACTCTCCAGACAGATCGGGTATTCGCCATACTACTGCTCCAGTCGTTTTCATGAAATCACGGGGATGACATTTAAAAGTTATGTCGCTGGCAGGCGGCTTGCTTTAGCCGCACTGGAAATACGGGATACAAAGTCCCGCATTCTCGATATCGCGTTGAAATACGGGTATTCCTCACAGGAAGCACTGACGAGGGCTTTTATGAATACGTTCGGATGTACACCGGCTGCATATCGGAAAAATCCTGTCCCCATCGCTCTCTCTAGCTCAATGGTCGTTCTCTTCCCGCAACATTATGTGAATAAAGGAGGGCCTACTATGAATCAGACGATACTGACAGATGCACATATCCGCATGGAGCATATTCCCGCCCATAAATACATCGGGATCTGGGATATCGACGCCACAGACTATTGTAGTTTCTGGAACAGGCACGATTGTGACACGGTCTGCGGGACGATCGACAGCATGAGCCATGTCTCCCACCCGGTCGTAACCTGCCACACAGCCGGATGGTTTTACGAAAATGGCCGAAAAGGCTATTTCTACGGGTTTGGCGTGCCGGTTGACTATCAGGGGGTGATCCCGGACGGGTTTGAGATCAGGGAACTTCCCGCGAGTGATTATTTCGTTTTCTATCACCCGGCTTTTGACTATTTAAAGGATTGCGGGGAGGTGATGGAACGGGTGGAAAAACTGGCATGGAATTTCGATCCCCAAACACGGGGTTACGAGTGGAATGAGGATTTGTGCAACGACTATCAGCGGCATTTCCCGGAAGAACTCGGTTATCAGGTGCTGCGGCCGGCACGGAAAAAGAAACCTTAACTTTGTTATAAATATAGGAAATACGTGCTTTTTGCCACCGGGTAAAGAGAATCCACGTCAGACTTTCCATCGTCAGGTCCAGACGGAAGTACCAAAACACTTCCGCCAGAAGATGGGAAGGCTGGCGTTTTTTCATAATAATACAAATATGTGTTTGCTTTCGAAGGAGTTAGGAAAAAAGGAGGATACCATGAAAAAACAATCGCTGTTCAAACAATTCTTCACCTATGTTTCACTCAATATATGCGGCATGATCGGCCTGTCCTGCTACATCCTTGCCGATACGTTTTTTGTCTCAAACGGACTGGGCACGAACGGACTGACAGCGCTTAACCTCGCCATCCCCGTATACAGCATCGTACACGGCTGCGGGCTGATGCTCGGCATGGGAGGCGCGATGAAATATTCAATCTTTCGTGGACAGGCAGACAGTGAGAACGCCAGCCGGACATTTTCATCCGTTCTCGTTTTTACCTGTATTCTCGCTTTTCTGTTCGTGCTGGCCGGACTTTTCCTTTCCTGTCCTCTCACAACACTGCTCGGCGCTGACAATGACGTGTTTTCGATGACCCATACTTACCTAATGGTAATTTTACTTTTTGCCCCGGCATTCATGCTGAACGACGTTTTGATCTGTTTTGTCAGAAACGACGGAAACCCGGCACTCTCAATGGCCGCCATGCTGACCGGCAGTTTCTCCAATATTATCCTCGACTACGTTTTTATCTTCCCGATGAACATGGGGATCCTGGGTGCCGTGCTCGCGACCGGGATCGCCCCTTTGATCAGCATGTCCATTTTATCCGTACATGGCATTCGGAAGAAACATCATTTTCACTGGATACGGCACCGTATTTCTGTGCGGCTGACGGCAAACATCCTCTCGCTCGGCATTCCGTCGCTTGTCACTGAGACCTCCTCCGCCATCGTCATGATCACCTTTAATTCGATCCTCCTTTCCCTGTGCGGCAATACAGGGGTGGCGGCCTACGGTGTGATCGCCAATCTGTCACTCGTCGTATCTTCCATCTGTACGGGCATCGCGCAGGGAACACAGCCGATCACGAGCCGCGCCTACGGCCGCGGTGACAAAGAAACGATAAAAAGAGCGTTCCAATATGCTGTCTGTTGTTCACTGGCCGTTTCCGCACTGATATATCTGCTGTTTTTCTTCGGCGCGGAGGCGCTCACATCCGCCTTTAACAGGGAACGGGATGTATCGCTGCAGCAGATTTCGGTGTCTGGACTAAAAATCTACTTTACCGCCATTCCGTTTGCCGGGTTTAATATAATCCTCTCCACCCATCTTACCGCGACTGAAAAATCGCTCCCGGCACAGGCTATTTCCCTAGCGAGAGCACTTTTTGTCATCCTTCCGGCAGCATTTGTTTTATCGTCCGCTTTCGGTGTGACAGGGGTGTGGCTGTCATATCCGGTGACGGAGGTTGTAGTATGTATCGTCGGGATTTTCCTGATACGGAGAAAAATCGAACATTTTTTCGGTTTTTGTTGACAAATTTCCCGTTCCGTTTATAATAAAGAATATAGAGAAAATCAGAAAAAAAGAAATGGAGGTATGGCAAATGGCAGTTCAGATTTTAGAAGTAAAAAAGGAAAGTTGTCCGGCCGCGCGGCTGATCGGTAAAAAATATGAAGGAGTTCCAAACTGGGACGAATGGTGGGACAATAACTGGTTTGAAAAACTGGAAGTAAACCCCTGCCTCCCCTTTAACGGTGATGCGTATATCGGTGCGGTACATATCGTGAATGGAATGCCGGAACGCTGGATCGGCATGCTGTTTTCCCCGGATACAGAAGCTCCAGACGGGTTTGAATCTATCGACATTGAACCACTGGATTATGCGGTATGTTATTTATCTGACAAAGAGAACAGCGGGGAGTTCTTTTCCATGGATACGCACAATATGTGCCTGGAAAAACTGAAGGAACTTCATATGGAACGGAAGGAAGATGATTGGTGTTTCGAACGCTACAACTGCCCAAGATTTACAACGCCGGATGAAAATGGACATGTAATTTTGGATTATGGCATTTCAGTCATGTGACATCAAAAGCAAAAAAGCCGACATGCCGTTCACGCTTGCATGATAAGGCACTTCTCTACCAAAAGAAGTGACATCACACATGAATAGATCCTTATTAAATCTCACACTTCTTCTGATAACAGGCCTGTGCGTGACAGCATGCGGCAGTTCACTATAAACCGTCAGATTTTTTCCTATATCTGGCCTCTATTCTGATATATGCGATCATCATTCCCAGGATCAAAAGAATGACTGCAAATACGATCAGGATAGAAAAGGGCGAATTTTGCTGTAAGAACATGAAAGGTATCCCGATCACCTCAAAGATACCAGCCGCCATAAACCATAAAATCCCTACCGCCCGGTTATACCGCCCTGTCTCTTCGACTTCGGGCGGTTTTACAAACGTAAAAAAACCTACGGCCTCCTTCGATTTGCGGCAGCTGATCCCAATTCCTAAAAACACAAGGGAAACGATACTCCATAGAACAAAAGCAACGATCATATCTTCACCGTAATCCGCATAAATTTTTTCTTCCCCCGCTTCAAAACGATCCCGTCCGCTCCGATCCGCTCCTTCGCGATCTGCATTCTGACGTCATCCACCTTTTCACCGTCGATCGACACACCGCCCTGCTGCACATTCCGCCTCGCCTCGCCATTTGACGGCGCCAGTCCTGCTTTTACGAGAAGATTGAGGATTCCGATGCTGCCCTCCTCAAAATCGGCATCTTCCAGACATACCTCCGGCATCTGCGCGGCACTTCCGCTCGCGAACAGCGCGCGCGCGCCCTCCTGCGCTTTCTCTGCTTCTTCGTCTCCGTGAACCATTTTCGTCAATTCGAATGCGAGGATCTCCTTCGCCTGATTGAGCTGGCTGCCCTCCCACTGATCCATCTCCTCAATCTGTTCCAGCGGCAAAAACGTCAGCATGCGCAGACATTTCAGCACATCGCCATCGGCCACATTCCGCCAGTACTGGTAAAAATCGAACGGACTCGTCTTTTCCGGATCGAGCCAGACGGCACCGGACTGGGTTTTCCCCATTTTCTTGCCCTCGGAATTCAGCAGAAGATTGATGGTCATCGCATACGCGTCCTTTCCGAGTTTGCGGCGGATCAGTTCGGTGCCGCCGAGCATGTTGCTCCACTGGTCATCACCGCCAAACTGCATATTGCAGCCATATTTTTGGAACAGGGAGTAAAAATCAAAACTCTGCATGATCATGTAATTAAATTCCAAAAACGTAAGTCCCTTTTCCATACGCTGCTTATAGCATTCCGCCGCCAGCATCCGGTTGACGGAAAAATGCGGGCCGATCTCCCGCAGGACATCCATGTAATTTAAGTCCATCAGCCAGTCGGCGTTGTTTACCACGATCGCTTTTCCATCCGAAAAATCAATAAAACGGCTCATCTGCTTTTTGAAACACGCCACATTGTGGTCGATCATTTCCTTCGTCATCATCTGGCGCATATCCGTCCGGCCGGAAGGATCCCCGACCATCGCCGTCCCTCCCCCAATCAGGGCGATCGGCTTATTTCCTGCCATCTGCAGCCGCTTCATCAGACAGAGAGCCATGAAATGCCCGACATGGAGGCTGTCCGCCGTCGGGTCAAATCCGATGTAAAACACCGCTTTCCCTGCATTTACCAGTTCCCTGATCTCTTCTTCATCCGTTACCTGCGCGATCAGTCCGCGGGCAACCAATTCTTCATATACTTTCATCCTAATCCTCGTTTCTGCGCTGCTTTTTGCGCATAAAGTAACTTTGTGTCAAGCAGCGCGCAGACACAAATTGCCGTATGGATCTTATTTACATACACATGCTCTCGTCCTGGGAAGAAAACAAAAAAGTCCTTCTGCAAATGATCTTCTCACTTGCAAAAGGACGAAATCTCTTCGTGTTACCACCTTTTTTCCCCGGTGACTCACATCAGGCCGGGCTTGGCAGGATACTATCATATCCCTGTACGATAACGGGTACACCACCGTCCAAACCTACCAAAACATAAGCCTGCATCTCATGTCCCTTCAGCCGGATACTCCAAGATGTATTCATGACAGGATTCCCTTGCGCCTCTCAGCTGCCGGCCGCTCTCTGTAAGTTTCCTCTGTCACTACTTCTTCTTTTCTTCGCATTTGACTTTTTCATCATAGCAGACTGCTTTTCGTTTGTCAACGATTTTTTCTCCGTTTCCACGATATGCCGCCGCGCAAAATACACACTCCACCCCAGTTCTTTCCTTTTCCGCACTGGATACATCGTCCATCAATCCAAAAGGATCTCCCGCCAAAACTTTTCCTTACACGCAGATGACAGATCATCATCGTCAGAGAAGGCGCTCATGATCTTATCCACATTGTTAAACTGACTTTCGTCCGTAAACCTGATCGACCACTCACACTGCCCGGTCGCCATGTTCAGGCACCGGATCCCCTGCGAATCATAAACTATCATATACAGCACATCTTCTTTATCGGGACTATCTGACGGATATGTACATGTTACATACTGCGCCAAAAGCAGACCTGCACCTTCTTCTTCCTCGTCATCCTTTTCCCTGTCTTTAAGATGATCTTTGACATTGCAAATGAGATATTCCATAACATCGTCTGCGTCTTTGTCCGTAACTTTGCCGGTAGTTTCATCCTTGGATTTTTCTTCCTTCTCCTCCGTCTCTAAGCCTGCCGCCTCGCGTAACGCTTCCTGAACGGCATCGAAACGTTTTAAGATCTTATCCCACTCTTTTTCGGTATAAGTACCTGCCCCAATCGGAATACTCGGCTCCATCGTACCATTTTTTACCTTGACGTAAAATTCCTCCTTTCTGTCTCGTATCAGCTCCGAAAAAGTGTCCGTCAGGCGTTTCTTTTTTACAGGAGTTCCTGTCCCGCCATCCGCTGTAACAGTACGACCTCGCGCGATATCCGCGCCGCCTCCTGTCACTCCTGAAATACCCATGTCTCTCCTTTCCGCAGTCCTTCTTCATACAGATCCACGCTGTACTGGCTGTCCGGACCGCCCGCTCTCCTCAAAAGGTCCAAGCGGTTATTCTTTATTTTTGCCAAAAGAAAACGACTGTTTTCAAAGCATTTCCATCCTTTGAAAACAGCCGCTGTCCCTAGCTGTTTATTATATCGTCATATTTCACACATTTATTAACCTTAATCAATCACTTTCACCGACTCGATCTTCGGCTGTTCTTCTGCCTTCACCGTTCCGTTATCATCCGTGACCGGCGTATCTTCGCAGATCTTGTCGACGATCTCCATTCCCTCCGTCACCTTGCCAAACGCCGCATACTGGCCGTCTAAACTCGGCGCGTCCGCGTGCATGATAAAGAACTGGGAACTGGCGCTGTCATAATTCTGGGAACGCGCCATCGAGATCACGCCCCGGACATGTGATATACCGTTTTCTACCCCGTTTGCAGAGAACTCTCCTTTGATCGTCTCATCCGAACCACCGGTCCCGTTTCCCGACGGATCGCCGCCCTGAATCATAAAGCCGGAGATGATCCGATGGAATGTCAGGCCGTCATAAAAACCATCTTTCGCCAGCTTGATAAAATTGGATACCGAAATAGGCGCTGTATCGGCATCGAGTTCCACCTTGATCGTCCCATAATCTTTCACCTGAATCTCCACATGATGTTTGCCGCTGTCAACAGACCCGCTGGAAGTTCCGCCGCAGCCAGCCAGAACAAATACCATCAAGGCAGCCGCAAATAAAAAACTGAGTTTCTTTTTCATGTACAAAATCCTCCGCTAGTCATCGATATCTTTTTCAAATTCGAGAATCTTTCCCGTCTTCGCATCAATCTTTACATCATACTCATACATTCCCTGTACGAGTTCAATTTCATACACTTTGATCCCATCGTCCGTGTCCCGCTTCGCTTTCACGATCGTGGCACCCGGTGCTTTTTTCTGCGCGATCGATTTCGCCTTCTCCAATCCGATGTCCTTGCCGTCCGCTCCTGACGATCCACCAGAAGCCAAAAGCTTCCACTCGTACTCTAATAATTTTCCCGACTTGGCATCATATACCAGCTTATAACTCTTACTCTTGTTACTCAGTTTTACCTTGTACTCCGCCCTTCCGTCATCATATGTTAAAGCCGTGCCGAGTACCGTCGCCTTTTTCACTTTATTCCTTGCCTTTTTCTGAATGGCCTTTTTAGAAATATTTTTCTTATTCTGGTCCTGAATGGGCGGGTTATTGATCTCCCAGTCATATTGGAGCAATTTCCCATCCGATGCGCGGTACTCAAAATTATGCTCTTTGCCAGCCTTCAGAAGTTCTACCTCGTAGACCCGGACCCCATCCTCATAATCCGCCCCCACTTTGATCACCGTAGCCGAAGGAACTTTTTTAAGAGCTGCTTTTTTCGCCTGTTCCACACTTGTCATCTTTTTCGCTTCTACTGTATCCGTGCCGGATAAAATAGAAAAAACAAAAAAGAACATGCAGCAAACCATTACACTCTGAATCGTCTTTTTCATCCGTTCTCATCCTTTCTCCATTTCATAAAAATGATTGCTTTTTACAATTATAAAGTCTATTACTTCTTTTTGTCAATCATTTGTCAAGTTTTTAGGCTTTTTTATAAAAGATTTCTCACGAAAAATCCTGACAAAGACACTGGATCATTTCCCCTCAATGAGCTCACTCGGAATCCGAAATGCCGTATACGGCGAAAACATCTGCAATTCCTGTATATCGCTGCGGTTTCCATAACAGAGATAGCACCCGCACACACCCCTTGTACAGATTTTGGGAGCCAGTCCCGCTAACCCGTCTGTATACAGATTTCCCATTTTGGTATGACAATTGATACACGGCCGGACGATCCCGTCTCCCTGCACCAAAACTGCGTCCCCACAGGCACTGGCATCCACCGGGATATGGCGCAGTTCCAAGGGGAACAAAGGATCCAGCTCCGACCACGCCTGCCTCTCCCCCGCCGTATACGGCCTGCCGAGGCCATCCATCTTATTGATCCAAAAATAGACCGAACCATCAAGCCGCGACCGGAGTTCGCGAAACAGTTCCAACTGCCCCGGCACACCAACTGCCCCGACGCAAAATGACACACCCGCCTCCCGCAGCCGGCCGCATTGCCGCAAAAACGCATCCACCGACGTCATCTCCGGATGGAAGGTTCCCCAAAGCCGCAGCTTTTCTAGGTTACCGCCACATTCACGGAACCAATCGAACATATCCCTCACCGGAAAACTAAAATTACTCTGGGCTCCCACGGCCTGTATATCAGGCATCGCGCTCAGTTCCGCCATCCCCTGCCAGTAATACGTATGGATGAGCGCTTCCCCGTACGGTACGATCTGGACCGTTCCCTGAAATGCTTCCTGCGCCATCTTCCTGACAAAGAGGAACAACTGCTGCCTGTCACGCTCCTTTTGCCGCCCGCTCTCCCTGTTTTTCGAAAACGGGCAGTAGGAACAATCATAGTTACAAAATGCCAAACTCCCCCGGTAATAAATATGCTTCATCCATCTCCCTCCGCACGCGGCGGCACATTTTCCTCAGAGGACATACTTTTCTCAGAGGGCATATCTCTCCCAGATGAGCCGGAAATGAGCATCGGCCCCAGATGATCTGACAGCGAAAAACCCTCTTCGGTCAGCCGGATCACCCCCTCCTTCTCAAAGGCATGACCCCTCGCGATCCACTCACGTAAAACCGGAAAATCCGCTTCCAAATCCCTTGAAAAATAAGCCGCGTAATCTTCCTTTGAAATGCCGCAGTCAAACAATACGTTTTTGATCACAAACCGCCGCCGCTGTTCCTCCTCCGAAAGAAGATAACCATGCCTGATCTCCCGATAATCGAGCTCATCCATGTACTGCCGCAGATTTGCCATGCACTCACTGTGCCGCACCGCATAAGGCGTGCAGAAATGAAGATGGTCGATGTAACTCCGTCCGCCACATCCGATGGAAACCGTATTTCCAAACCCGCAGCTGGCAGACCTCCCTCCCCCGTTCCCACAGTCATCGCCCATATCCTTCGTGGCTCCGCCTGTTGCGTTACCAGCGTTGCTGCCAGCGTAGTCCTCTCTCACAAACCGTCTCATCGAATAAGGAATATAACCGTGTTCCCTTAAATACTGGCGGATTCCCAGATACATCCCATATGTGTCCGCAGGGCGCCTAACCCCTTTTTTATATAAATAAGTATCCGGTTTAATATACAGTGGGTACACGAACAATTCCTCCGGTCCGAACGAAATCGCCCGGTCTGCTGATTTAAGCAGGCTCTCCCATGTCTGCCCCGGAATGCCGTAGATCAGATCCAGATTTACACACGCAAATCCCACGCCCCGGATCCGTTCCAACGCGCGCTCAACCTGTTCCGGCGTGTGGTTCCGGTGGATTGCTTTCAGCTCCTCCCCATAGAAACTCTGCACTCCCATACTGATCCTCGTCACATGATGCTCTTTTAATAGCAGCAGTTTCTCCTCCGTCGTCTGTCCCGGCGACGTCTCTACGATCACGGGATGTCCCTGTTCCTCAAACCCCATCGCATCCGAAGCGATGCGAAACACCCGTTCCAGCAGTCTCTCCGGCAGAAGAAGCGGCGTCCCGCCCCCGAGCGTCAGATCCGCAAAAACCGTCCGCGCGTGTAAGGCAGACGACCACTGCGCCGCCTGCCGCTCCATGGCTCCCACATATTGTTCCATCAAATCCTCTCCCTGTCCGGCGACGGAAAATAGATTGCAGTAACCACATTTACTCTGGCAGAAAGGGATGTGGATATATAAACTATTCTCGCGTCCAGACAGCCGCCCCGCGTAATCCTCCCACCGGATCCCCGTAAGAGGACCATATGCCGTCTTATGGGGATAACTGTACATGTATTGTATATAAGGATCCATCCTAGCCCTCATTTCAACTCTTTTGACCTTTTGCAAAAGGCGCCATCATAAGAAAAAATGTTTATACGGAACCGTATTTACGATTGGATGATTAAAACCGTGATACCAGTATCCATCCTCCCCATAACATGTTCCGTGGTCGGAACAGCATATGACAAATACGTCCCCCTTTTTTCCAAACGCCTCAAATAACCGCCCGAGTTCATGATCCACATAGCGCAGCGCCGCCCGGTGCGTCTCTATGTCATCACGCCGCTTCCCCTCTTCATAAAAATAATTCGGATAGTGAAGGGCGGAAATGTTCAGATACAGAAAAATAAGCGGCTCCGCTGACAGTGTTTCCAGCTTGCGCACCGCAAAATCGACCTGATTTTTTGCCGACTCCTTTACCTTGCAGCCAAAAGAGGGGTTCCAGTAACTGTGCCGGAAGTAGGCCGGCATCACTTTTCCCACATCCGTGCGCTTGTCAAAAAAACTCAGGCCGCCGATACAATACGTATCGTACCCTGCCCGCCCAAGTCCCTCCACGAACGTCGCGCCCTCAAACGAATAGGCCCCCTCGGGGGCTTTGCGCCCCATGCCGATATCTTCGGAGAAAAACAATGTTTCCCGCTTCTTCATATCGCGCACGCCGTCATCGATCGGTAAAAATCCCGCGAACATCGCCTGATGGGACGGATACGTAAAATTACCAGACGCCTGGCATTTGCGCCATTTGCCATAGCGGTTCAGTACCGGCGTCCCCCCGCGCTCCTGTTCCTCAATCGCCGCGTCATACCGCAGGGAATCGAGGCAGACAAATAAAAAATGGCATTTGCCCACGATCTCATTCATATCGACCTGTTCCATAATTTCCTCATTTCCCCGACCTGCTGCTTATAGATCGTATTCTCCGCGTAAATATCCTGATAGATCAGATCTCCCTGTCCATTGATCTCAATGATGCGCGGCCGCAGCGTCCCTTTCTCCAAAAGAATATCGATCCCCGCCGACAAAAGTCCGGGGAACAGTTTCATGGCATCCCGGCAAAGACAACGAATCTCCATGACGACCTGCTCTGCAAGTCCCAGTTTCCGCCAGTCCAAAGGCGCATTGTTCAGATGGAGGTTCGTGATCGGCCCGCTTGACTGTCTGGCGACGATAAACGCCATTTCCCCGAACTGCCATACGACACGCAGATCAAAACTTTTTCCCTGATACGACGCTTTCGGATGCCATCGCTCGACGATCACACCGAGGGACAAAACGGACCGCAAAAGGGCCGCGATCTCCTCCCTCTCATCCAGCCGGTATATCTTTTTTGTATTGACCAGCTCCCCGCCAAGCACCCGGCACGATGTATACGCCGCTTCCCGGCCGCTCCCCGGAAACTTCCGGTAGGCGACGACACCGGCCGCGCCGGAGCTGTACGATGGCTTAATAAAAACAGAGGATGCCTGACATCGGCACATCATCTCCTCCAGACGTTCCACTGCGCCATCTGCCCTTCCCGGCTCCTCTGCTTTTAAAACCTCTTCCGAGATCATCTCTGTCACGGCGGTTCCGTGTTCGGTCAGTTTTTTCTTGCAATTAAATTTATCCAAAACGCTCTCGATGCCCGCAGGCGTATTTAAAAATACACACCCCCGGTTTTCCAGTCCGCGGAGCCGGGAACGGTATGCCGACACCTGCCCGTTCATCTGCCAGAGATCTGACGTCGTGTACGAGGGCGGGTCGATCTTCACGACTCCGCCGCTCAGGTCGGCACGCTCTGCTTCCGTCCAGTCGATAAATTCTACTGGCACTTGGCACTCACCTGCCGCCTTTTCAAAAAATTCCTTCCGTTTGGAACCTTTCGTTCCTAACAGGTACAACTTCTCTGTCATTTCCACTATTCCGTCAGCATCGGATAACGATAAATCTCTCCATCGTACTCATCATCTTCCTGCTGGTCGTCCACATCCACATCTGCCTGCAGTTCCTGTAGTTTTTCCATCATCTCATCCGACATATAATGATAACTCAGATCCACTTCTTTGATGTTATCGTATTGGGGGACCTCATTGAGGATCCATTGTCCGCCCTTATCGGTCATCGTCCCGCAGGAGAGATCAAGCTTATGTATCTGCTTCATATAGCGGCTCTTCACTACTGTCTCCGCGATCTCATCCTGAATCTCACTGTCTAAGAGGCCGAGTTCTTCCAGTTTTGGAAAATCCGACTGTTCCAGCATGGCCGTGATATCCTCGATCCCACCGTCAAATCCGTAATCCTCAATCCCCATATAAAGCGACAAACGCTTCAGCGCCGGCAGTTTTGCCGCCCCGATACTCGCCAGCACATCCTTGGGAAGTCCGCCGCAGATGATCTCCAGGCTTTTCAGATTTTCATGCTTCATACTGCCCAGAGAAAGATTCGTACTGCCTTTGATCGTCAGCTCCTCGAGCTGCGGCATCGCCGCCCACAGTTTGCTGTAATCGGCCTGCTCGATCCACGAGACTTCACACTCTTCAAAATCCATATCCCCGATATACAGACTTTTAATCCCGGCAAACTGATCTCCATGTTCCACCATGCCGTCGATGATCGGCTGCGCACTGTTCTCCCAGGATTCCCCCCAGCAGCCGATCACGAGTTTGTCAAGCTGCGCAAGTTCTGGATCCGCCAGAATATCGTCGATCATCGTTTTTGAATTTTTATTACTCTCGCTATAATCTTCCCATGTGTAAAAATACTTTTTGCTCTTCATCCTTACCTCCTCGTATTATGCACGCGTCTCCCGCGCTATTTTTTTCGCTTTCTTTTCCACCACCTTGCGCGGCACCATGACCTGACGTCCGCAGCCCATGCACCGCAGCCGGAAATCCATACCTACACGCAGGATCTCCCAGCGGTTTTCGCCGCAGGGGTGAGGTTTTTTCATCTCCACTAACTGCCCAACTTCAAATTCCATTATTTTAGCCTCAACTCTTTACCTTATCGCTATCAAAGGAACATTTTCAATATCATCACGACCCAGAACCCCAGTCCGAACAGCAGCAGGCAAAACTGGAAAATATGGTCTGCTTTGTCTATATTCCCCTGCATACTCTCCTTTTTCTTCCGATCTGCCTCTACCGTCCCGTCTATGATATCCCGGATCCTGTCTTTTATACTGTATTCTGCCGACATCGTACCATCCTTTCCCGCCGCTCCAAAGCTCGCAGCTTCCTTCCTTTTAAATAGTAACACAAACTGACCGGCAATACAAGAAAATTTCCCCTGCGGATCTTATCAATCCGTTCTTATAAATGCAGCACCCGGTCTTTAATCTCCTGCGTGCGCCCCTGGTTCCAGAACTGAGTACCGATATAGCCACATGTACGGCGTGCGACAAACAATTTCGACTGATCCATGTTTCCGCAATTCGGACACTCCCAGACAAGCTTGCCGTACTCATCCTCTTTGATGACGACTTCACCAGAATATCCACATTGTTCACAAAAATCACTCTTCGTATTCAGTTCGGCGTACATGATATTTTCGTAAATATGCCGCATCACAGAAAGAACGGCCGGAATATTATCCTGCATGTTCGGAACTTCGACATAGCTGATCGCGCCGCCGGGCGACAGTTTTTGAAACTCTGACTCGAAACTAAGCTTGCTGAACGCATCAATCTCCTCCGACACATGGATATGATAACTATTTGTAATGTAGTTTTTATCTGTCACTCCCCGGATGACTCCAAACCGCCTTTGCAGGCATTTGGCAAACTTGTACGTCGTGGACTCCATCGGCGTCCCGTATACCGAGTAACTGATCCGTTCGGCCGCTTTCCACTCGGCACATTTATCATTCAGACGTTTCATAACCGCCAGCGCAAACTCCCTGCCCTCCGGATCCGTATGCGACTTCCCTGTCATACGCATACACATCTCGTACAATCCGGCATAGCCGAGCGAGATCGTAGAATATCCGTCGTAGAGGAGCTTATCGATCTTCTCGCCTTTTTCCAGTCTCGCCAGCGCCCCGTGCTGCCACAAGATCGGTGCCACATCCGAAGCCGTTCCGAGAAGGCGCTCATGCCGGCACCGCAGCGCGCGGTGGCACAGTTCCAGACGCTCGTCCAAAATCTTCCAAAATTTATCCTTATCGCCATAAGAGGAACATGCCACATCCACCAGATTGATCGTCACGACACCCTGATTGAACCGGCCATAATATTTATGGCTTCCGTCTGGGTTCCGCTGCCCGTCTTCCACGGTCAAAAACGAGCGGCATCCCATGCAGGTATACACATCCCCCTGTTTCAGTTCACGCATGACCTTGGCGGAAATATAGTCCGGCACCATACGTTTGGCGGTACACAATGCTGCCAATTCCGTCAGGTAATAATACTCTGAGCCTCCCTCCATATTATCCTCGTCCAGTACATAAATAAGCTTCGGAAATGCTGGTGTGATCCAGACCCCTTTCTCATTTTTCACGCCCTCGATCCGCTGGCGGAGCACCTCTTCAATCAAAAGCGCCAGATCGTGCCGGGTCTGTCCCTCCACCTCGTCCAGATAAAGAAACATCGTAACAAACGGAGCCTGTCCGTTACAGGTCATCAGCGTGATCAGCTGGTACTGGATCGTCTGTATCCCTCTCTTGATCTCATCGGCCAGCCGTTTTTTCACGATCTTCTCCAGCCTGTCATCCTCATCGACAAGTCCGAGTTCAATATACTCGTCGCGGACTTCCTCCCGGATCTTCTTTCTGCTTATATCAACGAACGGCGCCAGATGTGCCAGGGAAAACGACTGGCCGCCGTACTGGTTACTGGCAACCTGCGCTACGATCTGAGTTGTAACATTACACGCCGTATAGAACGAATGCGGTTTTTCGATCAGCGTATCGCTGATGACCGTACCGTTCTGGAGCATATCTTCCAGATTCACCAGATCACAATTGTGTTCCTTTTGCGCATAATAATCAGAATCATGAAAATGTATGATCCCTTCCTTATGGGCATCCACGATCTCTTTCGGCAATAGCAGGCGCATGGACAGATCCTTGCTGACCTGACCCGCCATATAATCCCTCTGTGTCGAGTTGATCCCCGCATCCTTATTGGAATTCTCCTGATGGATCTCCTCATTGCTGCACTCAATGAGGGAAAGGATCTCGCTGTCCGTCGTGTTTGCTTTCCGGGCGATCTCCCGCTGATACCGGTATCTCACATACTTTTGGGCAATCTCATAGCCGCCCTCTTTCATGATTCCGATCTCTACCATATCCTGGATATTTTCCACATTTACCGAAAACGGTGACGCCTTGATCTGCGCAGTCACCTGGTTCGTAATGTCAGCCACCTGGAGCAGCGTTAATCTTTTGTGTTCTTCCACTTCCTTATTTGCCTTTTGGATCGCATTACTTATTTTTTCCGGATCGAACTCTACCTCTTCCCCGTTCCGCTTGATCACCCTTGTCTTCACCATGTCTCACATACTCTCCTAACTTGATATAGTATATTATTATTATGATTGATACTATATGTTGTGCTCTAATCATATCACTTGTCATGCCAGATGTAAAGGGAAATTTAAAACAAGTTTTCCCAATATTTTTCTTGCATTCTCTCTTTCCCCGTGCTATAATATAACTCCGTGATGTAAAAAATCATATTCCTTGTTCTCCCCTGAGTAAAAGGGATCCTACCAAAATCTTTTAAGGGAGAGCCAGAGACCAAAAGGAGGTGCAGGCAACTATGAATAAGTATGAATTAGCTTTAGTTGTTAGTGCAAAAGTTGATGACGAAGTAAGAAATGCCACGGTCGAAAAAGCCAAAGAGTACATCACTACATTTGGCGGTACGATTACAAACGTCGATGAATGGGGCAAAAAAAGACTTGCCTATGAAATTCAGAAGATGAGTGAAGGCTTTTATTACTTTATTCAGTTTGATTCCGAGCCGGATACGCCGGGCGAAATTGAACAGCGGCTTCGCATTATGGACAACGTGATTCGATACTTATGCGTAAAACAGGAAGCATAAGAAAAGGAGGAATCCTTCCATGAATAAAGTAATTTTTATGGGTAATTTGACAAGAGATCCTGAGATACGGTATTCTCAGGGAGAAAATTCGTTGGCAATTGCTCGGTTTAGTATCGCTGTAAACCGCCGGTTTGCCCGTCAGGGAGAATCGGACGTCGATTTCTTTAACTGTACTGCGTTCGGCAAACAGGCTGAATTTGTTGAGAAATATTTCAAACAGGGTTCGCGCATGCTGCTCACCGGCCGCGTGCAGAACGATAACTATACGAATAAGAATGGTGAAAAAGTATATAGTGTGCAAATCATCGCCGAGGAAATTGAATTCGCTGAGAGGAAGAGTACCGCAGACGCAAATGCGGCTGCTTCCCGAGGAAACAGCGGATTCGGCGGCGGAGCACCCGAACCTGCCTTAGCGGCAGACGACGACTTCATGAACATTCCAGACGGCATAGAGGACGGTTTACCATTTAACTAAAACCGAATGATTGCATCAAAAGGAGGCAATTCAAATGGCTTATAACAAGGGAAATGGCTCGGATTCTCCAGCAAGAAGAAGAGGCCCTCGCAGAAGGAAAAAAGTATGCGCATTTTGTTCTGACAAAGAGCATGATTATATTGACTACAAAGACACAAACAAGCTGAAACGCTACATGTCCGAGAGAGGAAAGATCCTTCCTAGAAGGATCACCGGCACATGTGCAAAGCATCAGCGCGCGCTTACGGCAGCGATCAAACGTGCCCGCCACGTTGCATTGATGCCATACACACTTGACTGATAAAATAAAAAAACAAATACGGACTGGCTGGCAGACATTTTTTGTCTGCCAGCCAGTCCTTTTTCGCCTTTTTGACGCACCTCCCACTTTCTGGTTCCGCATTTTCAAAAAGCAAGCTTCCCTTTTTTCTCCATCCGTGGTATAATGGTTTTATATATCGTAATTTGCCTGATTTCGGATACAGGATAGGAGGAAGCCTTTGAACGAGAAAAAAATCCAGGAAACGATGCGTTCCTATTTGCGCTGGCCGCTCATGCTCTCTTTGCTGCTAGCCGCTGTAAATCTTCATATATATACATTAGACAACCAAATCGGAATCCTGATGACCATATACGTGATCTTGTATATTATCATTGCCGTTCTTTTATTTTTTTATAAAAGAAAAGCTCTTCTCGGCGATCTGGTACAATACGCGATCCGTTTTAACCGCACCGTGAACCGGCTGGCAAACGACCTGGACCTGCCGATCGCCATTACCGACTGGACCGGAACGTGCTTATGGTGCAACTGGCAGTTTACCAAACTATTCTGCACCGGTATGACCCGGCGGAAATTTACGATCGAATCCGCCATCCCAAACCTTTCCGTCAAGACATTTCCAAAGACAATCGAAGAAAATTCGGAAATCCATTTTCATACCGAAGAAAATTATTACAAAGCGGTCATCCAAAAAGTGAACATGGTAGACGCGGGACAGGAGATACAGGATGAAACGGCATCCCCGTTTGTCCTCAGCGATAACTTTTATGTCTTTTATCTCTATGACGAGACGGAGATCGTACGTTATATTAAGGAAAACAACGAACAGCGGCTTGACGTGGGACTATTGTACATCGACAACTACGACGAGTCACTGGAGCCGGTCGACGAGGTGCGCCGCGCGCTTCTGTCCGCCCTGATTGATCGGAAGATCAACAAATACATGCTAAAAATTGATGCCATTACAAAGAAACTGGAGAAGGACAAATATATTTTTCTCTTTAAACACAAATATCTGTCCGAACTGCAGAACAATAAATTTTCCCTGTTGGATGAGATACGGAATGTCAACGTCGGGGAAGATGTCAGCATCACAATCAGTATGGGGATCGGCACACAGGCTGACACGTTCAATAAACGCCAGGAATACGCCCGGAGCGCAATCGACCTCGCGCTTGCCAGGGGAGGCGACCAGGTCGTGATCAAAAACAAGGACAATATATTATACTACGGTGGAAAGAGTATCCAACAGGAGAAAAATACGCGGGTAAAAGCGCGGGTAAAAGCACACGCACTCCGCGAGTCGATCATCGCCGCAGAGCAGATCATCATCATGGGACACCAGCTGCCCGATGTCGACGCAATCGGAAGCGCGATCGGTATTTACCATATCGCCGCCGCGCTCGGCAAACCGGCCCATATCGTCGTAAACAAAGTAACATCTTCCCTACGTCCTATGCTCGCGATGCTGAAATCACATGATGAATACAAATCGGATCTATTCATTACCGGTGAGACCGCGCGCTCCCTTATGACGGACAATACGCTGCTCGTAGTCGTAGACGTGAACCACCCTTCCTATACGGATGAACCCGGTCTCGTCGAACTTGCGTCTTCCCTCGTCGTGCTGGATCATCACCGGCAGGCAGGCGAGTCGTTCCAAAACCCTACCCTCTCCTACGTGGAGCCTTTTGCGTCCTCTACGTGTGAAATGGTGGCAGAAATCCTTCAGTACGTCGGCGAGGAAGTAAAACTAAAATCTTATGAGGCCGACGCCCTGTACTCTGGTATTATGGTCGATACGAACAACTTTATGAACAAACCCGGCGTGCGCACGTTTGAAGCCGTCGCGTTCCTTCGCCGTTCCGGAGCTGACATTACCCGCATCCGCAAATTATTCCGTTCGGACCTGAATGAATATAAGGTCAAGGCAGAAGCCATCCAAAATACGGATATTTTCCTGGATCACTACGCGATTTCCCTCTGCAATGCCAACAACTGCGAATCGCCAACGATCGTCGGCGCCAAGATCGCCAACGAGCTTTTGGACATTGACGGCATAAAAGCCACGTTTGTGCTCACGGAATTTGAAGGAAAAATATATATCAGCGCCCGTTCCATTGACGAATTAAACGTACAGGTCGTAATGGAGAAACTGGGCGGCGGCGGACACATCACGAGTGCCGGTGCACAGCTGCACGACTGTTCTCTCCAGGAGGGCGGCGAAGTAATACGAAAAATATTATTAGATATGAAAGAGGAAGGTGACTTATAAATGAAGGTAATACTTTTAGAAGATGTAAAATCACTAGGAAAAAAAGGGGAAGTCGTATCGGTCAATGACGGTTACGCTAGAAACTTCATCCTGAAAAAGAATCTCGGCGTCGAAGCCACGTCAAAAAGCATGAACGACCTGAAGCTCCAAAAACAAAACGAAGAAAAGATTGCTGCTGAAAATCTGGAAAAGGCAAAAAAACTCGCCGAAGAGATTTCCGGGAAATCCGTAACTCTTTCCATCAAAGCCGGTTCCGGCGGAAGGGCATTTGGCTCTGTTTCTACAAAAGAGATTTCTGCCGCTGCCAAAGAACAGCTGGGGTATGATCTTGACAAAAAGAAAATGCACCTGAATGATCCGATCAAAAGCATCGGAACCTTCCATGTGCCAATCAAACTTCATCCGAACGTAACGACTGAACTTAAAGTAATCGTCAAAGAACAAATTTAAATAGATGTGCGCTCATGGAGAGAAACATGGAAGAACAGATTATAAAACGAATCCTCCCCCACAGTGCAGAAGCGGAACAATCAGTAATAGGCGCTATCCTTTTAGATCCAGACGCCATTATGACTGTTTCTGAACTTCTGCTGCCGGAGGATTTTTATACGCTTCAATATAAAACATTATATAACGGAATGTTGTCCCTTTATCAAGAAGGAAAACCGGTCGATCCCGTCACGCTGCAAAATAAGCTACGTGAACAGGAAGTCCCAGAAGAACTTTGCAGCGTAGAATTCATCAGCAATATCCTCTCATCCGTTCCGACTTCTGCCAACGTCAAATACTATGCAGAAATCGTAAAGGAGAAGGCCGTTTTAAGGAGACTGATCCGCGTTTCCGAATCAATCGCCAATGACTGCTATCAGGACACCGAAGATCTGAACGTCCTGTTAGACAACACGGAGCGACAGATCTTTGATGTCGTGCAAAACCGATCTACGAGCGATTTTGTCCCGATCAAGCAGATTGCTCTTGAGACGCTGGAAAGCATTCAGAACGCGGCGAAGACCGTGGGTGCCGTCACTGGTATCTCCACCGGATTTTATGATCTGGACTCCCGCACGGCAGGACTCCAAAAATCCGATCTCATTTTGATCGCCGCCCGTCCTTCGATGGGAAAAACGGCATTTGTGTTAAACATCGCGGAAACCGTTGCCATGCGCAATAACACGTCAACTGCCATTTTCAGTTTGGAAATGTCGCGGATCCAGCTTGCCAAACGACTGATCTCGATGAATTCCAAAGTCGACTCCCAGCATATGCGCGTTGGAAATCTGGCGGATGAGGAGTGGGGGAAAATTACCGAAAGTACGATCCTTCTCGGAGAATCCCCGCTTGTCATTGATGACACGCCAGGTATTACCATTGCGGAACTCCGCTCCAAGTGCCGGAAAATGAAAATAGAAAACGATCTCGGACTTGTCATCATCGACTATCTGCAGCTGATGTCGGGCAGCGGCGGCCGGCGGAATGAATCCCGCCAGCAGGAAATTTCCGATATTTCGCGCTCCCTGAAAGCGCTTGCCAGAGAGATCGACTGTCCCGTCATCGCCCTGTCCCAGCTCAGCCGCGCCGTTGAGGGCCGTGAGGACAAGCGCCCGATGCTATCCGACCTGCGTGAATCCGGCGCGATCGAACAGGACGCCGATGTCGTGATGTTTATTTACCGAGATGAATATTATCATCGAGATTCGGAAGACAAAGGCATTGCGGAAATCATTATTGGCAAACAGCGTAACGGCCCTACCTGTACGGTCAAACTGAAATGGCTTTCTGAATTCACGAAATTTGCAAATTTGGAAACCAATTAGGCGTTTTTTCATTTTTCCTGTCGCATTAACAGAAAAGCTGTCAACCGTTTTTTCAAAAAAAGGGGAAAGGATACTTGAACTCCTTTCCCCTTTTGTTATACTTAAGTCAACTTTAGCTTCACGGAAGCGTTGGGGCTTCGCCGAAGCGCTTAGAAAGGACGGAATATAAATTATGAAAGAACCTGTACAGCTTTGCTACACGATTTCAGAAGCAGCCAAACTGATGAATGTTGAACCTCATGTGCTGCGCTATTGGGAAGACGAGCTTAACCTGAATATTGCCCGCAATTCTATGGGGCACCGCATATATACAGACGACGACCTGAAAATCTTTAAATCGATCCAGAACCTGAAAGCAAGCCATATATCGCTGAAAGATATAAGGGATCAGCTTCCTTCCTCGGCTTCCGCTCCTTCTGCGGCGACGTACTACCAGACCGGAAGCAGTTCCGTAAAATCTTCCGATTCAAGCGGCAATGCCGATAAAATGACACAATTTAAGTCTATACTAACTAATATCATAAAAGATGCCATGAGCGAAAATTCCAAAGAAATGAGCGATGATATCAGTTCCAGGGTTTCAGATAATGTCCGCAAGGAGATTGATTTCCTCATCAGGCAAAGGGATGAAGAGGAAGAAGCCCGTTTTAAGCAGCTGGACGAAACGATACGAACATTTCAAAAAGCGCGCCAGGAGGCCGCCAGTGCAAAAATAAGTGAAAAAAAGGAAAAGAAGAGAAATCTTTTTTCAAAGCGCAAGCAAAAGGCAAAGTAAAAATTCCCATATTATTTTTCGCTTAGGACTTGCATTCCCTTTATGGAAATGTTATAATGTCTTTATAATATCGCTATACATATTTGTGGATTTTCACAAACATGGTAGCTAAAATTAAAAGGAGGAAGAATGTTTATGTTCTCAAAAATTTCAAAGAAAATTGTTGCAGTAACATTGGCTTCAGCTGTAGTCGTAACTTCCGCAGCAGTCGCATCACCATCTGACGCATCGGCTGCTAAGAAGGCAAAACTGAATAAAAAGTCAGTGACTCTCGCAGCCGGCAAAACGGTAAACTTGAAAGCAAATGCCAAGGCTAAATGGTCTACGAGCAATAAAGCGATTGCTTCCATTAAGGCAAAAGGCAAAAAATGTACGGTAACAGGTGTTGCTAAAGGAAAGGCAACGATCACCGCTAAAGTTGGCAAATCATCCGCAAAATGCAAAGTAAAAGTTAGTGCACCAAAATCCGGTACAGTCATTTATGATCTTACAAAAGAGACGGGATCAGATTCCAGTTCAGGTGAATCTTTTGCAGCTCCGGTTAAGTGCCCTTACAGTGAATTCAAGTACAATTCATTCAGAATGTGGCTCTGCCGTGCCGTATTCTATGATCCGGCAAACGGCGGTGTTGACTACAGAGGAAAGAAGATCAACATCTCTGTCACACTTAAGAACTCTGGTAAAAACGACCTTGCAGAGTTAGGTTTCTGCTTTAACTACACAAAGGGCGGAAGCGACGGAACTTATCCATTCGTTTACCATGTGATCGACTCCAAACTTCGTTCTTCGATTGCTAAAAAAGCTGGTAAGAGCTGGAGCCTTGCATCTGTGAAGAAAGATTCTTCTCACAAACGTGCAAAAGTAGTAGAAGGTAAGATTAAAAAAGGTAAAACATATACCTACAATTTCTCTTATACCATTCCGAAGGATGCTATGAACGGCGACAAAGATCCAGATACGAACATCAACTATCCGATCATGTTCTACATCCCGAACCTGAAAGATAACTGCCCATATCAGAGCGGAGATGAGATCACCGTGTTGAAAGCTAAGTTTACACTTGCTTAATTTGATCGGCAATTAAAAATCAAATGAAATAAAACGAGTGCCGCACCAGCGATTTCAAATTGCTAGTGCAGGCACTCTTTCTTTTGCCCTTATCTTTCTTTTACCTTCATTTTTTCTTATGCCTTTTGCCTTCCTTCTCCGTAAAGCTCTCTTCTAACTGCTGTAAAAGTTTCTTTTGCTCTTTGCTGATCGTCGTCGGCACATCAACCACAAGATCCACATAATGATTTCCGCGAAGTTTTTTGTTTCGCAAAGAAGGAACTCCTTTACTGCGGAGCCTTACCCTTGTTCCGGTCTGAGTGCCCGGCTTCACGGTATAAGCCACCTCTCCGTCGATCGTCCTGACAACGATTTCTCCACCTAGCACTGCTTTTGGATACGAGATTTTAACCGTTGAATATATGTCATAGTTTCGCCGCTCAAACATAGCATTCGGTTCTACATACACCTCGACCAAAAGATCTCCCCTGGCACCGCCATTTGTACCAGGTTCTCCCTTCCCACGAATGCGGACGCTCTGTCCATGATCGATACCAGCCGGGATCGACACCTGTATTTTCTTTCTACTAGATTTATAACCACTTCCGCCACAGTCACTGCACCTTTCTTTAATGACTTTACCTGTTCCATGGCAATTCGAACAAGCAACGACATTCTGAACCATGCCAAAGAGAGATTTCTGGGTATGGACCACCTGTCCTTTGCCTCCACAAACCGTACATGTTTCCGGCGTCGTACCCGGTTTTGCTCCCGTCCCGTGACAGGTCGCACATTCATCTTTCAAATTCAGATCTAGTTCTTTATCCACGCCAAAACATGCTTCCTCGAGAGTAATCCTTACCTGGGCACGGATGTTGGCACCTCTTGTCGGCGCGTTGGGATCCCTCCTGCGGCTCCCGCCGCCAAATAGATCCCCAAAAATGTCTCCAAAAATATCTCCCATATCCATGCCTGAAAAATCAAACCCGCCAGCACCGCCGCCATTTTCAAAAGCCGCATGGCCAAACTGGTCGTACTGCCTCCTCTTATCCGCGTCACTCAATACGGCATATGCCTCAGAAGCTTCTTTAAACTTCTTCTCCGCCTCTTTATCTCCCGGATTTGTATCTGGATGATATTTCTTCGCTAATTTTCGATATGCCTTCTTTAACTCAGCGTCACTGGCACCTTTACTAACGCCCAGAACCTCATAATAATCACGCTTGTCAGCCATTCTTCTCTCCTCCTCATGCACGTCACTGTCACATCGTGTGCTCTTTTGCACCTTATCTTCCTGTATGATAAAGCGACATTGACTCGTACCAAGACAGTACGAGTCGTTTACAAAAGCCAAACGGCTTAGGCCTTATTACTATTTTAACCTTCGCCATTTTGAGGCCTGTATTTTTAAATGCCGTTTCTACTATTTTTAACAATGATCACAGTTCACGGAAATCTCCGTCTACAACATCTTCTCCGCCGTTATCCGGTTCTGTGCCGCCAGCTGCTCCCATATCGGGGCCTGCTCCCTGTGCGCCGCCAGCTGCCTGCTGTGCCTGCTCATATACTTTCGCGAACACCTGCTGGGCACTTGTCATCAGTGCTTCTTTCGCCGCTTTCAGTTCATCCATATCCGCGTCGGACATGGTTTCTGCCTGCGTTCTCTCAAGGATTGCCTTCACCTTTTCGATCTCCGCCTGCACTTTTTCCTTCTCCGCAGCGTCCACGCCCTCGCCAACATCATTCAGTGCCTTCTCGGTCTGGAATACCATGCTGTCCGCTTCGTTACGAACATCAATGCCCTCTTTCCGTTTCTTATCCTGTGCCTCAAATTCAGCCGCTTCCTTTACTGCCTTGTCGATCTCATCATCCGACAGATTCGATCCGGCTGTGATCGTAATATGCTGTTCTTTTCCTGTTCCCAAGTCCTTTGCCGATACGTTCACGATACCATTCGCATCAATATCAAATGTAACTTCGATCTGAGGCACGCCGCGCATAGCTGGCGGAATACCATCCAGCCGGAACTGTCCCAAGGATTTATTGTCGCGGGCAAACTGTCTCTCACCCTGTACGACATTGATATCTACGGCTGTCTGGTTATCCGCTGCCGTAGAAAAGATCTGGCTCTTCTTCGTCGGGATCGTCGTATTTCTCTCGATCAGTTTCGTCGCTACGCCGCCCATCGTCTCAATGGCAAGGGAAAGCGGAGTGACATCCAAAAGAAGGATATCTCCGGCGCCGGTATCTCCAGCAAGCTTTCCTCCCTGAATCGAAGCACCAAGCGCAACGCACTCATCCGGATTCAGCGATTTGTTCGGATCGTGTCCGGTCAACTGTTTCACCTTATCCTGTACGGCTGGAATACGTGTAGATCCGCCCACGAGAAGAACTTTGCTAAGTTCTGACGCCGTAATTCCGGCATCTTTCAAGGCATTCGTTACCGGCGCAGCTGTTCTTTCCACCAGATCAGCCGTCAATTCGTCAAATTTTGCCCTTGTCAGGTTCATATCAAAATGTTTCGGCCCTTCTGCCGTAGCCGTGATAAACGGAAGGTTGATATTCGTCGTCGTAGCTGCCGAGAGTTCCTTTTTCGCCTTTTCTGCCGCTTCTTTCAGACGCTGCATCGCCATTTTATCCGTAGAAAGGTCGATTCCCTCCGCATTTTTAAACTCACTTACCATGTAGTCACACAGTTTATTATCAAAATCGTCTCCACCGAGCCTGTTATCTCCCGATGTCGCAAGCACTTCAATGACGCCGTCGCCGATTTCAATGATCGATACGTCAAATGTTCCGCCTCCGAGGTCATATACCATGATCTTCTGCTCACCGTCGTTATCAAGTCCATACGCAAGCGCTGCTGCCGTCGGCTCGTTGATGATTCGTTTTACATCAAGGCCAGCTATTTTACCGGCATCTTTTGTCGCCTGACGCTGTGCATCATTAAAATAAGCGGGAACCGTGATGACCGCTTCCGTCACCGTCTCTCCTCCGAGATAATTCTCCGCGTCGCTCTTCAGCTTTTGAAGGATCATCGCCGAAATCTCCTGCGGGGAATATTTCTTATCATCGACAGCGGCACGATAATCCGAACCCATATGCCTTTTGATCGATGAGATCGTATTATCTGCATTTGTAACAGCCTGACGTTTTGCCGGCTCACCGATCAGACGCTCGCCGTTTTTTGTAAAAGCAACGACAGATGGCGTCGTTCTCGCTCCCTCCGCATTTGCGATGACAACCGGCTTACCGCCTTCCATAACTGCCACACAACTGTTTGTCGTACCCAAGTCGATACCTATAATCTTACTCATAACAATCTCTCCTTCTTAAAATGAAATTAATCTATATAAAAGTTTACAAACTTACCAAATGAAGTTCCTTCTTGGTCAGTCCTAATTGACAACTTTCACCATACTATGCCTGACCACGCTTTCTTTGTACATATAACCCTTCTGCAGTTCCTCGGAGACCATGTTCGCTTCCATCGAATCGTCTTCCTCGTGCATCACCGCGTTGTGCAGGTTTGGGTCAAATTCTTTTCCGACCGCCTCGATCGGCACGACGCCCATTTCTTCAAGAGCGGTACAGAATTGTTTGTATATGGCTTCCATCCCTTTGACAAAGCCATTGTCCTTTTCCTCTTCGGTGACGGCATCCAATCCTCTCTCAAAGTTATCGACAACCGGAAGGATCTTCTCCACTACCGATTTGGCGCCTATTTCAAACATCGCTGTCTTTTCTTTTTCCGAACGGTTCCGGAAGTTTTCAAACTCTGCCATATTCCTGAGAAGCCGATCGTTCAGTTCTTCAATCTTCTCGTCTTTCTTATCCTTTTTTGCCCGGCCCGACAGCTTCTTATTCTTTTTGCCGGACTCTTTCTTTTCTTCGTTACCTACAGTTTCCTCCTTTTCTTCGTCCTGTTCTTTCAGATCTTCCTTAGCCATATCCGCCTCTTCCTCCGGTGCCTTTGTGTCCGGAGCGGCATCCTCTGCCTGTTTTGCCTCATTCTCCACCTCTTCGGCTGATGCTAGTTCTTTTTCTTCTGCCACCTTTTAAACCACCTTTCAAAATTTTGCCTGCACGGGATACCACTTCCGATTCCCTACGTCTTTGACTTAAATATGTCATCCAGTTGCTGCATACAGTTTTCCAGTGTCCCCACTACTTTTTCATAATCCATGCGTTTCGGGCCGACAATGCCGATCTTTCCATATACACCTTCCTTGATCTGATACGTCGCCGTCACAACGGAACAATTTTTCATCGCCTCGACAGGGGATTCATCGCCGATATACACCTGGATGCCGTGTTCTTCGGGATTCGCCTCGTCGTTTACCCACGCCTCAAGCCGCTGTTTTTCCTCAAATGTCGTAAGTAGTTCGGCCATCTTTTCCTTATCACTGAGTTCCGGGTATTTCAAAATATTCGTAGCGCCCGACGTGTAAATCTCCGATGTCTCTTCATCACTCATCGCTTCGGCAATACAGTCGAGTATACTCGAAGCGAGATCGCCGTACTCGCCAGCCTTTTCTTTGATCTCCTGCATGATCGCCATATTGATCTCGGTCACATCCAGGCCGTTCAGTGCTGCGTTGATAATAAAATTCAGCTGTGAAATGACATTATCATCGATCGGACCTGCCAGATTGATAAATTTATTATTGACGTGGTTGTTATCCAAAACGACGATCACCAGTATCTGCATATCCGAAATCGGATTCAGCTGGATAAACTTTATTTTTTTATGCGCGTACTTCGGTTTGGATACCATCGTCGTATAATTCGTGTTTTCCGCCAATAACTTTGCTACCTGCTGCAGAAGCAAATCAATCTTATCCGCTTTCTCGATCAGGACACCTTTCATATCTTCCACTTCTTTTTCCTTGTTCCTCAGCACCGTATCCGCATACATCCGATACGCCTTATCGGAAGGAATCCTTCCAGCAGATGTGTGAGGCTGCAGGATATATCCCATCTCTTCTAGATCCGCCATCTCATTCCGTATCGTCGCGGAGCTGAGGTTCAGATCCGTGTACTTCGAAACGGTGCGCGAACCGACAGGTTCTCCGCTTTCCATATAATTATGGATGATGGCCTCTAAAATTTTCTGCTTTCGTTCATCAAGCTGCATATCACCACTTCCTTTGTTAGCACTCCATCACAACGAGTGCTAATTCTTGGCTAAATTAAAGATAACACCCTTGCTTCAGTTTGTCAAGGGTGTTTTTCATATTTATTATAGATTTTACCATTTTTTTTATTCAATGCCCAGTCAGATCACAAAACATTAAATCCGAGACTTTCCATGACGGCCGGCAGCGGACTGCACGACTGGAACCACATCACGATCTTATCCTCCTTTGCTGACTGTACGATCTCACGGCACGATTCATATTCCTGAAGGCTTCCCAGCACCGCCAGGATCGACCATGAGATAAAAAAACCGACGATCAGTCCAGCCACCGCTCCGCCAAATCGATCCAGGCCGCCGATCAGCGGAACATCCCGGACTCCTTTTATAAAACTTCCTATGATATTAAATACGATAATACTGATGACAAATGCAACGACATAACCTGCGCCATCTTTGACCGCCACCTCGCTCGGAAGCTGTTTGGCGATGACCGGAGCCATCCCGATCGCCACTGCGATGATAACGATATTTTTAACCACACTGAAAATTCCATAGACCAACCCCCGGCCGGCTCCGATGAATACGCAGCCGATAACCGCCGCGACTAAGATCAGCGCCAACATCTGCCCCTGTAAAGCACTTGACATAAATATCCCCCCTTCTCCTCTGCAAAATAACATACTCAACCTGAGATTTTTATCCTCTGAATGGACGCTTCGTCGATATAGTAATAGCGGTTATCACTAGATGCGGGTAAAAAATAATCATACCCCTTTCCAAAGTCAAACGTAAATTTCTCACTTCCATTCTTTCTAATTATATGACAACTCTGCGCGTCCGTGAATACGATTTCTCCACTGGCCATAACAAAATCCGAGTATTTGCAGGAAATCTTCTCCGCCAGTTCTTCCTTCCCCCTTAAATTATAAAGATACATCTTCTGATCATCCGTACTGCCTGCCGTGCCTGTTATGACCAAAATATTTTCATCGTCAAAATCTGCGCTCTTGATTTCATCCTCAAAAATCTTTTCAAAGATTTCTGTCGGCTTCTTCATATTCTCAAATAAGGAAAAACCATCTTCAAAAAAAATCGCCGCCTTGTCGTCCGAAACAAAACCGATCCGGGAAATCATTTTTGTCTCGTAAGATTTCCCTCCTACAAGCGTATTCTGATCCTGTCCCACCTCTGTAAAATTGTAAAAACAAACTTTATTCTCCATCGTACCATTCTGAACAACGATATACGCGATTACCAGGCTGTTCCCATCGGGTGATATATCGAAATCGAGCGGAAAACCATCATCCAGCACATTTGTCGGTATCTCTACTTCGAGCTGCTCCGCTGTGCTGTACGGATCGTAAATACTGATCACATCGGAATCTTCATCCTGCAGCAGAACTGCCGCTTTCCCGTCCTCACAGATCTTCGCTTTCCCGATCGGCAATGTCGTCTCAATGCCAATCCCCTGGTCTTTGCCATTGTATACGTAAAACATTTTAGCGCCTATATCGGCAACCAGAACATAATTTCCACGGATATCGACTACCGGCTGCTCCATCTCATATCCGCCGTTCCACAATGTCTCTCCGGAATCATCCATCAGGGAAATCCCGTCTCGGCTGTACTTGAGCAGATTTCCATGAAATGGCAGGTACGATACGCCATTACTGTCCTTCCTCGCCTGCTCGCTCACGACGTCATAACCGGAGAAAGAACGATGCGCATAATAATAAGAGAAACAAACGATCACAACTATCCCTATCAAAACGCCAGTACCAACCAGACTAAAAAACAAAATCGTTTTATTCCTTTTCTTTTTACGTCTCCTGCTCTCCTCTTCTACGCTGTTCTCAAAAATGCTGCCCAACTTCGTTCACCCCGGTTCCATGAATGGTTCATTGTCGTCAGTATAACATAAGGCGACATTTTTTTCAAGCACCCAGTAAAGTGCGCTCCTATCGAAATATGCACCCGCCCAAGTGTACGCTCACTGAAGCGCCGCACTTTCACCGGATACTGCCTTTGTTTTCACACCTCCCGGACTGACACCGTTTGTCACCTGTTCTGCCGCCGGATCCACCCCGTCCCCAGAAGCGTTCTTCTGCTCAGCTCCATCCACAGAAGCCTCCTGCGCTCCTGCACTCTGCCCGCTCACAGCCCCTTTCGACACGACGCCGCCTCCGAGCGTCTCGACATCGGTCTTGTTCTTTTCCTTTCCACCCTTGACCGCTTCCTGCAACCCAGCCTGAAGTCCCGAGATCTGATCCCTCAGTTCCGAAAATCCATTGCGGTTGTTCAGCGCGACGGCGCCCAGCAAAAGACCCAGCACGAGTACAAGGCTCGCAAGCCCAAACGTCACTTTCCCCTCCGCCTCTTTTTCTTTTTTCTTTTCTTCATTTTCCTTGATCACGCCCCGGATATTCCGGATCACGCGGTCATCCTCCTGCTCTACGATATGTACGAAACGATTTGTCTCCTCCATCATATAATTTCGCATCTCGGCATTTTTTTCATAATAGATATAGTAGCCGCCCTGTTTTTGAAAACCCGAATTTTCATATAAATAGAAATCATCCTGACTGCCGCCCTCTTCATATACGTATAAAAGCCTGTCCCCTTCCGAAAAATTCCTGCGGTGGATCTCCAGCAGGCTTTCAGGGATACCATCCTTCGCTTTTTCGTTGGAATAGAACCAACCCACTACATCAAGATCCGTAAAATTTTCCTTAATATCCGTATAAATGCCTGTCCACATCTCCTGCGAAAAGGTATCGCTGTTCCTCATATGAAAATCTTTAACCGACACCATCCCCGACACAAGAAAAACTTTTTCCCGCGCGTGATAAAAACGGTGTCCTAACAGCACACCGCCGATCTCCGTATTCTTCCGTTCCCTCACGAGCCTTCTCGCGAAAGACATCACATAATCTTCGACGTATATCTTTGTTTTTCCTTTTGTATCGCCTATCTGCCGTACGCTTTTCGGTGCACTCCAGTCCATACTCTAACCTCTTTTCTGATCATCTATTTTGATACCTAAGCCATTATTTTCATTATAAGACATGGAAAACAAATTTTTTGTCAGTTTATGTTGCCGCCGCCATAAAACGTTCGCCGGATCCAGACGTAAATCGACATCTTCACCGTCCGTAAATATTTTATTTTACATGAGTATTTTTCGCTGAACTGCCAATACTTTTCTTAGAACAAAAAGAAATGAAATGAGGTAGAACATGATACATTATTTCAATCCAACCGATGAATGCGCGTTGCGTGACTTTTCCAAAACGCTGACTATATTGATGCGAAAACATGATATATCAAATAGAGAAACTGTTATCGTCTGCATCGGCTCCGACCGCGCGACCGGGGACTCCCTTGGGCCGATCGTCGGGCACCTTCTTGCCATGCATCAAAAAAACTTCCATCTTTATGGCACACTGGAAAACCCTGTCCATGCCAAAAATTTGGAAGATGCTTTGGAATTTATACGTTCTCATCATAAAAACCCGATCATTATCGCCGTGGATGCCTCGTTAGGGATTGCCGAGCACGTCGGATACATCACAGTCGGAGAGGGCTCGCTTTCCCCCGGCGTCGGCGTTTCCAAAAAACTGCCGTCCGTTGGCGACCTGTTTATTACCGGCATCGTAAACCTATCCGGTTTTGGCGGACAAATGCTTTTGCAGACGACGAGGCTCAATCTCGTCATGCACCTGGCCGACTTCATATATAAAGGACTGGGGCGCTGTCTGGCTTCCGAATGCCGGTCTTCCTACAAGGAAACCGCATCAGAGCTCCGTCCGGCCCTTTAGCGCCCGGTAAAGAGTCACTTCGTCGATGTATTCCAAGTCCCCTCCCACGGGAACACCGCTCGCGATCCGGGTTACTTTAATACCCGCCGGTTTTAACAGCTTGCTTATATACATGGCCGTCGCCTCCCCCTCCAGCGAAGAATTGGTGGCAATGATTACCTCGTCCACTTCTCCCTGAAGCCGCTGCATCAGTTCCTTGAGCCTGATATCAGACGGAGTTATACCAAGACTCGGATTGATCGCGCCGTGCAGGACATGATACACGCCCTCATACTGCCCGGTCTTTTCATATGCAATCAGATCCCGCGTATCTTCCACGACCATGATCGTTTTTTTATCCCGTTTGGGATTTCCGCAGATCGGACAGATCTCGCTGTCTGTCAGCGTAAAACACTCCTTGCAGTACGTGACATTCTTTCTCGCCTTTAAGATCACGGAAGAGAGTCTCTCCACGCGCTCTTCTGGCATGTTTAAGATATGGAATGCCAGACGCTGCGCCGACTTTGCCCCGATACTCGGCAGCTGCGACAGCTCCTCAATAAGATTTTGGATAGACTCAGCATAGTAATTCATCAGAACGGGAATCCTCCGCCCAGGTTCAGGCCGCCCGTCAACGCCTCCATCGCTTTGGCATTGTCTTCCTCCATCTTGCGAAGGGCTTCATTCGTCGCCGCTACGATCAAGTCTTCCAGCATCTCTATGTCATCGGGATCCACGACTTCCTCCGAAAGTTTCACGGAAAGAACCTCTTTTCTTCCGGATACTTTAACGGTTACCGCACCACCGCCAGCTGTCGCCTCAAATTCTTTCTCCTCCATCTCCTTTTGCTGCTCTTCCATCTGACGCTGCATTCTCTGTGCCTGCTTCATCAGATTGTTCATATTTCCGGGCATTCCACCCTGAAATCCTCCACGTTTTGCCATATCTACCTTCCTTTCTATTCCATCATCTCAATTTCAATGTCGCGGTCACCGAATATCCCTCTTAGTTCTGGGAGGGAATCGTATTCCTGACGGTCTTTGATAAACCGGTACTCGATGTTCACCTGCTTGCCCGTCACCTGTTCCGCCGCCTGCGTCAGTGCCGCCTTCCGCTCTTCCTTCCCCGCAAAATATGAGTAACAAGTATCCTGCCCAAACGCGATGACCAGACTTCCATTGTCATCCACCGTTAGCGTCGCCTGCGCGAGCATCGTCTTATCCTCACGGCTCAACTGATTTACTACCTGATACCAGTTTGCGGCCAGTTCTTTTACCTCTTCGGGGACAGCTTTTGGCAGCTGCTTTTTCATTCCCCCATTTCCTCCTGGCAAGTTAGCGTCACGAGCGGAAGCCGACGGGAGAGAATCTCCCTGCATAACGCCGCCCTCGGCAGCCAGCGCCACCGCCCCGCATCGAATCTGCTCTTCGATATTATGCAGCCGGTTTACGATAGACTCATAATCTTTCTCCATCTGCGGCCGGCAGAGCTTAATGAGCGCCACTTCAAACAGCACCCGCTTCTGTGTCGCATACTTCATCTGGTTCTGAACTTCGGACAGGACGCGGATGTAACGGAACACCATCTCCATCTCCATGCTCTCGCCGATCTCTGTAAGTATTTTTAGGTTTTCATCTGACATATCAATGATATGGCCCGGTTGTTCCGTACTCTTTACAATCAGTATATTTCGCAGATACCAAATAAATTCATCACAAAATCTCGTGAGGTCTTTTCCCTCCGCGATGATCCCATCAATCATCTCCATCATGGCCGCCACATGATTTTCCGCCAATTTTCCTGCAAAGGCGGCATAGACATCATTGTCCACGGCTCCCAGAACCTTCAGTACCTTCTCATACGTCAGTGTTTCCCCAAAATAAAAAGAAATGCACTGCTCCAAAAGGCTGAGACCATCACGCAGCGCGCCGTCCGCCAGTTTCGCGATATACTGAAGCGCCCTCTCCTCCGCCTGGATGCCCTCCCTGTCTAACAGTTCCTGCAATCTAGCCGCTATCGTATCTACCGAGATACGCTTGAAGTCATACCTTTGGCAGCGGGACATGATCGTCAGCGGTATTTTATGCACCTCTGTCGTCGCCAGGATAAAGATCAGATAGGACGGCGGCTCCTCCAATGTTTTCAGGAGCGCGTTAAACGCGCTGGTGGAAAGCATGTGTACCTCATCGATGATATAGACCTTATATTTCCCCTGCGGCGGCGAGTACTGTACCTCTTCGATCACCTGGCGGATGTCGTCGACCTTATTATTGGAAGCGGCATCCATTTCCACGACATTCATGGACGAGCCGGACGCGATCGAACGGCACATCTCACACTCCCCACAGGGACCTTTTTCACTTGGATTCTCACAATTCACGGCTTTGGCAAATACTTTTGCCACCGTCGTCTTTCCTGTTCCTCTCGTTCCGCAAAAAAGATAGGCATGTCCGATATGATCCGCCTTTATTTGGTTTTTCAACGTCGTCACAATGTGTTCCTGACCTTTGACGTCCTCAAAATCCTCCGGTCTGAACTTCCGATATAACGCCTGATAGGACATGCCGTTCCTCCTTAATCCCCGAAACAGATGCCGAGGTTTTTCGCTTCTTTTATGATAGAAGAATTCGGGTCAACCATTTTCAGCTTACCAGCAACCTCACACAGCGGGACTGGTACGATCTCATCCCCTTTGAACCCTACCATATAACCATACTTTTCTTTCTTGATGAGCCGTGCTGCCGCAGCGCCCAAACGGCTGGAGATCACGCGGTCATACGCGCAGGGACTTCCTCCGCGCTGCGTGTGCCCCGGCACGGTGATACGGATCTCCTGTCCGGTCTTTTCCTGTATTTCTGCGCCGATCTTGTAGGAAACACTCGGATACGGAGTGTTTTTCAGCTTCTCTTTCAGCTCTTTTTTGGATAATGCCGCATCTTCTTTCGAAATCGCTCCCTCGGCCACAGCCAGGATCGAAAAGCGTTTGCCTGCCTCCGTCCTTCGCTCGATCGCCCCGATCACCGAATCGATATCGTACGGGATCTCCGGAAGCAGAATCACATCCGCCCCGCCTGCGATTCCCGCATGCAGCGTGAGCCAGCCAACCTTATGTCCCATCACTTCCACAATAAACACACGCCCGTGCGAATATGCTGTCGTATGGATCCGGTCGATGCAGTCGGTCGCAATATCCACCGCGCTCTGGAAGCCAAATGTCATATCCGTTCCCCAGATGTCATTGTCAATCGTCTTTGGAAGGCCCACGACATTGAGTCCCTCTTCACTGAGCAGGTTCGCCGTCTTCTGCGTGCCGTTTCCGCCTAAAATAACAAGACAATCCAATTTCAATTTCTGATAAGTGTTCTTCATGGCAAGAACCTTGTCCATGCCATTTTCATCCGGCTTCCTCATCTGCTTGAACGGCTGTCTGGAAGATCCAAGAATCGTTCCGCCTTCTGTGAGTATACCTGAAAAATCAGACGGCTTCATCTTTACATACTTTTCATACATCAATCCTTTGTATCCTTCCAGGATACCGATGATCTCCACATCCTCATCCGACTCGTACAGCGTCTTTGCCACTCCGCGCATCGTCGCGTTCAACGCCTGGCAATCTCCTCCGCTCGTCAAAAAAGCTACTCGTTTCATATGCACCTTCCTTTCTAATGTTTATATACGACTTTGTCGCGCCCTGTTTCTTTTCCCTCATAAAGAGCCTGATCAGCCTTCTTTATGATGTCGTCTATATTTGCCTGGGTATCGCCGTCAGTCACACCGAACGTCATCGTCACTTTCAGCACACGATCCTCATAGACAGACTCCATTCCTTTAATTTCATCTGCGATCCGGTTTACAAAACATTCGATATCCTCTATCTTTTCGCCGGACAGGACGAGCAAAAATTCCTCGCCGCCCCATCGGACCGCATACCCATTATTTCCTACCTGTTGTTTTAATGTACGTGAAACCTCACGGAGTACCATATCGCCACAATCATGCCCGTAACTGTCATTAAATTTCTTAAAGAAATCTATATCACCGATCGACACATAGTATGGGCATCCCGTCTTTTTCGCTTCTTTTTGCGCCTCCCGCAGCCAGATCTCCCCGTAATGACGGTTATACAACCCTGTCAGGGAATCTCTTTCGATCAGCTCCCGGAGCGCCGACTGCATCTGAACTGCGGATTTTCCGATCCGACCAAGTTCATCTTTTCTGCACATCACTTCGCCCCCGAGTTCCGTCGTCAGATCGCCGCCTTCCACTTTCGCAAAAAAGTCGCCCAGCTGCCACATGCACTTGATCAGCCTGTTCGCATACGCCCATATGATAAATACAACAATAGCCACACACACAAACATGGCAATAACGACCGGCATGACACCTACCAGTACACTGCTTCTCACATATTTGACTTCCTTGCCCGCAAACAACATGCCAGTACAGTTTCCCTGCGTATCATAGAGCGGCCGGTAATACGAAAAATAACGGCTGTTATTGATATTGGTATTTTCATAAAACATTTCCGCACGCCCGTGAAACACATCCTCGGTTACTTCCTGATTAGCTTTTGTTCCTACGATCGGGTTGCCCGAATCAGACCGGATCGTTGTGGCGACCCTCTCGTCACAATAAAATATCGTGACGTCCACATCGAACATTCTTTTGTAGCCTTCTAGTATTTCCTCCGCGTCCCTGACCGGTCGTTCTCCTTTATACAGTTCTGCGTCGTCCCCCTTGCGATAATCCCCCGGATATTCCCTCTCATACGTATACACAGCTGAACGGGCGACATCTTTTAGCTGGGTTTTTACTTCCTGATGCACCCGCGCAGTCAAATGATACGAGCTATAAGCAATGATTAAAATTCCGAGTAAAGTCAGAGGCAGCACCGTAATCCGGAGAAGCGATGTGCGTAATCCTGATTTCGATTTCACCTTCATTAATATTATATCCCCATTTATCTATTACTTACTTTGAATATATTCATCAATCGCCTTCGCCGCCGACTTTCCTGCACCCATCGCGAGGATTACGGTAGCTGCTCCGGTCACGGCATCTCCACCGGCGTAAACGCCCTCTCTGGTCGTCTCACCTTTTTCATCCTTCGTGATCAGACAGCCGTGGTTATTGGCATCCAATCCCGGCGTTGTTGAACGGATCAGCGGGTTCGGACTCGTACCGATCGACATGATCACAGAATCCACATCAAGGACAAACTCACTTCCCTCTTTTACGATCGGACGGCGGCGGCCGCTCTCATCCGGCTCACCGAGTTCCATCTGGACACATTTCATGCCGCACACCATTCCCTCTTCGTCTCCGAGTATCTCCACCGGATTGTGCAGCGTTTTAAAAATGATCCCTTCTTCTTCCGCATGTTCTACTTCTTCTTTTCTAGCCGGGAGTTCTTCCATCCCGCGACGGTAAACGATGTACACTTCCTCAGCCCCTAAACGTTTTGCGCTCCGCGCGGCGTCCATCGCCACATTTCCACCGCCGACAACAGCGACTTTCTTTGCATGCTGGATCGGCGTTTTGCTGTCATCCTGATATGCTTTCATCAAGTTGATACGGGTGAGGAATTCATTGGCTGAATATACGCCTTTCAAGCTCTCTCCCGGAATGTTCATAAACCGCGGAAGTCCCGCGCCGGAACCGACAAAAACAGCCTCATTGCCCAGTTCAAACAGTTCGTCGATCGTCAGTACTTTGCCGATGACCATATTCGTCTCCACATCGACCCCGATCGCCTTCAGGTTATCGATCTCCTTCTGAACGATCGCCTTCGGAAGACGGAATTCCGGTATTCCATACACAAGAACGCCCCCGGCGAGATGAAGTGCCTCATAAATCGTCACTTTATATCCCATCTTGGCCAGGTCGCCCGCCACGGTCAGGCCGCTCGGCCCCGCACCGATGACCGCTACTTTATGTCCATTCTGCTCTGGCATCACCGGCTGTTCGTCGCAGTGTTCCCTGTGATAATCCGCCACAAAGCGCTCCAGACGGCCGATGCCGACCGGCTCTCCTTTGATACCGCGGACACACTGGCCCTCGCACTGGCTCTCCTGTGGACAGACACGGCCGCACACGGCAGGAAGGGATGTTGATTTCGAAAGGATTTCAAACGCGCCATCCATATCTTCATTTGCCACCCGCTCAATGAACGCCGGAATGTCGATTTGAACCGGGCAGGCGCTCACACAGGGCTTCTTCGGGCAGTTGAGACATCTTCTCGCCTCATTGACCGCCATATCATACGTATATCCCAAAGCCACTTCGTCAAAGTTTTTATTTCTCACGTCCGGGTCCTGTACCGGCATCGGACATTTATTCAGATCCATATTACGTTCCGCCATTTTACTTAGCCTCCTTTAATAAATTGCAGGCCGCTTCTCGGGCATGTGTCTCAAATTCTTTATACATCGTCCCCCGGTGCATCGCCTCATCAAAATCCACTTGGTGGCCGTCAAAGTCCGGCCCGTCCACGCAGGCAAATTTCGTCTCCCCGCCTACGGTCAGTCGGCAGCCTCCGCACATGCCTGTTCCATCTATCATGATCGGATTCATGCTTACCATTGTTTTTACATTATATTTTTTCGTCGTCAGGCATACGAACTTCATCATAATGAGCGGCCCGATGGCAATGACTTCATCGTACTCATTTCCATCCTGGATCAGTTTCTCCAGCGCGTCCGTCACAAGTCCTTTTTCCCCATAACTGCCGTCATCCGTCATCATGACGAACGTATCACTGGCATTCTTAAACTCTTCCTCAAGGATGACAAGATCCTGATTGCGGAAGCCCACAATCGAATGAACCTCTGCTCCCATCTCATGCAGCTTTTTCGCAACCGGATACGCGATCGCACAGCCAACGCCGCCGCCGACAACCGCCACTTTTTTTAATCCCTCTGTATGTGTCGGAACCCCGAGCGGGCCAACAAAGTCATGAATGCTTTCCCCCTCATCCAGCGTGTCTAGTTCCATCGTGGAACCCCCGACGATCTGATAAATGATCGTCACCGTACCGGCTTCCCGGTCAAAATCGGAAATCGTCAGCGGGATCCTCTCGCTGTCTTCCTTCGCCCGAAAAATAATAAACTGCCCCGGCTCAGCCTTTTTCGCTATAAGAGGAGCCTCAACCACCATTTTCGTAACGGTCGGGTTCAGGGACTTCTTTTCTACAATTCGAAACATAATTTACCTCATTTCTGCGCATAATGATATTGTGTCCTCTGTACAAGGACACAAAACCGCGTCTTCTTTTCTGTTGAAACGTGTCAAAACCTCATGACATAATTCCGTCTTCCCTCCCTCCAGACTATGCCGCAAACATATGAAGAGAGGAAAGCGTCCCGTAGTTTCCTTCGCATTTCATCATATCACATTTTGGATGCTTATTCAAGAAGTTCATGTAAGGTATTTTCTAATATCTCGCAAGCTTCACCCACAAGGTTCACGCAGGGCCGCTTTTTGTAATACTGCTCCGTCCGCGGCTCCGGCGACGCACCGCTCCGGTAGTCCTCTCCGACCGACGGTTCCTTTTGGTCTAGCTGCAAAAGTTCCCGGCATATGATGCTTCCATTCCGTTTCTCAAATTCTTCTGCCAGTTTCTGGACCACTTTATAATTTTCTTTTTTCTGATCCACATCTTTTGGATCGGATGAACCGGTCAGGATCCCCGCCACCATCGACATACCTGATACCGTGCCGCACACATGGCGGAGCCTCCCCAGTCCTCCTCCAAAGGAAGACGCATATTTCGCCGCCTGATCCCAGTCCAGTCCGAGCAGATCTGCATAAGCAAGCACGACAGACTGCGAACAATTGTATCCCTGTTTAAATAATTCCATTGCCTTTTCTTTTCTTGATTCCATATTATGCCTCTTTTCTGATGATCAAATATACCGCCTATCTCATTCAGCTTTTTTCTTTCCTATTGTAGCACAGGCGCCCTTTTAGTGTCAAAAACCATATTGACAAATCTCCGCATTCGCAATAAACTTAAAGGTAGTGTAGAAACTATTTTTAGAAAGGAAGGAACAGACACGATGGGTGATTGTAACCACGATTGTTCAAACTGCAGTTCAGGCTGCGACGGAGCGCAGTCTCCGGACCCAAAATCTTTTATTGAAGATCCACATCCAGATAGCAATATAAAAAGCGTGATCGGAATCATGAGCGGCAAAGGCGGCGTCGGCAAATCTATGGTGACCGACTTAATGGCCGTGGCGTACAGCCGGAACGGCCACCGGTGCGGGATCATGGATGCTGATATTACCGGCCCTTCCATTCCGAAAGCGTTCGGCGTGACCGAAAAAGCGACGGGAAATGCCACCACGATCTTCCCGGTGACATCCAAAACTGGCATTGACATCATTTCCATCAATCTCCTTTTGGAAAATGAGACTGACCCGGTCATCTGGCGCGGGCCGGTGATTGCCGGCACAGTCAAGCAATTCTGGACGGATGTTTTATGGAAAGACATCGACTGCCTATTCGTAGATATGCCGCCTGGAACCGGCGATGTTCCGCTGACTGTATTCCAGTCCCTGCCGCTTGACGGCATTATCGTCGTAACGACCCCGCAGGATCTCGTTTCCATGATCGTCGGAAAAGCAGTGAAAATGGCGGAAATGATGAACATACCGGTACTTGGCATCATAGAAAACATGAGTTACGTAGAGTGTCCGGACTGCGGCAAAAGATTGTCCGTATTTGGCGAAAGCCGCGTCAAAAAAACTGCCGCCAAGTATGAACTTCCTATTTTAAGCCAGCTTCCCATTGATCCAAAACTGACCGAAGCGATCGACGCCGGCGCGATCGAAGAGTTCTCCTTTGATTACATGGACGATGCGGTTAAGATCATTGAAAACATGAACATGGCTGTGCCGAATCACGGAGGCTGAACATGGACACACCTACTTGCTACATTTTCGGCGCCGGGGAATTTTCTCCCTGTGAGATTACGTTGACAAAAGACGATCTGGTCATCGCCGCCGACGGCGGATATGACCATCTGGTCCGTCTCGGACTGCGGGCAGACGTGGCCCTTGGCGATTTCGACTCCGTGACTTCACATGAAATTTGGGAAGATACGATCTGTGAGAAAAAGGCATACCCGCCTGAAAAAGACGACACCGATATGATGCTTGCCATCCAGTTCGGACTTACGAAAGGCTACGAACAGTTTGCTATCTTTGGCGGACTTGGCGGAAGGCTTGACCACACGGTCGCAAATATTCAGGCACTTTCGTTCCTTGCCGCCAATCGTGCGCAGGGCATCTTATATCACGAGGATTATGCGTTGACAGTGATCCAGAACAGCAGCTTTACGCTGTCGAAAGATGTATCGGGTTATGTTTCCGTTTTCTCCCTGAGCGATACGAGCGAAAATGTAACGATCAAAGGTCTAAAATACGAAGTGGAGGGTGTGACCCTGTCGAACACCGTTCCACTCGGCGTAAGTAATGAAGCCGTAGGAAAAAAAGGGGTGATCAGTGTCGAACGTGGACTTCTGCTGATCCTTTGGCACATCACGGCATCAAAATAAAAAAGAAAGAGGTTAGAACAATGCAATACGAAATCAAAGGAACACCACTTCCTGTGGTAGAATGTACACTGGATGCGGGAGAAAGTATCATTTGTGAATCCGGGGCCATGAGCTGGATGACGGATAACATGCAGATGGAAACATCCGGCGGCGGTCTTGGAAAGATGTTTTCAAAGGCACTGTCCGGCGAAAATATGTTCCAAAACCGTTACACCGCGCAGGGTAAACCAGGCTCGATCGCTTTTGCTTCGAGTTTTCCGGGAGACATCATCGCTGTAGAAATCCGTCCGGGACAAGAGGTCATCTGTCAGAAATCCGCGTTCCTGGCATCGACTTCTGGAGTGGAACTTTCCATCTTCTTCCAGAAAAAACTTGGATCCGGCTTTTTTGGCGGCGAGGGCTTTATCATGCAGAAGCTGTCCGGAAACGGCACGGCCTTCCTCGAAATCGACGGCTCTGTCGTCACGAAAGAACTGGCTGCCGGCGAAAAGATCACGATCGATACCGGATATCTCGCGATGATGGACGGCACCTGTTCGGTGGACATCGTTACCGTAAAAGGACTGAAAAATAAGCTTCTCGGCGGCGAAGGCTTCTTTAATACGGTTGTGACCGGCCCTGGCAGGGTATCTCTCCAGACGATGCCTGCCGTTCAGGTCGCAAGTGTATTGAGTCCGTTCATTTCTACCGGGAACTGATGTGACAGCGATAACTTTCGTTATTTACGATGTACAAAAAACCGCCCCCTACTCTTTCCAAGGTTCGGGGCGGTTGCTTTATGTATCACTTACCCGCTCATTCGACAATTCCTCCAGGATCGATCGAATATTATCTTCCACCGGTCTTGTTCCATCCACCCGGATCACTGGACAGTCCATTGTGCGTATCCACGTTTCCACTGTCATCTCATCCCTGGCCCGCACAACTTCAAAAAACAATTCTTCCCGCTCATATAAAGGCCCACCTGGCAGCATTTTGTCTCCAAACTTCTGAAAGGAACGATTTCTCACCCGTTCCAGCCGGGTCTCCCTCGGTGTACTTACCAGTACGATATGATCAAACCTGGAACAGACCTCCTCCCCATAATCCCCTTTTACCGACGCAAAAACAAAATCTCCACATTTCCGGATCTCCTGCAAAAGCAGCTTCTCCACTTCATCTCTGGTTCGGGGCGAAGCATAAGTATAGCTGGCATCTGTCTTTGGAAAATATAAGTCCTCGTTATCTATAAACCGAGCGTTTAGTTTCTCTGCCAGGGCTCTTCCCAGCGTACTTTTTCCCACACCATTTAAGCCGCACATAATGATTCCTTTTCCCATAAAAACCTCCATTCTAAAAGGATACAAATATTGTCCTTTCCGTTTCGAATACTTTTTCTCTTTTCGGCCACACTATTCTTATCAGTTCCACAGAAAACGTACATTAGTTCAACGCATTCCGTGCAGAAAAGAGGGTCATATGGAAAAGAAAGATGTTTTTACCAACTGCCACCGAACGAAAGACAGGAAGTCCCAGCCATCAAACATTTCTGGCGCTTCGGATGATTCTGATCAGGATTCCTCCACTTCAAAATATACTGTGAAAGAGGACAAGAGGGAACGGAAGGACGGCCCCGGCGGTGATTGACCCACCGCCAGGGTTCTTTTTTTCGTTATTTTTGTGATATTTTCTGCACGTTAATAGTTTTGAAAAACCCGTTGACACATTATTTTATCATGATTTTCTTTCGCACGCAAGCAGGAAATACTCCGTATCTTACTCGTATTTTGACGCTTTCCTTCTCACAATAGATCTTTTGATTTTAGGAAAATATACTTTACGACAAATCATTGTTTGGGTTGTTCTAAATATTTAAGGTTCTTTAGTTTCTTTGGAATTTCTAAAATATTCCCCACTTTAGGGTATATTTGCAAAGAAACATCCTGTACATATTGCCGCCACTCCGGAAGATATGATATACCCACATGTAAAGTCTTATCCCTTTTCCAAAAAACATGTCCTGTTTTATCTATTTCATAAATCCTTAACTTCATTGAGCCATATCGTTCCAAAGATACATATATTTTATCAATTTCCACCTTCTAAACCCTCCAGTATTTTAAACGCCGTGAAATATTATGATCCGGCCTTCTCCATGTCGGTTTTCCCCCTCTTCCTTTTTTATATTCACTATACACTATTTGGAAAATGTTCACAATGATAATTTTCATTCTGTAAAATTTCATCATAAAAGGAGATAATACTAGCATGCGGAGGTGATTAGAATGATCGATTATAGTCCAATGTGGGAATATATGTCCTCTCACAATATCAGTCAGTATTACTTGATCAAAAATGGAATTGATACAAAAACTCTTTATAATCTCAAAAGAAACAAAAATATAACGCTTTTGACATTAGAAAAATTGTGTAGACTTATACATTGTACTCCAAACGATATTGTAACGTTCACAAATGAATAGTAGAAGAGCGGACACCCCTGCATCCGCTCTTCTACTATTCATTACCTATTACCCATCAGCAAATGCGCCGCCATTGACAGTCCCGAATAGCTTTACCAATTACTGAATATAAATTTCTGACACAGTATCTTCCACACCATTGATCTGCAGTCTGACATGAATTTTTCCATTCTTAAATTCATTCAAAGGATATTCCAACGGTTCCGTAAGATTTGTAACATCAATAGATTTTGCTATCTCTCCCTGTACCATCCACAAGACAAGCGTTGCCCCATCTGGTACTGTACCACAGGAAATATCCGCGTAAAGCAGTTGTACGCCTGCGTCCGCAATCGTCATATTTTGTTCTTCCACAAAGCCTTCACTGGCACTTCTAAAATCAAACTTCCAAACATCATCCAGATAAACGTTATGATTCATGCTGATCGTACCTAAGTTCCATACTCGATCGTTAGAAGCAACATTTGTGTTGACACCATGTCCAGAGGCTGCGCTGACGATAAAGCCAGTAAAACATACCAACATAAACAACATACTAACAAAACCGGCAACAATCCATGTTAAGTGATGCGTTCCTTGTTTTACCATAACACCATTCTCCTCCTTTTCAATATGCGTACCGCATTCTTCGCAATATTTTGCTTTTACCGAAATCCGATGTCCGCAAGCCAGACATATCGTTTTGATTTCTGAACGGCGCAGAAAGTAGATCAGCAATCCGATAAAGGGCGTGGCTGCAAAAACCACAACCGACCATAGTACCGGGTCGTCGCCTCGCCTTTTACAATCCTGATATACCCATGCCGAAATAAAAGCAGAGGTACAAAATGCAAAAAGGATAAAGCAAAAAAGCAGGACGGGAAGCAGCATGGAAAGCCCGCTGAAACCATCGCTTTTCAGAAAATAGAGACCAAACCGTAACAAAACCAACAATAAGACAACCGGAATACAAATATAAAGCAGAATCCTATTCTTTTTTACATCATTCATGTCAATGCACCTCTCTTCTCAATACGGATTGTGATTTCCTCTTTTAGGTTTGCTCTTTTTACACCCGCTACGGTAAGCAATATACCAGCCATACCTACATAAAAGCAGATGCCAGCGGCAAAGTAAGATAAATAACTATTTTCTATCATGATCAGAGCAAAAAGAGCCAACAAAGAAAATGTTATCACATTCATAACCATCGGCAAATACCAAAGTGATAATTTGTGCGTGGCAGTTTGCTTTCGCAGGACGGCTTCTTGTTGATACAAAGCCGCTTTCAGTTTATCATTCAGTTCCGGGGCTGGAACATCAGCCATTTTCATAGAAGCCCGAATAACTTTTTCTAGTTCCATATCAGATCGATCATCTCTCATAACCAGCATCCTCCAATCTTTTTCTAATTAAGCTTCTTCCCTTGAACAATCGACTTTTCACGGTACCAGGCGGTTTCTTTATGATTGCTGCGATCTGCTCTATGGGACAATCGGAAAAGTAAAATAATATCAGCGGTACTTGAAACTTTTCCGGGAGAGTTTGAATGATCTGACGTACTTCTGTGATCAATTCTTTTTGAAGATAGCCTTCTTCCATACTTTCGCCAGATCGTATTACCGCTTCCGTCTCATCATCAAAATTGCTGCAAGGAGCAATCTTGTTTCGGCGCGCTTGTTTTCTTATGTTGCTTTTCCAAAGATTATGCGCCAAAGAGAAAAACAACGATTTCGGATTTTTCTCCCAGTCAAGCGTCCATTTTGATTCTAACGCCTTTAGGAAAGTTTGTTGATATAAATCCTCGGCGTCCGCCTTATCCCCACAGAGTTTTAGGCAAAATCTATATATATCTGCACCGAAATCATCAATACATTTTTCTATTTCTCCTGCGTTCACTGTTTCACCTCCTTTGCCTGTTCACCCTATATTCGCCATGACTTTTTATGAGGTTCATTTTTTTCTAAAGAATTCAAAAGCAGTGAAAGAATGGAACGTGCAGAAAACGATCGGAGCAAAAAGGAACGAATGTCAAAATCGTTGAAAACACCAGAAAGTGTAAGGACTAACCACCCTATGTATAGGCATACGATGAGGAATATATGAGGGATAGATAAACAGATGGGATTCCATCTGCGATAACTGTCACGTATAGTAATTCTTACATCAGAAAAAGCCTTAAAAAGGAACGAAACCGAGGATGGAATACAAAAATAGCCGTTCTGTTTTTGTATAGGCAAGTATAAGAGTCTGTTTAACGTGACATATAAAAAGGGGATTGGCAAGCGCCACCCCCATTACTTAATACATCTTGATTCGTGAGTTATCTGCATATAACTGTTACGAATTCTATTGTCCAATGCGGATAACAGGACTTGAACCTGCACGGGCGTTGCCCACTAGAACCTAAATCTAGCGCGTCTGCCAATTCCGCCATATCCGCTCATACCTTTCCTATCCTACCATTATCTCGCCAGCTTGTCAAATACTTTTTTCAACCATGCGCATCTTCACCACCCAAAAATTTCCGTATCCTCTTCATCCTCTCTTTTGTCATACGATACCCGTGCCAGTAGGCAGCCTCTAACTTCTTCACGCTGTCCTCAAAACTGTTGATCAGATAATTAGGGCGGATAATAATGGCCTTTCCTTCCTTTTCCATCTGCTCGCATGTCTTTATAATTTCATTATAACGGTCAGCCCTTGACAAGATCGCCTCTCTCATAGCCGGAAACTTCCCTGCCAGCACGCGCGCACCCAGTCTGTCATATTTCCCGATCCGTTTGACAAAACCTTTTGGCTGGGTGAGAACGATCACAAGCTTATCACAGCCGTCCTGAACCGCCTTTTTCACCGGCACCGGATCAGCAATCCCACCATCATAATACTTTTGTCCCTCAATCTCAATCGCTGGAAAAAACATGGGCATCGCACAGGTCGCCCGGAGGATCGAATATTTTTTATCCATCTTCTTCGTATCCATATATTCCGCTTCCCCTGTTTCCGCATTCGTCACGCCGGCAATGCAGCTTCCTTCGTAATCCATAAATGTCTGTTTGTCAAACGGCACCAATTCATCCGGAATCTCACCAAACACGAAATCCAGTCCAAACAAGCTGCGGCACTTACGATAATTTCTCTTACCGACATACCTTTTATCATTCCGATATTTTTGCACGATCTCTAAATTCCTGCCCTTTTGCCTGGAAATATACGAAACCCCATCCGATATTCCAGCAGAAACGCCGATGCAATACGGGAGCATAATATCTGCCGACAGCAAGGCATCCATCACTCCAGAACTGAAAATTGGACGGAACGTCCCGCCTTCCAAAACCAATCCCTGCATTTTTACCCTCTTTTCTGCGCCTAACAGCCGCGCACAAAACCTAAAATCAATTTATATCTATGTAAAGAATAGCATATAACAACTTGTATGTCAATACATATACCACCTTATGTGGTTTTAAAAACCATATCTTTGCAATTGACACCTGCCACTCTCCTAAAACCAAAGAGCCATGCAGCTCAGTTTCCTCTCATTTATAAAGAAAACCCCCTTCTGTTTCATTCTAAGCAAACAGAGAGGGGGTTATTCATATGATCCAAAACGGCGGGCGTATCACGCTGCCGAAATCAGCACAATATCAACAATAAGAACTAAACAGCATCCCCGTATAAATGGAAGCGGCATACGCATAGCCGACACTTCCCCTGTTCAGATGCGCATAACTGAACACCTTTTTTTCTACATATTCCATCGGATTCATACTCATATACTCGCATTTTTCTTTCAAATCTTCCATAAACGCTTCTGGGACTTCAAACTCCTGCTCTTTACGGATACCCAAAAATCCATCTTCATCAACCGAAAATCCAGCCGCTTCAATCTCTCCCCGATGCTCGGACACAAGGGCACGCAGTTCACATCCTGGACGGGACGGTTTATGTTTCAGCAAACCATATTCATCGCTGCGCTCGAGCAGCCGATTAAAAAGCTCAACCGCTGTCTGCGCATTTTCCTTCGACTCATCAGGGTCTCCTTCCAGCGTGTTCTGCACCGCTTCACTCATCTCCATCGACAATTCTTTCACATCCAACGCATAGGTCTGCGTCTCTGGAGAAAGCCGAACCATAGCTAAAAGATTTGACTTATTCAAAGAAACGATACTCTTATATTTATTTTTTAATTCCTGACGATTATGTACATTCGTCTTAGGAGATACTTTGGGAATATAACCGCCAATAAAATAATTATACGCTTCAACCATGAAATCACCGCCTTTGCTGTAAAATAAGTGTAACAAGAGCTGACGTTAAGCAGGCCAAAACTCTAATAACTCGATACTATTATACTACATCTTTCCATTTTTTGCAACTAAAAATCAGGAAATCGAGATAAAAAGCCTTGAATTTTTTTATAAAATTACTTTGCTTTTCTGTTGCTTTTTTCTAGATAATGCTTTAAAATATAATTATTGATTTTGAACAAAATTAACTTAAAATGAAAGGATGGTTTACAAAACATGAACAACATGCCAGAAATGAAAATCGGAATTGTTGCAGTGAGCCGTGACTGTTTCCCAGAATCGCTTTCTGTAAACAGAAGAAAAGCGTTGGTTGAGGCTTATACCAAAAAATATGATGCAGCAGATATTTATGAGTGTCCGGTTTGTATCGTCGAGAGTGAAATCCACATGGTACAAGCTTTAGAGGACATAAAAAAAGCTGGTTGTAATGCACTTTGCGTATATCTCGGAAACTTCGGACCTGAAATTTCCGAAACTCTTCTTGCCAAACACTTCGACGGACCGAAAATGTTTGTAGCTGCTGCCGAAGAGACGGCAAAAGACGGCGGACTGATCCAGGGTCGTGGAGATGCTTACTGCGGTATGCTGAACGCGAGCTATAACCTGAAACTCCGTAACGTAAAGGCATACATACCGGAATACCCGGTAGGTACAGCAGAAGACTGCGCAGACATGATCCATGAATTCGTTCCGATCGCACGCGCTGTTTACGCACTGAACAACCTGAAGATCATCAGCTTCGGACCGCGTCCGCTGAACTTCCTTGCCTGCAACGCTCCGATCAAGCAGCTTTACAATCTCGGTGTTGAGATTGAAGAGAACTCTGAGCTTGACCTGTTTGAATCGTTCAACAACCACGCTGGCGATTCCAGAATTGCTGACGTTGTAGAAGACATGAAAAAAGAGCTCGGCGAAGGAAACAAAAAACCGGAAATCCTGGAGAAACTTGCTCAGTACGAGCTGACACTCCTCGACTGGATCGAAGATCACAAGGGTTATCGCAAATACGTTGCTATCGCCGGAAAATGCTGGCCTGCCTTCCAGACACAGTTTGGTTTCGTACCTTGTTATGTGAACAGCCGTCTGGCAAGCAAAGGCATTCCTGTTTCGTGCGAGGTTGATATTTACGGTGCGCTTTCCGAGTTTATCGGAACGATCGTGAGCCAGGATGCCGTTACGCTGCTCGACATTAACAACTCGGTACCACAGGATCTGTACGATGAAGACATCAAGGGCAAATATGCAGATTACACACTGAAAGACACATTTATGGGATTCCACTGTGGAAATACAGCTTCCAGCAAGCTTTCCTTCTGCGAGATGAAATACCAGATGATCATGGCACGCTCCCTTCCGATCGAAGTTACGAACGGAACACTCGAAGGCGACATCGCTCCTGGCGACATTACATTCTTCCGTCTCCAGAGCACAGCCGACACGAAACTGCGCGCTTACATCGCACACGGTGAAGTACTTCCGGTTGCTACGAGAAGTTTCGGTTCCATCGGAATTTTTGCGATTCCGGAAATGGGACGTTTCTACCGCCACGTACTGATCGAGGGCAATTATCCGCATCACGGCGCTGTTGCATTCGGTCATTTTGGTAAGACATTATATGAAGTATTCAAATACATCGGCGTAGAGGTGGATGAGATCGGTTATAACCAGCCAGCCGGCGTACGTTATCCGACAGAAAACCCATTTGCCTGACATCTCCTTACCTGTTTTCTCAGGCAAGTTATATAAAGTAAAAAACAAACATACTAGCGACCCTTTCCTGGGTCGCTAGTGTAACATTTTGTGACAATTAGAAACTCACGGAACTAAATACTTACTTCCCATATATAGAGAGGAGAACCATTTATTATGTATTACATAGGCGTTGATCTCGGTACCTCTGCTGTCAAACTTCTTCTCATGGAAGCAGATGGAACCATTAAAAATATTGTATCAAAAGAATATCCACTTTCGTTCCCTAATCCGGGTTGGTCAGAACAGAGTCCAGAAGACTGGTGGAATGCTGTGACGGCTGGCATTAAGGAACTCACAGACGGCTTTGATGCCGCACAGGTGGCGGGCATCAGCTTCGGCGGACAGATGCACGGACTTGTCATTCTGGATAAAGATGACAACGTGATCCGTCCGGCTATTTTGTGGAATGATGGTCGTACAACAAAAGAAACAAATTATCTCAACGACGTGATCGGAAAAGACAAACTTTCCGCGTACACGGCAAATATTGCTTTTGCTGGCTTTACTGCTCCGAAGATCCTTTGGGTGAAAGAAAACGAACCGGAAAACTTCGCAAAAATTGAGAAGATCATGCTTCCGAAAGACTACATCGCTTATAAGATGACAGGCGTACACAGCTGTGATTACTCCGACGCTTCTGGTATGCTCCTGATGGACGTAAAAAACAAATGCTGGTCAAAGGAAATGATGGAAATCTGCTCCGTTAAGGAAGAGCAGCTTCCGAAACTTTTTGAGAGTTATGAAATTACCGGAACCCTTACCGAAGATGCGGCTTCGCAGCTCGGACTGACGACCGCGTGCAAGATTGCTGCCGGCGCCGGCGATAATGCGGCGGCTGCCGTTGGCACGGGAACGGTCGGCGACGGCGGATGTAACATTTCCCTCGGCACTTCTGGAACGATATTTATTTCCAGCAAAGAATTTGGCGTGGACAAATTTAACGCCCTCCATTCCTTTGCTCACGCAGACGGCAACTATCATCTGATGGGATGTATGCTGAGCGCCGCTTCGTGTAACAAATGGTGGATGGACGATATCATTCGTACAAAAGAGTATCCGGCAGAGCAGAAACCGATCACAGATGAAAAGCTCGGGGAAAATAATGTCTATTATCTTCCGTACCTGATGGGCGAGCGCTCCCCTCATAACAATCCGGACGCGCGGGCGCTGTTCATCGGCATGTCGATGGATTCCACAAGAGCCGATATGACACAGGCCGTACTAGAAGGCGTGGCATTTGCTATTCGTGATTCCTTCGAGGTGGCAAAAGACCTCGGTATCAAGATCGAAGAAACAAAAATCTGCGGCGGCGGCGCAAAAAGTCCGCTTTGGAGAAAGATCATCGCCAATGTGCTGAACATCAAAGTAAATATCATCGAGAGCGAAGAAGGCCCCGGCCTCGGCGGTGCGATGCTGGCTGCGGTTGCCTGTGGAGAATACGCTTCTGTTGAGGAAGCAGCTGCAAAAATCGTAAAAGTGGTCGATACCGTGGAACCAGAGGCTTCCCTTGCCGCAAAATATGACAAGAAATATGCGAAGTTTAAAGAAATTTATCCTACGGTAAAAGAATTGTATGATACACTGAAAGCATGATCCATTCTAAAACAACATCCTATGCGGATTTTATTTAAAGCATCGGCTGATAAAGACATTGAATAACCCGAACAGATATTTCCTTACATTTGCCGTGTGCCCTGTATGGGTTTGAACGGCAGATCGGGAAATTTGTTCGGGTTTTTTATCCATTTAGTAGCTATGAATACGTCTATTTTTTAGTCGATCCGGGCTTTTTCATCCGCCAACACCCTCTTCGTGGAAGAATCACAACAGTTCATTGATCGTTTTTACCCCCGTCTCAACTGCATTATTAAAACTATGCCCGTAAATGTTCGTCGTCGTCGATACTTTTGTATGGCCGCCTAGTTTCGCCACATCCACAGCGCTCATTTTCGTCATGAGCAAGCTAAGATTGGTATGCCGTAAATCATGATAGCGTATGTATCGGAACCCATTGGCGTGGATGAACCGCGTCCAGCGCTTTGTTACATTATTTGGATGCCACGGCGCCCCGTCTTTTTCCCTCAGCACAAAATCTGGTTTATTTTTATAAAGATACCCATAGTTCTTCCGATCCTTTTTCTGCTGCTGTTCCGCCCGCTTTAGAATGTCATATAACGCATCCGGAATTCCGATCTGCCGCACCGTATGATTTTTCGTGTGGTTCATCTTTACAATCTCCTTTCCAGCCGTTGTTCGCACCTCGCAGATCGTCAGGACACGGTTTACCATATCTACATTATCCCACCTCAGCGCGCACACTTCCTCGCGCCGGCAGCCACAGTACAGCGCGATACCTGCCGCCACTTCCAGCCCGATCTTCTCAGAAGACTTTAGCGCCGACAAAATCTCCCTCGCCTCCTCCGGCTGGTAAATGTGATGAAAAAACGGCTCCTGCTTTAAGGGCCTGATCTTTCGCACTGGATTTACCTCGATCTCATAAATCTCACTGTTCTCTACCATATATTCAAACAGTGTCATAAGATGTGTCCGATGCTTGTTGATCGTATTGCTGCTTAAACTTTTCGAGGACTTTAAAAATGTAAAATAGGTCAGAATTTCCTTTGTTGTCATATCACAAAGAGGAAAGTCCTTTCCCCAAAACGATAGGATATGGCGCTGTAAATTAGCCGTAAACACCCATGTCGTCTTAGAATTGCGAACATAGTTGATGTTCGTGTTCCAGTCCTCCAATAAATCCCCCAGCTTCGGCCTCTCTGTTCCTTTTGTGCTTCCCTGATCATTTTGCCGCTTTCCAAATGCACCATAGATCACGTTGTCCTTTTCGAAAACCTTCATTTCCATTTCCTCCTTGAATTAAAAAATTGGCTATAGGTATAATAGCTCCTATAACCAATTCTAAACGATTTTGAAAAAGAAATATATCATTAGCGCAAAAGAACGAGCGGATTTACCGTTTCACCCTTTTGTTTCACCTGATAATAAAGATTTGCCCCTTCCACAGAATAATACTTTGTCGGTTTTGCGATCTTGCCGATCACCTGCCCCTCGCTGACCTCATCCCCTTTTGAGACTGTCAAGTCCTTCAGCTGCCCGTACACAACCTTAAAATCATCGCCAATGGCAATCGTGACCGTCGTACCAGTTTCATCGTTCGTCTCGATGCTTTTTACCACGCCGCTCGAACTGGACTTTACGCTTTCGCCTACTTTGCTACCGATGATCAGAGCCGGGTTCGTCTTAAACTGGGACAAGGTAGGAAAAAATACGACCTTATCCGCGCTGTATTCGATCAGTATGTCGCCCTCGACCGGCCAGAGAAGACCTGTTTCCTGATCAAAATGAAGCTTGTCCTCCACATTGGTTTTCTTGCTTTTCATCGTCGTTTTTGCCTTTTTCTTCGGTGCAGGCGTCGCTTTTACTTCTGATTTTACGTTATCCGTCGTCGCGTCCTCCGCCTCGGGAGAGAACGTAGCAGAAGGCGCTTCTGTCATAACCGGTGCTTCCGTTTCCTGTGCGACGATCGCATTTTCCTGTTCCCCGCTGCCATCGGAAAAGACATTCATACAAATGAAACCAAATGCCGCCAGGCATACGATCCCACAAATGAGCGATATATAAAACCCTTTTTCCTTATAAAACATGTAAATCACCTCAATTCAAGTTTTATAAATAGTCTTGCCTGAATTGAGGTGATTATTCAATGTATCCCGCTGCAAATTTTGGAAACAAAAGAAAATTTAGTACAAGATCCTGCCATCCGCAACCTGTCTCAGATGTTTCCCATAACTGGACTTGCCATATAACTGAGCGGATGCCAATAACTTCTCTTTGTCGATCCATCCGTTTTTATACGCGATTTCTTCAATCGCAGACAGCATGATACCCTGACGTTTTTCGATCACTTTCACAAACTCACTCGCATCTGCCAGCGCATCCATCGTTCCGGTATCCAGCCAGGCGTAACCGCGCCCAAGCGTAATGACATTCAGCGCACCCTCTTCTAAATACATGCGGTTTAGGTCTGTGATCTCTAGTTCGCCGCGCGCCGAAGGTTTTACTTTTTTTGCCAGCTCCACAACCCGGTTATCGTAAAAATATAATCCGGTCACAGCATAATTGGATTTTGGATGTTCTGGCTTTTCTTCGACCGAGACAGCTTTTCCGTTTTCATCAAATTCGACGATACCGAAACGCTCTGGGTCATCGACGTAATAACCAAACACGGTCGCGCCGTATTCCCGCGCCGCTGCTTCTCGCAAATGCGTTCCCAGCCCGCTGCCGTAAAAAATATTATCGCCAAGCACCATGGCGCACGAATCACCGTCAATAAATTCCTCACCGATCAAAAATGCCTGCGCCAGTCCGTCCGGACTAGGCTGAACCTTGTACTCTAGGTGGATACCAAAATTCGAACCGTCGCCCAGCAGCCGCTCAAAGTTCGGTAGATCGACCGGCGTTGAGATGATCAGTATATCACGGATCCCCGCAAGCATAAGCGTCGAAAGCGGGTAATAGATCATCGGTTTGTCATACACCGGCAACAGCTGTTTCGATGTCACCATCGTCAATGGATATAGCCTCGTACCGGAACCGCCGGCTAAAATAATTCCTTTCATGCCAAACTCTCCATTTCTGTAATCACTTCTAACAATCTAACATTACCATTTCGCATCATTCCCATCACAAACCGGCATCTTTGGCTTTCTCCACTTCGACAATCGCTTCTTTTTTCATCGGAATCCGACAGTTTTTATTGCTTCCAAATTCAACGATAACGACATCATCCGTCATGTCAATGATCACGCCATAAAAACCGCTTGTCGTAAGGATACTGTCGCCAACTTCGACGCTTGCCACCATCGCCTGACGTTCCTTTTCCTGCTTCCTCTGAGGGCGGATCGCGATAAAATAAAACGCTCCGATGATCACGACCACATAAATCAACATACCTACTGTTCCCATTTTAAGTACCTCCTAGTTCGAATACAAGATCTAATTCTCTCCTGATGTCATTAAATCTATCTTCTTCTTTTTATATTGCGCAAAGCAATTTTTGCCAATCGCTTCACGGACTTCACTCATCATTGTATTATAAAAATAGAGATTATGCAAGACCAATAATCGAAGTGCCAACATTTCTTTTGCCTTGAGAAGATGCCGGATGTAGGCGCGGGAATAGTGCCGGCACGCAGGACACTGACAGCCTTCTTCGATCGGCCGGTCGTCAAGTTCAAACTTTTTATTCATTAAATTCATTTTTCCGAGACTCGTATAAGCATTCCCATGCCTGCCATTTCTCGCCGGATACACGCAGTCAAAAAAGTCCACGCCGCGTTCCACACCTTCCAGTATGTTCTCAGGCGTTCCGACCCCCATCAGATACACCGGCTTCTCGGCCGGAAGTTCTGGCACAACCGCATCCAAAATACGGTACATCTCCTCATGGCTTTCACCGACGGCAAGTCCGCCAACCGCATAGCCGTCGAGATCCATCCCGCTGATCTCCTGTGCGTGGCGGATGCGGATATCCTCAAATGTTCCGCCCTGGTTGATACCAAATAGCATCTGCTTTTGATTGATCGTATCTTCCCTTGCATTCAACTCCTGCATCTTTACTTTACAGCGCTCGAGCCACCTCGTCGTCCGTGCCACCGATGCCTCCATATAGTCCCGCGTCGCCGGGTGAGGCGCGCACTCGTCAAACGCCATCGCGATCGTGGATGCTAGATTTGACTGGATCTGCATACTCTCTTCCGGCCCCATAAAAATTTTTCTGCCATCGATATGGGACTGGAAGTATACGCCCTCTTCTTTGATCTTGCGCAGTCCTGCCAGGGAAAACACCTGAAATCCGCCGGAATCAGTCAAGATCGGCCTGTCCCAGTTCATAAACCGATGCAATCCGCCGAGCTGCCGGATCACCTCGTCTCCCGGGCGCACATGGAGATGGTACGTATTTGACAATTCCACCTGCGTTCCGATCTCCTTTAGATCCATCGTCGATACGGCTCCTTTGATGGCCGCTACCGTCCCTACATTCATGAAAACCGGAGTCTGGATCTCTCCATGCGGAGTATGGAACACGCCCCGTTTCGCTCGTCCTTCTCTTGCTATTATTTCAAACATACTTCTCCTGTTCCTTTTCTATTTTGTCAAAAGTTTCGCAAACCGTATATATAACCAAAGCATGATGGGGAGCAGGATCGAACCTCCCAGACATGCCTTAAACAATGAGCTTGACGCGGGTGACGTCGTCAGTGCCGCAATCAGCGTAACCACATACATGAGTACGAGCAGCACCGCCCCCGCGGCAGCCATGATGCGGACGCCTTTCGGATACGATTTTTTTGGTTCTTCATCCATTTTCTTTTCCATTGGATCCTCCATTCTTTATTCTCATTAAATGTTCTTTTAACACCTTTTCCATCCCCATATCTGACAATTCATAAAATTTCATATCCCGGATCTCATCCGGCAGATACTGCTGATCCACATAATGATTTTCAAATTCATGAGCGTACTGATAGCCGATGCCGTGTCCCAGCTTCGCCGCCCCTTTATAGTGGGAGTCCTGAAGATACGATGGGATTTTATGATTTGGATGACTGGATACATACTTCATTGCCGCATCGATCGCCAATATAGCAGAATTACTTTTGGGCGCACAAGCCACATAAGCAGCCGCCTGCGCCAGTACGATACGCGCCTCTGGCAGTCCAAGCCGCTCGACGGCCTGCGCCGCCTGTACGGCAACGACGAGCGCCTGCGGGTCGGCATTTGACACGTCCTCCGATGCGCAGATCATAATCCTGCGGGCGATAAACTTTATATCTTCCCCCGCATAAAGCATGCGCGCAAGATAATAGACCGCCGCGTCCGGATCGGATCCACGCATACTTTTTATAAACGCCGAGATCGTATCGTAATGATTATCTCCTGTTTTATCATACCGCAGTACTCGTTTTTGAATACACTCCTCTGCCACTTCCGCTGTGATATGGATGCAGCCATCCTCCGATCGGCTCGTCGTAAGTACTCCCAGTTCAATAGCATTGAGCGCCCTCCTGGCATCTCCTCCGCTAATATCAGCCAAAAATTCGAGCGCTTCCTCCTCGATCATGGCATGATAACTCCCAAGTCCCTTTTCCCCATCGGTTACGGCCCGCAGGAGAAGAGATTTGATATTGTCTTTCGAAAGTGGGTGCAGTTCAAAAATGATAGAACGGGAGATCAGAGCCCCGTTCACCTCAAAATAAGGATTTTCCGTGGTCGCCCCGATCAAGATCACAGTGCCGTCCTCCACAAAAGGCAAAAGATAATCCTGCTGGCCCTTATTGAACCGGTGGATCTCATCGATAAAGAGAATGGTCTTTCTCCCGTACATGCCTGTATTCTCCTTCGCCTTCGCCACAACCGCCTCCATGTCCTTCTTTCCGGCTGCGGTAGCGTTGATCTGCAGAAACTCTGCCTTTGTCGTTCCCGCGATGACTTTCGCTAGCGTTGTTTTCCCTGTACCGGGCGGGCCGTACAACAAAATGGAACTGAGTTTGTCCGCCTGGATCGCCCGGTAAAGAAGCTTGTCCTTCCCTATAATGTGCTCCTGGCCAACTACCTCGTCAAGCGACGACGGGCGCAGGCGGGAGGCTAGCGGAGACTCCGTTTCCTTATTCTTCTCATTCATATATTCCAGTAGATCCACGTCTCATCACCTCGGTCTATCTTTCCCTTCCCACCAGTTTTATCCGTCACTTCCTGCTCAAAGGCCAGTACACGATCTTCGGGGATGGTATAAACAAGTTTCACATTTTCTGCGTATTCGGCATGATCTTCCGACAGCTCAAACTCGGCGGCGATATGCTGTATCCTGCCTAGATCCGTATAATCCGTCCTTACCGTCACATGATATCCTTTGCGCTTTTCTACGACCGTACAATTCTCCAACCCCTGCTTAGCAGCAGCTGAATACGCCCGCACGAGTCCTCCGGTTCCTAATAGCGTTCCGCCAAAATACCTTGTCACCACGACAAGCACATCGTGGATCCCGCGTCCGGTAATCACATCGAGGATCGGCCGTCCAGCCGTGCCAGAAGGTTCCCCGTCATCACTGCACCTCTCCGTCTCATTTTTCTCCCCAAGCACATAGGCAAAACAATTATGTCTGGCATCGTAATGTTTTTTCCGCACACTAGCAAGAACATCCAGCGCCTCGTCTTCCGTTTCTATTGGAAAAACCTGGGCGATAAACCGGGATTTCTTTTCCACCACTTCCCCCGTACCGCCCTCCAGAACAATTTTCAGAGGTAAACACATCGTTTTTTGATTCCTTTCGCGATTTCTTATGTGATTCTTTACAATAGTTTACTAATTTTTCTTTTCCTTTGCAAGTCTTTTTGTTATAATGATAATAATACTATGGCATCATTAGAAAAGGAAGGTTTTTTCGAAATGAATTTTAGCAAAAAGCAGGCGCTGGCAAAAACGAAAGCACTAAAATCACCTGCCACGCATCGGATACACAAAGCGAAAGTGATCGCTTCCCGTCTGTTCCTCATTGTATTTATCGTATGTTCATTTATCGGGATCAGCGCTCTTGCCGGCGCGATCAACGGCTTGATGGAAACGGCTCCGAGCATAGAATCCATCAACGTCGTGCCGGATGGATACGCTACTAAAATTTTGAACACAAAAGGAAAGATCGTGCAGACACTCGTCGGGAAAGAGGCCAACCGCGAGTACACAACTCTTGATAAGATCCCCATTCATCTTCAAAATGCGTTTGTTGCCATTGAGGACGAGCGGTTTTGGACACATGACGGCATTGACCTTCAGGGAATTTTCCGCGCCACCTATCTAGGGTTATCAAATGGCGGCGAATTTCGTCAGGGCGCCAGCACCATTACCCAGCAGTTATTGAAGAATCAGGTATTCGGGGGCGGGGAAGAAACCACCTTGATACAAAAGATCGAACGAAAGATCCAGGAACAATATCTGGCCATTCAGCTCGAAAATAAATTGTCGAAAAAACAGATTATGGAGTATTATCTGAACACGATAAATTTAGGTCAGAATACACTCGGCGTACAGGCCGCTTCCAAACGGTATTTTGGAAAAGACGTTTCCGAACTGTCGATTTCGGAATCTGCTGTACTTGCTGGCATCACACAGAACCCTTCCGGCTACAATCCGATCACGCATCCAAAAAAGAATGGCAAAAAGCGGCTCACGATCCTTTCTTATATGAAAGAACAGGGATATATCACGTCGGAGGAATACGATGAGGCAATGACAGATAAAGTTTACGCCCGCATCAAATCCGTAAACAAGGAAACCATCCAGGGCCAGACAGCCACTTCGTTCTTTACGGATTCACTCATCGACCAGGTCATAACAGATATGAAAGAGGAGCTCGGATACACGGAAACACAGGCATATAACGCTCTTTACCGCGGCGGATTGACCATTTACTCGACGCAGGATTCGTCGATGCAGAAGGTCTGTGACAAGATCATTAATACAGACTCCTACTATCCAGCGGATTCTACGTATCAGCTCAACTACCAGCTAACCGTAACCGATGAAAACGGTAAGGCTTCCAATTACAACGCGGGTACAATGATCAACTGGTTTGCCAAAAAGAAGAACATGATCATCAGTTTGTACTATTCAAACAAAAAAGGCGCCGATAAGTATATCAAAACGTATAAAAAAGCCATGAGCAAGGGAAAGACAGTAGACGGCGAAAAAATAGAATATGTGATCCAGCCACAGGTATCGTTCATCGTCCTTGACCAGCACACCGGCCAAGTAAAAGCGATCACTGGCGGACGCGGGGAAAAGACTGCCAGCCGTACGCTGAACCGCGCCACAACTTCTCTGCGTCAGCCCGGATCCACGTTTAAAGTACTCTCGACCTATCTGCCAGCACTGGACACTGCCGCTATGAACCTTGCCACAGTGCAGGAAGACGAGCCCTATTATTATCCGGGAACGAAGCGCCTTGTCAAGAACTGGTACAGCGGGTACCGCGGAAATGCTACGATCCGTACAGCGATTGCGGACTCCATGAACGTGATCGCAGTTAAAACTCTGGAGCAGGTCACCCCTAAAATCGGTTATGATTATCTATTAAATTTAGGTTTTACTTCATTGGTTGACAGCTATACGGATTCTTCCGGAAAAATCTTTACCGATATTGCGCTCCCGATGGCACTTGGCGGGCTCACAAAAGGTGTGTCAAATTTAGAATTAACTTCTGGTTTTGCGAGCATCGCCAACAACGGTGTCTACAATAAACCTACCTTCTATACAAAAGTGATCGATCACGATGGAAATGTTTTATTGAACAAGTCTCCATCCAAAGTGACCGAAATCGATATCGACGGCAATCAAACCGTGACTTACACTACACCGACAAGTAAGCAGGTCATGAAAGATTCTACCGCGTGGCTTCTCACCGATGCCATGCAGGACGTCGTGAAATCGGGCACAGGTACGGCGGTTAAATTCAGCAGTATCCCAATGCCACTGGCTGGTAAAACGGGGACAACCACAGATAATAAAGACCTTTGGTTTGTTGGTTACACTCCATATCTCACCGCCGGCATCTGGGGCGGTTTTGACGCCAGTGAGGAACAGTCAAACACAACGTACCACAAAGGGATCTGGAAAGCGATTATGGAAAAAATAAACAGCCGCTATGAAACGGCTGAATTCGAAAAACCAAACTCTGTGATTTCAGTCTATATTTGTTCTAAATGTGGCAAACTGGCGCCAGAAGGGCACTACGGATCTACTTATAGAAAAGAATACTTTGCAAAAGGCAGCGTACCGACAGAAGTATGCCGGTATCACTAGTGTACTGTTTCTATTGATTCAATTCCCGCATATACCGGCCAAGCGCATCCTGCCAAGAAGGAAGCTTATTAAATCCTTCTTTAATCAATTTTTCTTTACTCATACGGCTGTTAAAAGGACGTTTTGCTTTTGTCGGAAATTCATCGCTCGTGATCGGCGTCACGGAAACCTCGTGCATTTCTGCCGCTCGGAAAATCTCTTTTGCAAATTCGTACCAACTGCAAAAACCCTCGTTGGATGCGTGGTACACGCCATATCTTTCCGTCTGCACCATATCTGCGAGAAGCATCGCCACATCCTGTGTATAGGTGGGAGATCCAATTTGATCGGCAACCACCTTCACAGCACCGTTTTCTTTCCCGATGCGCAGCATTGTCTTAACAAAATTATTTCCATTCCATCCAAATACCCAGGAAATCCGCACGATAAAGCATTTATCCAATCTTGATTTAACCTCTAGCTCTCCTTCATACTTTGTTTTCCCATATACGTTGATCGGGCCCGCCGCATCCTCTGTCTCCCAAGGACGTTCTCCTTCCCCAGAAAACACAAAATCAGTACTGATATAGATCATTTTACAATCCAGTTTTGCACACGCGGAAGCGATATATTTCGTTCCCTCCACATTCACTTGACGGCAAAGATCGCTCTCTTCCTCTGCGCGGTCCACTGCCGTATACGCGCTGCAGTGAATGACGGCATCCGGCGCACAGGCTCCGATCACCTCTCTCACTTTTCCCTCATCGGTAATATCCATCTCCCCGCGTCCGACGCCGACCACCTCATGCCCGCGTCGTTCCAGTTCACGCACGACATCATGACCAAGCTGTCCCCCGATACCAGTTACCAGCACTTTCATTCAGATAAGTCCTCCCCGTACATTTTGTCAAAATAATTCGCGTACTCGCCACTGATGATATTTTCCCACCAATCCCGGTTCTCCAAATACCAATCGATCGTTTGGCGGATACCTGTCTCAAATGTATATTTGGGCTTCCAGCCAAGCTCCGTTTCCAGTTTCGTCGGATCGATCGCGTAGCGCAGATCGTGCCCCGGACGGTCTGTCACGAACTCGATCAGGCTTTCCGGCTTATCCAGCGCTTTCAGTATCGTTTTCACAACCTCTAAATTCGTTTTTTCATTGTGGCCACCTACATTGTAAACTTCACCTGGTTTTCCCTTATGCAGGATGAGGTCAATGGCCTCACAGTGATCGGAAACGTGCAGCCAGTCGCGCACATTCTCTCCCTTCCCATATACCGGCAGCTTCTCATCCGCCAGCGCTCTCGAAATAATGAGCGGGATCAGCTTCTCCGGAAAATGATAAGGGCCGTAATTATTGGAACAGCGCGAAATCGTGACCGGAAGCCCATACGTGCGCTCATAGGCGAGAACAAACAGGTCCGCACTCGCTTTACTCGACGAATAAGGACTTGACGTGTGGAGCGGCGTATCTTCATGGAAAAATAAATCTGGCCGGTCAAGCGGCAGATCGCCGTAAACCTCATCGGTCGACACCTGATGATAACGCTTTACACCATACTCTTTGGACGCATCCAAAAGTACCTGAGTTCCCATAACATTTGTCCTCACAAATACACCCGGATCCGTGATCGAACGGTCAACATGGCTCTCCGCAGCAAAATTCACCACATAATCCGGTCGCTCCCGCTCAAAGAGTTCCATCACAAAATCGCGGTCAGCGATGTCTCCGCGGACAAATTCGTAATTCGGCTTGTCCTCTACCGGCTTCAAGGTTTCCAGGTTTCCCGCATACGTAAGAAGATCCAGATTGATGATCTTGTCCTCGGGATACTTTTTTACCATATGATGCACAAAATTTCCACCGATAAATCCGGCGCCACCTGTCACTAATATCTTCATATCACTCAACCCTCATTTCTTTTTTATTTCCCTTTCCCTTTTTATGGATTCGTTTTCTATCTTTAACAGGAACCCGAGACTGTTCTCCAGATACCCGTTTATCCGTATTCCGCGCTCTCTCTACCTTTGATCTCCCTCCCGCGTTCGGCCCCTTATCATTCTTCGGCCTTCCTTTTCTTACGTTCGCGGCCCCCCCCGACCGGTCTTTCTGTATTTTCCGCGGCGGAATGAGACACTTCTCTCCAAAGCCGATCAGATCCGTCCTCCCCGCCCGATGGAGCGCCTCCTTCACAAGTTCGTAATTTTCCGGTTTCCGGTACTGGATCAACGCTCGCTGCATCGCTTTTTCCCGCGGAGTTTTTGTCACATAAACAGGCTTCATCGTGCGAGGGTCCAGTCCCGTATGATACATACAGGTAGAAATAGTCCCCGGCGTCGGGTAGAAATCCTGCACCTGTTCGGGCATATACCCCAGATCCCTCACATATTCGGCAAGTTCCACCGCTTCCTTCAGCGTCGAACCCGGATGGGAAGACATGAGATAAGGAACGGCATACTGCGCTTTTCCCGTCTTCCGGTTCACTTTTTCATACCGCCGTAAAAACGACTCATACACGCTATGTTCCGGCTTTCCCATCGCCCGGAGTACGGCATTGGAAACATGTTCTGGCGCCACCCGGAGCTGGCCGCTTATGTGATGCTCGCATAATTCATGCAAAAACGCATCGTCCGGATCTGCCATCACATGATCAAACCGAATCCCCGAGCGCACAAACACTTTCTTCACGCTCGGCAGCTTTCGCAGCTTCCGCAGAAGCGTAACATAATCCTTATGGCCGGCATTCAGGTTCGCGCAGGGTTTCGGATACAGGCACTGTTTTTTCACGCATACACCGTGTTTTTCCTGTTTGGCGCACGATGGATGCCGGAAATTCGCCGTCGGCCCACCGACATCGTGGATATATCCTTTAAACTCCCGATCCCTCGTCATCCTCTCCGCCTCTGCTAAAATGGACTCATGGCTGCGAACCTGTACGATGCGCCCCTGATGGAACGTCAGCGCGCAGAAATGGCATCCTCCAAAACAGCCGCGGCAGCTTGTCAGGCTGAACTTAACCTCCCGAATCGCCGGAACACCGCCCGCCGCCGTATAACTCGGATGTGCGCATCCGACATAGGGATACGAATACACGTCATCCATTTCCTGCACACGGAGCGGCATCGACGGTGGGTTCTGCACAATGAGAACCTTTCCCGGATACCGCTCCACAAGCACGTTTGCCGTATAAGGATCTGTATTTTCGTACTGGATCATAAAACTCTCGGCATATTTTTGTCTGTCCTGCGTGATCTCTTTATAGGATGGCAGGACACGGGCATTATATACATCGACGCCTTCCTTCGTCCGGTACACCGTCCCAGGGACATACGTAAGATCTTTCACATCCATTCCGCTCTCCAGCGCTTCCGCGATTTCCAGAATGCTGTGTTCCCCCATCCCGTAAGAGATAAGATCCGCCCCAGAATCGAGCAGGATCGAACGCTTCACCGTATCCGACCAGTAATCATAATGCGCCAGACGCCGCAGGCTCGCCTCAATGCCGCCGAGAATGATCGGCGTCTCTTTAAATGTTCTGCGGATGAGGTTCGAATAGACGACTACCGCATGATCTGGCCGTTTTCCGGCAGCGCCGCCCGGTGAATAGCTGTCGGACGAGCGCCGTTTTTTATTTACCGTATAATGATTTACCATCGAATCCATATTTCCGCTGCTCACGAGAAACGCAAGACGCGGTTCGCCGAGTACCGTGATACTTTCATCCGACTTCCAGTCCGGCTGGGAAATGATGCCCACCTTGTACCCGTGCGCTTCTAAATGCCGGCTTATGATGGCATGACCGAACGAAGAATGATCGACATACGCGTCTCCGATCACATAAACAAAATCGCACCGATCCCAACCCCTCTTTTCCATGTCCTCCCTGGACATGGGTAAAAATTGATCCGCCATAACCCGGAACTAGTTCAGGTACTCAACTGCCGCGTGTTCGATCGGAAGTCCGGCCTTATAACGCTCGATAAACGCATCAAACCCTTTTACATCCGCTGGATCCGGCTCCATTGAAATGCCTTCCGAGCCAGCAAATACCTGTTCCGCCAGATAGGTATCAAGAGTCTCGTCGGATTTTTTGTTCTTCATATAGGAAGCTAACAGGGCAATCCCCCACGCGCCGCCTTCCCCAGCTGTCTCCATAACGGATACCGGAGCATTCATCGCAGCCGCCATGATCTTCTGTCCGACGCCTTTCGTCTTAAATAGCCCGCCGTGGCCCAGTATTTTATCAACTTTTACCCCTTCTTGTTTCAACAGGATATCCAAACCTACTTTCAGGGCGCCGAGCGATGTAAACAGATTCACGCGCATAAAGTTTGCCAGATTAAATCTGCTGTCTGGCGTGCGCACAATCATCGGACGGCCCTGCTCAAATCCTGTAATATGCTCGCCCGAGAAATAATTATACGCGAGAAGTCCGCCGCCATCGGCATCCCCCTCCAGCGCTTTATTGTATAAAGTCGAGAACAATTGATCCATATCTGTTTTCACGCCAAAACTGTCTGCAAATTCCTTAAACAGGTTCACCCACGCGTTCAGATCTGACGTACAGTTATTGCAGTGTACCATACCTACCAAATGCCCAGATGGCGTCGTCACAAGATCGATCTCCGGATAAACTTTCGACAGCTCTTTCTCCAAAACGATCATCGCAAACACCGAAGTACCTGCCGAAACATTTCCTGTCCGTACCGCTACGCTGTTCGTCGCAGCCATGCCCGTTCCAGCATCTCCTTCCGGCGGACAGAGCGGAATGCCTGCTTTCAGGTTTCCTGATACATCAAGCAGTTTTGCGCCTTCTTCGCTCAGCGTACCTGCCGCCTCACCAGCCACGAGAACCTTTGGAAGGATCTCACTTAATTTCCACGAAAATCCCTTTTCGGCAACTGCCTCCTCAAATTTTGCAATCATCTTCTCATCAAACTTTTTCGTCTGAATATCAATCGGGAACATACCCGAAGCCTCGCCGACCCCGAGTACCTTTTCACCAGTCAGTTTCCAGTGGATATACCCTGCCAGCGTCGTCTGGAACACGATATCCTTTACATGATCTTCCCCGTTCAAGATCGCCTGATACAAATGGGCGATACTCCATCGCTGCGGAATATTGAACTGGAACATCTCCGTCAGCTTCTCAGATGCTTCCCCAGTGATCGTATTGCGCCATGTGCGGAATGGAACAAGTAGGTTATCGTCCTTGTCAAATGCCATATATCCGTGCATCATCGCGCTGAACCCGATAGCTCCTACCGTCGTGAGCACGGTTCCGTATGTGGTTTCCACATCCTTCGCAAGTTTCGTATAGCTATCCTGCAGTCCCGTCCAAATATCATCCAGGCTGTATGTCCAAATTCCATTTTCCAACCGGTTTTCCCAGTCATGGCTGCCGGATGCGATCGGCTCATTCTTTTCCCCGACCAAAACTGCCTTGATCCTCGTAGAGCCAAACTCAATGCCCAACGCCGTCTTTCCGCTCTCTATCGCCGCCCTTACGCTTTCTTTTGCAATCCCCATGTTTCCTATCCTCCTAATTCTGTCGATACTAAATCTCAACTGACATTTTCTTTCATTATAAGCTATCTATGGTTACATTTCAACCTCTTTTTGGCTATCTTAAAACAGCCCTATCACAACCTTCACCGCAAATGCCATGATCCATGCCACGCAGATCTGGAAAACCACGACAAATAGCGCCCACTTCCGGTTCAGTTCCTTTGCCACCGTAGAGATTGCCGCCACGCAAGGCGTATAAAGCAGCGTAAAGATCAAAAATACAAATGCCGTCGCTGGCGTAAATACCCCTGACAGCACCTCGGGAAGCATCGCCGTCGTTGTCCCCATCAGAACAGCCGCCGAGCTGACCACCGCCTCCTTTGCCGTAAATCCGACGATGAGCGACGTGCACATACGCCAGTCCGTAATCCCGAGCGGCGCAAACACCGGCGTCAGAATATGCCCGATCGAGGCAAGCATACTGTCCGTGCTGTCCTCCACCACATTGAACCGTATATCAAATGTCTGCAAAAACCAGATCACGATAGACGCCACAAAAATAATGGTAAAAGCCCTCGTGATAAAATCCTTTGCCTTATCCCATAAAAGCATACCAACACTTTTCGCGCTCGGCAGCCGGTAATTCGGAAGCTCCATCACAAACGGCACCGGTTTTCCGCGAAATAGCGTCTTATTAAAAATGAGTCCGCACAATACCGCCATCAGAATTCCTGCCAGATACAACGCGATCATCACCAAACCGCGGTATCCTGGGAAAAAAGTCAGCGCAAAGATACCATAGATCGGCAGCTTCGCGCTGCAGCTCATAAACGGCGTAAGAAGTATCGTCATTTTCCGGTCGCGCTCACTTGACAGCGTACGGGCGGACATGACAGCTGGTACCGTACAACCGAAACCGATGAGCATCGGCACAAAACTCCTTCCCGAGAGCCCGATCTTCCGGAGAAGTTTATCCATCACAAACGCAACCCTGGCCATATAACCGCTGTCTTCCAAGATCGATAAAAAGAAAAACAGGATAACAATGACTGGCACAAACGACAGCACACTCCCCACACCAGTAATGATCCCGTTCACGACTAGAGAACGCACGACCGGATTTACCTCCATATGGGCCATCCCCTGTTCCACAAACACGCTGACTGCATCGATCCCCTCGCCGAGCAGATCCGACAGCCAGCTTCCGACCGTGCCAAATGTCAGAGCAAAGATCATAAACATGAGGCAAAGGAAAATAGGTATCGCTAAATACTTATTTGTCAAAATCCGGTCGATCTTCACGCTCCTGGCATGCTGCAGGCTCTCTTTCGGCTTGACGACGGCATCCTTTACGATCTTATCGATAAATGTATACCGCATATCGGCAATTGCCGCCTTGCGGTCGGTATCCATCTCGCCTTCCATTTCGGTGACGCTGTGCTCGATCATATCAATCTCATTTTCAGAAAGATTCAGCGATACCAGTAACGGCTCATCGCGCTCCACAAGCTTAGACGCCACAAAGAGCGCTGGGATCCCGATATTTTCAGCATGATCCTCGACCAGATGCGCCACGGCATGAAGCGTGCGGTGTACCGGTCCCGAACAAAAATCCTGACGCTTCGGTTTCCGTTTCGCTTTCGCCGTCTTGATCGCCGTATCGATCAGCTCATCCACACCTTCGTTTTTACTGGCTGAAATCGGTACGACCGGCACGCCCAGCTCCTCTTTCAGCGCGTTGACTTTGATCGTCCCGCCGTTCGCCCGGACTTCATCCATCATATTCAGCGTGATCACCATCGGAATATCCAACTGGATCAGCTGCAGCGTCAGATAAAAATTCCGCTCGATATTGGTGGCGTCAATGATATTGATAATACCGTCTGGATGTTCCTTGGTCAAAAAATCCCGGGTCACGATCTCCTCCTGCGTATACGGGGAAAGAGAATAGATGCCCGGCAGATCGACCACCTCATCACTCGTTCCCCGGATCTTACCCACCTTGCTGTCCACCGTCACGCCAGGAAAATTTCCGACATGCTGATTTGCTCCTGTGAGCTGGTTAAAAAGCGTAGTTTTACCACAATTCTGATTTCCTGCCAGCGCAAACTTCATCTTTTCCCTCCGTAATTTCAATCATCTCCGCATCCTCGCACCGGAGTGTCAATTCGTAACCCCGCAGCGTAATCTCGATCGGATCGCCCATTGGCGCCACTTTCCGCACCATCACTTCCGTCCTCGGCGTAAGTCCCATATCCAACAGCCTGTCCCGCAGCGCGCCCTGTCCGTTCACCGCCGTGATCTTTGCCCGTCTGCCTATTTCCAATTTATCCAGCGTCAACTCAATTCCCTCCTGATTTCCTCTAAAAATCGGGACGGTTCCATCTCCTTATGAAACCGCTCTGCCGTATAAGATAAATAAAGATGCTCCCTCGCCCTAGTCATCGCCACATACAAAAGCCGTCTCTCTTCCTCTATATTTCCATCTTCCACCGAACGTTTATACGGCATGACCGACTCGTTCAGGTCAGGCACGAACACCACATCAAACTCCAATCCTTTCGAAGCGTGCATCGTCATAAGCGCGACGCCGTGCTCTTCCCCCTCTGCTGCCGTGTTTGCCCCTGGCGCGTTTCCTCCATGCGGAACACGTCCTTCTCTCCTATAGCGGAGGCGCTCCTCCAGCTGACAACTGTACTCTTCCATATGGGTAAACCACTCCTGTACAGTTTCAAAGTCCGACGCATCCTCTTTCAATTCCTCCACGACTTCCTCCCAGTCGCTGACAGACACGTTCCGCTCAGCCGCATATTCGCATAAAAACTCGTGATAGCCGATCACATGATAAATGTAATCAACCGCACTGTATGGCGTCATCGTTTTCATCGCAAACAGGTCATTTTGCAGCGTATTGATACGTTCACACACATACGGCTTATCCCGGTAATATTCGTAGAGCATGCCGAACGAAGTCTCCTGAGACTCAAACGCCGCCCGGCTGATATACCGTTTCGGGCGGTTGGCTATTTTCAAAAAATGCGAACGGCTGCGCTCTCCTTGCGCCAGTTTCAGATACGTGATCAGATCTTTGGCGATCCAGTGCTCAAACAAATTCGGCATCGTATCTTTCATCACAAACGGAATGTTGTATTCCATCATCTTCCTAGACAGCACATTCATCTGCCGCGCTGTCCGGAACAAAACTGCGATCTCCTCCGGCTCGGTACCAGCTTGCAAAAACCCCCGGATCTTCTCCGCTATCGCGTCGGCCTGCGACAACACATTTCCATATTTGGCCACATGTACCGCGTCTCCCTTCCCCCTCATCGCGGTCAACTGCTTGCCGTATCGTTTCTTATTATGGGAAATGAGCCTTGAAGCCGCTTCCAGGATCGGCGCGCGGCAACGGTAATTTCCACTGATTGTAACCTGCTCTAGATCCTCGTATTCTTTTGGAAAAGAGAGCATGATATCCGGCCTGGCTCCCCTGAAGCCGTAGATTGACTGGTCGTCGTCACCGACGATGAACAGATTCTGTTCCGGTCGTGCAAGCATTTTCACCGTTTCGTACTGAAGCCGGTTGATGTCCTGAAACTCATCGATCAGGATATACGAAAAGCGCTTCTGCCACGCTGCCAGTATATCAGGACGCGCCCGAAACAACTCATACGTGTACATCACCATATCATCAAAATCCAAATACCGGTTTTTTTGAACACGGCTCTGGTATCCTTTGTAAATCTGGCGGAAGATTGCCTCCGGGCAGCTCGCGGAATAATAGTGCTCGATATCCGTCCCCTCACCTTTGACCCGGCTGATCTCTTTTTCCACATCCTCCAAAAATTCCTTTCTATCCTCCATGTCATCGTATTCTGTTTCCATTAAAGCTTCTTCCAGAAAACGGTATTTGAGCGGCGCCGTCACAATATCTTTCGCCTCATAGTGATAGGCCGCCTTCAACACCTGGAAAAACAAGGAGTGGAACGTTCCAAACCGGACCGGAAGATGTTTCTTTCCCGTAAGCAGTTCAAAGCGCTCCCGCATTTCCACGGATGCCGCTTTTGAAAACGTGACGACTAAAATACAGGCAGGATGCACTCCCTCCCCCTCGATCAAATGCCGGATACGGTTTGTGATCACCGTCGTTTTACCCACTGCCCGGACCCGCCAGGCACATAAAAGGCCCCCTGGTATGTCTGATCGCCAGTTCCTGTGCTTCACTGAAATTCATCTTCATCGGCTCAATTCTCCTTTCGGGCTGCCTCCAGTAACTCGATCCCCTTGCGGACCCTGCGCAGGGACTCATCTTTCCCGAGTATTTCCATGATCTCATACGCGCCGCCCGGCGTCATTTGTTTCCCGGATACCGCTGTGCGGAGCGGCCAAAGTGCCTGTCCGTTCTTACACCCCTTCTTTGCCACATAGTCCATGGCTGTCTTTTCGATGGCGGGGATCGTATAGTCCGTAAGCGCCTCAAAGAGCGGAAGCATCTCCTGTAACGCCTCGAGCGAATTTTCCGCATTCGTCTTCATTTTTTTATGTGTATACATCGAAATATCATAGGCCGGAAGTTCCTCAAAGAAATCAATCTTCTCTGTGATATCCGGGAAAACCTCGATCCGCGTTTTCACAAGATCCGCGATCTTTTTCAGATCCAACTCTTTCTTCACCGTCTCCCGGATGACCGGAAGAGCCCGCTCATAATAAGCCTCATCGTCCATCGCCTTGATGTATTCCCCATTCATCCAGCGGAGTTTCACAATATCAAACACCGCCGGCGATTTACTGATCCGCTTATAGTCAAACGTCTGGATCAGTTCTGTCAAAGAAAAGATCTCCTTGCTCTTTCCGTCCTCTGTAACATCCTCTTCTGATGGACTCCAGCCCAGGAGCGCCACGTAATTGACAACCGCCTCAGGAACAAACCCCAGTTCCATCAAATCCTCAAACGATGCGTCGCCCCGCCGCTTCGCCAGCTTTTTATGGGTCTCATCCGTAATGGTCGGACAGTGAACATAGACTGGGATATCCCAGCCAAACGCCTCGTACAACCGGTTGTATTTCGGCGCGCTCGACAGATATTCATTTCCCCGCACGACATGCGTGATTTCCATGAGATGGTCGTCTACCACATTGGCAAAATTATACGTCGGATACCCGTCCGCCTTGATCAGCACCATATCATCCAGTTCCTCATTCGGAGCCGTGATCGCACCGTAAATGACGTCATCAAATGTCGTCTCCCCCTCGGTCGGGTTGTTCTGGCGGATGACATATGGAACCCCAGCGGCCAGTTTCTCTTCAACCTCTTCTTTCGTCAGCGACAGGCAGTGTTTATCGTACTTAGCCGCCACCTTACCGCTCTCTTCTGCTTCCCTGCGCAGTTCTTCCAGTCTCTCTTTGGAACAGAAACAATAATACGCCTCCCCCTTTTCCACAAGCTGCTTCGCATACTCCAGATACATTCCAGTTTTCGTTCGCTCACTCTGGACGTACGGCCCGTACCCGCCATCCTTGTCCGGCCCTTCATCGTGTTCCAGTCCGGCCTGTGCCATCGTCTTATATATTAAATCCAGCGCGTCCTCTACAAAACGCTCCCGGTCGGTATCCTCCACACGAAGCAGAAAATCCCCCCCTTCGTGTTTCGCGATCAGATAGGCGTAGAGCGCTGTTCTTAAATTTCCTACGTGCATACGCCCGGTCGGGCTTGGTGCATACCTCGTTCGAATCTTTTTCATCGTTTCTTCCTCTTTTCTGCCAAGCGGTTTTTTTGCCCGCTACTGCTTTTTTTGCGTTTCGGATGTCTGCTCAAAAAAAACAGGCATCACAAGCCTATTATACGTTGTGATACCTGTTTTGTAAAGAAAAATGATTTATTCTGCCGCATTCAAAAATTCCTGGAATGACGGTTTTGGACTATCAATGCTGTCTTTAAACAACAGCGGTGAACTCGGCGCGCGCCATGAAATCGTATCATACAGACCCCAGATCGTGACACCGGTAATTCCTTTCGGACTTACCTTCACATCGCGCTCTCTCTGTTTTCTCACGACAAGGCGCATGAAGTCTTTCACAAATGCCGCCTGGTCCTCATCGGTCTCGTGTTTATCCTTGTACTGCCACGTCTCACCCTCGTGGTCAAAATTGATCGTGATATCGAGTTCCGTGATCTGTATCTCCAGGCCGGTTGCCATAAAGCGGTCGAGCGCCGCCTCGTACTCGTCTAATGTCGGACGGGTGATATCCACATGGCTCTGCATCCCGATTCCATTACAGATCTTCGCATCCTCTCCGGCATTGATAAAGTCGATGAGCGCTACGACGTCGTCAATGTTAAAATACGTGTCATAGTCGTTGTAGCATAACGTAACTTTATCCTGAACCCCGTACTGCTTCACCATATCATAAGCCAGTTGAAATGCTTTCTTTACATACGACGGTTCCATACCTTTATTCCCGTAAACACCGTCCCAGATATGGCCCCATGACATGCGGTGAAGATACTCATTTACGACATCCCACGTATAGACGATGCTTCCCGCTTCTCCGGTCAGCTCCTTTTCTTTCTCCATCACGTGCTTCATCACCGAGCGGATATAGAATTCCAGTCTGGCATCCATGATCTCCGGAGTCGTATTCTTTTTGTCCGCATATTCCTCCGTGAAAAACCATCCAGGCGTCTGGCTGTGCCATACAAGAGTATGCGCGCGCACCTTCAAGCCATTGTCGTGCGCGATCTTTAGCACCTGGTCGATCGTCTCAAATTTTAACCTCGGAACGACTTCTTCCGTATAGCTGTCCGGAACGACATACCCCAGCGCCAGTGCCTCCTCTTTCATGAGAGGATCTGCCTCTTTCCCGAGGATCGCATCCGGTTTCATCTCATTTTCCAATGTGATGCTGTTAAAATGCTTCTTCACAAACGAAAGAGTTTTCGCGTCCTGTAGCTGCTGACCCGCGCCGTAATTCACACAAGACCCCATATTCGGGAAAATATCTTCATACGCCTTACGGATACTTCCACCCTCTGCCGGAACAGGTGTGTTTGGCGTGTTCGGCTTGTTTGTCTGTGTTCCTGGCGCCTGCGTTCCCTGTAACGGCGCTGGCGGCGTTTGGGTCGGTGCCGTCACATTCACTGGCGGTGTCACCGATGGAGAAGTATGTTTCTTCCCACTCGCTTTTTTCTTCACCGTTACATTACATTTTAGGGAATATGTCTTCTTTCCCTTAACTTTGCATGTAATAACTGCCTTTCCCGTCTTCTTACCTGTCACTTTACAGGAATATTTTCCGTTCTTCTTAACAGCCGCCGTTTTTTTACTGCTGCTCTTCCAAGTAACTTTAGCGCCTTTCGCTTTCGTTACTTTTAACGTTTTACTCGAGCCTGCTGTCAACTCTAATTTCTTTTTGGAAAGCTTGGGCTTTACCGTCTTTGCTTCCGCTTCTCCTACTCCAGCAAAAAGCGTTACGCACATCACCGCCGCAAGCATTCCCGCTATACATTTCCTCATGTCTATGTCAAATTCCTTTCTTCTTTCTCTACGATCCTACCAAATCTTAGCTGCATCCAGAAACGCCTGGAACGACGGTTTCGGATCATTCGTATCTTTTCCGAACAGAAGCGGTTTAAAATTACTGCGCCATGAATACGTATCGCATAATCCCCAAATCGTAATTCCTGTAATTCCTTTTGGACTGACCGTCTTATTGCGCTGCTTTTGTTTTGTTACAATAAGCTTCATCAGATCTCCGACAAACTTCGCCTGATCCTCATTCGTCTGCCCCTTATTTTGAACGACATTTGCATCATCCGGATCAAAGTTGATCGTGACATCCATCTCCGTCACCTGGACTTCCAACCCGGTAGCAAGGAATTTATCCATCGCAGTACCGTATTCATCCAGCGTCGGGCGGTCTACATCAACATGTGTCTGCATACCAATACCGCCGCAGATCTTCGCTTCCTCGCCGGCATTGATATAATTGACGAGCGATACGAGATCATCCGCACAGAAATATGTATCATAGTCATTGTAGAACAAGGTGACCTTATCCTGTACTCCGTACTGTTTCAGCGTATCATAGGCAAACTGAAAGGCATTCTTCACATACGTCGGCTCAAGTCCCATATCACCGTAAACCGTCATCCATGTCTTTGACCCTGGCTGATTATCACGGTGGAGGTACTCATTTGTCACATCCCACGCATAAATGATGCTCCCAGCCTTTCCCGCCACCTTCTGTTCCTGTTTTAACAAATGATCCATCACCGTTCGAACATAGAACTCCAGCCTGGCATCCATGACTTCCGGTGATACAACCTTTCCACCGCTATAATTCATCGTAAAAAACCAGTCCGGTGTCTGTTGATGCCACATGAGTACATGGGCGCGCATCTGTATTCCATAGAAATGTGCCACCTCTACGATCCGGTCCAGCGTATCTAAATTCAGCTTCGGAACTCTATTTTCCGTATAGTTATCTGGAATGATATAACCGAGTTCAAGTGCCTCTTCCTTCGAAATCGTCTCATGCTGCCACTGTCCAAGAACACCTGTCGGTTTCATCTCATCCTCCAGCGTAAAGCTGTTAAAGTGTTCTTTAACAAACTTCATCGTCGCCTCATCCTGCAGGTCATTGTTGCCTCTCCAGCCGTTATAGTTCAGACTGCTCCCCATATGCTGGAAGATCCCCTGATATCTTTTCAGGATGCTGTTCGAAGTCAAGTCCGGCTTCAAACCAGGCTCATCCGCAGCTGGTGCCGATGCCGCCGGACTATTTCCTCCCGGTACTGCCGTAGCCGTATTTGCCGGTGCCTGCGTCGGCGGTGCCGCCGTTTTCTTTGGTGTAATAGTCTTCTTTTTCACGGTAACCTTACATTTCAGCGAATAGGTTTTCTTCCCCTTCACTTTACATGTGATCACGGCGTTTCCTTTCGCTTTCGCCGTAACCTTCCCCCCGTATTTTCCGCTCTTTTTCACGACAGCCACTTTTTTCCTGCTGGTCTTCCAGGTAAGCTTGGCTCCTTTCGCCTTCGTCACCTTCAACGTTTTCGTCTTCCCGGCAGTCAATGTCAGCTTTTTGTTCGAAAGCTTCGGCTTCGCTGCCGCGGCAGCCTCCGCGCTTCCCCCCATAACCGTCACACACATTGCCACTGCCAGCATTCCTGCTACACATCTTCTCATCTCAATTACATCCTTCCTTGTTCAATTGCATGTCCTACAAACTCTGTACATACTGCTTGATACATTCCACTGTCTTATCAATGCCCGCCAGGTCACTCCGGATCGTCAGGGCATAATTAAACAGGTTATCCCACCTGTCCCCAGTGTGGTATCGATAATAATTCCCCCGGCTCTTGTCCTTTTTTGCCACCGTTTCAGCCGCGTGCTCGGGCGCGATATGATCCACCTGGATCGAGCGCTGGATCCGAAAATCCAGATCGGCGCTGATAAAGACGTTCACAACATGATCCAGATCACGTAATATGTAATCCGCACATCTGCCCACGATGACACAAGGTCCTTCCTCCGCCACCTTTCGGATCACATTGGACTGCGCGAGAAAGATCCGGTCATCCAACGACAATCCCGCAAACCCCACATCCTGATTTGTAAATACATTCATTCCCATCGCGATGGAATATAAAAGGCTGTTTGTCGCCTTGTCCTCCACTGTTTGGAATGCAGCTTCCGAAAAACCAGTTTCTTTCGCTGCCCTGGAAATGATCTCGTTGTCGTAAAAAGGTATGCCGAACTGCTCCGCCAGCTTTTTCCCGATTTCTCTTCCCCCGCTGCCATACTGCCTGCTGATCGTCACGATCTTCTTCAATATAAATCACCACTCTTGCTAAAAAATCCGGAGATGCCGGTCAACGGTTTCTCCGGATTCTTGTATTTTTGTTCTCCTTTATTTTACTCGGTATACCGCTCTTTTTCAATGATGTATCGCGAATTATAATTGATACATCCAGAATTACAAGGGCGTTCCTTTGACCGCCTTGACATCCCCTCCATGCTCTTTCCGATATTGCGTCGGAGTCATCCCCTCCCGGCTCTTAAACTGCCTGGAAAAATGTTCCCAGTTATTATATCCGCACTGCTGGCTAATTTCCGAAATGCTTTTTGACGTGCGGAGGAGCAGCAGCTTGGCCCGGTTCGTCCTGCTTAAAATAACCTCATTGATACAGGTAATACCAAAAAAGTTTTTATAAAATTTCTGCAGGGAACGCGTACCGAGTTTCACATACTGGGCCATTTCTTCCAGCGTCCACTGCCGTTCCGGATGCTGGTAAATCTGCTCCCGCAGCGATAAAAAGGACTCCTGATACCCCGAATCTTCTTCCTGGAACGCGTAGTCGTGCAGCCTGTGGAAAATAATGTGCATCAGCCGTTCGACGACATACTGCGAACTTCTGTGTTCCCAAAAGTTTTCATTTGCCACCGCCTGCCAATATATTTTATACCAGCTTAAATCCGGGCAGGACACCGGTACACCAAACGGAAGAAACCCTTTTTGATACAATTCTTCATCACAGTTAAAGCGGATCCAGTTATAGACCAGTTCCCCGCCTGCCGACCGATAATGAACCCTCTGCCCCGGCTGATACAGGATACATGTGCTTTCTGGATACTCCCGCATCTCCCCTCCCACCTCGATCCATGTGCGGGTCTCAAACAACATGATCTCGTATTCCCCCCGGGCGTACACAAGATCGTCCTCAAACGATTCTTTTTTATGATCCTCCATCACGGCGTATAAGATTTTAATCATGTAAAATACCTCCAAATGCCACTATCCGCCAGAAAAGAGGGACGACGCATTGAACATCTCACTAGTTATACCCCAGTGCCAATACGGTAAATTCCTTTCCCTCATCTCCTTCTGCCATCTTAATCTCAATCTCATGTTCCGTTGCTTTTTCTTCGTTAAATCCGAGTTCAGGAACTGCCTGGTTCCATCCACTGGAATCGTATCCGGTCAGTGTCTTCACTTTTTTGCCGTCAACCCAAAGTTCCGCCGTACCTGCCGTTTTCGATGAAGTATGTTTCGTTATGATGATCAGGTTTTTGCAGTTGATGACCGCTTTGATGCCAGCATCCCCGGAATCCGCCTTGTGCATAAAGTTTACCGGAAACGCAGAAACACCTCCCAAATGCTGAAACTTCCATACATCGGGATCCGTACTGTTAAATCCGCCTTTGTCAAACGACACAACGTCACCCTGTTTTGAAATATCCGTATCTGCCCAAATCGTCTTCAAATCCGTATACGCACCTGTTTTTTTCGGCGCGGGCAGGTTCGCGCTGTCAATATTATCCTCTTCTGCGGTTTCCCTGCCAATCGTTTTGATCAAGGTCATCACACAGTCCGCCATAAGCTGGTGTCCGTTATTCGTGGGGTGCATGCCATCTCCCGCATAGTACCAGTCGTGAAATCCATCTTCGGAAAGCCGCCCTTTCACGGCATCCCCCATGCTCACCATCGGAAGGTCATAATGTTCACCGTACGGAATATACGCGGACTCCATCACCCGGTTACTGTCAAACTTATTCTGCTTAAAAATCGAGAAGATCAGCACAACTGCTGCGTCTGACTGCAGGCCGCGGCGGATCAGTCCTTCATAGGCGCCTCCATTCGTACATTCCCCGTAATCATTCACCGCAAATTCAATAAAAAGGATATCCGGCGCTTTCCCTAACTTATCAACGACATCACGTTCGTAACGCACGATACCGAGCGATGATGGCGTACCGCTCATACCGGCGTTCACAAAATGTACATTCTCGCCGCCATTGATCCCATATCGTTCACCAAAAGCCTTGGCAGACAGGGCAGCATAACAATTTTCATTCGGATCTGCCGCTGCTCCTTCTGTGATCGATCCGCCGATGTAACCGATGTTCACATCCTCACCAGCTCTCGCCTTCGCGATCGCTTTTTTTATCCTCGCGTTATTTCCGGTAGAAAGAACCGAGTTCTCCCTCATCTTCTTATAAACCGGATCTTCATCCGGATCATCCGTCGGCTCCGGTACTTGTGTCGCCGCAGGCGTTGTCGTAACCAATGGCGGAACCTGCACAGGCGGCTGCGCAGATGGCTGCGCCGTCGCGACGGGCGGAGTACCCTCCGGCGCTGCTGTCGGATTCTTTTGTTCCTTCGCTAACACCTTCACTTTAACCGTTCCGACACTCTTCGTCTTCTTTTTGTAAACCTCTTTTACTTTGACCATCGCACTCCCTTTTTTTACCGCTGTTACAACGCCCTTTTTACTGACCTTGATCTTTTTGTTCGAAGCCTTAAACGTATACTTTGCCTTACTTTTCTTTCCTGTAAGCTTGATCGTTTTCTTCTTTCCAACCTCCACCGCAATGGACTTCGTTTTTAATTTGGCTTTTTTAGCTGCCTGCCCGTTGGCGGGATCTGTCATGATTCCACCCAAACACGAACCTATGACAGCTGCTATCAAGCCAAATGACAAAACCCTCTTACTGTTCTTCATTCGCATATTGCTGCCCCCTTTTCATTATATAGTAAACTGTTAGTTTAACTATACACTACATTTCTAGCATTTCCAATGATATATCGAGCATATCACTTGAAACATTTCGCACTCATTTGATATATTTAGAACATCCTTCCAATTATCTACTTCCCAAAATATCAATCTTCTTATCCCAATACATCACAGACAGGATACTTCCCGACGTTGTATAATCAAATATAACTAAAAAGCACCGAAGAATGAGGTTCATATCGCTTCGGAGAAATGAGGGCAAATATGAAAAAACATTGGAAACGGATTTTGGCCGGCTCGCTTGCCGTCTGTCTGAGCACGCTATGTATCATGCCAGACAGCATTCGGGTAGAGGCAGAAAATCCAATCGTACAGACGATGTATACCGCCGATCCGTCCCCGCTCGTCGTCGGGGACACGATGTATGTGTATACGACGCGCGATGAACGGCGCGAGAGCGCATCCACGGAATGGAGCCTGATGAACGAATGGCGCTGTTTCTCCACGAAAGATATGGTGAACTGGACCGACCACGGCCAGATCGCACATGCCGAAACCTTTGACCGTGACGGTGAAAAAAACTGGCGGGCATGGGCACAGCATGTCGTGATGAAACCTGTTGTAGAGGACGGTGTACAGAAAAATAAGTACTATCTGTTCGCTCCTTTTAACGGCACTAAGATCGATGTGGCCGTATCCGACAACCCGTGGGGGCCATTTGAGGACGCGACCCCCGGCAAATATCTGATCGACGGCGGCTGGGACGGCGGAAATATTGACCCTGCCGTATTTGTCGAGGATCACGGGAATCCCGATGATGTGGAAAACTATGACTACTATCTCTACTGGGGCAATCCGTATCTGCGTTACTGCAAACTGACCGACGACCTGCTAGACGTCGATCCAGATACGGACGGAGACGGTATCCTATCCGAAGAGGAAAGCCAGATCGACTCGCGGTTCTCCAAGAGCGATAATAAGATCCTCGGCGAGGTACGGCCGGGCCTTCACAGCTTCCAGACCTATGGGGATGAAGGGTACGCGTCGTTTGGAAAACCGACACAAGGGGAAAGCACGACCGGCAAATTCCCGACTGAGCCTGCCAGCAGCAAGCAGAAACGTTCCGCCTTCGAAGAAGGCCCGTGGCTCATCAAGCACGATGACGGAAAAGAAGGTACGGACGATTATTTCCTATTTTTTGTGGGAGGACGTACACCGGGAGAAACGATCGAGTACTCGACGGCGCCTTCCCCGATCGGGCCCTGGACCTACCGGGGACTTGTTATGGACAGGGAAAACGGCTATTCCTGCATCCATCCGGGCGTCGCACAGTTTCAGGGAAAAAATTATCTATTTTACCTGAATGAAATGCTCGTCGGCGGCACCGGCTCCGACCGCTCAGTCTGTGTCAAAGAGTTCTCTTATGACGAAAATAACCTGATCGTGAAAGAGACGGACGAAGAAACGGCCGCCCTGCTCGAACAGGGCATGGAGGACACGACAAAAGGAACTCCTTACTTCAGCGTCGATGCCATCGGCACGCTGAACCCCTATGAGTTAAATCAGGCGGAGACGATCTGCTGGGCCTCGAACCTGGACGGCGTGACCGGAGGCTTTAACGGAACCGGACAGGGTGTTAAGACGAAGGCTAAAGAAATCATCACGGAAGACAAAGATCCCGTCACGGGAAATATAGCGTTTTGGCAATCCGCCGCCAAGTTCGGCGTCGTCGTGTGCGACATCGACAACAACGACTATATCAAAGTGGCAAACGTAGACTTTGGCGAGACGAGAGCTGAACATATTACCGTTTCCGCCGCCTGCGGCGAGGGACTCCCTCCGACAAACCTAACGGAGGACAGCAAAGGCAATGTGATTTTTAACCCGAACTGCGACACGGTTTCCGGAAGTATCGAATTGTGGCTTGATTACGGCACGGACAAAGAATGCCAGATCGGCACCGTGGAGATTACCAATACCGGCGGCACAAATATCTATCAGGACTTTACAGCAGATTTAACCGGAGATGCCGTCGGCGTCCACGACCTGTACTTCATTTTCCGCGGGGAAGAGAGCGCCAAACTGTTTAACTTTGACACGTGGCAATTTGCCAAAAAGGAAGTTCCAAAGCCGACACCGGCTCCTGAAATCCCGACTGCCGCGCCGCCTTCCGGCCAGAACCCGCCTGCGGCTGTGACACAGCCGTCGGTTTCACCAAATACCGGAACACCCCCTTCCCCTGCCATCAAAAAACCCGCGAGAACAAAAATCACGAAAGTGACTAAGAAGGGGAAAAACAAATGCCTGGTTAAACTGAAAAAAGTGGCAAATGCCACAGGTTATCAGGTTCAGTATTCCACGGACAAAGCATTTAAGAAAAATGTCAAAAAGGTAACGTCCAAAAAACTGTCCTGCACGATAAAAAAACTGCGGTCCGGCAAAAAGTACTATTTCCGGGCAAGAGCTTTTATAAAATCTTCCGGCAAAACCGTTTACGGGGCATACAGCAGCATAAAAACAAAAAAATAAGAGATTAAGATCCTATCCCGCATGAACAAGTCCAGCAAAGGAATTTATTTCATGCGGGATATTTCAAACTATTTTCCAAATACATCATTGAGGGAATGCGTTCTCTACGTTATTATTAAAGTAACGTAATTTGTAGACAGATTCAGGTTTTACCATATATAGAAAGAAAGGACAGGTTATATTCATCATGAAAAAAATCATTTCTACAACGGACGCTCCCGCAGCGATCGGCCCCTATTCGCAGGCTGTCGAAATCAATGGCTTTCTTTTTACGTCCGGTGTCATCCCAATCATACCCGCCACCGGGGAACTGATCACAGGGGGGATCGAGGCGCAGGCAGAACAGGCGCTGTCAAACCTGGCCGCCCTGATCCACGCTTCCGGCGCGCGTATCGAAGACACGGTAAAAACAACTGTGTTCATTAAAAATATGGACGATTTTGCAGCGGTAAACGATATTTATGCCAAATATTTCACGAAAGATTTCCCTGCCCGTTCGTGTGTAGAAGTTGCCCGTCTTCCAAAAGATGTACTGATCGAGATTGAGGCAATTGTAGAAAAAACACAATCCATGTAAACATCCCCCCTATCTCGGTCTGGATGTCAATATACCGATTGCCTAATGTGTAATATGGTAATTTTTACACGTTTCAAATTCACTTGACAACATAACATAATGTTGATATACTAAATCTACGACTTAATATTTTTGTAATATTTATTTAATGATTACAAGTTGCGAAGCACATTTTGGAGGGAATAACATGCATAAATGGAAAATACTCCTCGGTACCGGCATTGTCTTATCGGCCGGTCTGTTCGGGAACTATATCACATCGTCCATGACGACGATGTGTACGGAGACCGAACTAGCCGGGATGTCTTATACACTTGAGCAATACGTCGATATCCAGTCGGCGGGAGCGGCCTCTGACCCGGAAGCCATCGTGGCATTTCCCGATGCCCCCGCACCGGCTGCCACCGATCCGAATGCTGCCGGCGGCCCGGCAGACGCAGCGGTCTCCGGCGGCGCAGCAGCAGCCGAACCCCCGGCGGAGCCGACAGCTACCCCGGCGCCAAAGTCCGAATACGATAATGTCGGAATTTCCGTCGCCGCTGATTATGTAAACGTAAGAAAACATCCGAACACGGACAGTAAGATCCTCGGAAAGCTTTACCGCGGCAGCGCTGCCAAAATCGTAAAAACGGTTGGCGACTGGGTGCAGATCCGGTCAGGTCAGGTAGAGGGATACATAAAATCCGAATATTTAGCGATCGGTTTCAGCGCGGAAAAGCTGATCGACCGTTTTGGAACAAAAATCGCGACCGTGAATACCGAGACGCTGAAAGTGCGCGAAGCCAAAAGTACCGATTGTGCCGTACTCACCCTCGTTTCCGGTGAAGAAAGTTTTGAAGTGATCCGGGAAGACAAAGACTGGGTTAAGATCATGGTAGACGGAGATACAAAAGGCTTTGTTTCCAAGGAATTTGTAGATATAACAGTTAAATTTAAAAAGGCTGTTTCCATCGAAGAAGAACGCGAGGAAGCGAGAAAGAAAGCCGCTGCCGCTGCCGCCGCCGCGAGAGCGGAAGCTGAACAGCAGGCCAGACAACAGGCTGCGAATAACGCGGGCAGCTCTGGCAGCGGAAGTTCCAATAACAGCTCCGGCGGAAGCAGTTCCAGTGGAGGTTCGACGGGAAGTTCGAGTAACAAATCTTCCAGCAGTAATAATTCCGGCAGTTCCTCACACAAATCGAGTAGTTCTGGAAGCAGTTCCAGCAATAAATCTTCCGGAGGCTCTAGCGGGGACAGCAGTTCCAATTCGTCCGGTTCCGTCGTTGGAAGCGGTGACGGTTCATCCATCGCCTCTTACGCACTGCAGTTTGTCGGCAATCCGTATGTATATGGCGGTACGAGCCTGACAAACGGTACGGACTGTTCTGGATTCTCGCAATCCATCTTCCGTAAGTTCGGAATCAGCCTTCCCCGTACATCGGGCGAACAGGCTGGCGTGGGTAAAAAGATCAGCGTATCGAGCGCAAGAGCCGGAGATTTGATCTTCTACGCGAAAAACGGCCACATCAACCACGTAGCCATCTGCATCGGCGGCGGCCGGGTTGTCCACGCAAGTAATCCAACCACCGGTATTACGACCAGCAACATCAATTACCGGACACCGTATTGCGCAAGACGGATCATAGGGTAATACAGTGAAACGACGATAGAAGAGAGGGCGGCCAGTCATTCATCTGACTGACCACCCTCTCTTTTTATCTTTTTATAACCACACTTCTTTTCCCCACCCAAACATCACTAAACTCACCTTCATCTGCCTCCATCTCCGGTTCAATATAGCAGACCTCCACATAATACCGTTTATTTTTCCTGAGGTTACGGATAAAACCTTTATTTCCTCTGGTGGTAACATATTTTGCATTTTTCATATCCCTGTTCGTGGAATAACGGACAGCAAATCCTCCAAAACGGACTACTGCCTCACTGTCATCCATTACGATTTCTATTGTCTTGTTTTTAACATTTTCCACTTTGTACTTAACCCAAAGAGGAGATAATCTAATATTTCCCACGAGATGAACACCTGTTTTCGTACAATAATACGGAGTATATTTATCCTTTGGATTATACCAGCCAAGTAATTGATAATTTTTCTTTTTTATGTTAAGCGGCAATCGAATCGGATTACCATACCTATAGCTGGTTGGGAGTTTTCCTGTCTTCTTCCCACCCAAAAACCGATATGTTATTTTAAATCTCTTTCCCTTAGACACCGCAGTCTGATTTTCCTTTACTTCCTTTACCCTTCTTCCCTTTACATACCACATTTTATTTCCATGACAATCATCTAATACTAAACTGTGCGTGGAACGATTCACTACCGTTCTTAACCTCGGGCATTTCACGAGTGGGTTCTTCCATGCAGACAACTTAGACGGAACAACAAATTTCACCATATTCTCACACTTCTGAAAAGCATTTTTTTCGATTTCACGAACCGAATCCGGTAATACCATTTCTTTCAAACTGACACACTCTTTAAAAGCCCCGGCCCTAATGGCAGTTACTGTGTCTGGTATCACAACCTTTTCTAAATCAGAACATTCCCAAAAACAATCTTTGGGTATTTCGCAGAGGCCAGATGGCAGTTTTATCTCCTTTAAACTGAAACAACTCATAAACACCCCCTTGCCGATTGATTTTAAAGTAGACGGTAATTCAATAGATACCGCTTCCGGGTAATCAACACCAAAACAATAATCACCAAGTCCGGTTATTCCTTCTTTTACTATAATCTTTTTAATACTTGTGACTGCGTCTTCATCATAATACTCTCTCTTCTGACTTGGTATATCTCCTGTTCCTTCAATCACGGGGACATCCTCTTTTACATGATAAGTAATGCTATTTTTCCCCTCTGCATAAGATATCTGACTTATTAGGAATAACATAAACATGATCTGCATAAAAAAGACCGTTCCCTTTTTCACTTTTCTTTCCTCCAATCTTCTCATAATTACGCATTCCTTCATTGGCAAAACCTCTACATTAAGAAAAACCCAGTCAACAAAAGAAAACAACTGCACCAGACCGCCCCCTGCCCCCAGCAGCTGATCATGATATTACCCAGTACAGCCCCCGCTGCAAATGCCAGAATGATCCCGTAGTAAAGCATTACTCTGTTCAGGCAGTCCTTCTTCTTTGTAAACATAAAGTCACAGAGTGCCTGTGTCCCGGAACGGAGGTTGCCAATGCACATCGTCGTTGACAGCGCATTTCCCCTCACTTTGCGGAAACTTTCCACCTGGATGCCGCAGGCAAACGACACAAGGGCATTTGCCGCCATATTATAGGTTACTGGGACAAATCCCACCGAACACAGGATCAAACATTCCAGCAGGATCATATACTGCCGCCAGTGGATCCTTGCCCCTTCCGCGCAGCAGTGGCGGACACATTCAGACAGAACGATCCCGAGAGCAAAGGCAAGTACCGGAAAAAAGTAATGAAGGGCATTCTGTATGTTGCCCTCGGAAAGATTGACACCAAAGAGCAGGATATTTCCGGTCTGGGCATTCGCGAATACATGTCCCCGGTACAGATACGTATAGGCATCCATCAACCCGCCGGAAACCGCTAACAGTACGGCCAGACGCCCGGATTCCGACATCTGTCCGTCCCCTTTACTAAAAAAACTCTTCTTCACGGTTTATCCATCCTTTCACGCGCATCGGGCCGCGGCTTACGATTTCTTAGTCAATTCCTGATTTATACTAGATTCGTACGGGGAAAGAAAGCCGCCAGCAGAACCGGGATCATAAACACCACCCCGACCAGGATCACATTCAGTAAGAGCGATACAAATCCCATCACGATCCGTTTCACCGCGCCGCCACATGGCAAAAGAAGCGCGTTCAGTATCCATCCCGCGATCAGGCACGCCGCCCAAAATCCAAACAGCACCACGCCCGTCAGCTGATCGGATCCGGTGACGGCAAATCCGATGATGAGGACCGCCAGGTTAAACACCACATAAAACATCGGATGAACGGGCACTTTTGCCAATTTGGGCACGATAACGCTCGTAAAACAAAATATGGCCGCTGCCATCATATAAAACGCGTACATATCAAGTACTTTCTGGGAACACAGCTGCCAAATGATACCGGCAAGCATGAGAACGCCCCCGGTCAGTACACAGACGCCGGGCGTCATTTTCTCTCTCGTTTTCTCACTTAGGTTCATTTATGACCATTCCTTTCTATCTACGATTTCTCTAATATTCCGGATGCCCACGAGACAGATGCCGGACAGATCCAGATTTCCACTTTTTTCGATCGCCAGCTTATTCGCGAGCGGGAGGATGCACGTCCGGTATCCGGTCTTGACCGCCTCGGCGACCCGCTTTTCGCACTGCGGCACGGCGCGCACTTCCCCGACCAGACCGACCTCGCCAAATAACACCGTGTGCTCATCCATGACTTTTCCACTCTGGCTCGAAATAAGCGCCGCAATGATCGCTAAATCCAGCGCCGGCTCCGTAATGCGCATACCGCCAGCCACATTGACATAGGCGTCACTGTCCGACATCCGCAGGCCAAGCCTTTTTTCCAAAACGGCGATCAGCAGATTGACCCGGTTATAATCCGTGCCGGCAGCGGTCCGCCTCGGCATATTAAAATATGTATGGCAAACGAGCGCCTGTACTTCGATCATAAAAGACCGGCTTCCCTCGATCGCGCACGCCACAACAGAACCGGATTCACCGACCGGCTTGCCCTGGATCATATATTCCGAAGGGTTCGGAACCTCCACGAGACCTTTTCCTTTCATCTCAAAGACACCGATCTCATTCGTGGAGCCAAAACGGTTCTTGACACCGCGCAGGATGCGGTATGCCGCCGACGCGTCACCCTCGAAATACAAAACGGTATCCACCATGTGCTCGAGCATCCTCGGGCCCGCCACATTTCCCTCCTTCGTCACATGACCGACGATGAAAATACTGATCCCCCTGCTTTTCGCGATACGAAGTAAGATCCCTGTGATCTCCCGCACCTGGCTCATACTGCCGGGCGCGGCATCGACACTTTCCTCGTACATCGTCTGGATAGAATCGACGATGACGATCTTCGGCTGGATCCTGCCGATAGCCGTATTGATCAGGGAGATCCCCGTCTCGGAGAGAAGATAGATTGAATCGGAAAATTCCCCGATCCGCTCCCCCCGAAGCTTGATCTGCTTCAGCGATTCCTCTCCCGACACGTAAAGTACCTTTTCCCCCTTGTCCGATAGCTGCTTGCACATCTGCAGCAGCAGGGTAGACTTGCCGATCCCGGGATCTCCGCCGACCAAAACGAGCGAACCGGCCACGATTCCGCCGCCCAGCACGCGGTCAAGTTCGGCGATGCCCGTCAAAAGACGGCGCTCATCCCCGATCGCGATGTCCCTCATGCGGGCAGGCACCGCCGCTGTCGCATTGTGTGCTGCCGCTTTTCGTTTACCCGAAGACGACACCGCGGACGGCGCCTCGACCAGCGTATTCCACTGCCCGCAGCCGGGGCACTGTCCCTGCCATTTACCGGTCTCGGCCCCACACTCACTGCAATAAAATAATGTTTTTGCTTTTGCCATTTCCTTACTCTGTTCCCTTTCCGCCCTAAAACGATAACGGCGCCAATCCCTGCTGTTTGATGCCCCTGCAGGAATTGACGCCGCGTTCACGGCTATGTTCACTGTGTTAGCTGCATTTCACCACTTTGACAGCCGCCTTTTTCCCCTCATCCAGTTCAATGCTCACGTTGAGTTTTCCACCCAGATTCGTTTTCATCGTTCCAAGCTCCACATCATCCAAAAATACTTTATATTCCTGTGACGGTTCAAGCTCCAGAGTAAATCCGATGTCCTTTGCCGCTTCGACCGAGAACGCTACTTCCGTTCCATCGGCTGTGAAATCCGTAACCGTACTTCCCGGTACCGATTCATAGACAAAAATACCGTTTTTCTCTAATTTTGTGATCTCCTGAAACGTTTTGACTTTGTACAGATCCCCCTCGTACTCAAAGTCGGATTTCTTCGTTTTGGTCTGTAAGAGATAGTTTCCAAAACTCAGCGACCCATTATCCTCTCTACGAATCAATTGCTCTACAACACTCATGCTGGCATCCTCCTTAGTTTCTTATATAACGATTCGTTCCTTATCTCAATTATATCAAAAGTCATACTATATTGCCATCACTTTTTTGTGTTTTTTTGGACAAATACTTTTCTATCTTTTACGCCGATCTTCACACTGTCACCGATGGAAATCCTCCCTGCCACGACCTCCTCTGCAAGGGCATCTTCGATCTGATTCTGGATCGTCCGGCGCAGCGGCCTGGCTCCGTAGTCCTTGTCAAACCCTTTATCGGCCACGTACTGCACCACATTCCGGCTATAATGGATCGATAATTCCATCTGTGTCTGGACGCGCTCCTTAAAGCTGTCGAGCATGTTTCTCGCAATGCGGAAAATATCGTCTTTTGTCAGCGCGTGGAATACGATCATCTCATCAATACGGTTGATAAACTCCGGCTTAAAGACACGCTTTACCTCCTCCATCACGCCTTCTTTCATACGCTTGTGCTCCTGCTCCTTATCTGCCTGCTGAAGAAACCCAAGCGTTTTCGGAGAAATGATGCGGTTCGCGCCGGCGTTTGATGTCAAAATGATAATGGTATTTTTAAAATCAACAGTTCTCCCGTGGGCATCCGTCAGCTGCCCATCCTCTAAGATCTGCAAAAGCATATTGAACACATCGGGATGCGCTTTCTCGATCTCGTCAAATAGCAGGACCGAATACGGTTTACGGCGCACCTTTTCGCTGAGCTGCCCGCCCTCCTCATAACCGACATACCCCGGCGGAGAACCTACCATTTTGGACACGCTCTGCTTTTCCATATACTCCGACATATCCACTCGTATGATATCTTTTTCCGAACCAAAAACGGCTTCCGCCAACGCTTTCGACAGTTCCGTTTTCCCGACACCGGTAGGCCCCAGAAACAGAAAGGAACCGATGGGCCGTTTCGGATCTTTCAGGCCTACCCGCCCGCGCCGCACCGCCCGCGCCACGGCTGAAACCGCCTCATCCTGTCCGACCACGCGCTCGTGCAGGATCTGTTCCAGCTTCTTTAAGCGCTTCGTCTCATCCTTTTCCAGACGGCTGACCGGTATTTTCGTCCACTTCGCCACAAGCTCGGCAATATGCTGTTCCGACAAGGTCGTTTCCTTGCTCCTCCGTTTTTTCTGCCATCTCTTCTGCTCGTTTTCCAGTTGTTCCCTCGCGCTCAATTCCTCGGCAAGTATAGCAAAGACTACATCCATATCACCTTTGACGAGTGCCTTCTCTTTCTCCGCACTGAGTTCTGCGACCCGCTCTTCGAGTTTTCCAAACAACTCGTCCCTTTTTATGATCCTCGACAGGCGCAGTTTCGCAGATGCCTCATCGATCAAATCGATTGCCTTATCCGGAAGAAAACGGTCATTGATATAACGGTCAGAAAGCTTTGCCGCAGCCTCCAGCGCCTCATCGCTGATCTCGATACCGTGAAATGATTCATAGCGGCTTCGAAGACCTTTCAGCATACCAACCGTCTGTAAAACGGTAGGCTCTTTGATCACCACTTTTTGGAACCGGCGTTCGAGAGCCGCATCCCTCTCGATCCGCTTCCGGTATTCTTCCAGCGTAGTAGCGCCGATCACCTGTAATTCCCCGCGGGACAATGACGGCTTCAAAATGTTCGAGGCATCGAGCGCCCCTTCTGCTCCGCCCGCGCCGATCACCGTGTGGAGTTCGTCGATAAACAGGATGACGTCCCCCGACGCGACCGCTTCCTTGACAGACCGCTTGATCCGCTCCTCAAACTCACCCCGGTATTTGGAACCGGCAACCATTCCGGACAGATCGAGCGATAAGATTCGTTTATCCGCCATGCTTTCGGGAACCCTCTTTTCAGCGATACGGATCGCCAGTCCTTCCGCGATCGCCGTTTTACCAACGCCGGGTTCGCCAACGAGGCACGGATTATTCTTCGTCCGCCGGCTCATGATCTGGATGACACTTTCGATCTCCTCCTCCCGGTTGAACACCGGATCCAGCTTCCCGTCCCTCGCATATGCCACGAGATCACGGGAATACTGATCGAGCATCGACGTATCTGATTTTCCTTTTTTATTTGAATTCCTGCTGTTCGCGTACTCCGTTTTCGCCGCATTGATGTCGGCGCCGATCGTCAGCACCGTATCGATATACATTTTTTGGGCATTTACACCGAGTGACTCAATAATTTCTCCGGCGCTCGTATCTTTTCCCTTTAATACTGCCAAAAATAAATGTTCCGTCCCCACTTTAGCATCTTCGTTCCGCTCGGCGATCTGCTCCGCGGATAGAACGATTTCTTCCATCCGCGGTGTGATATCACACTCGCTGCGGTCCACTTTTGGCATATCCAGCTCCCCGTCTTCCCGACGATATCCCTGCGGGCTCATATCCTCCAAAACAATCAGGATATCCATCTTTTTCATATCATTCTCTCTCATGATGCGCGAAGCCGTACCCGTCACTGCCGCCAGACCATATAGCAGATGCTCCGTCCCGATCGATCTCGTCCCCAGCTTGGCAGCGATCTCACCTGCCTTACTAATTGCCCTCTCGGCACTTGCCGTAAACTCTTTTCTCACGATTCTCCTCCATTCCAGCCTTCTCTCAAAAATCCAGATCGTTTAATTCCCGTCTTCCTCTGCCAAATTTCTTTCGTAAAAGCATATTCAGTATAACGATCAAAAGTACAAGTACTAAGACCATCAATCCAATAATAACCGCATACAGCCACGCATTTGGCGTCACCTCTACCTCATATGCCACATTGCCGCCCTTGTTTACTTTTTGCGTCATCGTCCCCGTGTACCGCTGCAGCGTTTTCTCCGCCCGGTCATACTGATACAGCGTGGGCTCGCCGCTGATCCCTTTCAAATACATAAGAAGATAATTGTTATCCAGATCATTTTCCATCGTATAGGCGGGCACGCTCTTCCCATCCAGCTCCACACTCGTCTTCACATATCCGGACGGGATAATGTCCTCCTCCGCCACGTCCGCCACCTGGAACTGGTATTGGTTCTGGATATAGATCGCTCCCTTTTTTTCGTACACCGAGAATGTAATATCCGATGCCCCTTTCTCCGACTGCTCCCGCACCTTCGTCTCATCTTCCGTTTCCTTGATCACACGGATCTTATACACACGCTTATCTCCCGACTCTGCCGTAACCGTCACCTTCACCGTGTTTTCTCCCGGTACGAGCTGGTCATTGTTTCGGATCCGCACCCTTGCCTGCCCATTTTCCGGTGTATAATTAAAATACAATATATTCGTATCAAAGTCAACCGTAACCGTATAGTCCAAAACGTCCGCGTCAAACTCCGGCTTCATGGAAATCCCGTTAAAAGAAAGCATTTTCAGCTTGTTATTTGTACTCGGCGCCGCGGTCGCCTGCGGCTGCTCCTCCTGCCCCTCTTCCGGCGATCCCTCTCCTTCCGCTTCCGAAACACTCACACCGACCAAGTCGGAAGATACCGAAAACGATTCTCCGTCCTCATTTACGATCTCAACCTGCTTGTCCAGGTCAAAACCGCCCCCTCCTTTCTTCAACGCCTTAAATTCAAGGGAAAACGTCCGCTTCTTGACCGATTCCTCATTTCCGACCGACGAGATCACAAGTTCGCCGTTTCCACCGCTCACTTTGCTCCCCCCTTGGACAAACTCAAACATTCCCGCGTCATAAAGAAGCTTCATCCGAACGTCAAGAAATTTCTCAGAAGAGCTAACCGTACACACGACATGAAATGTGTCCCCCACCTTCACTTTCTGCGGCTCTGACGTAAGCACGACTTTTGCGCTTGCCGCATACGCTCTCTCAGAACATAGAAAGACGGACGCCGCCGCACAGAGCAGTACGGCAATCAATGCCATCCTTGTGGTAACTTTTCTATTCATCCATTTCTCCTTTTACTGTGGTGCCGCACAATTCGTCTCCGGCATATTTTCATAGACCGGTATCGAGAACACGAGGGGAACGGAATCCAGCATACCACTGTACGCGTTTCTCGTTTTCAGCGCCTCGGAATTGGCCGCTTCCACATTTGTCATATATTGATGATTATACGTATTATTTGATGTCACATTAAACTTCTGCAGATAGCCTGTATTCTGCCCTCTGTTTATATAATTGCTTCCGATATACATGGCGCCGCCGACGATCGAACGGTAGCGGTTGTTCCACGGACGAAGGAATGTATCGCCGCTGCTCGCCCATTTCAATCCGTTCATTACCGGATTCGTGCCGCTCGTGGCTCCAATGTTATAAAAGTTAAAGATTCCCGGATAACTGTCCGCTGTTCCCGTCACGGCGCTGCTCACCGAAGACGCCCCGGTCACGACCTCCTGTTTGGATCGCGACGCCAGATGATACGGACTGACGCCAGACTGTTTCGCCGCCTCGCAAAACGCTGACGCATACGAAATTTCTTTTTCCGTTCCGCTTACATCGTCTTGATACGAAAATTTCGCATGGCCAAACGGCGTATTCGACAGGATGTGTTCCACGCCATCTTTCGTCTGATACTGCGACTGGTATTCCAGCAGTTCAAACTGGAAGATCCCCTGCGCGGTCAGGAAATTTCTAGGATCCATATAGTACATGATCGCCTCTTTGGAAGCAGCCACCCACGTACTACCGTCAAAAACAGTCCATTTCCCAGTGGCGGTATCGTATGCCCCGCTCTCCTTCGATTTCCACGCCGCCGACTTTGCGTTCGTGATCAGATTCGTGCCGAGTTTCGACTCCCCTTTCACCGCGTCGTCCCAGTTAATGCCGGTTTTATACGCCTGGAACTGCCAATACGGATACGCCATATGCAGAACGCGCAGCTGTGTTTTATAAGAGTCCGGGAAGCCCTGTCTCGTCATCTCCTCCTCAAACTCTTTCTCGCTCAGCACCGTGACCGCAACTTTTTTTTGGATCCTTCGTTTGGCAAGCTTGATATATTTTGCCTGCACATACCCTTTATACGTCTTTCCGTAATACGGGAATGAGATCTGATACCACACCTTTTTCCCGACAGTCCTCGCCTTCAGTACCTCCACATACTGTTTTTTGGCCAAAACCATCGTGCGGCCATTCACTTTCGAGTACGGCGCGGTACTGCCCGGCTTCTTCCGCACGCGGAGCGCCGTCTTTACGCCGGTTACTGAACCACCGGCCGCTTTTTTTACAGAAAGCTTCACATTCGTACTTTTTATGTAACCCTTTCTTTTCTTTCCCCCGGATTTAAACTGGATCTTAAACCACTTTTTCCCGCGGACTGTCTTCTCTGCTATTATTGTAACACTTTTGCCCTTTTTTAACACAACCTTTTTCTTTTTTACAAATAATGCTTTTCCCGATGTATTTTTCTGGATGACCGTCTGCTTTTTCAGCTTGGCCGGGACACTAATTTTCTTATATGTCGTTTTAGTGCGGTATACAGTAACCTTCTGCGGCTGGGGAGCCGTACTGGGATCTGCCGGCGAGGGCGTCGCTGGCACAGCGCTGGCCGGCACCACTGACGGCACAGCGGAAGCAGATGGCCCTGCCGTCGAAGGCGGCTGGTTTCCGAGCGCAACATAACCCGCTACCACATATCCTTCTACTCCATTATAACTTACCTTGTACCATGTGCCATTGGCATCCGATCCGGCCGCTTGATCAAGTACCGTGATCTGCGCGCCATTCGGGATCGTCAGCACGACTGGACTAGTCGTACCAACCGCCGAGCGCATATTCAAGTCGCTTCCTCCCGTCACGACCGTTCCTGTCTCGCTGGCTGACACGAGCTCCCTATTTGCCAGACAAAACACACTGCACAGCACAAAACCTAACATTACCCATAACAATACATTTCGTTTCATGATCGTACCTCCATTCGTGTTGCCGCAAAATAAATCCGTTCCTCCTGTTCCCCCGGCGCGTGCTCCAGATCCTCCCCGTAGCACCCGTACAGAGTAAACCCTGCCTGGGAAAGAAGATCCTCCACGTCCTCCCTGGCGTACGCGCGCTGCCTGTGGCACTCATCATATCGCTCATACAGGCCGCGATCCTCCCGGAAGAGAAACATCGTTACTAAATATTCATTTATTTTTTCTATATCGTCATATGTATTTTCCCATATGACAGAATAGGTATCTGCGTCTTCAAATCGAACCACATCGCCCAATACATCGCGGTAGCAGTACGCTGTCTTCATATCAAACAGAAATATCCCATCCTCGTTCAGATTGTCGTACACGCACCGGAACATCTGCAAAAGATCCTCTTCACGGAGCAGGTAATTTACAGAGTCACATATACATAGTACCACATCTGCCGGTTTATGCAACGAAAAATCTCGCATATCCTGATTCAAATACAAAATGTTCTGATCCTCTTCTTTTTTCTCCATCGCGCGGGCCAGCATATCCGGAGACCGGTCGATTCCTGTCACCTCGTACCCGGCCTCGCAAAAGCGCCCCGTCATCTCACCAGTCCCGCATCCCAGTTCACACAAATGGCCTCCTGTTTTTCCCTGTTTTTTCAGCTCATGGTGCAGCCGTTCAAACCACTTGCCATATGGTATGTCTGACATAACAGAATCATATACTATAGAAAATTCCTCATACATCTTCCCATCTTTTCCTTACACCGTAATCTCCTCATTTAATGAAAAAGAATACAGCACCTTTCTCACTACTTTCTTTTTTAATATGCCTTCGAGCGCCTTTGCATACAGATCCATCTGCATGCGGTAACGCCCAGCCAGCACGTCTTCCTGTCCGGCCTCGAGATGGTCGGTCTTATAATCTAACAGGACGATTCCTTCTTCTGTTTCGTAAAAAGCATCCATGATCCCCTGGACTAAAACCGTGTCCTCACTGTCCGATTCTGGCAGCACCTCGCTGGCACGCACACCAATAACAAATGGCTGTTCCCGAAACAGCCTGCCATCTGTCTTCGCCGCCTTTACCTCCTGTCCGAGCGGCGATTTTAGAAAAGCAGCAATCTTGCCCGGACGGATAAACGAGACATCCTCCTGCCGGATCCTGCCGGCCTCTGCCAGATCACGCAGCTGCGCTTCCACATCTGACGCAGAAACAATGCTGGAAAAATCGAGCGACGCCATCACCTGATGCCAAACCGTACCATATCCGGCCCCGGCAGCCGCCTTCTCCTGCCCGCTGCTTTCCTTCGCAAAACCGGGAACGGGCGGTTCCTCCGCATCGGGTACACGGACGCCCGCACCTTCCAGCTCCCCGGTATGGATCTCTTCCATCGAACGCCTCTTAATCTCCGAAACTGTAAGTTTCGTCGGAACGGTTAGTTTCGTCGGAGCAGGTTCCGTCTCCCCACCCTCAAAGTACTCGTCCATAAAAGCGAGTGTCGCCCTGATCTTCTCATCATATACAATAGTTGTGTCAAAATTGTTTAACATGACTTCGTCGATCATAAGATCCGCCTGCCGGCTGACCTCTCGCTCTTCCAACTGGGCAAATCGGATCCAGTGTACTGAAAACAGATCATTCCCCCATATGGCTGGCAGCACCCAGTCAAAATAGCTCTTCGCCCGGATCCGCTGAAAATAATTGGTAGAAGCTGGTACTTTATCCTCCTCCCCGAACCCGACGAGCACCAGCTTTTCTTTTGCCCGCGTCATAGCGACATAGAGAACCCGCAGTTCCTCCCCGAGCCCCTCCAGCGCATTCATACGCGAAAGAGAACGGTAAAAAATATTATTTACCGAAACGCCCCGGTCGTTATCGACCACACGGGACGCGATGCCGAACGACGGATTGACCATAAGAAAAGAACCATGATCTTTCCCCGTCATCCCCCGTCCCATGCCCGCCATGATACAAACCGGAAATTCCAAACCCTTACTTTTATGGATCGTCATGATCCGCACGACATTATCCCTGTCTCCCAGCAGATTCGCCTCTCCAAGATCCTCTTCCCTCTTTTTGATACCGCTGATATACCGCACAAACTGGTACAGTCCGCGGTAAGATGTTTGATCAAACTCCCTCGCCCGCTCCCATAGCATATCAAGGTTCGCTTTCCTCTGAACGCCGTTTTTCATTGCCATAAAGATATGATCGATATGCGTGCAGTCATAAATCTCCTGTATCATATCTGCCACGGTCACATATGTCATCTTTTGCCGGAACCGATTGAGCAGATCCAGGAAAGAATGGATCTTTTGCACAAGTTCGTCTGGTAATTGGGAAAGGCCGCCTGCCGCCTCCAAAAGCGAATCATAAAAATCCCGCTTTTTATCCCGTCCCCGAATGACTGCCAGCTCCTCATCCGAAAAATCAAACATCGGACTTCTCAGAACCGCCGCTAGGGGAATGTCCTGACGCGGATTGTCAATGATATGAAATAGATTTACCATAACCGAAATCTCTCGCGTGTCAAAAAAACCTTTCGTATTTTCCATATGTACGGGGATCCCTTCGGATGCCAGGACGTCGTAGATCTGCTGGCCGATCGCTTTCGTACTTCTGGCAAGGATCACGATATCCCCGTATTTCGCCCGCCGGTAACTGCCTTCGTCATACACATACAGCGGATGTTTCGTTCCGGTATATTCTTTGATCAGCCCGGCGATCACCTTCCCCTCGTAACTGCCCTCCTCCGCGCTGGACACACGGTTTTTTGCCTTATCCTTCTTACTCAGTACATAGACGTCGATCAGATCTGCCGTTTTGTGCTCCGTTGACGGAAAATCTGCGCCGAGACGTAGTTTTGCCTTCTCATCGTACGCGACGCCGCCAAGTTCCGGGTGCATGATCTTTTCAAACACCGCGTTCGTCCCCTCCAGCACGACAGCCCGGCTCCGAAAGTTCTGGTTCAGGGTGACGAGCCGATCTGCCGCCCTCTCCTCGGGTAAAACAGAACCTTCGATTCTGTATCCATTCAGCTTTTCTAGGAACAGCTCCGGACACGCCATCCGGAACCGGTATATACTCTGCTTGATATCCCCTACCATAAAACGGTTATTCTCTGACGCCACGCTGCTCATGAGCATCTCCTGTACCTGATTGCTGTCCTGGTACTCGTCCATCATGATCTCCACAAATTGCTCTGAAAGTTCCTCGGCAGCTTCTGTGCGGCGTATCGTCCCGTCCTCTTCCCGTTGGACGAGGATTTCCAGCGCCAGCTGCTCAAGGTCATCAAAATCCACGACCCCCTTTTCGCTTTTCTTCGCCCGGTACCGCGCCATAAATTCCAGTGTCAGATCCACAAAGGCGATGATCATCCCCCGCATATCCGCTAACTGCCCAAGCTGTTCAAAAAGCGTCTGATCAAACAGATCACTCCGGAGTGACTTTACTGCATCCTTCACCCCATCCCGCATGCGTTTGACTGCTTTCTTTTTCTCTTCGTCGGCATCGGGCATCTTCTTTCCCGACAGCCGTTTCCACGCCACCAGGCCGAGCCTCCTCCCCATTTCCTCGTACTCTCCGACCTCGCACAGGCTCTCCATCTGCGCCAGATCGTCAGCGATCGCCTCCCAATAAGAAGCGGGGCCATCCGGCTGCTCACACAGGGCGATCATCCCGCGGCACTCCTCACAGATCCCCTCCAGCAGATGATGCACATATTCCATATTTTCTTTCATAAATGCCGACTGCCGCAGCTCCTCTTCCGTCTCCATACTGACAAACGCCTTCATCCGCTCGAGAAAATTCGCCGGAAACGGGTCGCTGACCGCGATTTCATACAGCGAAAGAACGATGTCCTCGATTTCGGCATCTCCTTTGACAAAACGGCTCATCACCGCCATCTGCAAAAACTCACCGTCCGCCTCTGTATACTTCTCCTCCAGCATCTGCTGCAGCACGTCGGATCTTAAGAGTCCAAGCTCGCTTTCATTTCCCACACGGTACGACGGATCCGCCCCGATGCGGTGAAAATAATTTTTGATCACGCTGCCGCAGAATTTATGTATCGTGGAAATCTGCGCCATCGGGACGAGCATGATCTGTCTCTGCAGATGCTCGTTATCCGGATCGTCTGCCAGCGCTTTCTCGAGCGCCCGCTGCAGCCGCTCCTTCATCTGGGATGCCGCCGCTTCCGTAAATGTCACGATCACAAACTCATCCACGCTGACCGGATGATCCTTATCCATGATACGCGATAAGATGCGCTGCACGAGCACGGCCGTCTTTCCCGACCCTGCCGCCGCCGACACAAGGATATTACAATTCCTCAGATCAATCACCTGTTTTTGTTCTTTCGTCCATTCCATCCGCAAACTCTCCTTGATTCGTTAAACCTAAAGACAACCTTCCCTGTCATCCAGCTCCCGGCATCTCTCTGCCATCTCGCTGCGCTCCATGCCGCAGACCCCTCGCAATCCGCAGTAGTCACACCCCGTCTCATTTCCCATGCGGTACGGACTGACCTCGATATTTCCCTCCATGATCTCGTTTCCAAATCCCGCCGCCACATCAAGTGTATGAGCCATTACGGTTCCCCACTGTTCATCGTCCATGATCTTCGAAAACCGTCCAAAATCTCCCTTCGTCGTAACACTGACAGGAATACAGGCAGACTTTACACCGGATTCCAAATATCCGTTTACGCCGAATACCGAATCAAACTTCTGCAATACGTCCGTACTTTGGTTTACATACCCGTCACACCTGTACTCGGTAAGCATCTTCTCCGCCAGATCATCGGCTTCCTCCTCAGTCTCCATCCGGATCACCGGATCTTTCACATAATAATAGAGCATACCTGCCGGAATGATCTTTTTATCCGGATGCTTCTGCTGCTCCATATCCATCGCCGCTGCCATATACAGGACAAGCTGCATTTGCAAACCGTGAAACACCGAACTCATGGAAAATTTCACCCCGCCGGTCTTATAATCCACCACCTTTACATACACATTTTCATCATCTTCGTATGTATCGATCCGGTCTATCACACCGGAAAACATAAGTTTTTTCTCTCCTTCCAGAGAAATCTTCATACTAGGCAGATCATCGTGATACGAAAATCCAGCCTCACAGTACTCCTGCTCAAACACGCCGCGCCGCATCTGCTCCGAAATCGCCCAAACCGTACGGTTCATCATGCGCTTGATCCTTGTGATCATATACTCGATCCGCTTTGACTGGCGGAATAACACATCGCGGTAACATCCTGTCACCTTTTCCACACACACATCAACCAATGCTTCGATCTGTCCCTCCCCCAGATCCCGCCAGCGAAGATCCTTCTCCCTCATGTGGTCAGACAATACCTGAAGCGTATGGTGTACGACGTTCCCGAAATCCGGTGCCGCCACCGTATATTCCTGCCGCTCGCGCAGGGCCAGGCCGTACAGGATAAAGTACGCAAATGGACATTTTGCAAACTGTTCCAGTTTCGTAATGCTGCCATATAATTCATCCCCATACAGATACTCGAGCGCCTGTGCCGAGAGCTTCCCTTCCTTTTTTACCGCCATGCTGGCATCAAGTGCACGCCGCAGCCACGCCATATCCTTCCGTTTTTTGTAGTAACTCCATAGCTCCCACCACGTTTCTTTCTCCTCTCCGGCACGGATTTCCTCCGATACAAAACCGGACAGTAAAAATGAGAGTCCCCGGTCTGTCCCGAGTTGTACTTCGGTCTTGTTTTCGGAGTATTCTTCCGTTTCAATTCGTATTTTCGGAAATATCTTCCGTATTTTTGTCAGCACATATGACTCCTGCCTGCCCTTACTGTCCCCACCGCTCTCACTATAGGTAAAAAAGAGCTTCTCCGATGGTTTCGTAAAGATCAGGTAGAGATAAAACAGATCATTGGCCGCCTTTTTCGTTCCACTCGGCGCGAGTGCAATCCCCATCTGCTCGATTTTTTTGCGCTCCCGCGTATTGACAATGCCGGGCGCCTGCATGCCGCCCGGAATCATATCATCACTGAATCCCACAAAAAATAATACCTTCACATCTTTTAAACGCGTCCGGCGTATATCACCGACTACGACCTGATCTGGCTGAGGCGGGATAAATCCCACAAGTCCTTCGGAAATACCCGCAGCCAAGATCTGGCGGTACTCCTCAATGCTCACGACCTCACCCCCCATCAGTTCCACCATTTCATCGAGCAGCGCAACGATCACCGCATACACGCTCTCGTACTCTTTCGCCAGCATATCCTCACCGCTGCGGGCAAATCGCTCGCTCTGCGCCATCATATTATGATACACATCCTGACGCACCAGAAAACCATACAGCGCCCGCGTAAATTGCTCGACGGTCTTCTTCCCCCCGCCAAGTTCGGTAAACAGCTCCCGCAGGCAGTCACATACCTCCGCGCGCATCGCATTGATCTCCTCCAGGGAAATCTTTGCGATCTCATGCTCCCACTCCTTATCATAAGCGGAAAACCCCCGTTTCCCCGTGGCCAGTACGTAATTCTCAAATAAATCCGCCTCGTCTCTCGAGAGCGGAGAAAGACCACATCTCAAAAAACGAAACGTACTCTCATAATCCATATTTGTCAGATACATTTCCAACACGGCCTGTATCATCTCCGCAACCCAGTTCGCGCCGATGTTTTTTTTCGCATCAAGGAAATAGCGGATGCCCATTTTAGAAAATTCCCGGGAGAGCACCTGCTCATAGGCCGTCATATCCCCTGTGATGACGGCGATATCCTCAAATCCATATCCCCCTTTCGCCGTCAGCCACCAAATGCTGCGCGCGACATACGCCGCCTCGTCCTGTGGTTTTTTCCCGATATACAGAGATAGCTCCTCCGTCGGATGCGGCCAAATGCCTGCGGGATAACAAAATAGATTCTGTTCTAGAAAGGCCAGTTCCCCGTGCTCGAAAAAGCGGTATGGCCTCTTTTCCTCTCCCCGGCCTGTCATAACAGGCGGCCGTACTTCAACCGGGATGCGGTTCGCCATACGCGTGAGCGTCCGCACCGTCTCCTCACTGATCTGAAAAATATGCCGCCGCTTTCCCGTCGAATCTGTCGCCACCGTCACATACAGATCCTCGCACAGCGCTAACAGCCTCTCGATCAATCCGTACTGTGTCGGTGTAAACCCCGTAAACCCATCGAGGCAGATGACGGATCCACGAATCTCTTCCATCTCGTGCACAATGTCCGTCAACTGGACGATCAGCTCCTCCGCCATCATATAGACATCGCCCATCTTCTCCTTGAAGCACTCATAGATCAGCCGTATATCATCAAACTTGCAGCCGAGTTCCGACAGCTTCCCAAACTGCTCCTCGCCGCAGATCCCATACTGCTCCAACTCACAAAGAAACGATTTGCACTCATCCAGAAAACCGGGTTTATCAATCCCCTTTTTAAAATAAGTCAGCCGGTCTTTCTGCTCCGAAAACACTTTCCGCAAAAGCATCGTCTTTCCCATATCTTCCAAAATCGTCCGTTCCTTTGCCGGAAGCTGTTCGAATACCCGGAACGCGAGCCGGTGAAAACTGAGGACGTCGATATTCAGTATTCCGCTGCCCCCGCTTTTGTCCACCAGAGTCTTCTGCGTCTCCAGCGTAAACTGATCCGGCACGAGGATAAAATACTGCTTATCCCTGTGTTCTGCCGCTTCCTTTACCATCATATCATATAGAAACGTACTCTTTCCGCTCCCAGCACTTCCAAACACAAATTGTAACGCCATCATCTACTCCTATCAAAAAATCGGTTCTATTTCCCATCCCACCCTCATATAATATAGTAAGATGGAATCTACACTCCATAAAAGGGGGAATTATCCAAATGTCCAAAACAAAAATTGTCGTACTTCAAATGAAAGAACTCGTATATACCGGTATTTTCGTGGGACTTGGCATATTACTGGTCATACTTCTCATTGTCATGTTTTATCCGTCCGGCGATGAGGATTCCACCCAGGAGGTGGGTTCACAGGCGGCAGAAACAAACAGCTACACACCCGGTATCTATAACTCCCAAATGCAGCTCGGCGACACCACACTGAACCTCGAAGTCGTCGTGGACGAAAACCAGATCAAATCGGTGGCGTTTGTCAATCTGGACGAATCCGTCACCACGATGTACCCTCTGGTAAAACCATCTTTGGAATATCTAGAAGAGGAACTCGTAGCCGGCAAACCGATCGGGGAGATCGCCGTAAATGAAAAAAGCAAATATACACAGGCTATGCTCATCGACGGAATCAAAAACGCCTTAAAAAAAGCAGAGGTTAAAAAATAACAGCCGGACTGGACAGACGAAGTTTTTCCAGATCCGCTTTCCACAACGTATCGCATGCGTCACTCGGCATACGCAGGTCGCCGCGGGGCGACAAAGCGACCGATCCGACTTTCGGGCCGTCCGGGATACAGGAACGCTTGAACTGCTGGCGGAAAAAGCGGTGGTAAAATGTTTCCAGCCACTTATAGATCGTCTCGGCGTCGTAAACACCTTGAAACGCAAAGACCGCCATCCGAAACACTTTGGACGGCATAAACCCAAACCGGAGAACATAGTAAAGGTAAAAATCGTGCAATTCGTACGGGCCCACTATGTCTTCGGTTTTCTGCGCGATCTTTCCATCTTTCGGCGGGAGCAGTTCCGGACTGACCGGCGTATCCAGCACGTCCTGGAGAACCCTGCGCAGCGCGTCGCTGTCCGCGTCGTGGCATGCCTCATCAAACGTATCGGCATAATACTGTACGAGATAGCGGACGAGCGTTTTCGGCACCGAGCAGTTCACTCCGTACATCGACATCTGATCGCCATTATAGGTCGCCCACCCGAGCGCCAGTTCCGACATATCCCCGGTTCCGATGACGAGACCGCCCTCCTGGTTCGCGATGTCCATCAAGATCTGCGTCCGCTCCCTCGCTTGTCCATTCTCATATGTGATATCATGCACATCAATATCATGGCCGATATCTTGAAAATGCTGCCGTACCGCCTGCTCAATCGAAATCTCCCGGAGTCCCGTGCCAAGAATCCCAGCCAGGTTCACCGCATTTTCATACGTCCTGTCCGTCGTCCCAAAGCAGGGCATCGTCACGCAGATGATCCCCTTCCGATCAAGTCCCAGCTGGTCGAATGCGCGTATCGTCACGAGAAGAGCAAGTGTCGAATCCAATCCTCCCGAAAGCCCGATGACCGCACGCGTACATCCTGTATGGCGCAGCCGCTTCACCAGTCCTGCTGCCTGTATATTCAAGATCTCATTGCACCGCTCCTCCCGGTGGTATTTCGCCGCCGGCACAAACGGCGTCTTTTCAAACGAGCGTGTCAACTCCGTGCGCACCATATCAGTAAACGAAAATACATGCTGTTCGTATCCAAACTGCTCTGGCGCCTCATAAACAAGAAACGAAGTCATACGCCTTCTCTCCGCGGCCAGTTTCCCCAAATCCAGTTCCGTTATCTTGTCCTCCTGCGCAAACGGGCGGCTCTCAGCAAGCACGGTCCCGTTTTCCGCAATGATATTGTGCGCGGCGTATACGAGGTCAGTCGTAGACTCGCCCCTTCCGGCATCGGCATACAGGTAACCGGCGACGGCCCTCGCGCTCTGTCCCTTCACGAGTTCCCTCCGGTAAGCTGCCTTCCCCGTCGCCTCATCACTGGCAGACGCATTGACGATAACAGTCGCTCCCGCCATTGCGTGGTGCGAACTCGGAGGCAGCGGCACCCAGAGATCTTCGCAGATCTCGACCGCCACGGACAACGCCGGAATCTGCTGGCACACAAACAGCTGCCTCGTCCCAAAACAGACTTCCCCGTCCTGAAAAGGCAGCTTATGGCGTGTATTTTTTTCCGGAGCCGCGGCGAAATGCCGTCCCTCATAAAACTCGGAATACATCGGGATATGGCTCTTTGGCACTAGTCCGAGCACGCTGCCGTGAAGTACGGCAGCCACTACGTTGTACAGCCTTCCCTGATGGAGCATGGGCAGTCCGGCAAAAAAGAGGGTATCCAGTTTTTCCGTCTCTTTCGTAAACAAGGCCAGCGCCTCTTGCGCCCCAGTCAGAAGCGGCTCCTGTAAAAAAAGATCGCCGCACGTATAACCTGTTATGGAAAGTTCAGGGAAAACGACCAGCTTCGCACCCTGTCCACTCATTTCTACCGCTTTTTCCACCATTTTTTTCACATTAAAAATCGTGTCCGCCACTTGTAACTCCGGTGAACACACACCAACTTTTAAAAATCCATCCTGCATCTGCGTCTCTCCATTTCAAAAAAATATATATTACGAAAAGGGCAGCGAACCTTTCGCTGCCCCCATATAATCTTTTGTAAACCCCCAAAATGCCGGTTCCTGATTTTTGACTCCTAGCACATGCTAGGTGGGCAACCGCACGTGGTCTTCTGCCCTCCGTTGTAATGTAGAACATTGTACTGGGGAAAACCCAGCAGGGACGGCCTGACATCCGATCACAAATATAGGAATCCCGTTTAAAGTATTGTAGGTTCAAAAATTCAAGAGTGTCGAACATTCCAGGAAGCTTACCATTAGTATACCGAATCTCTCTGAATTTATCAAGTATATATTGCTTATTATTTTGGTATTTTTTGTCGTATGTTCTTCTCCTACCCTTTCATCAGCTCCTCGATCAAATGAACCACCTTCGCCGAAGCCTTCCCGTCATCCCACGCGTTATACTTTTCGCAAAACTTATTATATCTATCCATATAAGGCTCGCCATCATACGACACAATATCCCGGATCAGCGACTCGGTATCCTTTGAAATCGGCCCTGGCACTTCCGCCTCATAATCAAAATAGAACCCGCGCAGGTCGTTTTTATATTTTTCCAGATCATACGCGTAAAATAGGATTGGCCGCCGCAATATGCTGTAGTCAAACATAACCGAAGAATAATCCGTAATCAGCATGTCTGATACGAGAAAGAGCTCGGCGATATCGTTACTCTGGTCAAAATGATAAATGAAATCCTTATAGGGAAACCAGTCCACATAATCCATAATGAGATAGTGGTATTTGACGATCAGGATATACTCCCCCTGCAGCGTCTCCTTCAGACGGTCAAACGACAGCTTCGGGCTGAACTTATAGCTCGCGTCTTCGGAAAACTCGTCATCGCGAAACGTCGGCGCATAGAGCAGGATCTTTTTATCCTGCGGCAGTCCGAGACGCCGCTTGAGCAGACGAATGTCCTCCTCATTATTTTTTGAAAACAAAATGTCATTCCGCGGATAACCGATCTCCAGCATACCACTGTGATAGGCAAACGCCCGGCGGAACGTAACAGAAGAAAAAGGATTCTGCGAAATGAGATAGTCCCAGATCTGCACATTTTTTACAAACCCGTTCTGATAGGTTTTAATGTCCGTCTCATTCATCATGAACACATCATCCATATCCAGCACGAGCTTTTTCAGCGGCGTCCCATGCCAGGTCTGGATGTAATGGCAGTTCTTTCTCTTGATGAGCCACGATGGCTGGCGGCAGTCAAATACCCACACTTTCGCCGTCGCCATATAGTACAGATAGCGCAGCCTGCCATAGCGGAACTGGTATCCGTCCCCGGGGATCGGATACGGCGCTTTCGCGTAAAACCACGTACACTCCCATTTTTCCTGGTATCCATTTTCCACGATATATTCAAAAATATGCCTCGGATTCCCCGAATAACTCTTGCCGAGACTGGAATCGAACACGATCCGTTTCTTATTCACGGGCAGCACGACACACATAGCGCGATATAAACCGATCACAAAACTTTTCACAAAAAACCGCATACATGCTCTCATGCTTACTCCTTTCCGAACACAGCGCGGATCGTCCGTTCTGACGCCCCGCCGTCATCCACATGGCAAAACTTGTCATAAAATGTATCGTAGCGATCCTCATACTGTTTGGAGATCTGATCGATATGGTGCAGCGCATGGATCAGTTCGTCGTTGGTACGGACGATCGGCCCCGGCAGTTCCCGTTCCATATCAATGTACATACCGCGCAGTTCATTGCGGTAATTTTCATAGTCATACACAAAAAACAGGATCGGACGTTTCAGATTCCCAAAATCAAAAAATACCGAGGAATAGTCCGTGATACAAATGTCTGAAGCCAGGTACAATTTTGACACGTCGCTGTAATTGCTTGCCTGATACACAAAATCCTCCAGTCCCGTCAGATCGACTGCATCGGCGATATGGTAATGTGTCCGCAGCAATATGACATATTCCTGGCTAAATTCCGTGCGCATCCGTTGTAAGTCCATCTGGAGGCTGAATTTGTATTCCCCTTTTCCGTAAAACTGATCGTCGCGATATGTCGGCGCGTAGAGGATCACCCGACGTCCGTCCGGAATGCCAAACTCCGCACGCACATCTTCCCTGATTTCGTCCGCATGATCCGAATATAGAATATCATTTCTCGGATAACCCGTCTCGATGATCTTCTCCCTCGGGTAACAAAACGCGCGCTCAAACACATCCGTAGAAAAGCGGTTAGCTGATATCAGATAATCCCAGTCCCGGCTTTGGGTAAAAAATTTCGTCTTATGATCCTGGCTCGCAGCATGGATATCATCCAGATCAAACGCTAGTTTTTTCAGCGGCGTACCGTGCCAGGTCTCAAGGAATACCGCCCCCTCCCGCTTCCGGTACCAGATCGGCTGTCTCGTATTGCATATGATATATTTGGCCCGCGTGATATAATAGACATACCGCAGCGACTGGCGTCGGCAGACTGTCGGATTCCCCTTCATTTCATGCGGGCGTTTGTCCAGGCACCAGATAAAACGGTATTTGTCTCCATACATATCATACAATTTCTCATACAGATATTTAGGGCTGTCCGAATAACTTTTTCCAAAAAAGCTCTCCAAAAACACCCAGTCTTTCCGGATCGGAAGTTTCCGAAAAAACAGCTTTTCCAAGATCATCCACCGCTTGATCGGTTTTCCTATGATCCCTTTTATCTTTTTCCTGATCTTCCCAATCGTGCCGATCCTTTTCGCGATCGCGTAATTCCCTCGGAACAGCCAGGATAACTCCATTTTCTGTACAGGGGAACGATTGCTTGCGATCTGCTTTTGCTCCTGCTTTCCGATCCGCTGCATATGCCTCATAAAACGGAGTCCCATTTTTTCATCGAGACCGCCTGGAAAGCGCGAGAGTACAAAGCGGCACATCCATTGATCCAGGGCAAACGAGATGGGCGCCGTTGCGGGAAACGAACCGGAATCCTGTTCTGCATCCGACGATCGTCTGCTATGGGCGACCGCATCGCAGGCAGCCTCATAACTTTCGATATATTCCCGAACGCGGCATGTTCTTTTCTGCTGGCACAGCGCCGGCAGATGGATCGGGTCATTGTGCCGGCGCCATACATATAAGCTGCTGCCATCCGCCCAGATCTCTCCTGCGGCCCCGGCAAATAAGGCCGCCGCGACCGGAACATCCGTGTACAATGTGTGGAATTCCTCAAATGCCACGCCAAGACTTTCATAATAGTCTCTGCGGATCAGCAGATGCTGCATCGTAAATCGGCTCTTTAGAAACTCCGTGAGCACCTCTCCCTGAAGAGAGATCTTCCCCTGCACCTCATAATCTGCCGCCGACTTCTCAAACAAAAAAGAGCACGGGCGGAACCACGAACTGCAGCGAGTTCCCGTCGCCACTTTTGCCTTCTTCTCGTCGGCAAGTTTCACAAGTTTTGTAAGCGCATCCTCCCACAAGTAATCATCGGCATCGATAAAGTAAAGATATTCGCCGGCTGCATGGCGCACCCCGGCGTTTCTCGCCGCGGCGACGCCGAACGGATGATGCAGGAGTTCACGTTCTCCCGAAAGCGGCAGAGCCATGTCCACATTCTCTGGCTTGCGTTCTGCTTCCAAACCACGATCTGCCAGAAATCGGCGCTTTTTCTCAAAAAATTCTTCCGCATCCAGTTCTTCCTCCAGCAAGATATGCTTCACCTGCTCGATGGCAAGCACGGATTCTGGCACATCATGCCCATCCCTATCATCCACGATCAAAATCTCCAAATCCCGAAGATTTTGATCCACAATACTCCCGACACACTCCTCCAAATAAGATGCTCCTTTAAAATAAGGAACGATAACACTTACCTTCATCTAATCCTTCTCCATTTCCGTATGACCGAACCGGAACACAGCGTTCACGGCCCGTTCGGCTGCATGTCCGTCTTCCCATGCACAATATTTCTCATAGAATTGTTTGTATCTTTCTTCATAGTTTCTCTGAATCGTTCGTAAATTATGAATCGCGTCAATAATCTCTTCCGTATCGAACAGCATCGGCCCCGGCAGTTCCTTTTCCACATCGATATAAAATCCTCTCAGGATACTGCGGTATTTCTCCAGATCATATGTGAAAAACAACATCGGCCGCCGCAGATTGGCAAAATCAAAAAAGACAGAGGAATAATCCGTGATCAGTACGTCGGAAATGAGATAAAGCCTTGCCACATCATCATACTTGCTCTCGTTGTAGGCGAACCCCTCAAAACCGGACAGATCCAAGGCGTCCGCAATAAAATAATGTGTCCGCAGGATTACGACGTACTCGCTTCCCAGTTCCTCTCTCATACGGCCAAGATCCAGCCTCAGGGAAAATTTATACATGCCCGGACCGTAATACTCATCATCCCGCCATGTCGGCGCATACAGGATAACTTTTTTATCCAGCGGCAGACCCAGCTCATTTTTGATTTCCAGCGCCAGATCCTCTTTGTCAGGATGATACAGAATATCATTTCTCGGATACCCCGTCCCCAGTATATTTCCTTCATAGGAAAAGGCACGGCGGAATATCTTCTCCGAAAACTCATTTGGCGCCACGAGATAATCCCACGCGCGCGTCTGGTAATAGACGTCCTCCTTGTACAGCGGAGAGGCTGAAGTTACATCGTCCATATCAAACACAAGTTTTTTCAAAGGCGTTCCATGCCATGTCTCTAAAAAAATACTGCCTTTTCTTTTTTTGTAAAACGTCGGCTGCCGTCCGTTGAACACAACGTACCGGCATCTCGCCATATAGTAGAAATAACGGAGTCCCAGACGCTTTACCTGCTTGGCCGGATACGGGATGTCCCGTTTCTTTTCCGCATAGGCCCAAATACATTTGTACCTGCCCGGATACGTTTTATTCAGGTATTCAAAAATATACTTGGGACTGTCTGAGTAACTCTTTCCCAAAAAGCTTTCAAACAAAACTGTATTTGGAAGTAGTTTCATTTTTTGAAAAAAAAGCGCATCTACGATCCGCCGGTGCTGGATCGGCGTCCCCAGTATTCCCTGTTTTTTTCTCCAGGCAAACGCCAGTTTCGCGAATAGTTTCGCCGCCTGCTCCTTTCCTTTTTTGAAACAGTTCATTTCCATCGTCTGTAGAAACCCAAACTCTTTTTTGATCCGTCTCCAATCTCGCTCTGGTACGCGCCGCAGCGCCATCGTAAAATGTCGCGCCTCCTCCCCATTCAGGGTATCTGGGAAATGCTCTGCAATAAACCGGCTCAGCTGCCAGTTCAGCGCATACGCCACATTGTCCCCATCCGTACTGCCTGCTCCTGCTTCCTCCGTCAACAAATGGATGGCGGCCTCATAACTTCTGATAAAGTCGCCTGCTCTTCGTTTCGTCTTTTCTTGGCTGAGCGCTGGCAGATGGATCGGGTCATTGTGAAGACGGCACACATACTGGCTGCTGCCGTCCGCCCACATAACTGCTTCCTTCCCGAAAAAAATGCCAGCTGCCACGAAAACATCCGAGTAATATCGGTTATGCACATCAAATGCCAGCCCCAGGCCATCGTAATATGCCCTGCGCACGAGTAGATGCTGTACGGTAAAACGAGTTGACAGAAACGATGCCAGCTCCTCGCCACGGAGCGGGACGATTCCCGTCAACTGCGTATCCTCCTGCGCGCCCTCGTTCGTAAAGCTAAGCGGACGAAACCAGGAAAAGCAACGCTTTCCCGTCACGACATCCGCTCCTTTTTCATCTGCTAGTTCAACAAGCCTGGCAAGCGCATCCTCCCACAAATAATCATCGGCGTCTATAAAATAGAGGTATTCCCCTCCAGCATACCGTACACCCGCGTTCCTTGCTGCCGCTGCGCCAAACGGGGACATATCTTTTCCACCGCCCGGCGGTACCACCTCCCAACTCTCTCCGGCACAAAAACCTTCCGCTTCCGGTTCTTCCTCCAACACGATACGGCGGAGAAACGCCTTCTCCAAAACGGATTCCGGCACATCATCACCGCCCCTGTCATCGACTAAAAGGATTTCCAAATCGGAAAGGTTTTGGTTCTCGATACTTTGGACACATTCCTCCAAGTAGGAAGGTCCCTTGTAATAAGGGATGATCACACTTACTTTCGTCATTCTTTCCTCCATGCGCGCACGATCGCGCCCTTTATGGATATTTATTCGCCGCGAAATACTGCGTTTACGACCTTTTCTGACGCGTGCCCATCCTCCCACGCACAGTATTTATCACAAAACTTATTATATTTATGTGCATATTCTTTCTGAATATCCTCGATATGATGAATCGCATCAATGACTTGTTCCGTATCAAACAGCATCGGCCCTGGAAGCTCTTCTTCCACATCCATGTAAAATCCCCTCAAAACGCCGCGGTATTTTTCTAAATCGTACGTAAAGAACAACATCGGCCTTCTGAGATTTGCGAAATCGAAAAATACAGATGAATAATCGGTTATGAGTACATCAGATATGAGATACAGCCTTGCAATATCGTCATACTTGCTTACGTTATACGCAAATCCCTCGTACTCTGACAGATCCAGCGCATCCGCGATAAAATAATGCGTCCGGAGGATTACGACATACTCTTCCCCCAGTTCATCCCGCATCCGGTCAAGTTCCAGCATAAGGGAAAACTTATACTTTGCATGGCCATAGTACTCATCATCACGCCAAGTCGGTGCATAGAGGATGACCTTTTTATCCCGCGGAATATCCAGTTCACCTTTGATCTCCCCGACCAGCCGCTCCCGATCGCTCCGGTACAAAATATCATTTCGAGGATACCCCGTCTCCAGCATTTTCCCATCGTACATAAACGCGTGCCCAAAAATTTCTTTCGAAAACTGGTTTGGTGCCACGAGATAATCCCAAGCCCGTGTCTGCTTGTAAACTTCCTCTTTGTAAAGCGGTGTAGCCGATGTCACGTCATCCATGTCAAACACCAGTTTTTTAAGCGGCGTGCCATGCCAGGTTTCCAAAAACACACTGCCTTTTCTTTTCACAAAATAGCGCGGCTGTCTGCCGTTAAATACGAAAAAACTGCTCCTCGCCATATAGTAAAAATACCGAAAACTAAAACGCCTGGCCTGTTTCCCACCATATGGCAGTTCATGTTTTTTTCCTCTGTTGATCCAGACACACTTGTATGTTCCGGGAGATGTCTCATTCAGATACTCATAGATATATTTGGGGCTATCCGAATAGTTTTTCCCGAAAAAGCTTTCAAAAACTACCATATTGGGAATCCTTTTCATTTTACAGAAAACTTTCCGATAAAGATAACGCTTCATCATTGACCGACTTTGCAATACGGTCTGTACTTTCTGCTTACGGGCATTTCCCCTCGCCTTTTTCGCTATTTTATCTGCTCTGCCCCTCTTCCCATACCGAACGAGCTGTCTGGTATAGCGATCCATCCTGTCATTGACGCCGCTTCCCATCTTCTCGAGCGCCTCTTTCAGACAGGCCCCGATTTCCTTCCGCTTCTGCGGCTTTGCCTTCATGATAAACAACGATATCCTCGTCACGAGAAAACGGGCGAATTTATAATCCAAATAGACCTCATTCTCATCCTTCGGAACCACATGCTTATATTTGGAATACATCTGTATTCCCTCAAGGATCTTATTCCCCTCATCTTTTATCTGAACGAGGGCCGGAAGATTGACCGGATCGTTGTGCTTACGCTTGATATAGCAGCCTTCCTCACAATAAACCGCAGCCTTCGCCGCCGCAAGTACCTGTAGCAAAAACGGGGCATCCGAGAAATACCGGAATTCCTCATCAAAACGCAGCTTATTTTGCTCCACGATCGACCGGGCGATCAGCATTCCTAAGATCGTCACATTCTGTAATCCGTTCGCACGCATCACCAAAAACTCATATGGGTTTTGGCAGTCACCGCGGAACCGGTCTTTCTTCGCCGTTCCATTCTGCCTGTTCAGTTCCTCCCCATTATCATAATGTACTTTTCTGCTGTACCATGTATGCCGGATCGCGGCATAAACGACACTGTCCGGTACAGCTGCTTTTATCATCTGTTCGAACATATCTGTATCAATATAATCATCCGCATCCAAAAAATACAAATATTCCCCTTCTGCTCTCTCCAGTCCCAGATTCCGCATCATGGCGACGCTGCCCGCCGCCTCCTGTCTCACAAATCGGATAGCAAGCTCTGGAAATGGGCTAACGTCCGGTTCCTCACATCCATCACACACCACGATCACTTCAAAATCACGATAACTCTGTTCCGCCAAACTGGCAAGACAGTCCATGATATATTTTGTTTCTCCGTGATAGGCGATAATGACACTTATCCTCACAGATCATTCCTCCCGTATAAAAAGATGTTTGATACACGGATCACTCCGTTATTCCACTTAAAACAGATTTTTAAAGAAAGATACGATTTTATCTGCCACATCTTCGAAAAACTGCACGATTTTCGAAAGGATTCCACTCGCTTTCTCCGCATCCAGACCAAGTTGTTTTAATTTATCATACACGTCTTCTGCCTGCTGTTTCAGTTTATCCACATCTAGGTCCAAACCGCTTATCTTATCAAAAACATCTGTCATTGCCTTCCTCTGCTCATCCGTGAGCGTCACATCAAGCTCATCTGCTGCCTTTTCGATCACCTCACGGATCTCTTCGACCGAATCGACGCCCTCCGACGCGATACGCTGTTTGGCAAGTGCCATGAGCTGTTCTGCCTTATCACTTCCGATTTCAGCGGCAAGATCACTCGTGACGACAAGTTCATTCGTAGCCGCGTCCGCGTTCTCATCACTGACTTTTTCACCAGTCATCGTCTCGTATGCTTTCATCGCTCCGACGAGCGCAGCCGTTCCCGATATCTCAAACGGCCCTGCCACGACCACCTCCGCATCCGAAATGCCCGCCGTCGTCAACGCGTTTGTATACATACCGCTCGTACAATACGATATGTTTTTCGTCTCCACCGAGATCCCCTTCGCATCGCCCACCTTCTCGATCCGCACGGAAGACAATGCCTTCGTACCGATGACCGAGGCAGATAGATATTCGTCGAGATACTCATGTTCATCGTCATTTGTAATTTCGATCACTTCATAATCGGAAAGTTCATTTTCTTCTACGTCCAACAAAGAAAGAACGGTTTTTCTCTGCTCCTTCGTCAGATCAGCCCCCAGCGATAGATACGGTTTCAATTCAACCGAATCTGCCTTCGCTGGCAGTACCGGAGTCAGCCCGAGTACAAATGCGAGCACGACCGCCAGTAATCGATTCCATTTTTTCATGATCAACCTCATTTCTGCCAGACAAGCTGCCTGGCTTACGTTTTTGTCCGCAACGTTTGTCCGGCGCCATATACGGGCGCTATTTCTGCAGACGCTGCATCGCTTCCTTCGTATTTTCGAGGGAGCCGAATGCCGTGAGCCGGAAATACCCCTCACCACTTGGGCCAAATCCGCTTCCTGGTGTACCGACAATATTCAGGTTCTCCAAAAGATAATCAAAAAACTCCCACGAAGTCATCTGATCCGGTGTTTTCAGCCAGATATAAGGAGCGTTGATACCGCCGTACACCGTATAGCCGGCACCAGTTAGTCCTTCCCGTATGATTTTCGCATTATTCATATAATACTGAATCTGTTCTCTCGTCTGCTTTTTGCCCTCGTCACTGTATACAGCCTCACCTGCCCGCTGGATAATGTAAGGCGCACCGTTAAATTTCGTTCCGTGCCTGCGCGCCCAAAGACTGTTCAGGGAAACGCCGCCGCATGTCAATTCTTTCGGGATCACGGTAAACCCGAGACGAGTCCCTGTAAATCCCGCATTTTTAGAAAAACTTCTCATCTCGATGGCACATTTTTTCGCGCCCTCGCATTCATAGATCGTATGAGGCACATCCTCTTCGGAGATATACGCTTCATATGCCGCATCGTAAATGATCACCGCACCTTTCTCGAGCGCAAAATCCACCCATTTCTGCAGCTGGTCTTTTTTCATCGCTGTCCCGGTCGGGTTATTCGGACAGCAGATATAGATGAGATCCGGCGTCTCGGAAGGAAGCTGCGGCACAAAATCATTTTCCGCCGTACAAGGCATATAGATCACATCCGACCAGCTCTCTTTTTCTGCTACATATTCGCCGGTCCTGCCCGACATCGCGTTTGTATCGACATATACCGGATAAACCGGATCACAAACAGCGATTCTATTATTCTGTGCAAAGATATCCCCGATATTTCCGGAATCGCTCTTCGCGCCGTCGCTCACAAATATTTCATCAATGGCAATATCCGCTCCCCGCGCTTTGTAGTCGTTTTCTACGATCGCGCTCCTTAAGAATTCGTACCCGAGATCCGGCGCGTACCCCTTAAACGTAGCCGCGTCTGCCATTTCATCCACGGCGCGGTGCATCGCCTGGATCACCGCCGGCGCAAGCGGCAGCGTAACATCTCCGATACCGAGACGGATCACTTTCTTATCGGGATTTGCTTCTGTATATGCGTTGACTTTTTTACCAATCGTTGAAAAAAGATAACTCCCAGGTAATTTTAAGTAATTTTCATTGATCTTGTACATAATATCCTCCATTTCTGACTATAACTATCATCCTAAAAAACGTTAATTTTTTCCGTTCGTCAGAACTTATTTTATCATTTCAACTCATTTTATGCAAGTCCTTCTTTACAAACATTTGTTCTTGTGTTAAAATGTCGATATGATCATTAATATTTGTCGCCATATGAACGTGAGGAGCTGAAACACATGGTTATTTTTCATATTGATGTCAATAACGCGTTCCTGAGCTGGGAAGCCGTATACCGCCTGACTACGTTGAACGAATCCCTTGACCTGCGCGATATCCCTTCCGTGATCGGCGGCGACGAAACAAAACGGCACGGCATCGTTTTAGCAAAAAGCACGCCGGCAAAAGCGTATGGTATCCGTACTGCCGAAACACTTGCGGAAGCAAAAAAGAAATGTCCCACGATCAAAATCGTCCCCCCGCGCCACGCTATTTACAAAACATTCTCAAGCGAACTGATCCACTATCTCCAAAGCCTGACGCCCATTGTTGAACAATACAGTATTGATGAGGCCTTTGCAGATGTGAGCGGATGCCCGCTGCTTACCGGCCGCTCCCCAGTAGAAGCAGCCAATCTCGTCCGGGAAGAGATTTTCCGGCGTTTCGGATACACGGTCAATATCGGCGTATCGTCCAACAAAGTATTGGCAAAAATGGCTTCGGATCTTGAGAAGCCGAATAAAGTACACCGCCTGTTTCCAGATGACATCGAGAAAAAAATGTGGCCTCTTCCTGTCAGCGACCTATTTTTTGTCGGCCGTGCTTCGGAAAAAAAATTATACAATCTCGGCATCCGTACCATCGGCGAGCTGGCCCGGTCGGATAAGAATATCATTCGGTCTCATATGGGAAAACATGGGGAAATCATACACGACTACGCGAATGGCATCGATCCTTCACCAGTACTGCGTGAGCAGCCTGAAAGTAAAGGATATGGCAACTCGACGACGCTGCCCCGCGATGTGACGGACGCCGGTGAGGCAAAACAGATCCTGCTCAGACTTTGTGAATCGGTCGGAAGCCGCCTGCGCGCGGACGGGTTTTCGGCTCAGGTAGTTGCCGTCACGGTCAAGGACAACCAGTTCCGCCACAGCAGCCACCAGTGTACGATGCCGGCAGCTACAAATATTACAAGCGAGCTGTATCATTATGCGTGCACCCTGTTTGATGAGACATGGGACGGTTGTCCCATCCGGCTTCTCGGTGTCTCTTCATCAAAACTGACAAAAGAGCGTTCCCGACAGCTCAACATCCTCGATAATGATTTTTATCTCCGCCAGGGAAAAATGGAGCATACTGTCGACGAAATCCGGAAAAAGTATGGACATAATGCGATTTTCCGCGCATCAAATCTTGAAAAATAAACGAAGAGTTTCGATATATTATATATGACACAGGGAGCAGCGGAGATTCCGCCCCCTTTATGACTACGCAGGAGGGATTTTTTCATGGCGATCACAAGTAACAGCGTACAAAATAACCAAAACCGCTCAGGCAATCTGAATACAAACGCTGCCAAACGGACATACCGCACGAACGGCGGTATGCTCAACATACGGGAGGGGGAAACACTAAAAGGTGTCGTAAGTGATATACATGGCAATCGGATCACGATTTCCCTGGATGACGGCTCCTCTTTTTCCGGCACCCTTCCGGAAGCTTCCCAATACTCCATCGGCCAGAAGGCTGCGTTTCAGATCACAAGCTTAGAGGGCGGCACGATCTATATGAAAGCGGTATCCCAGGCCTATGTGCTCGGCATGGAAGACACCGTCGAACAGGCATTAGAGGAGGCTGGTCTCCCCAAAAGTCCACGCAACCTCGAAGTTGTCCGCAGCTTACTTGAAAACCAGCAGTCCATCAGCAAGCAAAACATCATGGATTCCCTAAAACTTTGCGCCAGATATCCGCAGGCAGACGTGAATACCGTGATCTCTATGAAGCGTCTCGGTATGCCGATGGATGCTGCGTCCGTAACCCAGTTTGACAACTATCAGAACCAGACACACCAACTGTTATACCGGATGAACAGCCTGACCGACTCCGTAAACGACCTCCTTTTGAATCTCGTCAAAGAAAATCCATCCATTGCCCGCTACGCGGCCGGAGAGGTACTGAACATTGCGCTTGATTCCATCCCTTCTCTGGAAGAATTCAACCTAACCGCAATGCGTCCGACCGGAAATGCGGAGGCGGGTGTGGCCGGAGCTGGCGCCGAACTTCTGACAGAAAACGGCGACAAACTTTCCCCGGAAGCAGACAACGGACTTTCTTCCGAAACGAGCGACGGACTTCCTTCTGGCACTGATCCTGCATCCGGACGTACGGGTGAAACTGCCAGCTCTCCGTTTGCCCGCATGCGTCAATTATTGACCAATATGACGGACCGTGCCTCTGCCACAAAACCGTCGGCTGCAGAATCCGCTTCCTTTATTCCGGAACAGGCCGGACATATCCTGTCGACGGATGAGCGTTCGGAACTGGCTGCGATCATGGAAAAATTCTCGGCCGACGAGGAAAGCCGTTCCCTTCTCAAGGACGGCACCCTGACCGCTAGGGAAATCCTGACCGCGATCAAAGATGCCCTACCCTCGCTTTCGGATGAGGATCTTCATGGACTATTGGATACAAAAGGGTTTGGGAAACTTGTAAAAGGACAATTCCTATCCGGATGGACATTATCCCCAGAAGGGTTAAAAGAAGAAAATGGGATTGAGCGGCTCTATGGAAAAATGCAGGAACAACTGAGTGAACTCTCGTCCTTAAACCGCATGTTTGCGACAAGGCCGGCCGGCGAGTCCATCGTCAATACGACCGCAGACATGCAGCAGAATATGGAATTTATGAAAATGCTGAACGAACAGTTCACCTATCTGCAGCTTCCGATGAAACTTTCTGAACAAAACGCGCACGGCGACCTATATGTGATGACAAGAAAAAATGCCTTGAAAAAATCGAAAGATAACTTAAAAGTGCTGCTCCATCTGGAGATGGACTCGCTTGGCATCCTCGACATCCATATCACCAAAGAACACACGAATATTTCCACCACGTTTTTCGTAGAAAAGGATGCCGCCAGAAAATTACTGGAAAAGAATGCAGATCTATTAAAAGACGCCATCAATAAACAGGGATACAGCTTTACTTCTGAATTTGCTGCCAAACAAAAAGACATTGATCTCGTTCACGATTTTATGGAGCAGGATTCTCCTGCCCCAATCGGTAGTGTCACAAGATACAATTTTGACCTGCGCGCGTAACCGCGTTCACGCTTACACTCATTATGATTTCAAAATACGCCGGAACAGGAAAATGAACAGGATGCCGCACGTCACAGCTGATGTCACATCTGAAATCGGCTCCGCATAATAGATAAACATGACGTCACCCGTTATCTTTGGCAAAAGAAGTGCCAGCGGGATGAGCAGGATCACTTTTCTTAAAAGTGCGATAAACAGCGACACCTTTGCCTGTCCAAGCGCCAAAAATGTCGTCTGGCAGGACATTTGGATGCCGAACACGAGCATCCCTCCGAGAAAGATCGGCAGCACCCGGGATACAAGCGTTACCAGCTCTGTGTTGTTTGTAAACATTTTCGCAAACATCGCAGGAAATAGCATCGCCGTCCCGGTCAGCAGTACCGTATATGTCATAACGATCGCAAACATGATAGTAAATGTCTTTTTCACCCGATCCCTGTTCCCCGCTCCATAATTATAACTTAAGATTGGCTGGACTCCCTGTGTAAACCCGTTGACCGGAATGCTTATAAACTGCATGACGCTCTGCATAATCGTCAACGTTCCGACATACATATCCCCACCATATTTTTGCAGTCCGCTGTTCATCACAATAGAGATCATGCTTTCGGTTGCCTGCATGATAAACGGGGAGATACCGAGCGCCATCAGTTTTGTGATCACACGTCTCTGCAGCTTTAATTTTTCTTTTCGAATCCCCATACTCCGTTCTTTTCGCGTCAAAAACCGCAGCACCCAGACCGCACTTACAAACTGCGATATAACGGTGGCGAGCGCCGCCCCCTGGATTCCCATTCCGAAACCGAAAATAAAGAGCGGATCAAGCGCGATATTCAGTATGGCTCCGATCAGCGTAGAAACCATCGCCGTGCGCGAACACCCCTGCGCCGTAATGTACGGGTTCATTCCGAGCGTGATCTGTACAAAAAACGTACCTAAAATATAGATCGTCATGTAGTCGTCAGCATACGGAAAGGTGGCGTCACTTGCACCAATCCGGTACAGCATCGGTTTCTTGATGAAAAAGAACACGATCATCAATACGATAGAAAAAAGAACAAGCAGCGAAAAACCATTGCCTAAAATTTTCTCTGCTTCTTCTTTATCTCCTCTGCCGAGCGCGATGGCCGAGAGCGGTGCACCGCCCGCTCCCACAAAAGCGCTAAACGCCGATATGATCACGATCATAGGGAGCGCCAGTCCAACTCCTGTAAGAGCGGTCGCACCGACATCCGGGATATGCCCGATGTACATCCGGTCTATAATATTGTACAAAAGATTTATAATCTGGGCGATCAGCGTCGGAATCCCCATCCCGAGCATCAGTCGGAACAGAGGGGCGCTGCCCAGTTTTGCTTCGTTTGTCTGCATGATCAGCCTTTCACTACAAGATTAATAATTCTTCCCGGAACGTAAATCTCCTTCACGATCTCTTTTCCGGCAATCTTATCCGCAATCGCCTCTTTTCCTGCGGCGAGCGCAGATTCTTTATCCGCATCAATGGCAAGTTTCACAGTCGCACGCACTTTTCCGTTTACCTGAACAGCGATCTCCTGCATCTGCTCCACGGTTTTCTCCTCATCGTATTCCGGCCAGCTGTTCTCGAAAATCCGTTTTTCAAATCCCATGACCTCCCACAATTCCTCTGTGATATGCGGAGCCACCGGATTTAAAAGAAGCAGCAGCACGCGGAAATCATCGCGCGTAAGTTCGCCTGCCTTATAAAATTCGTTGATCAAAGCCATCATGGCCGCAATCGCCGTATTATACTTCAATGTCTCAAAGTCATTACTGACTTTTTTGATCGTCTGGTGGATCTTCGTCTCTAAGTCAGCCGAATACCCTTCTCCATCCGTTACCATATCCTGGAGTTTCCAGACACGATCCAAAAAGCGTCGGCATCCTTTCACGCCGTCATCTGACCACGCCGCTGCCGCTTCAAAGGCGCCGATGAACATTTCATACGTACGGAGTGTGTCTGCACCATAAGTATTGACAATATCATCCGGATTTACTACATTTCCTCTGGATTTACTCATTTTTTCCCCATTTTCCCCGAGGATCATGCCGTGGGATGTCCGTTTCTGATAGGGTTCTTTTGTCGGGACAACCCCCTGGTCAAAAAGGAACTTATGCCAAAAACGAGAATACAGCATATGAAGCGTCGTATGCTCCATACCGCCATTGTACCAGTCGACCGGAAGCCAGTAATCGAGCGCCTCCCGGCTCGCCAGCGCCTCATCGTTGTCCGGATCGATATACCGCAGGAAATACCACGACGATCCCGCCCACTGCGGCATCGTATCGGTCTCCCTCTCTGCCTTCCCACCGCAACAAGGACACGTCGTCTCCACCCAGGAACGAATGTTAGCGATCGGCGATTCCCCGTTGTCCGTCGGCATATAATTATCCACCTCGGGAAGTTCTAATGGAAGTTCTTCCTCCGGGATCGGCACATAACCGCATGATTCGCATTTCACGATCGGAATCGGTTCCCCCCAGTAACGCTGTCTGGAAAATACCCAGTCACGCAGTTTAAAGTTCCTCTTCGGTATGCCAACCCCTTCTTTTTCCAGCCATTCTATAATCGCTTTTTTTGCATCCTCCACCGATTTACCTGTCAGGAATCCGGAGTTTACAAGCGTTCCCGTCGCCACATCGGTGAACGCCTCCTCTTCTACATTTCCTCCTGCGATCACCTCAACGATCGGAATGTTGAATTTCTTTGCAAATTCCCAGTCACGTTCGTCATGAGCCGGTACCGCCATGATCGCGCCCGTACCGTAGCTCATCAGCACGTAATCAGAAACCCAAACTGGTATTTCTTCACCGTTTACCGGATTTACCGCCGTGATCCCGTCAATTTGGACACCCGTTTTCTCTTTTGCGAGTTCCGTTCTCTCAAAATCCGACTTTCTGGCTGCCGCTTCCTGGTATGCAACGATCTCCTCCCAGTTTTTGATTTCGTCCTTGAATTGATCCAAATAAGGATGCTCCGGAGAAACGACCATATATGTCACACCAAACAATGTATCCGGCCGCGTCGTATAAATCCTGAGCGTCTCTTCTTTCCCTTTCAGCTTAAAATCAACTTCTGCACCATTGGATCGCCCGATCCAGTTTTTCTGCGATACCCTGACCCTCTCGATGTAATCTACATCATCAAGATCATCAATGAGCCGGTCAGCATATTTTGTGATCTTCAGCATCCACTGGCTCTTTACCTTGCGGACAACAACGCTTCCGCACCGCTCACACACGCCATTGACAACCTCTTCATTGGCAAGGCCGCATTTACATGAGGTACACCAGTTGATCGGCATCTCTGACTTATAAGCCAGACCGGCCTTAAATAATTTAAGGAAGATCCACTGCGTCCACTTATAATAATTCGGATCGGTCGTATTTACTTCCCTGTCCCAGTCAAACGAATAGCCAAGTGACTGGAGCTGCCCCTTAAACCGTTCCACATTGTTCTTCGTCACGATTTTGGGATGGATCTTATTCTTGATCGCGTAATTTTCGGTCGGCAGGCCGAACGCATCCCATCCCATCGGATAAAGCACATTATAGCCCTGCATCCGTCTCTTCCGCGCCACGATATCAAGCGCCGTATACGGCCGCGGATGGCCGACATGTAGTCCCTGGCCGGACGGATAAGGGAACTCTACCAACGCGTAATATTTCGGTCTTGAGTAATCATCCGTTGCGGCGAACGCCTTCTCATCTTCCCAGATCTTCTGCCATTTTTTCTCTATTTCCTTTGGATTATATGAAGCTTTCATTCTTTCCCTCCTGATCTTATGATTGCACCATCTTCTCACTGACCGGCGTATCGACCGGCGGTTTCGGGACTGGAGGCAGGTTCTTGCCTGGCACATCTGCCGGCTCCGTATGCTCCTCCGGTTTCTCTAACACGCGGTGCGTCACGGTTACTTTCGCCTTTCTGCCAATCGGATCCTTTAGCTGGTACGTGATCCGATACCGTCCCGGTTTATTTGTATTGACTTTTTTCACTTTTTTATAAGGACTGCCAACTGCTTTTTTATACCGAATGGAAACGGTGATCTGTTTCGTCGCCGAAAAACCTGTCGTATTTTTGGCACGTACGCCCTTTTTAACATCATAGGTAGCGTCCCCGTATGAAATCGTCCGGTTTTTCGCCCCCGTGATCTTCGGTTTCTTTTTATTATAAGGATTTCGCGCGCTCCACTTATCCGTCGGGTCGTAACCAATCCCCTTCGGAAGCTTGATCGTGTCCGGTTTCCCAAGCGGTCCCGTCTTATTTGACTCATATACGATGACTGGCGTCCCCATCGGACAATGGTCATAGATCCATTTCGCATCCTGCACGTTCAGACGGATACAGCCGTGAGACGCCGTCGTCCCAAGCTTATTGAACTCCTCATTGAACAGAGAAGCCGGATCCGGTCTTTGGTAACAGACCGAATGAAACAGGATCGAACCGACAAACCGGCTGCAATACTGCCCGTATGTAGACTGTACAAGCGCGCGCCAACGATGTTTCTGGTAAATGCGGAACGAACCGATCGGCGTCGCATGCCCGACCGAACAGACAAACGCCTTATATGGCTCGTAACTTCCGCCACTCTTTTCATAAACCGTCACCGTATTTTTCCGTTTATTGATCTTTATTTTGTATTTCGAAGCTGCCCCTGTGTCCATATGACTGCCGCATAGCCCGAGCGTCAGACACACCATCAGCATTACAAACACTACTTTCCACCTCATGCTGCTGCCTCCTTTGTAATTTGGGACTAAAAATGCCGCCACGCATTTATTATAGCAAATCTCAGCAAATTGGCAACCCCCATTTAACATAGTACGCAGATACTCCCTCACTCAAGACGTGATCAACGCACGGATCTCTCGATGTATCTTATCATAATCATAGGTCGCCCCTCGTTCTTCAAGCACATAGATCCTTACAAATTCGCTCCTATAATTTGCCAGCTTACTTATTACCGATAACGGATCCTCTGCTAAATACGATATTTTATCAGCATCCGCATCGTATAATTTTACCGCTTCCCTCAGATCCTCTGGATTGATGTCTCTTTCTGAAATACCATACGATCCATGTACCTTCTCCAACATAATTGGCACGATCTGATATCCCCATCTGTCACTTCCGACTATTTCCGTAATCTTATTTGGATTCTTTTCAATTCCCACTTTAAAACAGAAAACTCCTGCTTCGGTGAAATTTCATATAAATCCTTCGCTTCAAACACTACCTTCGGACGGATCCTATCCCTGTACATTTCGTATAACCGCTTATACTCTTCATCGGTCGTTTGATCATAATATCCTTTTAAAGCAGTTTCTAAAAACGCATCATGAAATTGCAAAAAACAATCGTCATTGATGCTATTATGTATATCTTCTAACGAATCAAATAGAAAACTTCCACTTTGCACTAACTTAATATACATACATCGGATCATTCCCTCAAAGGCAGCATTTGTTTTATGAAAGATCACTTGGGAATAATGGAAATATCTTGACATCAGAAAATGTTCCACTACATGCTGTCCTTTTTTATTGCACACCAATACCTTATTATTTTCTGCCAAAGCCGGATCCTCGACCACCATGAGCAGCCTTACCAGATACTGCAGATCTACTAAACCGTATTTCACTCCCGTCTGGTAAGAATCCCTCAACAGATAATCCAATCGGTCCGCATCCAGGCTTGAATGCAGCAATTGTGTATATACCATGTTTCGCGAACCATACTCACCGGTAAAGATCTCTCCGATCTCCAAAGGGTCTAACCCATTTTCCCATAAGACCTTACTGATATCGCGGTTATGTATGACGATATATTTTCCTAAATGTTCATGATTCGCCGATCTGGAATGTGAAGATGCCATTTCATACAAAAATTTTTCATTCACCGAAGGCCGTACTTCCACAATATTGGTTGCATTTTGATTATCCAGACAATAACCATATACGCTTTCTCCTAAATGGGAAAGAGGATAATGTCCGATATCATGCAGTAACGCCGCCACCCGCAATTTTAAAACATCATCCTCATTTAACACGCCCTGCTTCTGCAAATGTTCTGTCATCAATCCCATGATATACAACACGCCCAACGAATGAACATACCGAGAATGTTCCGCACCCGGAAAAACAAAATTGACACGGGCTAATTGCCTGAGTCCACGCAGACGCTGGAAAACAGGAGTATCGATCAATGCTAACTCAATCTTCGTAACGCCGATGCCTCCATAAACAGGGTCGTTAATATATTTCACTATTCTTAATCTGTTATCAGCCATGTCGTAACTCCGTTTTTAGAAACCCCTCTTTACTAAGAGTTTCAAATGCGTATTGACATTGTTCTTCATTGTATTGGGGTTTATATTTCATCAATGTTAAAAAAAGCGAACGTTCCTCCTGACCTATTTTCCAGCTTTCCCTATTATTATGAATATATAGCAGAGATGCTAATAATTCATACCATGATGCGGTAGTAAAATCTGATCTTTTTCCTTTCTCCAGGCGGTTCACGCACTGAATGTTTTTTTCTGCCGTTTCAGCCAATTTACAATCACTAAAATCATTACTGGCCAAAACATCCAAATTGGAATAAAGATATGAAGTCAATGCCGGCGAATAAGGCCCTCTTACATACCAATTATACGTATAACCCAGGTTCGTCCCTAACGACTGCAATAAATACATCTTCTTCTGGCATATCAGTCGATCATCAAAACAATCTTTGCTAATCGCTAATTTTTGAAAAACGATACCATTTGCAATATCAATATTATTCATGCCATCCACCTTTCCATCTTGCAAAACACCCATTACCTGTGCCATTTCCTTTTATTATATGCCCTTTTGAAACATAAGTCAAAAAAGAATGTACGTTCTGTATATCATTATATCAGAACGTATACTATTTTTCAAGAAAAAAATCCATTTCGGATCCGTAAAGGCATTTTTCCACTTTCCCCCCCATATACATGAAAACAACCACCTATTCATGGAGACATTTATGGAACAAGTACTACTGTGGGTACAAACCTACGGCACCCCCGCCATCATCGTGCTGATCGCGCTCGAATACGCCTGCTTTCCCGTTTCTAGCGAGCTCGTCCTTCCATTCGCCGGGGCATTCGGGGCGGGTATGGGAATTTCCCTGCCCCTGCTGATCCTATACAGCAGCGCTGCCGGACTCGTCGGAACGAGCCTGACCTACGCGATCGGACGCTATGGCGGCTCGCCGATGATGGAGAAAATCATGTCTCGCTTCCCCTCGACGAAAAAACCCATCCTCGCCTCTTACCGTACATTTGGAAACCACGGAAAGATCGCTGTCTGTCTCGGAAGAGTCATTCCGATCTGTCGGACTTATATCGCCTTCGTCGCCGGCGCATGCGGTCAGCCATACCCGGAATACGCCTTCTTTTCCACGATCGGCATGACGGTCTGGAACACGCTCCTTCTTACACTCGGCTACTATTTTTATCAGTTCCGCGATGTATTTTTCGTTTATTTTAATAAGTATAAAACCATCATTCTCGTCGCCGGCCTGCTGCTGATCGTTCTTCTTTTAGCCGTCAAACGACCAGATGAAGAGGACCGCACCGCGTGAATGCCAGATCATTTGTAACAAGACAAAAAAGTCCCCGAAATACCTTTCCTGATACTTCGGGGATTTTCTTACAGGCGACAACCAGATTCGAACTGGTGATCAGGGTGTTGCAGACCCACGCCTTACCACTTGGCTATGTCGCCATCATTAAATAATATACCATAATAGTATAAAATATGCAAGATATTTTATACAGTGACTCCTACGGGAATCGAACCCGTGTTACCGCCGTGAAAGGGCGATGTCTTAACCGCTTGACCAAGGAGCCATCTTCTTCTCACATAAAAGCCAATCATTGGCTTCCATACGAACAAAAACTATATTATCATACTTTCTTTTATTTGGCAAGGAAAATTTTTCAAAGTTTTAAAATTTTTCATGAAAAAATGCTTGTGCGGCAAATGGAGCTTCTTTTATTTATCAAAGCACACCTTCTGCCGCACAAAAGCACGATTTATCTCAAACCTTTTTCTACATAAGAAATGATGTATGGATAACGTTTTCCCACAAATTCTTTGATCGCGTTCACCGCTTTGTCAAACTGACTTCTGTTCCACGTATCTTTCCCGAAAAAGCGGGTATAAAAGTCATCCATCAACGGCTTGTAGGTGCTTTCCAATTCCTTGAGCTTCTTTTCACAAGCTTCTGGCGCAAAATTCTTCGAGCCAATCTCTTTGATCGCGTTAAGGAATTTTTGCTGGAATTCTTTATTCTTTATAACTGCCGCAAACAAAGCATCTTGCGAAATCGCGCCGCTAAATGAATCATAGTTCGCCAGCGTATCCCAGTTATTATACATGCCCATCGCATATTCCGTATCATAAAGCATGTACCGCCATTTTCCATCCGCATACGGATTCGTTTGATCTAGCGTCCTTGCCCGCCAAAGCATATAATTCTTTTCCGGATTCCAGTCCTTATTTGCGATATAGATTTCGGTCGCATAGTAATCCGCAAAACTATCAATATCCATGATCTTGCAGAACGCCTCATATACGGCATCATCGGTAAAATCTTTCTCCGCATAACTCCAAAGTTCCTGATAAAGTATTTCGTCTCCATCCTGTCCTTCGTCCATCTCATCCTCTTTGAAAACGATCACATTATCTTTGTCAACGCCATACTTATTCTCGATCGAATTATCACTGTATTTTTCGGTCAGGTTATAAAGCCCCCAATACTCGCCATTGATAAACAACACACACGGCCGGGCCGCCTGTACGCTGTAATTGCGGTCACCTACCATGCTCTGGGTAAACACATCCCGGATCTTCGAATACTCGGTATCATTCCCTCCGTTACGAAGCATAAAAGACTTATATTTTTTGATCTGCTGCCCCTCTGTGTCCAGATCGCCAGGAATCAAAGGATATTTCAAATTTTTCTGCCCATACTCCTCTCTGAGATATAAGTTAAAACCTTTCTGCCCGTACATCCTGCTCGCACCGCCGCGGACACGTATGCCTACCGGAATCGAGAATTCAATCGCCTCACGATCTGCATCCAAATAATCCATGAATGCCAGACGCTCCCAGTCACGGCCAGACTGCGTATAATTACCCTCATAGTCCCAGTACTGCCCTTCCCAGATGATTTGCTGCGCTTCGGAGGTTTTGCTCCACTCGTTATATATATTTCCGAGTACGTGAATACCCGTTTCCGCATTTAAGAGGTCGTTTGGATCGATGACGAGGGAAGCGACCGTTGCTCCCGCATACTTCTTCTTTACATCATTTCCGATAAAAAAGCTTCTCGTCACAACATCGCTCGCTTGCTTATCCGGACTGACTGCTGCTGCACGGATCACCGTACACTTTGCCACCTCGTCCGCCTGCGGCACATAGTCATAACCGCTCCCGCTGATATACATTTTCTTTATATTTGCAGCCGCCGTAAGTACATTCGGCATACCGTTCCGATCCGCCACAACGAACGCATCCGTATAGAGAATACCATTTTCAGCAGTCGGAATACTTCCATCGGTCGTATAATAAATTTTTGTACCCGGCTGGGATTTCATCCCGAGCATAAACGCTTTTCCATAAACGCCTGAATCCGCCGAGAGTTCAGGACATTCTGGCGTTCCGGTTTCATACTCTGGTTGTAAGATCTGGAAAAATTCATCTGGCACTGGATCCGCGTCGGCTATCGGGTCCGGGGCAGCCGTTTCCGACGGTCCCGGCGGCTTTTCTGTCATGTCAGACCCCGGTTGATCACTCGGAACCGGCGTCTCACCTACGGGCTTCTGACTCGGATCTGCCGACTGATCGGGTGTCATCGTCTCCGTTCCATCCGGTGTACTAACTGGTTCTCTCCCATCACCGGCTGGTGTATCGTCCGGAACCTGAGACGGCATGTCCTTGTCCGGCTTCTGTGGCATGTCTGTCACCGGTCTGTTTTCTGAATGCTTTTCCCCAGTCTTCTTCTTTACAGTAACTTTACAAACCAAGGTCTGGCTCCTACCCTTGATCTTAGCCTTGATTTTTGCTATCCCCTGCTTTTTCGCCGTTACTTTCCCCTTTTTCGAAACAACAGCTACTTTCTTTTTTGACGTGCTCCAGCGAACTTTCTTTTTCGTTCCCTTTACTTTTAAAACATAGCTCTTTCCGACTGTCAACGTCACCTTTTTCCGATTCAGGGCCAGTTTTTTCTTCGCCCCCGCAGACACAGGACTGACCGCAGGCAGAATGAGTGCCGCTGCCAATAAAAGAGCCGTCGCTTTCCACTTATTTCCTTTCTTCATAGGATGATCCTCCGCTCATATTTATAATATTTATTGTACCATGCCTTTCAAAAAAAAGATACCCACAACCATTGACAAATTCAAAAAAACATGTGAAAATAAGTTTCATATAAATAGCGTCAACCGCGCAGTTTTTAAATAAAAATGGAAAAATATGGAGGTATGACATGAAACGACAACGAGACATTTTAAGACACTTTTTCTCTTTTTTAACCCTGCTGTTCTTTGCGGCTTTTCTACTGCCGGTGAAGGCAAATGCAGCAGATCATCAGGCGAGCGTATCCGTAAACCGTTCTACTGGCGAGTGTACATACTCCGTGCAGGGACTAGATCCCGCACAGATCCACGAACTTACCCTGCAGGTATCTCATAAAGATACGAAGGCAGCTGCCCTGCAGTCGAACATCCCTCTGACTCCGGAAAACTGTGTCGGCGGCACCTATACCGGAACATTTTCTTTGCAATCATTGAACTATAGGTATGACACCTACACCGTAAACATCCTGATCGGTGATACGGTCATTCCCGCTGGAACCTGTGACCTTTCCATGCACACGGATAAACTTTCGATGAACGTCAGCGGAAGTACGGGAGATGTCTCACGTAATGTTCAGGTCGTTTCGGCAGAATCCTCCGGAGATGTCGTGATCCCGGGACAGAATAAATCGGTTTCCGTTATGGCATGGCCGGAAGGCAGCGATGAATCCACCGCTGTAAGCATCTCATCAAAGACACCTTTTACAGAGGGCGGTATGACAATTGCTGCCAATGCGGTACAAACCGGCAGCGCTTACGGAACGTGGCACGCAAAACTTGTATTGGAACCGCAAGGAACCGCCCCCGCCCGCACATTAGCCGCCACTACCTATTCGGTCATTCCGACACAAACGACTTTTGTCGTAAAAAAGACAAAAGCGCTGGAAAAGAAAAAATCCTTTGCGCTTTCACTCGATGGACTAAAGAACGTGTACGGTATAAATAAAGTTAGCTTCCAACTTTATAACAGCAAAGGCAAAAAAGCAGCGACCATTTCCGGCACGAAGAAAAAATCTGACGGCAGCCGGTTTTATGCAGAAGTTACAATGAAGAAACTTGGCTATGCGCTCGACAACTACACCGTAAAGGCGGTCTTAACAGACAACAACGGTAAAACCTATACCATCGGCAGCACCGCTTCTGCCGACGCGCGTTCTCAGGGCGGCTCGCTCTCCGTGACAAAAAAGAGTAACGCCACATGCGTCTACAAACTGAGCAACGCCTATATCCCTGGCAATATTAAGAAAATGCGCTTTACGCTCTATCAGTACAAAGACGGAAAATGGAAGAAAAAAGATTCTCACAACGTTACCGGAACTGCCGGGAAAAGCAAGGTTTCCTTAAAACTAAAAAACGATGAAACTGGAAAATTCAGGATTAAGGTTTACGGATTTTCTACATGGGGCAAAAAAGTCCTGCTGAACGAAAAGAGTTTTAAGCTCCGCAAAAAGGACATGGGAAAAAATGGATGGTTCTATGAAAAATACGCTGGAAAGACTTATAAATTCTACTATGTGAACAACGAGAAGCAGACCGATCTTACGGATATTTTGAACTTGAAAGAAAGCAGCGCCACCCATAAGAACCGCTTTTATATTGAAGTAAACCGTGCCGGCTGTACAGTAACCATTTACCTTTATAACGATGAAACAAAAAAATATGACATTCCCATTAAAACATGCGCCGTATGTGTCGGACGAGATGTCAGTACAAATGCAGGAACGAGCGCGTTAAATGAGGAGTCCTCGTACACCCCGCTCGGCACCTACTCCATTTGTACAAATGGCACTTCCGTTAAATATACCCTGAAAGAAATGCACGAACCTGACGGAAGCATCGTCTTTGCCAGATGGACATCCCATATCGTGGGAAATGTTTATTTTCACGCCATCGCGGTAAGTACGGATTCACACTACGCACTACCGTCCTACCGCTACAACCTGCTCGGCTCACCTGCTTCGGCTGGCTGTATCCGCATGACGGTAGCAGATGCAAAGTGGATTTATGACTATGCTTCTACAGGAACGCCTGTTAAGATTGTAAAAGGAAGTTCCTCAAAACCAGGCCCTCTCGGAAAACCTGCCGTGATCAAAACCACTTCCGGCATCAACTACGACCCGACTGACCCGGCCGTTCCGGACTCACGCAAAAAAGCAGATTACAAAGCAAAGAGGATTACCGGATATATGACAAAAAAAGGAAAAAAAGTAGGATATTGATGATCAAAGCAATCAAAAAGGTTGTGCTGCCGGCGGATAAAAGCCAGCAGCACAACCTTTTTCTTATTTAAGACTGCCATGCGACAAGGATAATCAAAGTCAGATGACTACTGGTACAAATACCTCTCGATTCCCTCCGCGATCGCCTCCGCCATTTTCTGCTGATAATCATCGGAGTTTAGCATAACTTCTTCCGTCGGATTTGAGAGAAAACCACACTCTATGATTGCAAAAATTCCCTCTGTCTTTTTTAACATGTAATAACTGCTATTCCCTTTTTCCACCCGCTTGTTTCCATCTGCCAATTCCTCTTTGACCGTATTTTGCAGCACCGAAGCGAATTCACGGCTCGGCTCGGAATCCTGATAATAGAAAACCTGTGCTCCCTTCGTTCCCGCCGAAAAACTATTTTGATGTATGCTGACCGCCAACGCGGGTTGATTGTCATTGATGATCTTTACCCTGGACTTCAGATCCTCCATCTTCTTTCTAGTCGCACTGCTGTCACAGAGCGCCGTATCTGACTCCCTTGTCATGATCACCTGATAACCGCTGTCCTCCAATACATGCTGCAGTTTTTTAGCGATCAGTAGATTTATTTCCTTCTCCAGCGTTCCTGCCGTCCCGACTTTTCCGGGATCGAAGCCCCCATGCCCGGCATCCACCACGATGAGCGCCTTCGTCCCCCTGCCGGTAATATTGAGAACCGGCCGCCCGTCGATCCGGACCGTCGCCGCCACGATCACAGCGGCCAGCACAAAAACAACCGCCCATAATTTCCAATTTTTCTTGTTTTTCATCATAAAAAGTCCACTCCATACATCTCTTACTTACAGTGTACGAAGTGGACCACCGATCTATTCCTTAAATACATGTTATGGTCTTTGCTGCTTTGAAGCCTTACTTATTGATATATTTGGAAATCGTCGTCCACGTAACCGGACGCTCAAAACCGAGCTTCCAAAAAGCGGCCCCGGCGACTTCTTTGCCAAACACCGTTTCCAGTTTTTTGTCCAGCGACGTTTCCTCCTCCAGCCAAATCTTATACGTATACCCTTGATACTTGAATTCCGAATAATACTGGCCGGTCTCTTCATCCCACGTCTTTGCCGCCTCGTTGTTCTGCAGCATGACCTCAGCGGAATTCATGCCGTAAACATCGGGTTTCCCTTCCACCTTATTGTCCATTTTCGTCTTCCAGCGTCTTGTGTAAAAGGGAAGCGCCACGACAGTACGCTCCTTTGGCACATATTTCAGGCCGAGTTCCACACCGTCATTGACAAACGGCAGGGAAGAAACGGAACCACACGTCTCACTTCCCGCATAGTGTTCGTCGTACGCCATGAAGATCACATAATCCGCAACACGTCCCTGCTCCGCCCAATTATAATACGAAGTCCCCTCGGTCGGCAGGTAATCATCCACCGACACGACGATGCCGTTCGCGTGGCACTGGAGAACGAGTTCGCGCAGGAACTCTAAATATGCTGGCGCTGTTTCCTTCGTGATCTTTTCAAAATCAATATTCAAACCGTCTAACTTATAACGGATTGCTGCGGACACCAGATTATTCACCAGATTTGTCCGGATCGAAGTCCGCCCAAGAATCTTTTTCAGCGAGATCTTCGTGTCAAAATCATTGATCAGGCCCCAGACTTTCAAGCCTTTTGCGTGGGCTGCCGTCACATATTCCTCTGTGGCAAGCGACGAAAAATTCCCTTTGTTATCACTGAGCGCAAACCAGGTCGGCGAAATCACATTGAGGCATGCTGCCTGTGAAACCTTTGCTTCCATATCCGTGGTACCACCCGCATATGTCATCTGATGCCAGCCGAGGCAGACCCGCTCACCTAACGCGGTCTGTGGGAATACATCCTCGGGCTTGTCCGTCGTCCACGCCTTTTCAATCTTTTCTTCCACATATTCCACCGGCACATACCCTTCGATCCCGTCCAGCGTAATAATCTTCTGATACTCATTTTCCGGCGGCGCGTCAGTATCGACCAGCACTTCCTGCCCGCCCTTTAATTCCAGCAGATAATCATACTTCTTATTTGGCCCGACACGGAGCCGGACATCGTCGGCGAGCGCAGCGAATACATTCACCTGCGAAAAATCGGACTGGATGATCAGACGATTCGGATTTTCGGCCCGTTCATAGTTGATCCTTGAATATTTGCTCACAAAGTCCATCGCGATATAGGTCACATCCCCATCCTCATATAAAAGCTGGAATCCCATCTCCTCACTTTGTTTACCCACCATATAACGCATGCTGTCCGACGCGTTTATCGTGATCAGTCCGGCAGAAGTGGCCAGCGACAGTATGCTTTCCCTGTCGTCCCAGTAAATCCTCTCGTTCATGGCACTGGTCGCCAGTGAAACCGGAACATACACCTTTCCGTCTATGATCCTTCCCTTCTCCTCTGACAGCGTTCCGTTCAAAACGACAAGTGCCTCATTTTCCCCTAGTTTATACTGTTCACTCATCGGACGCTGGGTATAGCTCGGTGCGAATTTCTTAAACAGCATCACGCCGGCCGCTGTCAGTATCCCCACGATTGCTGTTATTATCAATATAACGGTCACTTTATTTTTCATTGGCATCCTTGTCCTTTCCTTTTCTCACATGGATTTACAAACTAGCATTTGCAAACATCTGTCACAATATGAATCTTTTTTCAAAAAAGCCTCCATTCACCGCAAATAAAAAACTGCCCCGTGCCAACTCCCGATCAAATCTCTGTTATATTCATAAAAGGGCATTGATCGAAAGTAAGACACGGGGGCCGTTTTATATTAGAAAATTACCTTTTTCGGGCATTTCTCAGCACACTTGCCGCATCCCTGACACTTCTCTGCATCAATGACAGCAAGATTGTTTTCCAAAACAACAGCACCGAACTCACACTGTTTCACGCAAAGACCGCATCCGATACATCCGGCCTTGCATACGCTCATCACGTCTTTTCCTTTGTCTTTGGAATTACACTGAACCTGATATTTCGTATCATACGGCTCGAGGGAAATGACGTTGTTCGGACACGTTTCCACACATTTGCCGCAGGCCACGCATTTTTCCTTATCGACCACGGCAATCCCATCTTTGATGGAAAGGGCATCAAACTGGCAGGCCTCCACACAGGAGCCAAGACCGAGACAGCCGTACGAACATGCCTTATCTCCGCGTCCCGGCACCATGACAGCCTGACGGCAGTCCATCGTGCCGACATAATTGTACTTCACGGACGCCTGCTCACACGTTCCAGCGCACCTTACATTCGCTACCATTTTCACGCCGGCGCCGGCTTCTACACCGAGAATGGCGCCGATCTTTTCCGCTACCGGCGCGCCGCCGACCGGACAGCCGTTTACCTCGGCATCCCCGGCCACGATCGCTTCCGCCAGGCCGTCACATCCCGGAAAACCACAGCCGCCGCAGTTATTTCCCGGCAGGCATTCCCTGACCAGATCCACACGCTCATCCACTTCCACGGCGAAGAACTTACCCGCTACGCCTAATAATAGTCCAATCGCGATACCAAGCACTCCCAGAAGTACCACGGATATTATAATTGTATTCATATAAGCCTCCATTCCTGCGCACGCATATTAAAAGCCAACGCCACCAAAGCCACAGAACGCAATCGCCATCAAACCAGCGGTAATCAGTACAATTGGGGTTCCCTTGAAGACTTCGGGAATATTGCTGTTTTCAAGTTTCTCACGAATGCCCGCCATCAGAACGATCGCGATAAGGAATCCGACAGAGGCACCGATCCCGTTTACAACACTCTCCAGCACGTTGTACTCATTCTGGACACTGAGAAGCGCCACACCGAGTACGGCACAGTTCGTCGTGATAAGCGGAAGGTATACGCCGAGTGATTTATAAAGCGCTGGCATCATTTTCTTCAGTACCATTTCCACAAACTGCACGAGCGCAGCGATCACCAGGATAAATACGATTGTATTCAGGTATTCCAGTTCAAATGGAACAAGAAGATAATTATATAGTAAACTCGTACAAAGGGATGCGATCGTGATAACGAAAAGCACCGCACCGCCCATGCCGGCCGCCGTCTCCACTTTTTTACTTACACCGAGAAACGGACAGATTCCCAAAAACTGGCTGAGCACGAAGTTATTCACAAGGGCTGCCGTAAAAAGAATGGTAAATAAACTCATGATCTGTCATCCTCCTTTCCTTTCGCCGGGATTTCCTCCGCAGCCGTTTTGCCGCACGTATCAGACTGGCTCGCGCATGCCGCGCAGTTCCCGCTGCACGAAGCGGCCTCCGCCTCCGGCGTATTGGTCGCGCAAGGCATTTTCAGCTTGTTCTGGATCGCAGTCAGTCCGGCCAGTACGAAAAACGCACCCGGCGCCATGACAAACATCGCGATATGGAATGTATCTGGAATGAACTGGAAGCCAAATACGGCTCCGCTTCCCAAAATCTCACGGAAAATACCGATCAGCGTAAGACCGACCGTAAATCCAAGCCCCATTCCCACACCGTCTAGCGCGGACAGGACGATCGGATTTTTCGACGCGTACGCTTCCGCACGTCCGAGGATAATACAGTTTACCACGATCAGCGGTATATACACGCCGAGGGCGCTGTTTAGTGCCGGCAGATACGCCTGCAGCACCAGCTGCACGATCGTCACGAACGAGGCAACGACGACGATGAACGCCGGAATACGCACACGGTCCGGTATGATGTTTCGCAGCGCGGAAATAAGCATATTGGACAAGATAAGCACGACCGTTGTGGACAACCCCATGCCGATGGCATTGATCGCGCTCGATGTAACGGCTAATGTCGGACACATACCGAGCATCATAACAAAGGTCGGGTTTTCTTTTATAATACCATTTTGAAGTCTCTCTGTATACTTACTCATCATTTACCCCCCCTTAACTCTTTGTCATATAAAAGGATACCTTTTACCGCATTTGTGATCGCGCGGGACGTAACGGTCGCTCCAGACATCGCCTCGATCTGTCCCTGCTCATCCTTCGGTGTCGTCCCCGGTTTGTAATACATCGGCAGACTGTCACTGGAAGGATACTGGAGCGCGTTCTCAAACGCAAATTTTGATTTGAAATCATCGCTCTCACAATTGGCACCGAGTCCGGCCGTCTCCGACTGTTTCGTGATTTCGATCCCCGTCACGATCCCATCGTTCACACCGAGTACGAAGGAAATGCTTCCGCCATACCCCTTTTTCGCGTCGGCGATGTATACAAAACCCGCATCCGCGCCATTTACCTGCAGCTTCTTTACTGTTGTCACTACGACATATTTGGAATAAGATTCCGCATCTTCCTCCGGTACTTCCCCTTCGGAAGCCGATTTATCGATCACATGTTTCTGCAAAAACTCATTGGCCGCGTCCACCGCACCATCTTCTGCCTCCGTCACGGAAGCTCCATCTAATTCGGAAACGACAACTTCACACGCCTCATTATCCGTTTTGGCCTGCGCCTCCTCAATCGGCTTTTTCGTCACGGTATAAACACCTGCCAGGATCGCTCCGAGTACGAGGGTGATCACACACAGGATCACGGCATCTACGACAAATGATCTCTCTTTCTTTTCATTACTCATGCGCCTTGCCCTCCTTTCCAAATGCCTTTGGAATCGTCACCATCTCAATCAGCGGCACAAACAGGTTGCCGATGATGATGGCAAATGATACGCCCTCTGCCGACTCACCGAAGAAACGGAACAGTCCGGTCAGCAGACCGAGCAGAACGGCAAATATGATCTTTCCTTTATCCGTGATCGGGCTCGTCACATAATCGGTCGCCATAAAGAACGCACCGAGCAGCAGTCCGCCGCCGCATACCTCATAAAATACCGGAACATACGCACCTGTCACACAGGAATACAACAGGTTAAATACGACAAATGTCAGTATGTAGAGAACCGGAATCTTCCAATCGATGATTTTCTTCGCGATCAGGTAAATACCGCCGATCAGTATGGCTAACGCCGATGTCTCTCCGATCGTCCCCCACGTTGTTCCCAAAAACATATCTTTCAGCGTCGTCCCTAAGTCTCCCAGACGGGTCGCTTCCTTCACCTGCATGAGCGGCGTCGCGCTCGATACCGCATCAAGCGTCGCCTGATATCCACCCCAGATTGCGTTCCCCTTCTCAATTGCGAAGCTGTTCGTCATCGCGCTGCTGAACGAGAGCATCAAAAAGCACCTCGCTCCCAGCGCCGGGTTCATAAAGTTCTGTCCCAGTCCTCCAAACAACTGCTTCACGATGATAATGGCAAACACGCCGCCCAGCACGCACATCCAAAGCGGCAGCGTAGCCGGAAGGTTGAGCGCCAGCAAAAGCCCCGTCAGGAGCGCGCTGAAATCATTCGTAGTAATTGGCTGTTTCATACACTTCTGCCACACGTACTCTGCCAGTAACGCGCTGGCACAAGTCGTCAGGATCACCAGCAACGCCCTGACGCCAAAATTTCCGATACCCACAAGAGTAGTCGGGATCAATGCTATCACGACATCCCGCATGATGGACTTCGTCGACGATTTGTCACGGACATGGGGAGATGATGATACATTCAACAATTTATCCATTATAAATCCTCCTTATTGTGCATGTTCTTTGCACATGATCGCAAGTTTGACCGCAAGGTCATAACTTGCCAAGCGAACATCGTTCGCTTTATTTCCTAGCACTATCCATCACAGCTCGTCTCGCCTGCTTAAATGACTGAGTGAGCCTCCGTTTCGCCGGACAGACATACGTACATGTTCCGCACTCGTAACACTCCATGCCGTTCAGTTTCTGGAACAGTTCCAGATCCGAGCGTTCTGCTGCCTCTGCCATTTTCTGCGGTACAAGATGGCTCGGACACACAGTTGCGCAGCGGCCGCAGCGGATACAGTTTGTCGGCTCACACGCTGCCACTTCGTCTTTTGACATTGCCAAAATTGATGAACTTGTCTTTGTGATCGGCACATTCAGGTCGTACATCGCCATTCCCATCATCGGGCCGCCGGAAATGATCTTTTCCGCGCCTCCCTCGACAAGTCCGCCAGCTTCTTCCAAGAGCTCGGCATGGCTCATTCCAAATTTTACCTCGTAATTCTGCGGCTTTGCCATCGCGTCCCCGGTCAGTGTCATAACGCGGCTGATCGACGGTATGCTCCTACACACGGCATCATACACGGCCAAAACCGTCTGCACATTGTCCACCACGCAGCCCGCGTCTGCTGGAAGCATTTTCGAATAAATCTTTCTTCCTGTCGTAACGTATATAACCTGACGCTCCGCCCCCTGCGGATACTTCGTTTTAAGCGCCTTCACTGAGATCAAGGGCTCATCCTGTGTCAGATAACTCAGTTTTGAGATCGCCTCCGGTTTATTATCCTCGATCGCGATGATACCTTTCGCGTTGTCAAACAGGCGCAGCAACACCTTCAATCCCATGATCAACTGTTCCGGTTTTTCCAACATCAGGCGGTAATCTGACGTGAGGTATGGCTCACATTCCGCGCCGTTTATGATGACATAATCAATCTGATCTTCATTTTTCGGCGTCACTTTCACATTTGTCGGGAATCCGGCGCCGCCCATGCCGACAATGCCGGCGTCCTTAATGATCTGACGGATCTCTTCTTTGGAAAGCGCCGTATAATCCCGCTCCTCGCCGAAGCCCTCAACCGCTTCGTATTCCCCGTCGTTTTCGATGACAACACAATTTGCCTTCGCTCCCGAACCGGTTAACCTCTGCTCGATCTTCGTTACTTTTCCAGAAACAGAACTTACGATATTCGCGGAGATAAACCCGCCCGCTTCCCCGATGATCTGTCCCATTTTCACCGCATCCCCTACGGAAACGGTCGGTTTGGCGGGGGCCCCGATATGCTGGCTCATTGGAAATACCAGTTCATCCTTCGGCATCACTACCTGGATCGGATTGTCCATACTCAGCTCTTTTCCCTCGTATGGATGCGTTCCCCCTTTAAAGGTTGAATTTCCCAAGTAAATCCTCCTCCTTTATATGTTTTCTTAATTTTTTAAGCTCTTACTGACAACCTCTATCATAACACTTTTTTCGACAAAAAACAAGTATTCGTACAAGCCTGATGAAAAAAAAGGTGCCGGAAAACCTCGCACCTTGTTTTTCATTAAAACTGCTGCCCCAAAGCGAAACAGGGCAACGGCACCGCCATTGCCCTATGTCATCAGCACAGACCGTTTTCCTGTACTCCCTGTGTATGCTCATGCAGCAGATGATACTTTTCTTTCGTTGCCATTCCGCCCCGGATATGCCGTTCCGACTTGTTTATATCAAGGATCTTCCTCGCCTGTGCCGCCAAGGTCGGATTGATCTGCATCATGCGTTCTGTTACGTCCTTATGTATGGTTGGCGGTAAAGGGAATGAATGCCAACATCTCCAAGGAAATTATATACAGATCGAAACTCCTCTCTTTCCCCTCCAATCACTAAATGGCAGATCCCCATCTCTCACTGCGCTTATTTGAAAGTAATACGTTCTCCCCGGCCACAGGTTCCGAATCGTCACTTTTCCTTTCACTTTGTCTCTATAAACGATCTCCTTCCCTTTCATGTTTTTATTGATCGAATATCGGATCGCATGCTCCCGAAGCTCCCACGCTGACTCCGTACTGTCAAACGTCACCGTCGCCGTTCCGCTTTTTTTACTCTCGACCTTAAATTTGCACCATGTCGCATAAAACTCTGCCTTTTTTTGACCCGGCTTAATCTTCGTGATCGAATCATCCATGGAAGTACTCCACCCCATAAACACATATCCATCTCTTTTTACGCATTCCGGAAGTTCCACTTCGTCACCAAAACGATAGTATTTTGGCAATTTTCCTGTCGCTTTTCCTCCACGCAACTGAAACCTAATGGGAATTTTTTTCTTACAGCCTTTCCTGTCTTCCCCGGTGGAATGATCCTTGTTTTTTTCTTTCCTACTTTCCATGTGACATATTTCCCATACCAGGCCATTTCACACGGCACTTGAGATCTGTTCACAATCTCCCGCAAGTTTGGGCACAAATAAACATTATAGATATCCCAGCTGTTCAAAGATGCCGGAAGTACGAGTTTTCTTAGACGGACACAGTCTGAAAAAGCACCGCTTCCAATATCTGTTACCGTATCTGGAAGAACCACCTGCTTTAAATTATCACACCCTGTAAACGCATCGTTTCCTACTTTTCTTAAATTTTTTCCAAACGTTATTACTTCCAAATACTCATTGCCTGCAAATGCCTCCTCATCAAGTTCAACAAGAGTATCTGGAAGTATAATTTCTTCCAAATGCAGAAAGTGCGATAGTGTTGCTTAAATTTTGGTAACTCCTTCTTTAAAAATCAGTTTCTTAATATTAGATAATTTTATCTTTTTACCCTTCCTATCAAAATCTACTACTGAACCCACTTCTCCCGTTCCCGATACGACGAGGGTATCGCCATCAATCACTTCAAAACGAATCGTATCCTCCGCTTGTATGACAGATGGCGGTATCCATAGAAAAAGGAATATCATAGATATAACCAATATACATAGTTTATTCATCCATACACCTCCAATCATGCCCGCTATAGTGATACAGACATGAACATATATACAAAATTGTTGCAGATATTCATCTAAGCATGTCATCTGCAACAATTTTAATCATAGTCGTAGTTTACTTGACTTGTGTCTTAATATCTAGCAAATCAATTGATGTCAAAAACACATGTCGAGAACGTTCCACTTTTCCATCTTTCCCCTCTTCCTCTACCTCTTTCACAGCAAGAAACTCATATTTGTTACCATTCATGATATGGCCTCCTTCCAATTCCAATCTATCCTCTTCATACATCGATGTACTCCACCCCATGAACACATAACCGTCTCTTTTTACACAGTCCGGAAGCTTCACCTCCTCACCAAAACGGTAGGACTTCGGCAGTTTCCCTACTGCTTTTTTCTTCATCAGATCTAACCGGATCGGAATCTTTTTTCCTATAGATTTTCCGGTCTTTCCGGGCGGTATCACTCTGGTTTCCTTTTTTCCTACTTTCCATGTGACATATTTCTTATACCCGGGTATTTTACACGATAATCGGGAATTGTTCACGACTTCACGTAAAGCGGGACAGTCATTGACTACAAGCACATCCCAGCTACTTAAAGATGCCGGAAGTACAAGTTTCTTTAAACGGGAACATCCTGCAAACGCATCCTCGCCTACTTTCTTTCTCTAGTAGATATGAGGATTACTCCCCATACCCCTACACAAAACCGTACGTGCGCTATTAACGCATACGGCTTTTCACTCTATATTCTCATACTTTACCGATAAAACAAACTCACCTTAACTTTAGGCTCTAAGAGCGGAAACGTTCGAAGCAGTCCGTTATTAAATGTTTCCCATGTATAACTTCTTTTCTGGCTTCTTCTGTTTAACCACTTGAACAGCAGGCTTCTTGTCCGATTTAGAAAGTTCTTTACTTCCCTCGTATTGTCTGTAACGCCATAATACTGGTAATGTCCCCTCAGTTTGGCGTTGACCATTTTAAACAGCCATTCCAGCGGCTTTGTCCTGTTCCTCTTGATCCACTCTTTCATCGCTTTTATCTTGCTTCTGAACTTCTTCCTGCTCGTTTTTACCCTACAACGGTAAAACTGCTTCCTTCCGTCCATTCCGCAATAAAACGTGAAACCAAGGAAGTCAAAGGTGTTTGGTTTTCCCTCTCCCCGTCTTTCCCTGTTTTGCCTGGCAAACCTCCCAAATTCCAATATCTTTGTCTTTTCCTCTGACAGTTCCAGCCCATACTTCCTAAAGCGTTCTTCCAGCCTTTGTTTGAATACTTTCGCCTCATATTGGTTCTGGAAACAGCATACAAAGTCATCGCAGTATCGTATGAGATAACATTCTCCCCCGCACTGCCTCTTTACGATCACATCAAACCAGTTATCCAGCACATAATGCAGATAGATATTCGCTAGTACTGGACTGGCTCCGTTTCCCTGCGGGGTTCCCCGTTCACTGGCAAGATACCTGCCATTCTCCATGATTCCCGCTTTCAGAAACTTCTCGACGATTTCAAGAAATTTCCTGTCTGCTATGTCATGGGACAGCATCTTCATCAGCCATTCATGGTCTACATGATCAAAGAATCCCCTGATGTCTGCTTCCACCACATAGTTTGTTTTTCGGTACTGCACCATTTCTATGATTTCCCTTACTGCCTGATGGCAGCTCCTGTTTGGACGGAATCCAAAGCTCTCATCATAAAACTTCGGCTCATAAATCTGTTCCAGTATCTGTGCGATCGCATTCTCCACCAGTTTATCCTCATAACACGAGATTCCCAGTGGTCTCATTTTTCCCTTTGTTTCTTTCGGAATATAGACACGTCTTGTTGGATTTGGCTGGTAGCTTCCGCTTTTCATCCGTTTCACAAGATTCGCAAGGTTTTCATCCAGATTCCGCTCATACTCTTCTTTTGTCACCTTATCAATCCCATACGCTTTTCTCTTATCCATTGTTTTATGGATTGCCCTTAGCGTATCTTCATTGATGTAGGACGCAAGGTTCTGTACTTTTCTGTCTGTTCTGTTTGCCTTTACGATATTGTACTGTATTCCAAGCAGTTCGTTTACCATGTTGTCAGCTCTCCTTTGTCTGCATGATTCAGAATTACTTGAAGCTATAAAGTGTACGCCCCTTCCCTCCACTGTGGTTAGCAGTTTCTACGGTACTATGGGCGTATCGGACTTCCTGCCACCCATTTGAATTCCTAACGCATTTCTTTGTTTTGGTTTTCATACCTTTCTCTGAGGAGGTGACAGGACCTCAGCTGTTCCGATAACATACTTATCATCAACCTCGCCAAGCTCCCAGACTGGGGATGCCAATATACCCTCACCAACTCGGTTATATCAGTGTTGTCTGCTGTGGACATGAACACATCGACCATTTCCAACCTCATAATAATTTCCCAGCTCAATCACTTCACTTTCGTTTCGGCTCTGTTGCTCCCTGTCCTACGCTTAAACCTGACGTTACCGTTTCGGTTCCAAGGACTCGGTACAGGCGGTTGGTTAGACCCTACCTGATAGGATTTTCCTACTGTACTGTTATCAGCTTACCAAAGCTTCGCAGAATTTCTTCTGCTCGCTAGGGGAAATCAGCTACGCTGATTTCGCAGCTCGCACCACCCCTATATTGTACCACAGAACGCACGATGTACAACATCAAATTCCTCCTCTCACCCCGCATTCCGAAATATCCCGAAAATATATATCAACATTCCCCTCGTGATCCACCTCGATCCGGTCAATCATACGCTTTAACATGGCATTCGACATATCCCCAACCGTAACCACCCCCTCCGCATTTTCATAACACTTCCTGAACACATCCTCCGCCCCGCCTTCCCGCAGGCTTTCCTTCACGAGATTCAGCTCCCCCTCTACAGATTCCGCCTTCCTTTTCAGATCGAGCAGCGCCTCCTTCATTTCTTCCCGCTCAATAAGTCCTTCCGCATACATTTCCATATATTTCATTCTGGCATTCCGGTATTTCTGTAATTTGCCTTCCAATCCCCCCCGGTGCATTTCGCTCCCGCCTCGCGACTGCATTTCCTTGATAAAAGCGCGTTTGATCTTCTTTTCCAGACTTTTCTCATTCCCGATCAGCTCCTGCACGAACTCATCAATCTTTTGCACCAGTTCGCGCTCATCCAGCGCGACAGCGTTCGGACAGCTATCCGCGCCCCTGCCGTTGCGCCCCGAACAGACCCATTTGATATATGTATTTTTATATTTCCGCACCATCCGCCGGTATGACCACCCGCAGTCCCGGCAGCGGATCAGCGTGCTGAACAGATAGCGGCTGCTCCGCCTGCCCTGCGGCCCGCCGCCAGTCACATTTGCCGTCCGCTTCCTCGTTTCCATTGTGTTAGCCGCCTGTTCAAATTCTTCGTCGGAAATAATGCGCAGTTCGGGCCTGTCCGTGACGAGCCAGTCGCCGCTTTCTTTTGATGTTCTTACGCCAGTCAGGAAATCCGCGACTTCCTCTTTGCCATTGATGACCTTACCTATGTAAATTTCATTCGTCAGGATGCGGCAGACCGCGTTCTGGCTGAAGCCGCATCCGCGCTTCGTCCGCTCGCCCCTCTCGTTGAGCATACTGGCGATCTTCGCGGCCCCATGGCCGTCCCTGATGTACCAGGTAAAGATCTGCCGGACGATCTCGGCTTCCCGCTCGTTGATCGTCAAGTGAAAATAATCCCCTTTCGTTTTGTCATAACCATACACGAAATTGGGGACCCTTCCTCGTTTTGCATTTTCTCGTTTGCCAAATTTTACGCGCTTGCTTATATTCGCGCTCTCCTCCTGTGCCAGCGCACCGAACACGGTGAGCACAAATTCCGACTGCCCGAGCACGGTCATGTTCGCCGTCAGGAACAGTGTTTCAATGCCGAGAGCTTTGAGCGTCCGCACGTTTTGCAGCAGATCTACCGTGTTCCGGGCAAAACGGCTGATGTCTTTTACGACTAACATATCGAAGCAGTGCGTCTGGGCGTCTTTCATCAGCCGGAGGAACGCCTTTCTGTTTTTCGTCTTCGTTCCGCTGATGCCCTCATCCGCATACAGGCCGATCAGTTCGTGCCCGTTCTTTTCTGCGTATTCCGAGAAAAATTTCTTCTGTGTCTCCAGGCTGTTCAACTGGTCTTCTTTATCGGTAGAAACACGGCAGTAAGCTGCGATCTTCATATCTGTCCCCATTTCCGCGCCGCATCAACATTCCGAATTTTCCGGGGAAATGCGCGCATTTGATCGTTCACCGCCGTTCTTGTCTTTCTGTTTCATGATGTCTTCCCGTTTTACGGCGGCCAGAAGCTGCTGTACACGATGTGCTGTGATCTGCTGTATGATGTATGTTTCCAAAAGCCCGTCCGCATTCGGGTTATGAAAACGACAGCAAAGGCTCGTCTGCTTCATCCCTGCACTCCTTGTCCAACTTTTCTTTGATACATAGTATGAACATAAGATCACGAATATGCCCGCGCCAGACAGGAAGATCGGATGTTCATATCCTGCCCAATTTTTTCAACAAAATAGGAATATCAATCGGTTTCATGAGAAAATCATCCATGCCGCTCTCGATCGCCTGATCCCGGTCTTCCTGAAATGTATTTGCCGTACACGCAAAAATCGGAATTTTATTCGCATCCTCCCGATCCATATTCCGTATTTCTTTCGCCGCAGCACAGCCATCCATAACCGGCATCTTCATATCCATTAAAATACCATCAAATTCCCCCGGCTCAGATTGTTTAAACAACTCAACCGCCTCTCTCCCATTTTTTGCATATGCGGTTTCAAATCCTTCTAATGCCAGTATCTCAAGAAGCACTTCCGCATTCAGTTCCACATCTTCCGCCACTAATACTTTTACCGGCTTTCGTTCCCCTCTTTCCTCCGGCGCCTCCGCGTCCTCTGCCGACTCCCCGCTGCCACTTTTCAGATAATCCGGTACATCCTCCACGATCCGCGCAGGAATGGCAACCGTGAACGTACTTCCGACATCCAGTTCACTTTCTACTGCAATCGTACCTCCCATCGCATCTGTCAGCAGTTTACTGATCGTCATTCCGAGACCGGTTCCCTTGATCCCTTCTGCGGCTTTGCTCTGTTCCTGGCTAAAGGAATCAAAAATCTTTGTGAGATATTCCTTCGACATACCGATTCCCGAGTCTTCACACCGATACGTCGTCATTACCTGCGTTTCCCCCATCCTCTCCTGACTTACGGACAGCTTTATGTAACCACCGCTCAGCGTAAACTTCGCCGCGTTGCCAACGATGTTCATCAAAATCTGCTTGATCCGGGTCGCGTCACCTTCGATGCAAGGCCAGGCGATCTCCTGCTCAATGATAAATTCAATTCCCCGGCTCCTGATATTTTCCGCCTGCATCGCCGAAATGTCCCCTATGATATCCCCGATCAGCAACGGCTCGCTGACAAGATCCACCTTCCCCGCCTGCAATTTCGACAGATCCAGTATATCATTGACAAGCGACAAAAGATAATTTGCCGTACTCTGGGATTTTCTCAGCCACTCTTTGATCTGTCCCTTCTGTGCGTCATCATCAATATGCGCCATGATCAAATGATTCACGCCGATCAATCCGTTCAACGGCGTGCGGATCTCATGGCTCATATTTGAGAGAAATTCTTTTTGCGACCTCGCCTTTTCCTGCGTCCGGATCGTTCGATTTTGATAGACCATGACAATGAGAAGCATCGCTATGACAATGACCGTACAGACAACGAGCATCGTCATGCTCATCGTAACAAAGGTATTCGTCTGCTCCCTGAATACGGCTTCATTGACAGCCAGCGCAAAGTAAAGATCCATATCTTGGTCAAATGGAATAAAATAGTACAATTCTTTGTTCTTATCCCCGACATGTGCATGATAAAACCCAAATGTTTCCCTGTTTTTAAGCTTTTTCGCAACCTCCTCGTTGGAAAGTTCCGAATCTTCGGATTCGGATAAATGCTCATATAGATTATCGGATTTGTTCAAATATATTTTTTTATTTACATCAATGATATAATCGCCATCCATGTCGATCAGCGCGCTATGTCCACGGCTGACCCCATCTTTTATGAAGCTGTCGATCACGATATTATCCTGAATGGTAGAAATTTCACTCGTCCCGATCAGCGCAAACATTTTCATGCCGCCCACTTCCATATCGTGCAACCGGAACCCGTAAAGAATCGATTCTTTCTTCAGTCCAGCTCCCTCGTCTTTATCGTGCATCTGCGCAAAAACCTTTTCCTTCCCGCCTGCAAAGTAGGAACGGAAATCCAGTGTCCGGCTCACGATCTCGCTTCCGGCGGCGTAGGTCATATGATCGTGCGAGTAAACGGTTCCATCGTCGGCTAAAAGATAGAGATGATGGAAGCCGCTGGAACCGCATTCCAGTTCCATCCTGTCCTGCACATCTGCTATCGTGTTACATTTAGAGCCCTCTAGCCGCTCCGATATTTCCCACAGATCATCCCAGCATATTTCGATGTAATTCTGTATGGTATTTTTATCATGTTCGGCCATTTCACTGATCGAATCAATGATATTGTCTGAAATCGTCTGATTCAGATTCATGACATAAAAAACTGTTACGAAACAGACGACTGCCAATGCGGATATGATAATCATAGAATAAAAAATCCGATGTTTCTTTCCCAAATTCCTCGCCTCTGATCTCTTTTACTTTTCTTTATTCTCTTTCAATGAACTTGATACCTGATTTTATATTAAACCAATCATTCCTTAAAATCAATATGAAATTTAACAAAAATTTTACATTTGGAGGTGCTGTTTGGATTGTTTGCTTTAAGCTTTTACAGTGTGTTTTAAAGTCTATTTTAAATTTGGGTTATAAGATTTTGTTCAAAATAGATAGACGGATCAAGAAAATTTGATAAAACGGAACTCCGGAAACATGAAATCTATATCCAAGATTACCATTTGAATCTGCCCGCTTTGTTTTCCCATCATAAAAAAAGACCTCGTCCACTTTGGGATAGTCCCTTACTAGTTTCACCTTTGAAAATTATTTTAATACTTCTTCCATTCTCACGCTCTTATATTCGAGCGCGTTACTGACTTTCGCCCGAAATTTTCTAAAATTATTGCTATTGACTTTATGTGAGCGAACTTTACTACACACAATACGATATAAAATAATATACCCTGATCATTCAGCGCGAAACATGAGTTCCGCACTCTCTAATTGCGGAATTGCCTCGTCAATATTACCACCCTTCAATTCAATATAATACGCTTTTTTAAACTGTCATTTAGCAGCAAAAAATCACAACACTTCTTATTTCTTACCAACTCACCATCCAGCTTATATTGCCGAACCTCATATTTTCCAAGTGTGTTTGTGGCACGATGCTCTCTTTTTCCCTTTTCGTCCCTTGATACAATAATCTTTTGATCTTTCCACTTTTCCCCTACTAAGAAAGTGGGCCATAAAATCCGAATATAAGATCCATTGATATTCGTTTACAATCTGCGACAATTTGTCTTTCGGTACTTTTCCGCTTGCCAGCGTGCTCTTTCCTGATGCCTGTGGTCCTGTCAAAACCATAAATCCTTTGATTGAAACCTCACAATCACTGATGGGACCGAGCTTGTGAATTTTTATTTTCTGCAATAGCTTTACTTCCTTCCAAACTTAATTAGTGATACAAAAAAACAAAACACCTCGAATTTTACAACAATTTTAGTATAGCAAAAGAGGCTGCACCATGCAACCTTTTTTGCACATAACCGTTTCATCATTCGTATTTTCATAAGGACACTTGTCCACCTGTATGACACAAACTTTCCTGCCATCTCCCGCCATGATCACATCTCCTGCCTGGATCTCTTCTGCGGCGACTGATGTGGTAAAGTAACATTGTAACACCTACACAGGAATAAATGATATAATCAAAATGGTTCGTTTCGTTTTAGAAGAAGGCAAAACGAATCCAAAGACAAATGAAAAGGGAGAACTTTATGAGGAAAACCGCCGGCTCCGTAAAAAACTGGAAGAAATGGAAAAAGAGAACCGTTTCCTAAAATAAAGCCATAGCCAACAGAGTTGGCATTCCCCTGTAACCATTACATCCAGTCTTTGCTTTCTCCGTTTCGTTCTAAATATTCCTCCCACAAACCGTTCCACTCTGTTACGTCCTTATGTACCGTGCTTTTTGACACACCAAACTTTTTTGCCGTCTGCCTGACCGTGGCACCATTTTCAACAATGTAATTCCCGATCTCTATGGCACGCTGCTCGATATATGATTTCAAAAAACTACCCCCTGAATACTCGTTGATTCATTGTATGCAGGGGGTAGTAGGAATATGTTTATTTACACGATCAATAACGCGGATTACCGGCAGATTTTACTGCACTAAACTTGCCGTATACACGCTTTTTTTGGATACCCTTTACAAATGCTCTGACTTTGTAATAAGTAACCTGACTCTTATTCTGACGTATCTTGATATTTTTTGTCTTGCCAGCCGGAACTGTTTTGATCCGGGAATACTGGCCATCCTTTTCCTGGCTGCTATAAATCTGATATCCTTTTGCCTGAGAAACCTTCTTCCAGGAAAGCGATGTCTTCAAAGCTCCCTGGCTCTTGACCGTAACGCCCTTCACCTTTGCCGGGGGAAGTTTCACCTTAGACACCGCGCTCATTGTCCCATAAACCTTCGTCCCATCGGCTGCCTTCTGATACGAACGCACCTTAAACGAATACTTCTTCCCATAACTGCATTTTCGTGAATAGGAAATCGTCTTCGAACCAGAAACCGTTTTTATGCGCACGTATTTTTTCTTTGACGTATTATAACGGTAAAGAACGTAACCATCTGCGCCCTCATCCCTCGTCCATCGAAACGATACACGGTTGGAACCATTCTTCACGGAAACCGTCAGCTTTAATTTCTTTCCAAAGGAAGGATCCGGCTGCTGCCCCGGAGTGGACGAGGCTGGCGGCACCGGTTGGGATCCCGATGCACTTACGATTACAGCATCTGCCCTCGAAAGGGTTGCCGTAACTGAATTTAATCCATCACGATCAACATACGTGACTTCTGGTTTGCTGCCCATCTGACCAGCAAACGCAACTTTGATCTGGTAATCTTGACTGGTCGGCGCCACAATAAGCGTTCCGAGTCGTAACGTCTCACTGTCAGCAAATAACTTCTGTTCCCTTTTCCCGGAAACAATGATGTCAATCAGATAGGAGCCATCCTTTTCCTTACTGATATGGGCATCCCTTACCTCGCTCTTCACCGCGCTGCTAAAAACAAATTCCGGTTTTCCCATACTGCCGCTGATCGCCAAAACATGCAGCTTCAGACGGAGGGAAGTGATTCCCTCTGTCTTTCCTGCCGGAAGCCGCAGCGATACCGCCACGTTATTTTTATCAACCGTAAGAGTGCCGCTGCCAGCTTCCGCCGCCGAAACCGTCATCGGAAATACTGGGATTACCGTCGGAACTGCCAAAAAGAGAAATATTATTATCAATGCAAATGTAATCCTATTTTTCATTACTGCCTCCCTTGATTGCGTAGGCGTTACGCTTTGCCCCGCCTGTAAACGTGATGTCGGGCAGGGTGTCTGGGATGCGGATCACCTGCGTATCGCTGACGATACGCTCACCCTCTAATGTCAGGGCATCATCCACACGGTACAGTTCACCACGTACTCCTTCCATCTGCTTAAGCGTATCTTCATCCCAACGTCCCGGTTCGACATAATATACCCATGTTCCATCTGATGTTTCTCCTAAATTGCCCTGTGCTGGCACATCTGCAAAAATGACCTGCCCAGCCTGGACGTTACCGTCTTTCGCGCCGATCACTCCGCCCTCCGTATCGTACAGGACAACGACATTATAGGCTGGATTTCCTTTATAAGTTCCTGTAAAGATAAGGGAACCTTTCGGAATCACATCCTGCGCTCCGTCGCCGTACAAATAATCCTCCGACAGAACGCCGATCGCCGGCTGGCTGCTCTCTGTCGTCACAAATTCGAGATCATCTCCCGATGGGCCACAGATATCTATTTCTTTTATCGAAATGTTTCCAGCCTGAGAAATCGTCAGACGCACGTATCTGGCATCGTATGTGCCGATCCAGCTGTCTCTCTTATCTTCTTTTACGGAATCAAACCAGATGATCTGCTCTTTGGAACCCGTCAGGCCGGCGTAATTTTCTTTCACTACCGTCCAGTCCGTGCCATCCGAACTGACTTCAACTGTCACGTCAGAAATTGCCTGACCCAAGTATTTCAGCGCTGTCACCTGTTCTGTCTTACACATATCAACGGTAATAACTGCCGTACCATCACTCTCTCCGTGATACGTACCTTCTTCCGTCAGATCCTGATCCAGTATACGGTCAATGCTGTGTACTTTCTTTTCCTCAATACTGCCCGGATTTCCGGCATCAAAACCGCTGTCCGGATCTTCGGCATCCGGTACGACAGCCACATCATCTTCCGATGTCATCGTCGTTTCGACTATCCAATCCTCCTTATTCAGAACGCCGTCGGTCTGAATTTTAGCTGTGCCTGCTGCTACCGCATTGGAGTAATTCAAAAACTTATCAACGGCACGAACTTCATACTCCATAACCCTGTTATTGATGGTAGAGATCGTATCTACATAAATCGTAGACTGCGCGGTGTCGATCAGCTGGAAACCAATAACCTTTGTTTCCTTTTGTCCGTTCGAAATCATGCTTCTGGATATTTCATAACCCAGGATCAAATCTTTGTCCTGATCGGTTGCCATATTGATCTCTACCCGGTTGGAAGCCGATGAAATGCGCGCGGTAACGACATCTTTGTCCTTGATCGTACCTTCCTCGCCCGGATGCTGTACCCGGTAATCCCTGGCGTCATCGTTTACATAATAACGGGCTTTTGTATCCGCCGCCCCATATTTTTCGGCGTACTGGATCGTAGCCTCATCTGGTTCCATTCCCCATCGCTTAAAGAATGGAAGAATGTTCTCATTTGCCGCCGCACATGCGAGACGCATCAGATTCTGGTCAACACCGCCATCCAACACAAGGCCCGCCTGCGGCGCTTTGGACGGATTTCGAGAATACGTATCTACTCTGGCAAAGAACAGATTGCTAAACTGTTCTTCATAATCATCAAAGATATGTTTATCATCCGGGTTATTGTCAAAGGCCAGATGGAGCTGCCAGTACAGCGCCAGCTGTGTGGCCACATTCGGTGAACGCCCGATGGTGCCAGACGTAACCTTTTTATATACATTTGGATAAGTGAACCGCGTGTACCCAGGCTGTTTCGTCAATAACTGCGCAAAGTAGTTGTTTGTGACTTCCGCAACCGCATACGTTCCCTGATTGATGTCATGACCAATCTCATGGGCGATGCCCCATCCGAAATCAGACCAGCTGTTTGGCGCGCTTGCCACAGTCGCAGACCCCCACTCGATCCCGATATGATTACCTGCCGCGTACATAAACGCTCCCGCAAACATCCTCATATACCGGATATTCAAATGCTGTGACGGCAACGCATTATTTCCCCTGGTCGATCCCGCCTGATCGCTCAGTCCCTTATGCTGATAAAATAATGTCATGGTGTTTTCCATTGCTTTTAATGCCTGATCAAGCTTGGCTGCCTTATCCTCTGCGTTCTTCAGACCAGCCCATACCTGTGTAGCCGGCAGGGAATACATCATTTCTTTCATCATAATGTCTGTAGCATTTAAAATACAGTTTGTCTGGTCATACTCATAATCCACATTTTTCGTTCCTGCATGTTCCTTTACATGTGTATCTGAAATCGTAGATACATAGCGTTCCAGATCCTTTACGTATGCCTGTATCGCTTCTTTTCTCTCGCTCTCAGACTTACCATATACGCTCAGGGCCGGAATCTTGCTGCCTCCGCTGATCCGGATCGCATACTGATCCGAAGCCTGGTTCCCCGTGTAAGCCACATAAAGCTGGCCGCCCCGCTCATAATCGCTTGACGTGATTTGAGGAATGGTAATTTCATTTCTACCTATTTTAAGAGCAATCGTTTTTGCAAGGCTGCTAGACTCCGCATGATGCTGTGTGACAACAAGCTGTATGCCCGCCGATTCTCCGGTTCTCTTCGTATTGTGCCCGACATAAACGAGCAGGCTTTCTCCGGAATATGCAACCCTGCCAAGCGGCTGCCAGGCATTTAATCCGCCAAAACCGAGATGTTTATCTTTCTGTGCCGTTATGCGGTTATCCACCACATAAGACGGGTCCAGTTTAGAGTCCAGTATTTCCCTCGCCGTTTTCAGTTCTAATTTCAGTTCTTGATAAAGCGGATGTTTCTCTCCACTTGTTTCATCTACTATTTCGAGGCGCTCTTCCAAAGCGGCGATCGTATCCGATGTCACATCCGCCCGCAGTGTCGTGTGCATTTCATCCTCATACAGTCCCATAATATCATCTTCCAGAGAATCGTATGTATGGAAATGGATTTCACCTACGACAATATCACCCGCACCGCCCCAGCTTCTTCCAAGGCACAAATGGATCTTCCCTGCTTTCACTGTTTCATCAAATTTTACAATATAAAACGGATTATTATGCTCATCCCTCTTCTCTATCAAATGTGCATTAACAATCTGCTCCTTGTCTGGGTTTTCCTTGTTCCAATACCCCACTCTGACCGTATTGGAAGCGGTCTTCTGATCCGCTGCCGCAAACGTCATATAATTCATCTGATAATCCTGATCAAGCGTCACGATCATTCCTTTAGAAAGGCTAGGATAAGCTACGCCGTCATCCCAGTCTGACTTTACCCAATAAGAAGCGTAATTGTCATCCACTAGTCCCAGTGCACTTTGCGGCGCAGTATCCAGCGGACTTGCTACCATTTTGGCTCCTCCGCTGCCTCCGAACGTGGCATCCACAATATGCGCGCTCAATACACCTTCACCGTTTGAAGTGTTTAAAAGCTTATACTTTGGCAGCTGCGGCGGGTTGATCGACTTCGTGGTGGCAAGAGAAACGATCGAAGGTTTTCCCCAGCCCAGTTCGTTCCAGCCAATTACATAAACCGAATATTCCGTTTCATTTTCCAGACCAGTAATCGTATATCGGTTCTCATCTAGTCTGCCCTCACCGGATGTAACCGCCTCAAACCCATCGACAACCGGACGATATTGATCTTCAGAAGATTTCTTGTAATAAACCATATATCCGTTCGAATCATCCATATCTTTCCACGATACAGAAACCGAACGATAGCCGCCCTCAGCCTTCACATTATCCGGCGGCGCTGGAAGCTTCTGCGGTTTCGGAATACCAATTTTCTCCTCAGACCACGGACTTCTCCAGTCGCCGTTTACCGACCGCACCTTGATCGTATACTCCGCAAAATTTACCATCGGCTTATCGTGGATCGAAGAAATGGTATGCTGCGTATTCGATACACTCACGATCTGCGTTTCCGGATCCGACTGTTTTTTCACCGGACCAGAGATATAAATTTCATATCCCGTCACATTTCTCTGCGCGCTAAAAGACACCGTAAGCGCTTCATTTTGTGATTCTGGTTCATATAAGGAAGGAATATCCAGTTCAGGAGCTCCGATCCTCTCTTCCATATTATTAACAAACTCGACCTTTGCAATATTTACTAACGATTCTGTCTTTTTTGTCCCAGTAATTTTTATCGTCACTCGTTTTACGGCAAGCTGTCGTCCGAAATCCAAAACGATCGCACCGCTCGCATCCACACTTGTCGTTACGCGGCGGCTGTCTGTACTCCTCAATCTCTGTGAAGTATCGTCTGATCCCGTCGTTGTCAGTGAAAAGACCTGTTCCTTTTCATTTCCATTTTCATCTATGTATACGACCTGTGCATCCCCTTCCGTGATGGCGTTAGACACGCTTCCTTCCCCCACCATCTCTTCCGGCGCATGAATCGTCATTCCCTGTAAACCAGGGGCATCTTCATATGTACTGCTCTCTGAAAGAGTAAATTCAATCCCAACCGGATTATCACTCGAAATCGCCGCATCCGTATTGGAAGGCCTAAGACCGATACCGGATTTCTGATTCAGAAAATCCTCCATGCTTCCTTCCGTCGAGGTGCCTTCCTGTACCTGCACCTTTTTAGCCATCCCCTGTTTCTCTACATGGGATTCCCCTTTTTCATCCATACTTTGTACGAGATTTTGTAAATCCACCAGATCCGTCTTGCCATCGCCATTCAGATCCATATCCGTATTTTCTTCATTTTCACGAATATGAGAAAGCATGACATCTGCGTCTTTCTCATCAATTTCCTTATCCCCGTTTATATCGCCGGGACGGATCCAGCCAGGATTCATACCTCCCGATGTAACGATCCTGGTCGGGCATACCTGGATTTTTGAAATCCAGCCCTTTTCAATCTGCACCATTTGTTTGCAGTCAGCAAAACGTTCAGCAGATACACAAACCTGATAGGTTCCCTGTGGAACATCAAACCGGGCAGACGACGAATTCGTCTTTTTCTCACGAAAATCCAGTTTCTTTGTCTCACGAAAATCTTTGCTTTCGTCGCTAAGTTCTACTGTAACGTCACCTTGGTACGGAACTAAAAGAGAAGACTTTACCTCAACGACTAAAGCTCCCTCTGTTTTCTCCGTTACCGTTTTCTCTGCTGCAATCCGACTCGCCCCATCCGCTTGTATGGATGATCCCATCCATGACTGAAGCAGAAGGCAGCCTGAAAGCAGCACCGCCATCCATCTTTTCATGTCCATACCTCTCTTCTGCTTTTATGCACTTTTTGTAATATATTATATAGAATTCTATTCATATTACCATATTTCTTTTTGATTGACAATATCCGAATTTCTTAAAAAAAAATATAAATCGTATTACTTTATTGTGAACGAAGACAGATCACATTCTTGGAATTATTACTACGAGCTATCGGGACTTAACACCTTCACTTCCTAATCCAATCATGCTGACTAAAAGTGTTTCACACAACATTTTATCTTTCAATGTATCCGAATACTTTTATCAGTTTATTTCTTGCCCGATTTTTTCTTACAAATCCCGTTTTCTTCCTGTTTTTGTCACAGGATGGCGACTCTCAAGACGACCACATCCCCGAAAAACGCGACCCAGAAAAAAC
>CAJUTR010000001.1:138628-268223 GCA_910589665.1 uncultured Eubacterium sp. | reverse complement strand
TATACGCTTTTCTTTGTGCCACAAAAAGTCGGAATTTCCTATAAAGCAAAAAAGATCCTGCCGACAGCTCTCGTCTCCGAAGCATGTCAACAGGATCCCTCATCCATACGATATATTATACTGGATAAACCTGATTTTCCTTATCCGCCAAAGTCGCATCCACTTTCGTCTTCTGCGCCTCACGGTACTTGAAGAAATCCGTAGCAACCTGTGGGAACAGCGCATAAGATAACACATCCTCATCCTGTTCTTTCCACTGAGCCATTTCTTTCTCGAGCTGGGCCAGCTGCGGTTTGATCAGATCAGCCGGACGGCATGTGATCGGCTTTGCATCGCCGATACATTTTTTCTGCACTTCCGGATTAAACGGTTTTACGGTCTGTCCGAACTCACCCGAAAGGAGTTTCTTCGACTCCTTCGTCACCATCTTATATCTCTCCCCTGCAACTACGTTCAGTACCGCCTGTGTCCCGACGATCTGGGAAGATGGCGTAACGAGAGGCGGCTCGCCGAAATCCTTACGCACGCGCGGCACTTCCTCGAGAACTTCCTGATACTTATCCTCCTGTCCCATTTCTTTCAGCTGGGATACGAGGTTGCTAAGCATACCGCCTGGCACCTGGTACATAAGCGTCTTAATATTAACGCCGAGCACTTTCGTATTCATCAGGCCGCTCTGTAGCGCTTCCTCTCTCATCGGACGGAAATACTCCGCAATCTCAGCCAGAAGGTTCTGGTCAAGTCCCGTGTCATACGGCGTACCACGGAATGTCTCAACCATAACTTCCGTCGCTGGCTGGCTCGTTCCGAGAGCAAACGGCGACATCGCCGTATCAATGATGTCACAGCCTGCCTCGACCGCTTTCATGTATGTCATCGCAGCTACACCGGATGTATAATGCGTGTGAAGATCGATCGGAATATCTACCGATTCTTTTAACGCTGTCACAAGCTCTGTCGCCTCATATGGCGTAAGTAATCCCGCCATATCTTTGATACAGAGTGATTTTGCGCCAAGATCTTCAATCTTCTTTGCTATGTCCTTCCAGTAATTCAATGTATAAGCATCACCAAGCGTATACGAAAGGGCGATCTGAGCGTGTCCGTTTTCCTTGTTCGCCGCCTTGACTGCCGTCTCAAGATTCCGGATGTCATTCAGACAATCAAAAATACGGATGATGTCGATACCATTCGCAATTGATTTCTGCACGAAATACTCTACCACATCGTCTGCGTAATGATTGTAACCGAGGATGTTCTGCCCACGGAACAGCATCTGCAGCTTCGTATTTTTAAACCCAGCTTTCAGCTTGCGAAGTCTCTCCCACGGATCTTCTTTCAGGAAACGCAGAGAAGCGTCAAACGTCGCCCCGCCCCAGCACTCGACCGCGTGATAGCCGACCTGATCCATCTTGTCAACGATCGGAAGCATCTGCTCCGTCGTCATACGGGTAGCGATCAAAGACTGATGGGCATCACGAAGGATTGTCTCTGTTATTTTAATTGGCTTTTTTTCCATGTTTTTCGCCATGTTTATTTCCTCCTAATATAATAATGATGTTGCTATACTCCAAAAATCGCCATAAATACACCGGCGGCCACGGCCGTTCCGATCACGCCGGCCACGTTCGGCCCCATTGCGTGCATCAGAAGGAAGTTTGTAGGATCCGCTTCCGCACCGACCTTTTGGGACACACGAGCCGCCATCGGCACTGCCGATACACCTGCCGAGCCGATCAGCGGATTTATCTTTCCGCCGGACAACTTGCACATGAGCTTACCAAACAAAACACCGGCCGCTGTGCCGACAGAAAACGCAACCAGACCGAGAACAACGATCTTCAGCGTGTCCGGGTTGATAAAATTCGCACCACTTGTTTTCGCTCCCACCGACGTACCAAGAAGGATAACAACGATGTACATAAGCGCATTCGACGCCGTTTCCGTCAGCTGTTTTACCACGCCGGACTCTTTGAACAAGTTACCGAGCATGAGCATACCAACAAGCGGAGCCGTACTTGGCAGGATCAGACATACGACCGTCGTAACGACGATCGGGAACAGGATGCGCTCCAGTTTGGATACCGGGCGGAGCTGATCCATCTTGATCTTACGCTCTTCTTCTGTCGTAAACAATTTCATGATCGGCGGCTGGATGATCGGCACGAGCGACATATACGAATACGCCGCTACGGCGATCGGTCCCATCAGATCGGTCTGTCCGAGCTTTCCAGCAAGGAAGATCGAAGTCGGGCCATCAGCGCCGCCGATGATCGAAATGGCAGCCGCTGCCATTCCATTGAAGCCCATCATGATCGCCAAAAGATAAGCAGCAAATATACCGAACTGTGCGGCTGCTCCCAATAAGAAGCTTTTCGGGTTCGCGATCAGCGGCCCAAAGTCTGTCATGGCTCCTACACCGAGGAAAATCAAGGACGGCAGGATACTCCACTCATCCAGTTTAAAGAAATATTCCAACAATCCGCCAGACTCCATGATCGGTGGATAAATGTTGACGAGCAGCATACCAAACGCGATCGGAACGAGCAAAAGCGGCTCGTAGCCTTTCCGGATCGCCAGATACAGGAATATGAAAGCAACCAGTATCATCACGTAGCTGCGCCAGTCAACAGTTCCGTTCGCAAATGCGGTCTGGTGGAGAAGATTTTGTAAAACGTCCATCTTAATTACCTCCAGTATTTTATGATTAATCCATCGTCGCCAATACGTCACCGGATTCAACCATATCACCGGAATTTACGTTTATGCTTGCAATCTTTCCATCCTGAGGAGCAACGACCTCATTTTCCATTTTCATCGCCTCAAGAAGAAGGATCACATCCCCTTTCTTTACATCTGCACCAACGCTTGACTTCACGGATAAAATCTTTCCAGGCATCGGTGATGTCACTTTAACAGAACCCGCCGATCCTCCTGCAGCTGGCGCCGGTTTCGGAGCAGGCACTGCCGGTGCAGGTGCAGCTGCAGCTGGTGCAGCCGCTGGAGCGGATACTGCTGAAGCGGACGCTCCACCCGCTTTTTCTTCCACCGCTACATCATATACGGTTCCATTTACAGTAATTGTATAGTTTTTCATGTGTTATATCCTCCTAAAATTTTGTTTTCAGAATATTTACCTTCAACTGCTTATTAAAAACGCTTTTTGATCGAACGGATCAATAGTCCGTCTGCCGGAACTGGCGTCCCCTCCTGTTCCATCGAAGCCATGATCGCTGCCGTAATAACTGCCACGAGCTGAGTGTCATCCGCTGGTTTTGACACAGCTTGTGCTGAAGCCGGCGCTGGTTTTGAAACAGGTTTTTGCACTGGTACGGACTGTTTCCTGCTGTCTGAAGGCTGTACCGATTCTTTTTCTTTCTTCGATCCGTTCAGCAGATCCGGTATGAACTTAAGCAGGTAAATAATAAAGGAAATCAGTATCAGAACACAAAATACAGTTCCCATCCCGAGCAGGGTATTCACCAGTGCCTCCGGCATCGTCGTGACAGCTTCCTCTGCCGCTAGTAACATCGCCATTCCATCACCTCATTCCAAACATCTGCATAGCATAGATCAACTGTTTCCGAATTTGAGCGCCTTCGATCACGTTATCCACATAGCCACGTTTCGCGGCAATGTTCACATTGCACTGCATCTCGTCAAATTCTTTTGCTTTCTTTTCCAGGGCAGCACTCGTATCCTTTTCCTTGCTTACCTCATCTTCATACATGATCTGTGCCGCCACTTTCGCATCCATCACACCGACTTTTGCTCCCTCAAGGGCAAGGACGAGATCCGCCCCGATGTGCTTGGAATTCATAGCCACATACGCGCTTCCGAATGCCTCTCCCGTGATCACGTTCACTTTCGGAACATCCGCACTGGCAAAGGCACATGTGAGATCTGCGACCGCCTGTCCGATCGTCTTCTCCTCTTCCATCGAAGAAGCATACGATTTCACATTCGTCAACGTCACGACCGGGATACCAAACGCATCACAGAAGTATACGAATTTCTCAGCCTTTTTACATCCGGCTGTCGTGAGAACACCGTCACCTGCGTTTGCCACGGCTCCTACCGTCCCGCCGTTCAGCGTCATAAATCCGGTAACCATATCTTTGGCGTACTCTTTTTTCGTTTCCATAAACACGTTTCCATCCGCGATCTGCGCCAGCGCTGCCGCCGGGTCTGAGATCATGCCCTCGAATCCTGAGATGACACGGTTCATATCATCGTCTGTATCTTTCCCTGCAAAATCATCAAAGTTTGCGGGAAGGATCTGGATGAGGGAACGGATCTGCGCAAGCACATCTGCCTCTCCGTCACAGACAAAGTCCACATTTCCAGCTTCTGCCTGGAATGCTGCTTCTGCCGTATCACATTTCTCAACATTGTTCCCTTCGATCGCGTTTGGAGAATTGACAAATAATTTTCCATTTTGGGAATCCATAAACGTGAAATCGGAAAGAAGGGACGAAATGGCCACTCCTCCTCCACAGGAACCCAGGATTGCACTGATCTGAGGAATCACACCACTCGCACGTACTTTGCTTATGTAGATTTCCCCAAATCCTGCCAAAGCATCTACCGCCTCCTGAATACGAACGCCTGCACAATCGATCAAACCGATCACCGGCGCCCCGGCCTTTACAGCCATCTCGTAAAGTCTGGCGATCTTTTTTGCGTGCATCTCGCCAATGGAACCATTCATCGCCGACACGTCCTGGCTGTACACATACACCAGGTCGGAGTCGATCACACCATAACCGGTAATGACTCCATCAGCCGGCACTGCCTTTTCCTGCATGTTGAAATCCGTGTTCCTCTTTGTTACACGTCCACCGATCTCAACAAAACTGTTTGCGTCAACGAGCGCTTCAATCCTCTGCCTCGCTGACATTTTTGCTGAATTACTCATATGCGGTCCTCCACTTTTTATATTAAAAAAAATTTTATCCAATTATAATTGTAATGCTTTTTTTACAAAATAGCAACACATTTTTGACATTTTTTCAAAAGAATTCCCATACAATTTTGATAACACCAGAACGAAGGGTATTGATCATGAAAACGACTCGCTTGTACATGTTTTTTACATTTCTCGCACTTCTATTCCTGTGCTGGTGCCATATGGCAAACCGCCCACTACCGCACCCCCAGACTGCCCCTCTCACCTCCCTCCCGCCCGGACACATCGACGCCGCCGATCCGGCCAGCCCCGCCCTGAAACTATACGCCTCCGGCGCCTGCCTGATGGACACCGCCTCCAGACGCGTTTTATACGGTAAAGAAGAGAATACAGCACTACCGATGGCGAGCACGACAAAGATCATGACCTGCCTGCTCGCGCTCGAAAACGGAAACCCCGACAGTGAAGTGTCGTTTTCCAAACGCGCCTCCTCGATGCCAAAAGTTCATCTGGGTGCTCCTGCCGGCAGTTCCTTCCGCCTGAACGACTTGTTATACTCCCTGATGTTGGAATCCCACAATGATACCGCCGTAGCGATCGCGGAACACATCGGCGGCAGCGTGGAAGGATTCGCCGCGATGATGAACGCAAAAGCAGCGGAAATCGGCATGACCCAGACCAATTTTGTCACGCCGAACGGACTGGACGCCGACAGACACGGAAGCACACCTGCCGACATGTGCCGCCTCGCCTCCTATGCCGTGGGGAACGAAGCTTTTCTTCAGATCATACAAACCCCTTCCCGGACGATAACATCGATACATGGCTCACGTTCTTACTCCCTTTCCAATAAAGACGCCTTTTTGACATCTTATCCAGGCGCTTTGGGCATAAAGACCGGTTTTACTGGAAAAGCTGGATACTGTTTTGTCGGTGCCGCAAAAAGAGAGGACCGGACATTCGTCAGCTGCGTTCTCGGCAGCGGGTGGCCCCCAAATAAATCGTATAAATGGAAAGACACCAAGACGCTGATGGATTTTGGATTTAACAATTATTCCTATCAGAACATTCCGATACAGGATCTATCTTCGATACAGATCCCCGTAACGGATGGAAAATCGGATACCGTCTCTATCACCACACCCAAAATCCCGGCATTTCTCCTAAGTCCATATGATTCCATCGACATTGCATACAACATTTCAAGCTCATTACGCGCCCCTGTCCGCAAGGAGGTAAGTGCCGGCACAGTTACTATTTCCATCAACCAGATGCCGGTCGGGAGTTTTCCGGTCTACCCGCAGGAAGACATTGAAAAACTCGAGCTCAGGGACATCATCAGGCAAATACTAGAAGCGTATTCATCTTTTTGAACCTAGAATCCAGATCACTCTTGCTGTTCCCGCATCGGAATCTTTTTATCGCTCTGGAGAATGTGGTTGATCAGCCAGCCGAGCAAAAATTCGACCAATTGCTGAAAATACTCCCTTGATTCATGTTCCAGCTCATTGACATCTATCGTCTCCAATTTTTCTACAAAGGCCTCATGTGCGCGTTTTTGTGCCGCGAGGCCTTCGTAATGTATACTCTCCATATATTCTTCCTCATCCCTGAAATGCTCCTTCGTATATCCGCTCAACTGCTTCAATATCCTGGCTGCCTCATCGCCGTCGATCGGACCGTCAAATGTTTTAGCCATGCGATTCGCCTGATCGACAATAGAAAACAACTGTTCATGCTCATGATCGATCAGATCGATTCCAATCCGGTACTCGTCGGTAAATTCACACGGATTCTCCCTGATCATCCATTCCTCTAAAGGCGGCAGCTTTCCGATGAGGATATCGCTGCTCAGAATATGGCGGTACAGCCATTTTGACAAAAAGACAACCAGATCAGACAATACACGGCGCTGTTCATCCTCTTCATCAATATTCGTAAACGAAAACTCGCAGATCTTATGGCGGAAAAAATCATGCTGGGCGCGCTGGAGGATCAGTTCAGGATCGCATATCTGCACCATATAAGCCTCCTCATGTTCAAAATGCTGCTCTGCATATTTGTCGAGCCGTCCGATCATGTCCTTGAGCTGGTCAAAATAATCTCCCCCGTACACGGTCGTCACAAGGGAGTACGCCTCATTCAAAAGTTCAAAAAGCGTTCTGTGTTCTTCGTCAATCTGTTCAATCCCTGTCCGGCAGTCCTCTGTAAACTGATACATAAATTCCCCTCATTTCCGCAAACTTTCGTTTTCTTTTTTTTTCGCGTAACCGATGTCTGCGGCAAGCGGCGCCCACACACAAACCTGCTTACTATAGAAACAGTATAACATAAGAGAGGAAAAATCGATAGAAAAAAACGCGAAAAAAATAATAAAAAACTCTTTACATTTTTTCGGGAACGTGGTATCATAATTTCGTGCTAAGGCAGAACGAAGGTGTTCTCATTCATTTGAGGACACCTTTTTCTATTCACAGGCAGACGTGCCCAGTGAACCTCGCTATTGCACAATCGCATTTTTCGTGTATAATGAAAAAGAATGGCGCACATAATCAGTATTTTTTTGGCATGACAAATGCCGGAAATGGAGGAAACAATGGAAACTAATGTAATTTCAAACGTATTCGGAACGAAAGTTTTTAATGACGAAGTCATGCAGGAATACCTTCCAAAAAAAACATATCAGGCTTTGAAAAAAACGATTGAGAACGGAGAAGAACTCACGCCGGAAATGGCAAATGTCGTTGCCCACGGTATGAAGGAATGGGCGCTCGCAAACGGGGCCACCCACTATACGCACTGGTTCCAGCCTATGACCGGTGTCACCGCGGAGAAACATGACTCCTTTATCAGTGCGGAATCTGACTCCCGCGCCGTTTTGGAATTTAATGGAAAAGAATTGATCAAAGGTGAACCGGACGCTTCCTCCTTCCCTTCTGGCGGCCTTCGCGCCACATTCGAAGCAAGAGGATATACCGCATGGGACTGCACCTCTCCGACGTTTCTTCGGGAAGACGCAATCGGCGTGACGCTCTGCATCCCTACCGCATTCTGTTCGTACACAGGAGAGGCTCTCGACAAAAAGACCCCTCTGCTTCGCTCGATGGAAGCGATCAGCAAACAGGCCGTCCGCGTCCTGAAACTATTTGGCAAGCAGGACGTGACAAACGTATCGTGCTCCGTCGGACCGGAACAGGAGTACTTCCTCGTTGACCGGAATAAATTTTTACAGCGCAAAGACCTTATTTTTACAGGCCGCACCCTGTTTGGCGCGATGCCGCCAAAGGGACAGGAACTCGACGATCACTATTTCGGAAGCATCCGCGAGCGTCAGGCTTCCTTTATGAATGAATTAAACATAGAATTGTGGAAACTCGGCATCCTGTCGAAGACGCAGCACAACGAGGTGGCGCCGGCACAGCACGAGATGGCACCGATCTACGACAGCGCCAACATCGCGACCGACCATAACCAGCTCGTCATGGAGACGATGAAAAAAGTAGCCAGGCGGCACGGCCTCGAATGCCTGCTCCACGAAAAACCATTTGCCGGTGTCAACGGTTCCGGCAAGCACAACAACTGGTCGATTGTTACCAATAACGGGGAAAACCTGTTAAGTCCCGGTTCGGCGCCACATAACAACACACAGTTCCTCCTTTTTCTGGCCGCTGTTATCGCCGCTGTGGATGAGCATGCCGCTCTCCTGCGAATGTCAGCTTCGAACCCGGGCAACGACCACAGGCTCGGCGCGGACGAGGCGCCGCCGGCTATCATCTCGATCTTCCTCGGTGAGCAGCTTGAGGATATCGTTGAGCAGATCATTGAAACAGGTACCGCTACCCACAGCCTGAAGGGCGGAAAAATGGACATCGGTGTCAGTTCCATCCCGCCGGTGAAAAAAGATGCGACTGACCGGAACCGTACCTCGCCTTTTGCGTTTACCGGAAATAAATTTGAGTTCCGTATGCTCGGTTCTTCGATGTCCGTCGCAGATGCCAACACGGTTCTGAACTCAGCGGTAGCCGATATTCTGGAGAAAATGGCAGTTGAACTAGAGGCGGCATCTGACTTTGACGAAGCGGTCGAGAAACTGATACAAAAGACATTAAAAGAACATCAGAAAGTTATTTTTAACGGAAACGGTTACTCGGACGAGTGGGTGGCAGAGGCAGAAAAACGCGGTCTGCCGAATGTGCCGACAATGGTTGATGCCACTTCCTCACTGACGGATCCGAAAACGGTCACCATGTTTGAAAACCAGAATGTATTTTCCAAGACCGAACTCGAATCCCGCGCGGAAATCAATTACGAAGCCTACGCAAAAGCGATCAATATCGAAGCAAAAGCTATGATCGACATGGCGACAAAACAGTACATCCCTTCGGTCATCAAGTACACGACGAGCCTTGCTGAGTCGATCAACAGCATTCAGAAAGCATGCCCGGAAGCAGACATCACCGTTCAGACTTCGATCCTCAAACAGTGCTCTTCCCTTCTCGCCAGTACAAGGGAGGCGCTGATCGCACTTCGTGAAATCAATGAGACCGCCGGTGCGATCGAAGATGCGAAAGCACAGGCAGAGTACTACCGGGATCATGTATACCCGGCGATGAACAAACTGCGCGCCCCGATCGATGAGCTGGAAATGCTCGTTGATAAAGAGGACTGGCCGGTTCCTTCTTATGGAGATATGTTGTTTGAAGTTTAATATGTAAGAATATCAGATGATAAAACATAGGGGATCAGGAGAGCCTAATTGCTCTCCTGATCCCCTATTCCCATGCCAGATCCCGGCAATACGATTCATAAAACGCCCTTACCAGCGCGCTCTTTTTCTCCCAGATTTCCCTCGCAGCCGGTGTGCGCATCGGATTATTGTCAATCTGTTTCAGCGAGAATCGTGCGATATGGTCACGCATCGACTCGAAACTGGTCTCTTCTTCTTTCGATTCCATCCAAACATCCATCACGACCCCATGCGCGCCCGTGTCATCTAAGAGATCTGCTTCCATGAGCAGGATCAGTTCCAGCGGAATATCTTCCCACATCCTCCGTTTATCGGAATGACTAGAGATCAATTCACAGATAAATGAAATCTGTTCCTCCCTGTAATTCCTGTCCCTCAAATAGATCTGACAGATTTTTGCTCCTACTCCGGCGTGATCCCCCGTTTGCTCCTTCCCATACCCGCAATCGTGAAAAATAGTTGCGATCTTTAGCGATTCCAAATCAATCTGATCCCGGTGTTCGTTTGCCTCATACAGTTCCTTCATCCATCGGTACACTCTCCTCGTGTGATCAAATCTAGAATACTGGATCCTATCCTTTTTCCCGCTGATCACCGCATATCCATCCAGACATTGTTCTACAAAACGAAACATCTCCTCATACTTTGCATCCCCGCATATCTTCATGTTGCTCTTATCCTCCTTCCATATTCGTGATTACTTATTCGGCTACCGATTTTATATAAACCATTCAGCCGTATAGAAATAAAGAAAAAACTCCAAACCGTTTTGATCCGATTTGGAGTTCTCTCTATAACATTTACGTCATCTTAACCCGATCGACTTAGTACTGCTGTTTTTTTGCAACGTTATTAGAATCAACGTATACGTAACGTTCATGCTCTTATAGACTTTTCCGTCGTCTGGCACTTTTAAAACAACTTTTTGATACTAAGGCAGCACGACATCCAAATATCCTTTAGCACTTTCACAGGTTGAACGCCTGCTCCATCCGATGCGTACGTATGCGGTTTGGACAGACCCATCATGACTGGCTGCGTTGACGTTTTCTCCACTGCAGAAGTATCTAAATTGGATGACTCTGTTGGTGGTGTAACGACCGGAGGTGTATCCTCACCTTTTTCCACTGAAATAGACTCAATCGTAATCTTTCCGCCAACCAGACCGTCGTAGATCCGCACGGTCGAGAAATCATCCATGTCCGATGTGATAACAACTTCACCGGATCCGTTAAACTCTATTGCCCCATCGTGTGGTGCTTCTTTCGGATTATCTACAAAGTCATACCAACCCACCTTATCCTCGCGGCCGACGGCATCTATTTCTTCCCACTGCGCTACGGAATGGAACACATAACCACATAAACCCTTTTCTACAGCCGGGTCAGTCAGCGTCGAATCCTTGAACTTAATCTTGATCTTTTTAAACTTATGCTGGTCGCCTACTGTTTCTCTCGGAAGTTCGAAACCAAATTCACCTACTTTCCAGTTGGCATCTCCCTCTCCTCTCGTAAGCGTTACTGAACCGTCCGGATTGTCTTGTCTCTCATACCATTCATTCGTCCAAAGAGACTTTTGCACATCAATCTCATACTTATCCATCTCAATGATGTTTGGCGTTCTTACCGGCGTCGGAGGTGTCGTCGGCTTCTGTGTAGCCGGTATTTTCGATGCCTGTGCCGGTGCACTCGGAGTCGGAACATTCGTCGGCACAATCGTGTTTACCGGTGGCTGTGATACGGAAGGAACCTGACTCGGTGCTGCCGGTGTATTGCTCGGAGCAGCCGTCGGTGTTACCGTATTATTATTGTTGTTATTCGTCTTGGTTACTTTCTTGACGGTTACCTTCACCTTAGCTTTTGCCTTCTTATTTGCCTTAGATGTTACGGTGATCGTAGCATTCCCCTTCTTTTTCGCCTTGATAACACCCTTCTTGCTAACCGTAGCAATCTTCTTGCTACTGGATTTATACGTTACTTTTTTGCTTGCTTTTGCAGGTTTTACCTTTTTTACTTTGAGTTTAAAGGATTTTCCTACTTCCAGGGTGACTTTCTTTTTGTTCATGACGATCTTCTTCGTCTTTGCCGCCGCCTCGGACGTCACATTGTCCCCTATTACACTTACAAACGTAAGTGCGCCAATGGCCGCCATACAGATGGCTTTCTTCATGTTTTGTCTCATTACTTACTCTCTCCTTTTTAAATGTGTCATCGCACAAAAAATGATTAACGAAATAATCATACGCCAAAAATCCCATTTTGTCAACAAAAACGTACTCTCCATTTTGCACCATTTTTCGTGCGGCACTCATTGGTATCTGCACCCCGCCCGCTGACTGGCATAACATAATAAAAAAGGATTTTCCTATGAAAGACACGAAAAAGGCATGTATCCTTATTCTGCTGTTCGTCCTTCTCTGTCGTTTTCTCTACCCGCATACCCGCTTTGGCTATACGGACAAATGGAGTACCGGATTCCATGACCGGCTGAACATCGAATCTGCCACGATGAAACCCGGAGAACGGATCTCTGTGACGATCGTCGGCATAAAAAAAACGGCGGCCTACTCCACCTCGGATTTCCGGATCGCCTCCGTCACCCCATTCGGCACCGTATACGCGATCCGCCCCGGCACTGCGATCATATCCGTGCGTCAGGGGGATTCCGTCTACAAATGCAGGATCACGGTCGACGGATAATTTCCGGCGAATCATGTCTTTTTTTTCCTGATCGGGCATATATTTTGGTAAAGAAACTTTTCGGGAGATATTTTTATGAAAAAACGAGGACGTTGGTACCTGATTCTGTTTTGTTTTTTATACATAGTTGGTTTTTCCCGCATTACGGAACGACATGTTTTTGCAAAGACGAATGCCGCCTCGGGAGGCGCCGTGGATGTATCTGCCGTTTCCGCCGTACTGATCGAGGGTTCGACCGGTGAGATCCTTTACGAAAAAGACAAAGATAAGGAACTCGTACCGGCCAGTATTACGAAGATCATGACGCTCACTCTGATCTTCGAGGCACTGGACAGTAAGAAGATCTCACTGGATGACAGCGTGACCGTCAGCGAGTACGCGGCCAGCATGGGCGGCTCACAGGTATTTCTTGAACCGAACGAAACCCAGACCGTCAACGACATGATCAAATGTATCTCCATCGCCAGTGCGAACGATGCCGCTACGGCGATGGCTGAAAAAATCGCCGGTTCGGAAGAGGCATTTGTCAAAAAGATGAATGAAAAGGCAAAATCACTCGGCATGGTGCACACCCAGTTCAAAAACTGTACCGGACTGGACGACGACATCAAATCCGGCCATTACTCCAGCGCCTATGACGTCGCTCTCATGTCACGCGAACTCATTACGAAACACCCGGAGATCAGCAAGTACTCCACCGTATGGATGGATAAGATCACACACAAAACAAAAAAAGGCGAATCCGAGTTTGGACTTACCAATACGAACAAACTCGTCCGCTTTTATGATGGCATTACTGGTTTAAAAACCGGTTCAACCTCGAAAGCAAAGTACTGCCTGAGCGCTACGGCCCGCAGGAACGACATGGACCTGATCGCCGTCGTGATGGCGGCTCCTGACCACAAAAAGCGGTTTTCCGAGGCACAGGCCCTTCTTGATTATGGCTTTGCCAACTGCAGTATCTACAAAGACCCGGACATCGCCAGCGCGCTCGAGGAAGTTCCCATCCAGGGCGGCACGAAAAACACGGTAAAAACTGCCCCCGGATCGACATTTTCTCACACGTTTACGAGTGAAGCGGATACGGATCTCATCACAAAAAAAATTACGTATGCGGAAAATATAAAGGCACCTTTGGAACAAGGCGCCGTTGTCGGCTCTGTCGAATATTTGTATGAGGATAACCGCATCGGAAGCATTGATATCGTAGCTGCCGAACCCGTTGCAGAAGCAGGCTTCACCGACTATTTCATGGATGCCCTGCGAAAACTATTTCATAAGATGTAACTTTCTCGCCACGAGATAGAGCCGCCTTCCCATCGGAAAATCAAACAGCTCCTGTTTCGTCATGCCGCGCAGTTTCAAAAAGACGACAAAGTACACAAATACAGCGACGAGCAGCGAGATACAGACTGCCAGCGCATTCGTCGCGGATTCGCCTAACGCCATACCAAACAAGCGGCTCGTAGACACAAACATGACAACGACAGCGATCGCCATCCAAAGGGACGCCGACAATGGAACAAAAAACGTTTTGAGCGGCTTTAAGTGGAACGACGGAATATAGCGTTTGAGAGCCATGATATTCAGTACACCGACGACGATGGGGAACGTAACATTTCCGATGATAAGTACATAAATCCCAAGTCCGGTAAATTTAAGCAGCGTGACGACGATCACAACGTGCAGCACGAGGGAAATCGCGGAATGGATCACGGGAATGCGCATCTTATCAATACTCTGCAGCGCGCTTCCCGTCACATTGGAAATGGCATAAAAAATAACAGCCGCAGAACCCGCCATCATCAGATGTCCGCCGAGCTCATAGTCCATCGACGGAAACAAAAGCCTGACGATCCCCTGCCCAAGCACGGTATACCCCATCGCGCACGGGAACGCAATGATCATATTAAACTTGATACCCGAGAGAATATTGTAACGGAGCTGTCCGATGTCCCGCTGGGTATAAGCTGCTACCGCGCTCGGGATCATGGACGAGGCGATCGAAGTAGAAATAGCGATCGGCACACTCGTGAGCGTCCGGTAATTCGAGCTATAAATACCAGTCAATGACGAGATCACCTTATCGCCGACGCCCTTTGCTCCCATGACGTCACTGAATAGATAATAATCGATCAATCCACTGATCTGATACACCGTCTGGCTCAAGATGATCGGCAGTATCGTGAGGAAGAGGATCCGATATATATGAGCGGTCGTGTACACGCGCCTGGAGCGGTCACGCCGCTCCATTTTTTTCTGGATCGGCCGGTAAATGCAGTACACAAATACGACGAGCATGAGCGCCGTGAGTGCGCCAAGACACGTACCGAGCGTTCCTCCCGCAGCCCCCCACGCACTCCTGACAAGGCTGTCGGCGTTCCACTTCATAAACAGATACGCTGCCGACACACTGACAATGGCATTTACAACCTGCTCTAACACCTGAGAAACGGCGGTTGGGACCATCGTATTTTTACCCTGGAAAAAGCCGCGGAACACACCGAGGATCGCCACGATAAAAATCGTAGGCGCCAGTACCCGGAGCGGGATCTGGAGTCCCGCGTAAGCAGGATAAATATGTTCTTCTATCAATCCCGCCGTCGCAAACAGCGCCGTACCGAATATCCCGCCGGAAACGAGCGCGAAACCGAGCGACAGCCGGAACGTCTTTCCCATGTTCTTATATTCCCTTCGGCTGTGCTGCGAGGAAATGATCTTTGACAGCGCAAGCGGCAGGCTGTAGGATGAAACGATCAGTATGATATCATAAATATCAAACGCGACCGCGTAGATCCCGTTGCCATCCCCCAGTATGTTTGCCATCGGAATCCGGTAGACCATGCCGATCAAACGCACAACAAGGGAAGCCATCGCTAATAAGCTTCCCTGTTTTAAAAAACTGGCACTCCGTCTACTCTCCTGCTTTTTAACACCCATACTGGTATCCTTCCGTTACTTTTTCTTTGTCTTTTTATCCTTCTTCTCCTGAAACGACAGCAGATCCTTCCGGCTGGTCGGATATGCCGCAATATATGTCTTGCCCGGGTTGATACGGAGTACGTTGCCGTCCGTATCATAATAACACATCGTCCCTTTTTCCTCGTTTTTCTTCCACTGGATCTTCATCCTGCTTCCATTCGTGATGTAATATCCCGTTCCTTTGCGCTTGTGCAGATATAAGTGCTGATAGCCGTTGCGGTCAATATTCGTCTCTTTGACAAGCTGGATGATCACATTTTTAAACGAGAGCTGTTTATTATTTTTATGGTCTTTATGCTTCGTCTTGTATTCATATTTCTTATATTCTTTTGCCTTTTTATCATATTTCAGATAGCAGGTCGAATAATCTGAAAACGGCAGATTTACGTAAAATGTCTCCTCCCCGGACGATAGGTCGGTATCCTCTTCCTGAAAATCGAAATGCTTTGCCATCTTTTCTTCGTTAAATTTCGTGGAATACCCGAGTTTTTTCGCTCCCTGTCTCATCTGTTCCCCCGAGGTATAGACGTTATGCGGCGCTTTGACCGAAGTGTCCCTCTTATACACAACGCTGCCAATCGCCGAAAGGCCGCTTAAATTATCCACCCCTAACTCCTCTATTTTAGAAATGGCGTAAGAGGTTTGTCCAAAATGGCAGAAGATCGCGTTCCACTCGCTGGCAAAGCTGACAAAATAGTGCCTGGCGCTCCTGACCGAACCGAGCCGTTTGATCTTATCCGTTCCCTGGAACACGCCGAGCATACGCGTGATCCCGCCTTCTGCCAACGCCTCATAGAGCACGTCGATCTGCGATGTCCCTTCCTGGCGCTGGTTAGCATATTCGATGTTATTGATGATAACGGCAAATGGCCGCTGTTTTGCCTTTTTTTTCGATATGTACTCCCCAGTAAGAGCACTCTTTACCTTTCCTTCGTTCGGATCTTTTGTCGGAACCGGTGTAATCTCAGGCGTCGGGACAGGTTCCGGTGTCGCTTGTGCCACCGGCTGCGGTACCGGTTCCGTGTCCTTCCGGGTTAGATAAACAGATATGGCTGCCACAGCCGCCACGGCTATGACGCACATACTCGTCAGAAATATCAATTTCTTTTTTCCTTTTAACATATTTCTCTCCATTCGCGCACGCCTTTTGTGCATCGCACAAGTTTGGTCGCCATAACTTCACACTACGCGCGGCGGATCCCGAGCGCATTCATGATCGTTCTCTGCTCCTCTTCCATCTCCATCCGGTCACGATCTAGTATATGGTCGTATCCAAATAGGTGAAGCATGCTATGTACGACAAGAAAACTAAATTCCCTCATTTCCGAATGCCCATATTCTTTCGCCTGTTCCTTGATCACTTCGGAACAGAGCATCATATCGCCCAGAACGAGTTCGTTCGTATCCGGATCGACCGTGTGGCTCCCGCAGAATGCCGGCCCGTCAAAATCAGCCGGTTTATCGTATTCGGCCATCGGAAAACTTAACACATCCGTCGGTCTGGACAGATCCCGGAACCTGGCATTGACTTCCTGTATCGTTGCCTTGTCCACCATCGTCACACTTACTTCCAGATCGTACGGGCAGTTCACATGATCCCGCACGAACGAAATGATCTGCTCCAACTGTCTCTCCAGATCAAACTCAAACGTGAGCATCGCCTCGTCTTCAAAATATACCGTCATCCTTACTTCCTTTTCTGCCTCTGATTCTTCCGGTTCTCCCGGTACTGTTCCCTCGCCTCATATTTTTCATACGCATGTACGATCTTCTGTACGAGCGGATGCCGCACGACGTCCTTATTTGTCAGATAGGATACGCCGATCTCCTCCACGTCCCGCAGCACCTTCAACGCCTGTTCCAATCCGGATACAGCGGCGAACGGCAGATCTTTCTGAGAGAGGTCACCCGTTATGACGACTTTGGACCCAAAACCGATACGTGTCAGAAACATTTTCATCTGCGCCGGCGTCGTATTCTGCGCCTCGTCCAAAATGATAAACGCATTATCTAACGTCCTTCCCCTCATATATGCCAAAGGCGCGACCTCGATCAATCCCTTTTCAGAATTTTTCAAGAATGAATCCGCACCCATGATCTGATACAGCGCGTCATAGAGCGGGCGAAGATACGGATCGATCTTACTCTGCAGATCCCCCGGCAGAAACCCCAGATTCTCCCCAGCCTCGATCGCCGGTCTCGTCAGGATGATCTTTCCCACCTCATCCTGCTTAAACGCCTGGATCGCCATCGCCATCGCCAGATATGTCTTACCAGTACCTGCTGGCCCGACGCCGAATACCATCATCTTTTCGCGGATCGCGTCCACATATTTCTTTTGTCCCAGCGTCTTCGGTTTGATCGGCTTACCCTGGATCGTAAATCCGACGAGCTCCTTATCTATATCCACAAGGGATACCGAAGATTTTTCTTTCGTCAGGGCGAGCACATAGTCGACATTTTGTTCGGTGATCGTATTTCCCCGCTGCGACATCGCAAGCAGTTCTCCGAATACCCGCTTTGCCTCTTTCACCGCCTGTTCGTCCCCGGTTATTTTCACGGAGCCATCGCGCAGGATCACCTCGACGCGGAGCGCGCGCTCGATCTTTTTTAAATGGGCATCCAAGCCGCCGAATATATTATTCTCATGATCTGCTGGAATATCAAGTATGATCTGCTCCTGTGCCATCGCGTTCTTCTTCCTTTCCACTCGTCTCAAGCATGAGCTGCTTTTCTGAGACCTCTTTTTGTTTCATATCGGATACTTTCATCACAACGTTTCCGCGGCTTACAAACTCTGTCTCGTCTTTGGTCATTTGAAACGTCTGGTCTAACACCTCGTATCCGTTTTCTTCATAAGTCATAACTCTTGCCGCCAGTTTCCGGCGCAGGATCTTTTCCGCCTCCTGCTCGGTGTACTCTGCTTCCTGCGGTTCGTAATTGACATACTTACGTCTTGTCACTTTCAAACTTGCCTGCAGGGGAATGAATTCCTCATCCACGCATATGTTACTTATTATATCATAACTGGAAGAATTATCAAACCATTTTAAGGGATTTTTTATAGAAAAACGAGTTCCGCCACATTGCACCGTGTATACGTTTACATCCTTTCCCGTCTTATTTTTATTCATATGCCGTATATTTATACGGTCTTCATACTTTTTCTCCGTGAGGATGGTCACCTCGCCTGCCGCGTGGACGCCGTTCTTTTTCACGACCGTATCGCTGTCATCTTTGATTTCAACGATCCCGCGAATGAGAATATCTCCTTTTTTGACCTTTGATCCTTTTTTGACTTTCGCCGTACCCTCTTTCGTCACGATACTCTGTACGGTGCCGCGGCACGGCGCGACGAGATGGCACGGTGTGGTATCCAAGACATCGGCCTTTTTCTCCGCCGTCCCTTCTTTCATTTTTATGTTTAACACGCAGCCTTTTTCCTCGGCGGAAACCCAGCTCATATTGTCGTAGCATTCCCGCAGGTTCCTCTCTATGCTGTCACAGTCCAGATGGCTGCGAAGCATGCCGGTATAGACGCCCATCGCCGTCACCTCTTTGCGGATCGTCTCCTGCGTGTACTCCCTCTGCCCATAATAATTGATCTGCCACACAAACATGGACAACACATGCAGAACGACAAAAAACAAGATAAAACCGAATGTAAAGGTCCAGTCCCGCATCGCGCGTCCGCACACAAACGGCAGTCCCTTCTTTCTGCGTATGTGCGGTACAACGCTGGTTTTTCCCACAAATTTTTTCAGCATCCTGTAGTCTCTGGCATACATGCAGAACGTCACCCGCTTTTCTTCCGACCTGACGTTCCACAGCTTAATATCATGATGCCGGCATAAATTCATAAAACGCTCCCAACGTCCCGAGCCGACATGACAGTCTATGTATCCCCTCAGCCATTTCAACTTCATTCCCCCATTCGATCAGCCATCCTAAAACCGGATCAGGCTGATGTCATTTATTTTACCGCATACCCTGCATTCGTCCGGTTCGAACGATTCGATGCAGAGATTGTTTCCGCACACCATTACTTTTACGTGCTTTCCCTGGAGTTTAATCGTCTCCTCCGTGTATTCAATGATCGACTTATAATTTTCGATAATGGCATACTCATCCCCATATGTCTTTACGATGGTGGCACCATCCAGTATGTCAGGCTGTAGGCCCATTTTTTTCGATATGGGATTCATATTCCACCTCGTACGCATTCGGTTATGTATTATTTTATGCGGGAATGCCTGGCCTTGATACAAAAAAGTTAAAAAAGAAAGAACGCAGTTCCTGCGTTCTTCCATCATATGTGCAATTATTTGAATTTTCTTTTACGAGCCGCCTCAGACTTTTTCTTACGCCTAACGCTTGGCTTCTCATAATGCTCTCTCTTCCGAATCTCCTGCTGGATCCCCGCTTTTGCACAGTTTCGCTTGAAACGGCGCAATGCACTATCCAATGATTCGTTTTCTTTTACGATCACATTTGACATATTATCACACCTTACCTCCCTCCAGTTGTAGATTGTGCAAAATACAACTGTTTGGGTATTTTTTCGCACTAACACATATTATATCACAAAATTTGGATACGTCAACCATTTTTGCTAAATTTATGACACAAATTTATCCAATGTTTAAATTTGTCTCCCTACTCGAAACATGCCGGTGGATCATAGCCATATAGCGGGATCCAAATCCTGCCCACTTCCCGCATTAGGAGAAGAAGCGTAATGATGTAAAACAATACCGCCGTTTTCCTCCACTTTTTATCATAAGCGATCAGCGCCACGATCAACGTCGCCAATATATAGAGCCACCTCATCCCCTCTCTCCTTTATGTCAGATCATGTTCCAGGCGAAACGAACGGAAACTGGCATTTCCATCCCCGGAAAAAGTAAAATAGAGCGCATGGATCCCATCGGGAATATCAGCCTTCGCGGTGTATGACTCCCAGACATTTGAAAATTCGATCGGTATTTCTGCCACGACCGGCCCGTCCCACGCCATCCTGACTTCAAACGTGCCTTTGGCATAACCGCGCGTCCAAATCGTGATACGCCGGATTCCCTGACAGTCAAAATACTTAAATCCAGCCGTCGCGCCGTGTTCCATATTAGCGACATAGCCGAGCTCCTCATCTCCATCCCTGCCGTCCTGCATGATCTTCGGAAACTGGTCGCCACCCACATAAATAGAATCTTCTTCCGTAAACAGATGACAGGCCAGATAAGCCGGATACTCGCCTTCGCCTTTTAGCGGCCCGCCATTTAAGCCGCACGAAGTCAGCTCCGCCTGTGCGAAACTTCCGTCAGCCGAAAGTTCGATCCGTTCCGCGCATCCCTGCCGGCAAAACCACGAACCGTTCGTGTGCCTGTGGTAAAAGATGTACCATTCGCCGCCGATCTCCACCAGGCTTCCGTGATTATTGCTGCCATACGCCATCGGTTTTTCGGCCGGTTTGTACGACGAAATATGTAGATCACAGTTACTTACGAGCACGCCGCGGTAGGTAAACTCCCGATCCGGAAAACGGCTCGTCGCATAACAAAGTTCGTGCATAACGGACGAGGAATAAATAAAATAGTAGGTTTCGCCGATCTTCCGGATCGACGGCGCTTCAAAAAAGCCGTGTCCCTCAAATCCGCTCCCCTCACTCTTCCACTCAGGCGGCGCCACGAACTTCGGCGCCTCTTTCACCGTCAGCATATCGGTATCCAGCACCGTCACCATCGCGCCGTTCCTCGAGGTATCCCCCTGCCCGCAGAAGCCGGTATACAGATAGACGCTGTCGCCTTCCCACAAAACGCCCGGGTCAAACTGCGGCTCATCTCCCTGTCTGTCTCCGAGAAGTGTTCCATCTTCATAATGCACATAGCCGTAAAATTCATACTGCCCAGCCGGCGTATCGCATACTGCCACCGATACGACCGATACTTTATCCAGTACGTAATATAAATAATATCTGCCCTCGGGCCCCTTTACGACATCAGGTGCATAGAGGCACATCTTCCCCTCTTTGTTATACGGATCTGCTGTCTTTTCATAGATGACTCCCTCGCAGCGCCAGTCTCCCAGATCATCGACGGACGCCGACCAGCACATATAATCGCCCAGACAGAATACGTGTCCATTATATTTGTCGTGCGACCCATACACATATACCCTGCCGTCAAATACATATGGTTCCCCATCCGGTATATATTCCCATGATGGCAGATATGGATTGAACGCCTGTTTTTTCATAATATTCCTCCCTCGCACAAGGTAACGATCGTTCCCCTTTCGTTTGGCACGCGCCTCACATATACTCGCATATGTTTGCGTATGCGTTCTTTCCTTGTATTCACTTTCTTTACTGGCCGACCTGCTCTTTTGCCACCTCTTTTGCGCGCTCGAGAGCGTCTTCGATACCAGCCGGATCTTTACCGCCTGCCTGTGCCATATTGGGACGGCCGCCTCCGCCTCCGCCGACGAGCTTAGCGATTTCCTTTATGAGATTGCCAGCATGGGCGCCTTTTGCCACGGCGCTGTCAGTCGCCGTCGCCATCAAGTTCACTTTTCCGCCATTTTCTGCGGCAAAGACAACGATTGCTTCCCCTAGTTTCTGTTTCGCCTCATCGCCTAAATCCCGCATACCGTTCATATCCACATCGGTGAGCCGGCTGACGAGGATCTTTATGCCATTTACCTCTTCTGCCGCAGACATCATGTCACCGGCTACCGCTTTCGCCATCTTTGCCTTTAGCGAATCATTCTCTTTTGATAACGCTTTCAATTGCTCCTGCATCGCTGTGATCTTCTTCACGACATCCACCGGATTTGCTTTTAGCGCCTTTGCCGCCTCTTTCAGTTGCTGTTCCACCTGATCATAGTACGCGATCAGTCCGGCCCCCGTCAGCGCCTCAATCCTTCTCACGCCGGCGGCAACACCATTTTCCGATATGATCTTAAAAGCGGAAATATTCCTCGTATTTTCCACATGAGTACCTCCGCACAGCTCCGAACTGAACTCTCCCATCTGAACGACACGGACTTTTTCTCCGTATTTTTCGCCAAAGAGAGCCATCGCTCCCGTTTTCTTCGCCTCGTCGAGCGTCATCTCATTCGTCACCACCGGGAGTCCATTCAAAATATTTTCATTGACAATCGCCTCTACCTTCGCGATCTCTTCGTCAGTCATCGGAGAAAAATGCGTAAAGTCAAAACGGAGTTTCTCCTGATCCACAAGGGAACCTGCCTGCTCGACATGGCTGCCAAGCACGAGACGGAGTGCCTTCTGCATCAGATGCGTAGCGCTGTGATTATTCGCCGTCAGATTTCTCCGGCCCGCATCGACGGAAAGTTTCACCGTCTCACCAGTGTGGATCGTACCAGAGATCATTTTCCCCACATGGCCGATCTTCGTTCCCTGGAGTTTGATCGTATCTGCCACTTCAAATGTGCCATCCGCTGTGGAAATAACTCCCGTATCGGCCGCCTGACCGCCCATCGTCGCGTAGAACGGCGTCTCCTCAACGAGGATCGTTCCTTCCATCCCCTCGCTCAGTGTATCAACGATCGCGTCTGCCGTCGTCAGTACCGTGACGTTCGATTCGTGTTCCAGACGGTCATAACCGACAAACTGGCTCTGAACGGCTGCGTCGATCGACTGGTAAACAGTCACGTCCGCTCCCATATAATTCGTCACTTCCCTGGCTTCACGCGCCGTCTTTCTCTGCACTTCCATCGCCGCCAGAAATCCGTCCTCATCGACTGTAAATCCTTTTTCTTCCAATATTTCAACCGTGAGATCGACAGGGAAACCATACGTATCATAAAGCTTGAACGTATGATCACCAGAAAGAACGGATGTCCCTTCCTTCTTCATCTGCTCCATCATCTCACCAAGGATCGTAAGTCCCTGATCAATCGTCTTATTAAAATTCTCCTCCTCGGTAGAAATGAGTTTCAAAATATAATCTTTCTTATCCGCCAGTTCGGGATACCCGTCTTTCGACTCACGGATCACTACCTCACACAAATCAGCCAGAAAACGGCCCGAAATGCCGAGCAGCCTCCCATGTCTCGCCGCACGGCGCAGAAGCCGGCGGAGCACATATCCCCTGCCCTCATTGGACGGCATGATCCCGTCCGACACCATGAACGTCACCGAGCGGATATGGTCAGTAATGACGCGGATCGACATATCCGCTTTGTCCTCTTTCCCATATTCCACATGTGCCAGTTCGCATACACAGTCACGGATCGCCTTGACCGTATCGACATCAAAGATCGAATCGACTTCCTGCATAATGACAGCCAGACGTTCCAGTCCCATACCGGTATCGATATTTTTGTTTTCCAGTTCCTCATAATTTCCATTCCCGTCATTGTCAAACTGGGTAAATACATTGTTCCAGATCTCTATGTAACGGTCGCACTCACATCCAACCGTACAATCCGGACTACCGCAGCCGTATTTCTCCCCGCGGTCAAAGTAGATTTCCGAACATGGCCCGCACGGCCCGGCGCCGTGCTCCCAAAAATTGTCTTCCTTTCCGAAACGGAAGATCCTCTCTTTCGCGATGCCGATCTCCTTGTTCCAAATGTCAAATGCTTCGTCATCTTCTACATAGACTGAAGGATACAGCCTGTCCTCCGGTATTTCCAACGTCTTTGTCAGAAATTCCCACGACCAGGCTATTGCCTCGTGTTTAAAATAATCGCCAAAAGAAAAGTTCCCCAGCATCTCAAAAAAAGTACCGTGACGGGCTGTCTTTCCGACATTTTCAATATCTCCTGTCCGGATACATTTCTGGCAGGTCGCCACCCGCGTCCGCGGAGGGATCTCCTGTCCAGTAAAATATGGTTTCAGCGGGGTCATCCCGGCATTGATGAGAAGTAAACTCTTATCGTTTTGCGGGATCAGGGAAAAACTCTTCATGACAAGATGCCCTTTCCCTTCAAAAAATTCCAAAAACATGCTCCTAAGTTCGTTTAATCCATATGGTTTCATTGCTATCTCCATTTCTGCGCCGCCTGTATCAGGCGCCTTTTTCTCTATTTTCTTAACTATTATTTGACATTCATTTTCTATTCCCGGATCTGCCCGTTACCCAAAATGATATATTTGGTACTTGTCAGTGCCAAAAGTCCCATCGGCCCCCTGGCGTGTAGTTTTTGCGTACTGATCCCGATCTCTGCCCCAAATCCAAACTCAAACCCGTCCGTAAAACGAGTAGAGGCGTTCACATAAACGGCGGCCGCGTCGATTTCATTCAAAAACTTCATCGAATTGTCATAACAGCTCGTCACGATCGACTCGGAATGCCCTGTGTTATAACGGTTGATATGCGCGATCGCCTCGTCGATGCTGTCCACGATCTTCACGGAAATGATCTTATCCAAATACTCCGTGCCAAAATCCTCCTCTGACGCAGGAACTATACCAGCATCGTATGTTCGCGCGCGCTCATCCCCCCGGATCTCGACACCGTGTTCATACAACGCCTGGCAGATCACGGGAACCGCCTGCTCTGCCGCTGCCTCATGGATGACGAGCGACTCACACGCATTGCAGACGCCGAGACGCTGTATCTTCGCGTTGACAATGATGCGGACAGCCATATCCAGATCGGCAGATTCATCCACATAGACGTGGCAGTTCCCCGTCCCCGTCTCAATGACTGGCACCGTACTTTTTTCTACTACAGTCTTGATCAGACCAGCCCCACCGCGCGGGATCAGCACATCGATATATTCATTCATCCTCATGAGCTGTTTTGCCGTCTCTCTGGATGTATCGGCCACAAGCTGGATCGCATCCTCTGGCAGTCCGATCTTAGCCAGCGCCTGGCGGATCACTTCCACGATCGCGGTATTCGAGTGGATCGCGTCACTGCCGCCCCGCAGGATAACCGCATTTCCCGTCTTAAAACAAAGGGCGAACGCATCGGCCGTCACATTCGGACGCGACTCATAAATAATACCGATTACGCCGATCGGCACACGGCGCTGCCCCACCTGAAGTCCGTTTGGCAGTGTCTTCATTGAAAGAACTTCCCCGACCGGATCTTCCAATCCCACAACCTGTTTCAGACCTTCCGCCATCGACCGGATCCGGTCGTCCGTCAGCCGCAGACGGTCAATGAGAGATTCCTTCATCCCGGCTGTTTTCGCCTGGTCAAGATCTATGTTGTTTTTTTCTAATATGTCGCCGGCGCACCGGACGAGTTCCTCTGCCACAAACAGCAGCCCCTCATTCTTTTTTACAACCGGCAAGCGGTTCATGGCCGCCGCGGCTGACCGGGCAGACCGTCCCATTTCCTCTAATGTCATGATCTGGACTCCTCCTTTTTTCTCCGATAACGATATGTTTCTTGATTTTTTATAGCATTTCTATTTTGCTGCTATGCTTTTTTGTCTTTTTATCATAGCTAATACCAACTGCGAGGACTTTTTGTTTCTCTTTCGCGTTTCTTCCTACCCTTTTATGAAATTCCTCTTCACTGTTATATGCGAATTATACCACCCCTTCAATTCTTCCTGCGTGATGGCTGGATGCTCGCAACTTACCAAATACCGCTCATACAACTTCGTTACCTCTGCCTCCGTAAATCCAAAATAGTCACTGAACGCCGGTGATTTCGCCATCGTAAACTCAACAAACATATTTAACTCGGAACCGCTTGAATACTTTGCAATCGGAAGGATCCCTGTCATATAGGCAAACTGCAGATATGGTTTATCTTTCAGCAGGTTGCTTAAAAACATGATAAATTCTTTCCTATCTCCTTCGGAAACAAAATCCTGATGAAAGATAAAATCCCTCTCATCAAATGCAAAAATAAACCTCACCGAGGGATCTCGTATATAAAGATCTGTCAAAATATCCCAAAGTGTCTCTGTCCCATCAATTTCCGCATCTGGAAACTCTTTTTTTAATCTTCGATCAACCTTTGCTCAACTCGCTCTATGTACTGCTCATACGTCCGGCAATACTGCGGCAGTTCATGGAACGTAACAGAAATGACCGGGTACCGGTTCAAATGCTTTCGATAACCGACAGACTGCGCGATCGAGAGAGAATCAAATAGAGTAGAGGAATCACACGCATCCCAACTCTCGTTTTTCCGCTATGGCGGTTTATCAAAGTCGTTTCAAGAGGACTACTCGATTAACTGAACACATTTTAACATTTCCATGATAAAATTGCAAATACAAATCATCCCCTACCTCACCCCATTCTGTGTGACAATACGCGCTGGACGCACATCCCATTTCTCCACTGGGATTTCCGTCATCTCCTGTTCCTCAAACGCGGCAAGCACACACATGATCTTCTCCCCATACCGCGCCAGATACCTGTCATAATAGCCGCCGCCATATCCCATCCTGTTTCCTCTTCCGTCAAACGCCACCCCGGGCATGATCATCATCACATCATCTTTGTTATATGTGCTGTCATCACTAAACATCCGCTCCGCTTGTACGGTTTCTTCCGGCTCATAAATCCCCTGATACCCCTTTTGCAACGCTCCTGGATCTTCCACATGAAAAAAGCACATCTGCCCTGTCTCGGCATATGTTTTCGGCAGATAGAGCTGTTTTCCCTGCCGCAAAACTTCCTGATTCAGTCCATCCGTTTCCACCTCAGAGCGGAAGGACGCATACGACAATACAATCTCCGCCTTTTGAAACCATTCCGACCGCAAAATCCGTTCCACGATCCGCCTGGAACACTCTGACCGATACTCCTGTTCCAAACCGTTTCGAATCGTGAGTGCGCGAAGGCGCGTCTCCTGTTTTCCCATCTTTTCTCCCGACCTTACTGTTTATTCTTTTTCGTCAGCGGCGAGATCGTCCCGTCCGCCTCCTGGATCGAAACGTTAGCCAGTGTCGAGCGTAAGTTCTGACGGACGGAATCGACATATTCCGCGCGTAATAATGCCTGTTCCTTCCTTTCCTCCGCCGTTATCGTTCCCTCTTTTTTCTTTTTATATAACTCATTGATCCGTTTGATCTTCTGTTCATCCATTTTCTGATTCTGCCTCCTTACCGTTCCAAATACTCCTTCAAATGAAAATGTCTCGTCTTATGAGCCTTAAAAACCGTTCCGATCGGCTCCCCTTCCATGAGAAGATTGACATTCTCCATATTTTCCCCGTTGATGATCGCCATATCCGTTCCCGCGTCATTCGCGATACCCGCCGCATATATTTTAGCGCTCATGCCGCCCGTACCATACGACGTAGACGACCCTTTCGCCATCTCGATCATCTCGTCGCTGATACTCTCCACATAAGAGATAAACTCCGCGCCCGGATTGACATTCGGATCATCGGTATACAATCCGTCGATGTCGCTCAGTAAAACGAGCAGATCCGCTTTTGCGATCGCCGCCACGATCGCTGAGAGCGTATCGTTATCACCAAATTCGATTTCATCCGTCGCCACAGAGTCGTTTTCATTCACGATCGGGATCGCACCTAGTTTCAAAAGTTCGTCAAACGTACTGCGGGCGTTGTGCCGGCTTCTGTCGTCCATGATCGTGAACTTTGTCATAAGGATCTGCGCCGTGTACTGATTATACTCTGAAAACAGCTTTTGGTACACGGTCATGAGCCGGCTCTGGCCAATCGCCGCGCATGCCTGTTTGAGCGAAATGGTATCCGGCTTTTCTTTCAGACCGATCGACTTTCTTCCGACACCGATGGCTCCGGACGAAACGACGATAATGTCCTTTCCTCTGTTATGTAGATCCGTCAGGATGCGGACAAATTTCTCCAGCTTGACCAGATCAAGCCCTCCTGTCTCCTCGTGGATGATCGTCGACGTCCCTACTTTAAATACAATGCGTTGTTTATCCTTAAACGTAGTTCTCATATTTTTCTCTCTTACCTCCATAATGCGTTCACTTTTCCTGCGCCGTCCTAATCCAGATCGCCCTCTATGATCCGGAGCGCCACACGCAGACCGTCCATCGCGGCCGACATGATCCCACCAGCGTATCCAGCGCCCTCCCCGCAAGGGTACAATCCGTCCAGACTCTCCGAGACCAGCTGCCGGTCCCGCACGATCCGCACGGGAGAAGACGTGCGGGTTTCGGTCCCGATTACCCAAACATCCCCATCGTCAAACCCGGGCATCTTTTTACCAAACTGCCTCATTCCTTCTACAATACCATCCGAGATAAATCCGGGCAGTATGCTCCTCACATCGGCAAGTACAGCCTCCCCCTTCGTACACGGCATATGGCTTTTTGCTTCCGCCCGTTCCGAACGAATACCCTCCGCAAAATCCGCAAACCGCTGAACAGGAATCTTTCCATTTCCCACCCGAAATGTCCGCCGCTCCAGTTCCCTTTGGAATTCCACGCCGGCAAGTACGTCCCCGCTTTTAAAATCCTGTTCCGACACGGTGACAATGACTGCACTATTCGCCTGCCCGGAGTCCCGTGCGCGGTCACTCATCCCATTCACCACCGTCATGCCTTCTTCCGTCGAAGCATTCACCACATATCCGCCCGGACACATGCAGAAACTATAAACGCCCCTGCCATCTCCTGTCGTTCCCGTAAGCTTATAATCCGCGGCCGGAAGGCTTTCGTCCCCTGTGCCGTACTGGATCTCATTGATCTTTTTCTGGGGGTGCTCCACACGAACGCCCACGGCAAATGGCTTCTGCTGCATGGCAATCCGTTCTTCCCGTAACCGCTCAAACGTATCCCGTGCGCTGTGCCCGATCGCCAGCACGCACGTATCACATGCCAGTAATGTTTCATTCCCCTTCTCATCCTGCACATAAATACCTGTCAGCCGGCGTTTTTTACCTGTATGGACCGAGGCGTGGGACTGATCTTCCTGAAATCCATCAACTGATTTACCAGCCGGCATTTCCTTCTCTCGAAACCCTACAAAAGTATGATGGAACAGATAAGTTCCACCCAGCGCTTCTATTTCCTCACGCATCGACTGGATCACCCGCCGCAGCCGGTCCGTTCCAATGTGCGGTTTCGCCGCATACCGGATGTCCTCCGGCGCGCCATGCGCGATAAAGGTATCCAGTATAAACGGTTTCTTTCCCGACCGATCTTTCACACCCGTATTCAATTTTCCATCCGAAAAGGTACCCGCACCCCCCTCTCCGAACGACACGTTCGTATCCGCGTCCAGCGTTCCCTCTTTCCAAAACCGCGATACCCTGTCGACCCGTTCCCACATCGGGCCTCCGCGCTCGATGATCACCGGTCGTAACCCGCACTGGGCAAGAAAATAACCGCACATCAACCCCGCCGGCCCGGCTCCGACGATCAACACCCTGCCGCCCGGTTTGTCTCCTCCTGTTTCCGCATGTGCTAGCTCCTCCGCACCGGAAGCTTTCTGAGTGCTGACTCTATCCTTCCTCACCCTGCATATCACATCAGACAGATCTGGCGGCGGCGTAAAAACAGAAAGATTTTTATTTTTCCTGTTTTTTCTCATCACTCCATTCTCATTGCCACATCGGAATAAGACCGTATAATTCCAAAACAGTTCTGGCTTTTTTCTAGCGTCGAGGCTTTTTCTCTCGATCCGCAGTCCTTTTATATCCTGTTCCGGCAAATGAAGCTGTACGGCTATCTTTTTGCGGAGACAGTCCAGTTCCTGCTCCGCGTTAAGCTCTCTATATTGAATCTTACACTGACGATACTGCAGCATCTCATGTATCCTTTCCTAATTCCGTTATCTTCTTTGCGCACCGACAGGCCGTACTCCAGGCAAAATGTAAATTGTATCCGCCGCATATCCCATCGACATCGAGCAGCTCTCCCAAAATAAACAGCCGCTCATGCAATTTTGACTGCATCGTCTCCGCATCAATCTCATCCGTGATGACACCGCCCGCCGTAACTTGCGCGCGCTCAAATCCAAACGTATCCAAAATTAAAACCTCATACTGTTTCAGCATATGGATCATCGCTTTCTGCGAATGACCAGCTTTCTTTCTTAAAACTTGTGCCAGTTTCACGTGAACGATCCCAGAAAGTCTGCCCACACCGTGATGGGACAGCCAGTCGTCCAACTGCCCGGAACTCATGGCAGGGCACAAGTCTAACTCACAAGTGACCGTTTTTCCTTCGTCCAGTCCCTCCGCCGCCAGCCGGCAGAGTTGGAATACTGGTATACCGGATATGCCATCTTTTACCATTTGGATCTCTCCACTCTCCTGCCCGGCCAGCCGCCCATCCAAGAAAAGCGACACCTGGCCCTGCAGACGCACCCCAGCAAGCGTACCCCATTCCCCTCCCCCGGCCCGAAGCCCCGTCAGGCCCGGATATAGGCTTGTCACGCGATGGGAAAGACTGCGGCACAGCTTATAGCCGCTGCCGCTCCCGCCCACGCTTTTTCCCGCTTTTCCTCCCGCCGCCAGCACCAACGTCCGGCAGCGGTATCTCTCCCCCCTGCTACAATGGATCACGTATTCTCCATCCTTATGTATCACCTTTCTGACTTCCGTATCAAAATGAAATAAAATACCATTATCCTCACACGCTTCTGTCAAAAGCGAGACCGGCGCCGACGCCTGTCCACTATATGGGTAACAATAGCCATCCCGCTCTCTGTGGAACATGCCGATCTCCTCAAAGATCCCGATCACTTTTTCTGCATCCACCTGTGACAAAATACTCCTGACAAATTCCCTGTCCCCGTAAAAGCACTGTTCGCTCATATGACGGTTTGTAAAATTGCACCTGCCATTCCCTGTCGCCAATAGTTTCCGCCCCGCCGACGCATGCTTTTCTAAAATAACGGCATCCATTCCCGCTTTTCCGAGAAAATAGCCGCACAGTAACCCCGACGCGCCAGCGCCGACGATCACAACCTCATGAAATTTTTCCATCATTCCTCATTTCCGCTGCGTAAGCAGCCATTCTCAATCAGTATAGCATACTTCTCCCGATTTAACTAGATAAATTCTCGAGGATCGAGTACAATTCCTTCTCGTCCTGCACAAAAAAACCTTCCCGCAGCTTCTCCTGCTCGTCCTCAGGAAGTACGCCTGCCTGAATGCCTGTATTTTCATAGGGAGTCACCTGGTCTTTCTGAAAAATGACAACTTCCCCCTCTTCCTCTTTCAAAAAGAACCCCTCTTCCTCCTCGGCGCCCGCGTATGTCTCACGGACTACGATCCTGTCTTTGGAAAAGGAAATCAGCTCCTTACTGTCTGGTCCGTCTGCGATGCCGCCCTCTGCCGCCGACTTATTGTATTGCGAAAAAAATGATTCCAGTTCTTCCCTGGTCAGACCCGCCAATTCTTCCGGTACCGTCTCCTCTTCGCTTGTAACGACTCCTGTCGTACCATCATACGTTTCTATGACATATTTCATCGACGCGTTTGCCCGGAGCTCCGTCACGGTATCTACCGTATTCGCCTTCTCTTTTACCGGAACTTCCTCGGAACCGCTGTCATATACTTTATAGCTCCAAAAAAACACGAGCGTAAATATCGTTCCAATGACAAAAAAACTGCTCATAAACAGGTATTTCTTTTTCATATGATCTCCTCCAAAAAGATTCTACCCATAGTATGAACAGTTTTTCAATTTTTATACAATTTTGTTATCGTCTGACAATGCTGTCAAACCCGATTCAATCAGTTCATGACACGGCCAATCTTAACCGGATGTCTGTAATACGCGTTGGAAATCTTGATACCGTCGCTCGGATTACTAGCATGGATCACAAGTCCGTTTCCGATATACATTGCCACATGGTTGATCCGGCTTCCATTGCTGTAGAAGAATAGGTCTCCCGGTTTCGGTGAGGATACCGACCTCGTCACAGATGCCTGTGCTGCCGCGTTGTGCGGAAGCGAATGACCGTATTTCGCATACAGGCTCATCGTAAATCCGGAACAATCCGCACCGTTTGTCAGGCTTGCCCCGCCCCATACATAACGATTTCCGAGGAATTGTTTCGCATACTCGGCGATCGATACCTGACTCGACGAAACACCATCGGAGGAATTTGCAGAAAGTGTTCCCACTTTTACCGCCCTCTTCAGGGAATACTGCTCTGTCACAAATTCCTTTGCCACAAATGCTAGTTCATTATCTACGCGGATACACACCCAGTTATCCAGATTTGCCTGGATCGCTTCCATACCGCCTGCCCGGTCAATAAAATCTTTTGAAATCTTCTGTTTGCGAATCACTTTATTTACAAAATTCATCGTAAGATGCTGTTTGCGGATCACAAACTCCTCTCCCTCGGACACGATCGAATAGATCGGCGCATCCGTCGTCGGAAGCGCTCTCACACGCAGGGAATCTGCCTTGATCTCGACACACTCACGTCCTACTTTCGTCGCGAGCTGTTCCGCCTTATCATCGGTAACAATGTAACTCGCCTTCACCCATCCGGTCACTTTTCCGGATACCATCTTAGCCCAGCCTTTTCTTACTTTATAAATGTGGCAGCCGGCGTTTTTCGTCAGCTTTCCGACTATTTTCGAACTCTCTGAAGGTCTTTTCCTCACATTCAGATACGTATCCACCTTACTCGCGATACCAAGCCGGCTGTAATTGAGGTTCAGGTTGACATGTTCGTCTTCCGGTTCCTCTGTCACAGCTGGCGCAATCGGCACGGACGGATCCGCCGCTTCCGCAGCCACTTCGACTGCCGGGTGGGAAACCGCACCATTTGCTACATTCTGACTGTACTCCTCCACCACTACAGTTGCGCCTGCCATCGGCTTCTCCGTCGCCAAAAAAGCTGCCCTGACCGGAACCGAAATGATTCCTGCCGCCAAAACTCCAATCGCCGCATATTTAACATATCTCTTATTTAGTATATTCATCGTATATTTTACCTCTCCAAATCAACTATCAACTGCCAACTGTTTCAATTGTTACAATTTTATTAAATCTTTCACCGAAATTATAACAATTCAATTGCACATTGTCAAGGACTATACGAAATATTTTTTCTTTTCTGTGTTTACACCGCGGTAAATGGTTCCCTTGCCAAAATACTGCTATTTTCCAAAAAATCTTCAATTGTCTGGAAACCAAGTCTCTGGATCAGATCCAGGACATACGGGTTTTCTCCGGGTGTACGATATTTCGCTTCCTCTGTATAATCATCGACCAATTTCGTCGCTTGTTCCATCTCAATATTTCTTTTTGGCCCCCCGACGCAGCCGCCGGGACATGCCATTCCCTCAAAAAAGTTACCATCTGCTTTTCCATCCAAAATGCTCTGCAGCATATTTTTACATTCCATTGTCCCACACGCACAGACCGGTTTCAAATCAGCTCCCGGAAGAATGCTCTCAACGCACTCTTTGACCGCCCTGCTCACGCCGCCCGTCCTGGCATACATCCTGCCTGCAGCCGCGGAATGTTCATTTTCATCTTCTTCCATTCCAGGGATATCCACCGATAACGCCTCAAACATGTCTTTTAGTTCCTCAAACGTCAAGACACAATCAATGTCACCCACGAGATCTGGTTCGCGGATCTCCGCCTTTTTCGCCAGACAGGGGCCAATGAAGATCGTTTTGCATCCCTCATGCAGCGCTTTGGCAATGCGTCCGCACGCGATCATCGGAGAAACCGATGCCGGTAGATGTTTTACAATTTTTGAAAAGTCTTTCCGGATCAGCGAAATCCAGATCGGACAGCAGCAGCTCGTGAGCTGGAAGCCGTTTTCCTGCCCCACGTTTTCCGTAAACTCCAACGATTCTTTCAATGTCAGTATATCGGCGAACGCTGCCACTTCGATCATACCAGTAAATCCCATCCCTTTTAGCGCGCTGCGCACCTTTCCCGGCGTGGCACCTTCGCCAAACTGGCCGATAAAGGCAGGCGCCATCAACGCGTAAACGGATTTTCCCGCTTGTTTCGCCTCCTTTATGATCTCCACAGCACGGATTGCATCGCGGCTGAATGTAAGGTTTTTCCTCTCGCATTCCTCGATACAGCGGGCGCACCCAACACAATTATCCGGATTCAGTTCCGCCTTTCCATCCTTTACTTCCAACGCCTGGAACATACATGCTGTCACACATTTCGGATCGCTGCAGTCACACGGTTCATTTTTCCATACGAGCGGATATTTCTCCGGGTGCAGCAGACAATCCAGCTTCTTTTTCGGCACTCCCTCAAACTCTTTTTTTCCTTTTAGCTTGTCCCGTAACACCCGCTTATACAACTCCTCAAATGTCATAACCAGCCTCCTATCTGGAAATAAAATTCCCTCCTGATTTCCCAAACCACCCATTCGTAGTATTGAGAAAAAGGAGGGATTCTATTCAGAAAACATAGCCAGCCGTCTGAGCTGGTGTCATATGATGATGCAGACGAGTCCGCCGTTGGAATCGTTTACAACCTTTTGGATCGTATCCTGCAGTTTCACCTGGCTCTCTTCTGTCAGCCGGTTCACTTTATTCATAATGCCGTCGTCCACGAGCTGCCGGATCGTTTTTCCAAAGATATTTGTATCAAAAATGCCATCCGGATTTTCTTTACTGTTTGATTCAATGTATTCGATCAGATCTTTTGCCTGCTCCTCACTCCCGACGATCGGCGCGATTTCCGTCTCGATATTTGCCTGGATCAGATGAAGAGACGGGCAGACCGCCTTGATCTTTACCCCGTATTTATTCCCGTGTTTGATCAGTTCGGGATCCGCGATCTCGATTTCTTCCATCGTCGGTGTGACGATCCCGTACCCGCGCCCTTTGACCTGTTCACACGCCGTGCCGATCGACTCGAATTCCGCCCTCTTTCCCGCCAGTTCTTTCAGCGTCGCGATCAATTCATACTCGCCAGTGATCGGTGTCCCGATCATATCACTCAATATTTCATAATAGTAATGTTCCTCAAATTCAACGGAAATATTAACCTGCCCGTTTTCCAGCTGTTTATCCTGTATGTAAACGCCTTTAATATAATCTGCCTCTAACGTTACGCTCTCCTTCGTAACATCACGCATGACCCTCATATTCATCAGCATCTCGCGGCACTGCTCCAGAAGGTCTTTTTTCAGCCAGTGCTCCCGATCCAAAAATTCCACCCATTTCGGCAGGAAAAAGTTGATTCTCCCAATCGGGAAATCGGACAAGATCGTCTCCATAATACTATATATATCCTCCTTCTCCAACTCTTTACAATTCAGCGGCAGTACGCTCAACCCATACTTCTGTTCCATCTCCGCCGCCAGCTTCTGCGTTTGGTCGCTGCGGGGATACGATGTATTTAAAATGATGATCGTCGGCTTACCAGCTTTCTGGCATTCTAATACGGTCCGTTCCTCTCCCTCGATATACTGCTCTCTTGACAATTGCGTAAAACTGCCATCTGTCGTCACGATAATGCCAATATTGGAATGCTCGCCGATCACCTTCTTTGTTCCGAGCTCCGCTGCCTTCTCAAATGGGATCTCCTGCGGCGACCACGGCGTCTTCACCATCCGTTCCCGGTCTTCCTCCATATAGCCGACCGCATCCTTTACGACAAAACCTACACAGTCGATCAGACGGATCCTGCCCTTCGCGCCGCTTGGCAGCGTGATCCAAGCCCCATCCTTGGGGACAAATTTCGGTTCTGTCGTCATGATGGTCTTTCCATCGGAAGATTGCGGGAGCTCATCGATCGTCCTCTGCCGCTCTCCCTCATCGGAAAGCTCCGGTATGACCATCAACTCCATAAAATTTTTTATAAATGTACTTTTTCCGGTTCGGACGGGTCCTACGACGCCCAGATATATTTCTCCGCCGGTTCTCTTGTTTATATCCTCGTACACATTATATCCACTGTCCATAAAAAAACCCCCTTGCTCAACTGTTACAGTATATGCAGGAGGGGTTTTTATATGTCTGCTTATTTCACTTTTATTTTCTTCGTCACCTTTTTACCGGAAGAAGCCGTCACGGTAATCTTTACCGTTCCCTTCTTCTTTAAGGCTGTTACGTAACCGCACTCATCTACCTGTGCGATCGCCGTGTTGCTACTGGCAAACGTAACCGTATCCGTGGATTTCGCAGATCTGAGAGACACAGTCAACCGCGTTGTCTTTCCTCTCTTTAACGTTTTGGCAGCTTTTACCGTTACTTTTTTCGACGGCACCGCCTTCTTTTGGACAATGACCGTAATCGTCGCCTTTTTCTTCGAAGATGCTGTCGCTGTGATCTTGGCGGTTCCTTTCTTCTTAGCCGTTACGATGCCGCTCGCATTTACCGCGGCAATCTTTGATCTACTTGACTTATACGTTACCTTATCCGTCGAATCCTTCGGCGTCATCATTACCTTCAGGTAAATGCTCTGTCCTTTCGTCACATAAACCTTCTTCGCGCTCGGCCTGTTTTTTGCGGCAAGTACAACCTTTTTCGCGGGGGCCTTTACGACAACCTGACAGTTTGCCATCCGGTTCGTATTCGTCTTTACGGTTATGTACACCGTCCCCGGTGCGACAGCTCGGATCAAACCGTTCGCATCGACCGTAGCAATTTTTACATTCGCAGATTGATACGTATAGGTTACACTCTCATTGGCATTCGCCGGCTGGATCTGCGGACGGAGCTGGTGGGAACTGCCGACATTGATCGTCACTTGTTTATCAACGAGGATGCCATTCACCGGAATCTTCGTAACTGGTACAGTTACCTGGATCGATGCGCTGACACCCGACGATGTCGTTCCGGTCAGTATCGCCGTCCCGGCGGCTACCGCCTTGATCGTCACTCCCTGCGCATTCGAACTGGTTACAGAAAGGACGCCCTCGTTGCTGCTGGTCCATGCAATGTCATCCGTCGAATCAACCGGTGATACAAAGAATCCTCTCGCATCGCCCTCTCTCGTCGTCTTACTGATCGTCATAGACTTTCCAATATCGAGCGTTAGATCCCCATTTAGAATCCTCAAACCAGTCGCCGGCGCATTTACGTTAATGATAATAGACGCTTTTACCGCCGGCGCCTCTTTCGAAGAAACCGTGATGATCGTTCCGGTTCCTCGCTTGAGCGCAGATACGACACCATTCTCATCGACCGATACACACGACTTATCGCCTCCTGTCACTTCCCATGTCACATCCTGCGCGGCATTGGAAGGTACGACTTTCGCAGATAAGTTCGCATTTTCACCTATGTTCATCGTGAGCTGCAGCTGCTTTTTGTCGTTTTCCATCACATGATCACCGCTGATCAGGATGGAAGCCGGCGTATAATTAAACTGGTCCGCGACATGGAAATAGAACTGCAGTTTTTGGCCGCTTCCCTGCGCTGAAACCGTAATGACCGCGTCCCCTTCTTTTAATGCCTTGATCGTTCCATCCTCTTTGACCGACATCACCGTTTCATCTGACGTCTGGAATACCCATTTCTCCCCATAAGAAGCGATCTGCTCCTCGGTATAGTCCGTCGTTCCATAATCGGCGTGGATGATAAGCTGGTCCTCGTCACCGATCGATAAGCCGTATGGGTTGTTGCTTCCATTCGGTGTCAGATTCGTTCCGAGGAAAGTACCTCCTGTCGTACACGTAAGGCCATTGGAGGCAGCGACCGGGATCACGCTGTATACATGGATCTTATCCGTTTTTTCGCCGGATTTAACTGTCACGATGCCGTCCCCGATCTCGGTTGACTGGATGACGGCGGTAGCGACCCCGCTCCCTTTTTCGTACTTCATATCGCTGATCGTGATAGCCGGATTATCCGACGTCCACTCGACCTCGCTCGTCGTCCCGAGAGGCTCCAGATCCGCCGTCAGCGTCACGCCTTTCGTCGAGGCATCTTTCCCGAACGGAAGGTAGAGGATCTTGCTCGAGGAATTCTCGACATACATCGACGGATTATTTTTTACGTAATTGTCTGCCGCCGCGGATACCGTAATCTTGTCGGTTGGCTGATCCTGTACTTTCACCTGAAAATTGAACTCATGCGGACTGATCATATACCCTTCGAAACCGGCACACTGATGGCTCGTCGAAACAACAATATTTACCGTAACCGGATCGTTGATATATTCTGTACCATACAGGACAAAGGAATACGGATCATCACTCGTAAGAAGCTCTGCGTACATCCCCTTATAGGCATTTTCTTTTCCGATGATCGTCTCCTTACCGCCTGCCGATATCTTTACTTTTCCGTTGATATTGTCTTTGTTGACTGCTCGGATCGGAAGGCGCACACTAGAACCGATTGGAAGGATGATCGTCTCCTTTTCATTGTAATCCAATACGAGAGTCGGATCGGAATCCGCTACCCGTTTCCCAAATGCTCCGGAAATCATGTCCTTCTTCAAAACAGCATTTGCCGGCACACGGATCAAAGAAATGTTAATGTTATCTTTCAGCACATTAGAACCGACGCTTTCTGTCTTATCCTGAAATGTGATCGTCTTTAAGAACGTACACTGTTCAAACAGATTATCTGGAATCTGGACGAGCGGCGAATCCGTCAGGTTGATGGTCTCTACATTTGACCGTTTAAAGGCTCCTGCTCCTATGCTCTCCAGCTTCGTAGCCGCTGTAAAATCAATCTCATGTAACCCCTTCTTTTTCTCACCTTTCGTCCCATACTCTTTCTTGTTACACCAGTACGTATATCTCTTGCCCGTACTATTCTCTATAAGCTCTTTCTGTTTCTGCTCCTGAACGCTGCACTCGGCAAAGGCTTCCCTGCCAATCGTCTTCAGCGTCGTTGGAAATCGGATGCTGTCCAACGAGACGCAATTTTTAAAAGCGCCATCGCCGATACTTTGCACACTTGTTCCAAATGAACTGCCGCCTTTCGTCTGCAACAGGAGATTGTAACAGTTGCTAAACGCATTCGCACCTATCGTTTTTACGCTGTTCGGAATCGTAACACTTCCTGCCTCGGAACTTTTTACCGTCCTAAGTCCATAGTAATCATCATATTTTGCCTCGGTTGAAGTATTTAAGGGATTTAAAACTTCCATGCCGGCGCCGGCAAACGTACCACTCTTGATCTCTGTGAGGTTTTTAGACAACGTTACTTCATTCAGGTTAATACACCCTTCAAAAGCTTGTTCTCCTAATTTATCATCAATGACTGAATCCGGGATGATCACATTTTCCACCCCAAACACATAGGCAACTGTAAACGACCTTGAAAGAACATTGGGAACTGCCACGTTCGGAACTGCATGGTTTCCGCTAACCGAAGTCCAGACCGCCTGCGCTCCCACCACCGGTTCTTTGGATACGGCTGTCGATATCGCATCTGCGCCAAAATACACGACATTCATCGTATTCGAACTGCAGAATAAGCGGTTTTGATATGCTTCCGACTCCGCATCATACGTAGAAAAGAACGAGAATGCCTGTGCCCCCTCTGTCGGCACAACCGACGCTTTTCCAGTCACGTACATCTCTTTGGCAACAAGACGGACGAGTTCATATTTTTCTGTGCCGCTTTCCGTCAAACCGCCTAACGAAGCGTAATCACCATCTTTGATCAAATCGGCTGTATTCGCAATATCGTTTTCATTGATATATCCAATCCGGCAGTAATTATCTTCTTTTCCCACATTTTCATAATCATATATGAGGAATTTACTGCAACCAGCCGAATAGGTATCTTTCACCGCACCCTTTTTCACATAAGCTTCTGCTGCAGTTGTTGCAAAACTGCTCTGGATTCCGCAGCCTGAAAATGCCTTTGCACCAACGGACAGGAGACCTTCTTTAAACTGGATCACCCCGTCTGCGACCGTTTTCGTACTTCCGTCTCGGTATCCGATCGTGTGCAGCCTTGACTGATTGGCAAATGCTTCTTCACCAATACTCTGAAGATTCCCCGATACAATGACCGTTTCCAAGCAGGCACCGGACTTGGATGCCGTCGCTCGGGAATTAAAGAATGCCTTATCCGGGAGATGGATCACTCCAGTTCCCAGATCTGCTTTACGCAGCGCGTAGTTATCCGCAAAAACACGTACGCCGAGCGTTTGGACACAGTCCGGAAGGATGATCTCTTCCAGTCCGCTGAGGATCCGTTTATCTCCATATAGATTACTCTGCTCGGTCGTATTGTTTACTTTAAATACTTCATAACAATTTGAAAATGCTTCATCCCCAATCGTGGTCAGATTCTGTAAATCTTTCAGGAATGCAGTCGTTCCCAGCTGTTTACAATCTGTAAACGCTCTTTCTCCGATCGTATCCAAAACGGAACCGGCTGCGATGGTGATATCCTCGCCGCGCAGATATTTACATTCCCTAAATGTCTCTTTCTTGATTTCTTTTAACGTTTTTGGAAGCTGCACAGAAGAAAGGCCTGACCTGGCAAATGCCCCTTCGCCGATCACAGAACAATTTTCCGGAATCGCAAGTGAGTCCAATTTGCAGGCATTAAACGCCATAATCTCAATTTCTTTTAGTGACAAAGGCAGGATCAGCTCCTGTAGTGTCCAATTTGAACTAGAAAACGCATATTGGTTGATCTTGACAAGTTTGGTACAACGAGTCAGATCCATTGTTTTCATATTGGCGTCGGAAAAACACTGGTCGCCTATGTAAGTAACCTGTTCCGGCAGGCGGCTCACACTGTCCTCCCCCTGCTCAATGATATACAATAACAGTCCTTCCACGCTAGCGGTACTTGCCCCCTTAAATAAGGCATTACTCACATAGTTCAGATCATTCTGCAAGCCAACCTTCACGAGACTCTCACAATTTTCAAACGCATTCGCGCCGAGATTGTCCGCTGCCTTGATCGGAATTTCAATCTGTTTGATCTTCGCGCAGGATGAAAACGCATTCGCGCCAATCTTCAATTCCGAAGCATGCGTTCCATACGGCGCGAACTTCACCTCTTCCATACTCGAACAACTGCTAAATGCGGACGCACCGACCTCATCTACATTAGTCAGGTCAACAATGCCGTCCGTACCGCTTCCGATCATCAGTGTACGAAGCTTCAAACACGACTCAAACGCATTTCCGCCAATCTTTTTGACCGTACCCGGCAGGACGATCTTCTCCAGCGCCTTGCAGGCCGCAAACTCATTGGCCGGAATCTCAGTCAGCGCATTCGTAAACACAGCGCCTGACAGATCGATCTCTGTCGCTGACCTGGCCCATCCGATACCGTCTACGTTTTTGATCGTCAGTCCAGAAAAATTGATCTTGCCCTTATATTCCGTCAGATATGTACCGTATACATCTTTCGTGTAGTCTGACGACGTACAATTCTGCAGCACCTGGCTTGCTGGTACGCCATCTACCTCGGACAGATCTCCCATCCGCTCCGCATTCGCTAGGATCTTATAAAACCGCAGCACCTCGGTATCCTTGACATAGCGCTCATCCAAATATGTTTCTGTCTCCATCGTACTGCTTGTCGAAGCCGCCCTGACATTCTTCACGACAGCCGGATTTCTCGAAATCTGCAGGCCGCTGACAACAAACGCCAGCGCCATAACGATGCTCAACACCCGCTTTGACAAGCTTTTACCTTTGTTTGTCTGTTTCATATAACCCTCCTTCTTTCCATACATGCGAGCTGCCTTGTCTACAACATAATGAGAAACTACGAACAAAAGTCCGTAGTTTCTTCTTCCTGTTATTCGACAATCTTTGCATTTTCGCCTACAAAGTCCACCACTTTATTTGTTGTCAATGTGATGCGATAATACTCTTCTATCGTGATCACATCGCCATAAAGTTCCTGAAAACTTTTGCGCAGGTCTTCTTCTGTCTGACCGCCTTGCGATACCGCATTTGCGATCTCCTCTTTGATCTCCTCATCACCTACCGTGATTCCCTCCTTGACAGCTATTGCCTCTGCCACAAGCTGCGTTTTGGCAATACTCTGTGCCGACTGGTCGAGCATCTGCTTATAAGATTCCTCGTTCATCTGCATCTGAGTCAGAAACGTGTTAAAATCTTCAAATCCGTACTGGGTCGACATATACCGGTAATACGCATCCAGCTGGGAAGAACACATGCTGACCAAGCTCTCCGGATACGTTTTTACTTCGGAACCTTCCTCTATCCTTCCAAAAGCAGTTTCTCCAGCCTTATCCTTCTTCTGCTGTGCCAGGTTCTGTCGGGTCGCTGTTTTAAACTCATCCACTGTTTTATTTTCGGTATTTTTCGCTACAAACTCATCATTGAGTTCTGGTGTGACCGTCTCGGAAATGTAATTCAGCGTTACGGTAAATACCACATCCTTGCCATTCAGTTCTTCTTTCCCATAATCGTCCGGAAAACGAAGGTTTAGATCCTTTTTCTTTCCTACCTTCATACCGATGACACCGTCGTCAAAACCGTCAATGAATCCGGAACTTCCCAATGTAATCGAATAATCTTCAGCGCTTCCGTTTTCAAACTCTTTTCCGTCAATTTTACCGACGAAATCAATGCTGACCGTATCACCTTTTTTACAGGTCCCTTTTTCTATCTTGTTTTCCGTGGAATGACTGCTTAATGTAGAATCGATCTCTGACTGGAGTTCGTCATCACTCACTGTGCAGTCCACCTCAACCCCTTTGTACTCCGCTAGCGTCACACAGTCTGCTGCCACATAGTCTTTATCACCCGATGACTGGGTAGATCCCGTATCCGCACCTGTAAATTTTGCCGCGATATCACTCCATGAACATCCTGTCAAAAAAAGTGATGCCGATAATAATACACTAACAACTACTGCTCTTTTCTTCACTTCGTTTTCCTCCTATTGCCCAAAAACGGGCTGACTTTTTTTCCTAAAAACAACTTAGTGTTTTCATTTTATCACATAACGGAAAAAAAGAAAAGTGAAATTTTAAACACATCTTCCACAATACACATCTTCCACAATCTACATGATCGCCTGTTTCATCGCGCGCACATATTCCCCGACCTGTTCTGCGCAGTCCCTTCCATACTGACCGACTAATTTCACGATCGCGCTTCCGACGATGACGCCGTCCGAGATCTTTGCCATTTCTTTTGCCTGCTCGGGCGTCGAGATGCCAAATCCAATGGCACATGGAATGTCCTTGGCTTTTTTTACCTCGCGCACCATATCGGCTACCCCTTCCTGGATCGTCGCGCGCACTCCTGTCACGCCGAAACTTGATACGCAGTACACGAACCCTTTCGCCTGTTTGGCGATGGCCTGGATCCTGTCTTTCGACGTCGGGGCGATCAGGGAGATGACCTCCAGTCCGTACCGGCCAAAAACCTGTTCTAACTCCGCTTTTTCTTCAAATGGAACATCCGGTACGATCACGCCTGCCATTCCGATTTCCTTTGTCCGCTTGGCAAATTTCTCCATCCCATACACAAAGATCACATTCACATACGTCATAAAGACCATCGGGATATGAATGTCGTCCCTTATTTTTTCTACCATATCAAATATCTGATCCGTTGTCGTCCCTGCTGCCAGCGCCCGTTCGTCCGCCTGCTGGATCACGATCCCCTCTGCAACCGGATCGGAAAACGGGATTCCGATTTCGATTAGATCCGCTCCGTTTTCCTGCATCGCGTAAAGAATCTTCTCCGTCGTCTCCAGATCGGGATCTCCTGCCGTGACAAACGGAATAAACGCCTTTTTATTTGTAAATGCCTCTTCTACTCTATTCATAGATCTCAACCCCCCTGTATCTGGCGATCGCCGCCACATCTTTGTCTCCCCGGCCGGAAATGTTCACAACGATGATCTGATCCTTTCCCATCTCCGGAGCAATTTTTCTCGCATGCGCCAACGCGTGTGAACTCTCGATCGCCGGTATGATCCCTTCCATTCTGGAAAGGTACTCAAACGCTGACACCGCCTCATCATCCGTAACCGGCACATACTCTGCCCGTCCCGTATCATGGAGATACGCGTGCTCCGGCCCGATGCCTGGATAATCAAGCCCCGCGGAAATCGAGTACACCGGCGCGATCTGGCCATATTCATCCTGACAGAAATACGACTTCATCCCGTGGAAGATACCTGGTGTTCCGTTAGCGATCGTCGCCGCATTCTTGTCTGTTTCCACACCGTGACCCGCCGCCTCACAGCCGATGAGCCGCACCCTGTCATGCGGAATAAACTCATAAAAAGCTCCCATCGCATTACTTCCTCCTCCAACACAGGCAATGACCGCATCCGGCAGCCGTCCCTCCCGCTCCATGAGCTGCAGCCGGATCTCTTTTCCGATCACGCTCTGGAAATCTCTCACGATCTCTGGAAATGGCGCAGGCCCCATGACGGAACCGATGACATAATGCGTATCGTCGATCCGGTTGGTCCACTCCCGCAGCGTCTCATTGACCGCGTCTTTCAATGTCTGCGTTCCACTCGTCACCGCATGTACTTTTGTACCTAATAGTTCCATGCGGTAAACGTTCAGCGCCTGTCTGTCAATGTCTTCTTTCCCCATAAAAACTTCGCATTCCATATTAAGAAACGCCGCAATCGTCGCTGTCGCTACACCGTGCTGTCCTGCGCCGGTTTCCGCGATCAGCCGCGTCTTCCCCATCCGCTTTGCCAAAAGCGCCTGGCCGAGCGCGTTATTCAGCTTATGGGAGCCCGTATGGTTCAGATCCTCGCGCTTCAGATAAATCTTCGCTCCACCCAGATCCTCTGTCATGCGCTCCGCATAGTACAAAAGAGAAGGCCTTCCCACATACGCCGTAAGCAGCGTATGGAATTCATCAATAAAATCCGGATCGTCCTTATACTTCCGGTAAACCTGTTCCAGTTCGATCACAGCATTCATCAGCGTCTCCGGTATATACTGGCCGCCGTGAATGCCAAAACGTCCATTTGACATATTCATTTCCTCTTTTCTGCGCTGCTTTTTGCACATCTACGATGTTTGTGACAAGCAGCGCGACGACACAAACTCGTTGGGTAAAATTTGATTTTCACCCTATCCTCCAATTTCAACTGGATTTAACTCTTTTTAACGCTGTAAAGAACGAACGATTTCCACTAACCGCCTGATCTTCTGACCGTCCTTCACCCCGCCTGTTTCCACGCCGCCGCTCACATCCACTCCATAACAACCGGCCTGTTCGAGGGCCTGTCTTATATTATGTTCGTCGAGGCCTCCGGCAAGGAAAAAGGGATGCTCCAGCCCTTCTGGGATCATCTGCCAGGCAAATGTTTTTCCCGTCCCGCCGTATCCCGCAGACGAAAACGTATCTAAGAGCAGGAAATCACAGGGAAGCTGATCGGCCAGCCAGATGTCAGCCGCCTCTCTCACCCTGACCGCCTTGATGACCGGAACCATAACCTGTCTTTTCAGTTCTAGTATGTCCTGTTCCGACTCATCCCCATGCAGCTGTACCGCATCAATACTTCCTTCTTTGACCCTCTCACAGATAAATTCGGCGGGTGCATTCACAAACACCCCAAACACCTGGATCCGCCGGTCCAATCGGCGCCTGAGAAACAGCGCCTGCTCCGGCGTGACATTCCGCCGCGAAGGAGCATAAACAAATCCGGCATAGTCTGGCATACTCTTGTTTAGAAACCGGACATCCTCCTCCCGGCGAATTCCGCAGATCTTTATCTTCACATTGGCTCCTTTCCCCGCAGTTTCCTCATAGCAGCCGCTTTATCCGGACTTTTCATCAATGTCTCGCCGATCAGTACGCCGTTTACGTTTCCCCGCTCCAATGCCTCCACATCTTCCCTCGTCCGGATGCCGCTCTCCGCCACGAACAATACATCCGGCGGAACGCTTTCCCGCAACCGGAGACAGTTACTTACATCTACCTGAAAGGTTTTGAGATTCCGGTTATTGACTCCGATCATCCTGGCGCCTGCCCGCACCGCCGCTAATACTTCCTCCTCGTCATGCGCCTCCACAAGCGCTGACAGTCCCAACCTGTCGCACAGGTCGATCCAGTCCCGGATCGTTTCCTCGTCCAGCAGCGAACAAATAAGTAATACCGCATCAGCGCCGATCACTTTTGCCTCATAGATCATATAATCATCGACAGTAAAATCTTTCCGCAGAAGCGGTATATTTACATGTTTACGTATCTCCGCAAGATACCTGGTACTTCCTATAAAATAGTGCGGTTCTGTAAGAACGGATATACAATCCGCCCCTGCCCTCTCATATTCTTCCGCGATCTCTACATAGGGAAAATGCTGCGCGATCACTCCCTTTGACGGGGACGCTTTTTTCACTTCGCATATAAAATGAATACCATCTCCCCGCAGCCGCTCCTCAAAAGGGAACGCTCCCGTAACCTCCATCCGGCACGCCCTGTTTTCCATCTCTTCATATGAGATTTTCTGTCTGCACATTTGGACACGTTTCCTTGTGGCTGCCGCAATTTCATCCAGAATCATATCCTGTTCCTCTCCTTTCTGCCCGTTTCATCGGTCTACAGCCAATGTTAATCCTCGGTTTCCCATCGTCTTTCCTGTGGTTTTAGTTCCTTCCTATCCGTTTATCGGTTTGTAGCCTTTATAAACTCCCTGAGTTTTTCCATCGCCTTTCCGCTGGACAATACCTCTGCTGCCTCTTTGATACCCTCCTCCAGAGTGATACCGATTTTTCCGAGATAGATTGCCGTTCCTGCATTCAATATAACAATATCCCTCTTCGCTCCAGTAATCTTCCCCGATAAAATACCTCTCGTGATCTCTGCGTTTTCTTCTGGTGTGCCACCGATCAAGTCACTCAATTCACACCGCTTCATTCCGAACTGTTCTGGCGTTATATCATACGACCGGAATATTCCCTCCCGGATTTCGCAGCAGTGGCTCGGCCCAGTCAGCGTGATCTCATCCAGTCCATCAGAACCACACACGGCCATGCCCCTCGTCACCCCAAGATTACTCAGTACTTCCGCCAGTTTCTCAACCAGTGATACATCATATACGCCTAATAACTGAAAAGACGAATTTGCCGGATTCGTAAGCGGCCCGAGTATATTAAACATCGTCCGCTCTCCCAACTCCTTCCGCACAGGCCCCACATTTTTCATGCAGGCGTGATGCGCCTGCGCAAACAAGAAACACATATTTGTCTCATCAAGAACCTTTTGCTCCTTTTCAACGTCAATGACAAGCTTCGCACCAAGGCTTTCCAGTACGTCGGCCGCGCCGCTCTTACTGGAAACGCTCCGGTTCCCATGCTTTGCCACCGGAATTCCCGCCGCCGCGATGACAAAGGCCGATGTCGTGGATATATTAAATGTACCTGCCTCATCGCCTCCAGTCCCTACGATTTCCAATACCTCATACGGTGGACACAAATGTGTCGCCATATCGCGCATCACCTGCGCCGACGCCGTAATTTCCGTAATCGTCTCTCCCTTCATACGGAGTGCGGTCAGATACGCTGCCATCTGCGCATGCGTCGCTGTACCTGACATGATCTCCTTCATGACACCCATTGCCATATCATATCCGAGATCTCGGTGATTGATCACCTCATGTAATGCCTCTTTCATCATAACCTGTTACCTCCCTCTTTTATCATTAAGAAATTGTCTATGATGATGCCTCCCTCCGGCGTTAGTATCGATTCCGGATGAAACTGCAGTCCGTAGACCGAAGCCTCTTTTGATCTGACTGCCATGACCTCATTGTGATTATCTACCGCGATCACATCTAATGCGTCTGGTATCGTGTGTATATCCGCAATCAGGGAATGATACCTCGCCACATCAATCCGTTTCGGAAGTCCTTTAAATATAGGATCCGAATTCTCAATCTTTATATTGCTCCTCTTACCGTGCATGAGCATCTTCGCATGATGGATCGTTGCGCCAAACACTTCACAGATTGCCTGATGCCCGAGACAAACGCCTAGAATTGGAACCTCACCTTTCATTTCGGCTACGGTCTGCTCACATATGCCGGCTGTCGCCGGATGCCCAGGCCCTGGCGATATGATGATGTGGGACGGCTGGTATTTCCGAATGTGCGCTACGGTCATCTCATCGTTTCGTATGACCCGTATATCCGGATCCCTCTCTCCGATCAGCTGAACCAGATTATAAGAAAAACTGTCATAATTATCAATCAATACGATCATGCTCCACCTCGTTCCTGCGCATTTCCTGCGCCCTACTCTCAAACCGGTAATCGATCGCTTCCATCACGGCCTTTGCTTTGTTTGCCGATTCCTCGTATTCCAGATCCGGCTGACTGTCCGCCACGATACCGCCTCCTGCCTGCACATAAACTTTCCCGTCCTTTTTCACCGCCATACGGATGGCAATACACGTATCCATATTTCCACTGAAATCGATATACCCGAGCGCCCCGCCATAAATCCCCCTCGGTTCGCTCTCCAATTCGTCAATGATCTCACACGCCCTGATCTTCGGCGCCCCGGACAATGTTCCCGCCGGAAGTACCGACTTAACCGCATCCAGTGCGTCCTGATCCCTGCGGATCTCCCCTTCTACCTGTGAGCAGATGTGCATGATCTTGGAATACTTGTGTATCGTCATATACTGTGTCACTTCGACTGATCCAAATCGTGAAATCCGCCCTAGATCGTTCCTTCCGAGATCAACGAGCATATTGTGTTCAGACAGTTCCTTTTCATCGCGGAGCAGTTCCTCCATAAGCGCTCTGTCTTCCTCCTTGTCTTTCCCCCTCGGCCTTGACCCCGCCACTGGAAATGTCGTAAGTCTCCCATCCTGCAGCCGCACAAGCGTCTCCGGTGACGTACTCATGATCTCCACATCATCGAGGTTCATATAGACCATGTACGGAGATGGGTTTGTTGTGCGCAGCACCCGGTATGGATTGATAAGACTTTCCTCATAATCACTAACAAACCGTCTCGAAATCACTGCCTGGAAAATATCGCCCTCCCGTATGTATTCCTTCGCCTTCTCTACCATATCCGAATACTGTTCCCTCGTGACATTGCAGGAAAATTCCACACTGCCAGCCGGCTTTTGCTCAGGAATATTTACAGGTTCATGGATCTGCTCGATCATCTCCTTGATCTTTCGCACCGCTTTCTGGTAATGTCCCGCCACATCCCCTTTAGTACTCACATTGGCTACGACTTCCATCTTCTGCCTCAACTGATCATAAGCGATTACACTATCAAATAGCATTAGGTCAAAGTCGTGGAACTCACCGCGTTTTATATCCAGCACCGGTTCCGCATGGGCGATGACCGCATAGGCAAAATACCCGACAAATCCTCCCGTAAATGGAGGCATATCGTCTAATTTCGGGGAGCGGTATCTATTCAGGATACGGCGCACAACCTCAAACGCATCTTCTGTTTCCATCGTTTCTGATTCATTTCCTGTCTCGATAGTCACCTGTTTTTTCGAACATGTCACCCGCATGACCGGATCGTACCCGAGAAAAGAATAGCGTCCCCATTTCTCTCCCCCTTCTACGCTCTCCAGCAGATAAAAACGCCTGTGTTTCACCGCCAGTCTGCGGAGCAGTGAGATTGGGGTAATGACATCCGCAAATATTTCTTTTTTGATGGGAACAACGTCATATTCCCCCGCATACTGCTGGATGCGCTCTACTTCTCTTTGCATCGTTCCATCGTCTTTTTGTTCACTTTGTCTCTTCATGCTGACCTTCCTTTCTGCAGCCTGACTGATCACTGACGTATTTCCTGTCTTCTCGTTTTTCACAAAACAAAAAAGCTTCTGTCCCTGATCCGGTTAAGGAATAGGGACAAAAGCTTATTATACTTCTGCGGTACCACCCAATTTGGCCATAAATGACCCACTCATCATGCACTAACATGCACTCCTGCAGATAACGGTCCAGGTTTCCGTCAGCGTCTACTTGATGTTCCGAACATCGTTCAAGCTGCCCTCTCAAGTCCATTCAAAATGTTCCTGCTACTGTATCGCACCAACCTACAGCTCTCTGAAAACAGTTCCACATTTCTACTACTCTTGATCGTCGGTTTGTTTGGTTTGCTTTTTGATTTGTTATCTAGTATATCACTTATTTTTGTAATGTCAACAAAAATCTTAAAAAAATTTTAAACTGCTGCATTGTCTGCCGTTTTTATTTTTTCTGCTTTTATCTCACCTCCCCCCTCCCATCCCGCCTACGATCCCAAACACCATATCGTCGTATGCCTTACCGCTCGGCGTCGGCGTTGCCTGAACAACAGCTACCACCCCCTTTTCCGGAAACACCGTAATCCTCTGCCCGCCAAATCCCATCGCGGAAAACCAGTCCGGACCGCACCACCATAGATAACCATAATTTGATTCCTGATACGGTCTGGTCGACTCCCTGATGTAATCTTTTGCCAAAATACGCCTCCCATTATAAACACCGCCCTGTAGATACAACTGTCCGATCGCCAGCATCTCTCTTGCCGTCAAATCCGACGGCGCCTCGTTCGCTTCGCTGTCCGCCACGCTGTAATAGATGCCGTCAGGACTTTGAAACCAGCGGCCGCTCCGAATGCCGAGCGGAACATACAATTCCCGGTCGATAAAATCAAACAGATCCCCGCAGACCCTATCAAGAACAGCCGCCAGTAAGATCATGTCAAACTCCTTATAATTCCATTTCATACCCGGAATATCCTTCACCGCACAGTCCGCCACATAGGACACCCAGTTTTTCGAACGGCGGAGCTGCTCCATCATCGGACAATGGTAATGTATCCCGCCATTCCAGTAAATGCCCGACGTCATCGTCAGCAGATGGCGAATCGTTATCATGCCATGCAGCGGGTCACGTCCTTCACGAAACGGTTCCAGATACACCGAGACCGGAGTATCCAGATCGGTCAGTTTTCCCTGTCTGCACGCGATACCCACCGCGGCGGATAAAATGCTTTTCATCACGGAACGCATGACATTCCGGCTCTCACTCGTAAAACCATTGTAATAATTCTCTGCTAATAGCTCGCCCTCCTGCCAAAAGATAACGCTATTGACCAAACGATACCGCTTTTCTACAGTATAGCGGTCGATTTCTTCGGACACCTTCATTCCGCTCCTCCTTTCAAATACGCCCCGATCACTGAGTCCTTATTCCGTTTCAGTTCAGCCGGCGTCCCCGTTGCGATCAGTCGGCCGCCGTTGCTGCCACCGCCCTCTCCCATTTCTAAAATATAATCACAGTTCGATAAGATAAAAGGATCATGCTCCGTCACAATGACCGAAGCCCCAAGTTCAACCAGCTCATTCAACAAGACCAAAAGTTTTTCCTCATCCGCAAAAGATAACCCTGTCGTCGGCTCATCCAATATGTACAGTACGCCCTCCATCCCCTTGGAGATCCTCCCTTTCACAATTTTTCCCTTCGCTAGTTCCTTCGCCAGTTTGATACGCTGGCTCTCACCGCCCGAGATCGTCGGCGTAGCCTGTCCGAGTTTAATATATCCCATCCCGACCCGCCGCAGGATTTCCAGAACCTGGCAGATCGAATCGTCTTTCTCTCGAAAAAATGCGTGTGCCTCATCCACACTCATTTCTAAAACCTCACATACGGTTTTTCCATCCAGCTTAATTTCCATCGCTTCCTGCACATACCCAGTTCCGCCGCATTCCTCGCAGTCGATATCCATAAAATTTCCAAACCCGACATGATAGTGGATAACGCCATCCCCGCTGCATTTGAGGCATCGGCCATGACTGTTGCGCGAAAACATACCCGCACGGTATCCTCGCGCTTTCGCTTCATCCGTTTGTGCAAAAAGTTCCCGGATCCGGTCAAAGATTCCCGTATAAGTGGCCGGACACGATGTCCGGCTGCGGCCAATCGGCTTCTGGTCGATGACAAAACATTTCTTTACCTGTTCCGCCCCAAGCAATACCGCCTGTCCCGTCTCCCATGCCTGAACCCCCTCCTCTTCCTCCATCACGCAGTTTTTTTTCAGCGAATGTTTAAGAAGAGGGACGAGTGTATGCTGGATCAGGCTGGACTTACCACTTCCTGACACTCCTGCGACGCCGACCATGACGCCGAGCGGGATTTCCGCTGTCACATCCTTTAAATTGTGCACACTCGCATGTTCGATCCTTAACTTTTGTTCTTTTTCCAGCCGAAAGCAATGTTTCCCCGGTAAGGAACCCTCTCGCAGATAAGAAGCCGTTTTTGACTGGCTGCCATCCAAAAATTCCTCGTACGTACCAGCGAAAACCTTCCATCCGCCGCCGCTGCCTGCTCCGGGGCCGATTTCGATCAGATGATCTGCTTCTTTCATGAAATTCCCGTCATGTTCCACTACAACGACCGTATTTCCTTGATCAACCAACTTCCGCAGCATGCGTATGAGTTTTTCCTTTTCGGACTCATGCAGTCCGATCGTAGGCTCATCAAATACAAAAATGATCGAATCCATATCCGATACCGTATACACGGCTAGAAACAGCCGCTGGATCTCCCCTCCTGACAGAGTTGGGAGCGGACGGGAAAGCGCCAGGTGATCCAGCCCCACCTCGATCATACATGCCAGCCTGCTCGTTATTTCGCTGAGCAAAACGTTCTTTTCCTCATGAATAGATTTCAAAAAATCGTAAAGATCCCCCATATACAGATCTTCTAGTTCTGCAATGGTCTTTCCATAAAAATACGTGTGAGACGCCTGTTCACCTAGCCCAGTCCCATTGCATTTCGGGCATCTGCATTTTTTTAACATACCTGCCTGCGTGAGCAAATGAACGGGTCGTCCCGAAGTAGATCCTGCGCCTTTGACCAACATGCTGATATAGGGAATAAAACCACAAAATTTCGATTTTCCTCCATCCCCGTATTTTAGTAATCGCAATTGTTCCTCGTTCAGATCACCGATCCGATCGCTCCACATATCGAACCCATACGTTTCACAAAATGGTGCGAGAAGTTTTTTTATATCCGCACGCTTTGCAAGTCCGCACGCGATCTCAGCAATGTTTTGTTCTTTGTCTGAAAACATGAGATCTTCATCCAGAACATACGCCGCTCCCTTCCCCAGACAGCGGACACACATCCCTTTCGCCGAGTTCCTTTGGAACATGGAAATATCAAGCGGCATCCCATCCTCGTATTCCGCATCACGTTTTCCGTCATTTGCGTATAGAGCTGCGAGCATTGGACTCAGCTTCATCCTTGTTCCTACCGTACTCCGGGGATTTGCCTGCCGGATCGTACGCTGCTCGACTGCTACGGTCGGAGAAAGACCCGTGATCGCATCAAAAAAGGGGGCACTGTCTATCATAAACTGTGTCCCTGAAAATAATAAATATCTGCGTTTTCCCTCCTCATAAAGGGTATCAAAAGCAAGGCTCGACTTCCCGCTGCCAGACACACCCGTGATCACGGTCAGTTTTTGTTTGGGGATGTTCACATCAATTCCCTTTAAATTGTGGATTCTGGCTCCCTTGATGCTGATCTTATTCTGTTTCAATTCTGTTTCCTTTCTTTTGCAAGAAGCAGGAATGTCCTCATTCCTGCTCCTAAAAATCAAAATTAAATTTCACAGTCTGGCACTGAGCCATTCCGATTACCCTACGGAAATATTCTCCCCCTTCAATCCGTTAAACGCGCCGTCAATCTTCGCGTCCGGATGGCCGATGAGCCATTTGTTCCTTGCCACCAAAAGTTTGTCCTCACTGGCACCTTCCGGTTTCACTACCAGGTCAAGGTTCGTATCTTTTGGCAGAACAACAACACAGCGGAATTCCTGTCCGTCTACACTGCACGGAGCATAGTGGAGCGTCGTGGCATACACTTCGATCATCGTTCCTTTTGGCACGAGAAATGCCTCGATATTTTTTGTGTCATATGTATAATCCGCTTCAATGTCCTGCTGCATGCCAATGAGCAGGATCAGATCTGTCGCTGCCACGTTTACTTCCGAAGAACGATGGTACTCCACCGCATTCAACAGCGAATTATGCCCGTTGCAGTATCCGATCTGGATCGGAAGGCCTCCATAAAGGCTGTCCGTAAACGTCTTCATAACCGGAAGGGCTTCCAGTTCGTTCACCGACGGTTCATAAACGACGTCCGCCGGACATGGCATTTCCTGCATCTTGTCCACCAGCTCTGTCACATCATAATCCTGCGTGAGGATCCGTCCATATTTTTGAAACGACGCATCTGTTACTTTTTGAATCTGAATACTCATAAAAAATACCTCCTAAAATATAAAATATAACATTAGATGTAAAACGCCATGAGGCGCCGCATTACCACGATTACCAGTTGCTCACGATCCATTTCCCAGATTTTGAAAGATTCTTTTTGGAAATCTTACCCGTTTTTTTGCAGGAAGGCTGAATGAGAGCACTCGTTTCATTCTTATTCGAAATGTTCCACGCTACGCGACCGATCTTATATTTCTTCAACAGTTTCATCCACGCCTTTGCCTCTTTTTTATCGATCGCTCCATTACCAGACGCGTCACAGATGGAAAACTCAGTCACGATGACCGGAAGTCCTTTTTCATTCGCTGTTTTCAACTTTTCCCGAAGCTGGTCTTTGTGCGTCGCCGCGTAAAAATGGAACGCATACGCGATGTTCTTCTGGTTCTTGATCGGATCTTCTGCCACTATATCGACATCCTGGGACCAAGTAGGCGTGCCCACGATGATAATGGCGTTCTTATCGTATTTACGGATGATCTTGATCATCTTTTCCGCATAAGGTTTGATGTCGCGATCCCATGTGACATCGCCATTTGGCTCATTGCATATTTCATATAAAACATTAGGCTGCCCGGCATATTTTTTCGCAAAATAAGTAAAAAACTCTTTTGCCTTTTTTTGGTTTGTTTTCGGATTGCCGTCGGACAAAATATGCCAGTCGATCATGACATACATGCCTAAGTCGGTCGCCGCTTTCACGCCTTCTTCGATCTTGCTGTACAAAGACTTATCATATCCCGCGGAATCATCGCTGTAAAATGCCAGACGGATCGTATTCGCACCCATCTTTTTAAAACTTTTAAAACACTGTTTATTCACATACTCCGGATACCAGGCGATACCGTGCGTGCTGACTCCTTTGAGCACAACGGTCTTATCGGAAGAATTGACGATCTTATTGTCTTTTACCTTCAACGCGGATGGCTTTGCTGCCTGACAGATTTTGTCTCCCCATGCAATCCCCAACAAAAACATTACCGCTGCACACGCAGCTATTAACTTACCCTTCTTTTTCACAGCACCGCCTCCACTGAATGACCAGCTGGCAAAAGCATCAGCTTATGGTCGACCTCTGCCCACAGGTCGGTGCTCGTCGGATTGAAAATACGACTGCCGTCTACAGAAAACACGAGTTTTTGATACGCGTTATGATACTCACATATTTCGCCGTTTGTCGCAAACCAAACCTCTTCCTTACCGGCTACTTTTTGAAACAGCGACTCGATCAGGTCCCAGTTATCATTCTGGTCAAATTCAAACGTATGCCCCCATACATAAAACATATATGGGTGCTCACAGATCTCATCGTTCAAAAAACGATCCGTCAGTTCCCACAGCCGTTCATCGTCGTGATGGCATGTCGGATGAAGCTCCAGCCAGTCCTCTGGCAGCGAAAATCCGCCGGTACTGTGTACCGTCCTCGCATAGGATATCCCCGCATCTTTTAATACGCCGATCAGTTCCTGATCATACAAACCATAAGGATACGCAAATCCGGTCGTAATCTTTTTATACATTTGCTCTAATTTCAGGCGGCACTTTACAATATCGTCCATGCAAAGCAACTTGGGGATCGTCGTCATTTTTGTATGGTTAAATCCGTGATTCGCCACTTCGATCCGTTCGTCCTCATATATTTCCAGCGCTTTACTCTCCGTTACGTTAATATATGTCTCTCCCGCTGGAAAAACAGCTCCTTCCTCTGCAAACCATCCCGGAATGATATTAAAAGTTCCCTTGATCTCGTATTTTTGCATCAGTTCGATCAGCCGCTCATCCTGTGTCACATTGTCGTCATAACTAATGGTAAATGCTTTTTTCCGCCCATTCGGAAAGCGCAGATACATTTCATTCATTCCATCATTTCTCCCTTCTGTTAAAAACACTCTTATTTATTTTAACATATTTTTAAGAAAAAACATAGTGTTATTTTGCTCTGAGTGAAAAAACCGCATCCAAAAAGGCCGCCTGGTTCATATAAACAAAGAGGGATTTACTGTATTCGTAATTGTCCACCGCCATCCAGTCTTCTTCGTCAAGGATCGCGTTTCGTTCCGTATCCAGATACACGATTCCGTGATCGCCGCCGCGCATTTTCATTATGTAATCGCAGAGACAGATCGTCACATCCGCCTCCTGTCTGTCCATCGCTCGTTTCAGCTCCGGGTTCAGCGAACGGAGGATCTCTTCAGCGTCCGAAAAAGCTGCCTCCTGCACCGGTCCGTCTTCTGCTGCCAGACTGTCCACTATCAAACTGCCTGCTGCCAATCTATCCGCCATGAGAAAATACGTACGTTTCCCCTGTAAAAACGCGCGCAGCTTGTCATCGTTTGCATCGTTCGGCAGTATTTTATGCTCCGCGGCCTTTCCGCGCACCCCCCGGATGGCATCAAAGAACGAATAAGAGATCGTGCGCATGATATTGTGCTCTTCCCGGTACATGCTCTCATACAGCGAATCAAAGACCGCACTTAAAATGCGGTAACTCATGGCATCGATCTTTTCCTCCGGCGTATACCGCATAAAAAAATTCATGCGGTTGCGCCACATATAATAATTGATAAACGTATTGGCCGGCCTCGCGTTCGACCCCATCTTATGCAGGACGACGCTGTCCTTGATCGTCACGACGCGAAAACCGGCCAGCGTAAACCGGTAGATCCACTCCATATCATCCCAGTAGATAAAATTATCCTCCGGCATTATGCCGATATCCGTCGTTTTGATACAACTTGTGCGGATCATAACACTGCACGTAGCGACCGTATCGCATTCATGGACGTCCGGTATGGTCCCGTCGTCGAAAAAATCCGCATAGTGCGTGATTGCCGTAAAATGCTGAAAATCAATATCGAGCCCGTACTGCTGCACATACTGCGGATGATCCATATGATAGACGATCGAGCCGGCCACCCCGGTATCCGTATGGGCGTCGAGATAGTCCGCCAGCGCGCCCACCGCGTTTTCATCCACGAGCACATCATTATCCAAGCAGTACAAATACTCGTACCCCTCCTCTAACACTTTTCGTATTCCCGTATTAAAACCGCCTGAACCGCCGAGGTTTTCCTTATTAACAAGCAGCGTCACCCGATCGCCGTATGCCTCTCTTACCGCCTCGACCGAATCGTCTGTCGAGGCGTTGTCCACGACAAAAATGTCAAAATCATCCGTTTTGGACTCCAGCACGCTCTGGATACAGTTTACGACATACTCTCTTTTATTATAGTTACAGATCACGATTCCTATTTTTTTCATCTTTTCCCTCATTTCTGCGCTGCTTTCTGCGCATCATGCAATGTTTGTGCAAGCAGCGCGCAGTCACAAACTAGCCGAGTGAAACATTTATTTTTCACTCTTTCCTCCATTTCCCCACTGATTTATTGCACAAAGCCACAGCATGGCTTATAATGTTTTTGCCAAACAGCGCGCAACCTGTTCTGCCTCGTTGACACGCTTTTCGTACGATGACATAAATGCGAAAAGCAACTTCCCTTACCTTTCTACACACGGACAGAACTCCATCTTCCATATGCTTTCGACGCCCTATCCCGGGAAACCTGGATCTGCCAGCCATCCACTCCGGATATGCGGTGCCATCCGAGTTGAACAAAAGCCTTGTTCCTTGCCCCCACCTTAGAAGCATCCAACATCGTTTTCCACTCCCATCCGGTATTCCAATGACACGTTTTCTGCATCAACGAGACATCTGCCAAATGTATTTTGGCCGATCTGAGCAGAACTGCCGCATATCGTCACACGTTTGAGCTGCGACCCCGCCGCCAAAACATCTGACGAAGGCTTCCCAAGACACCCCAAACTAACTACGCATAGGACAATTAAAAAGCCAATCCTTTGATGCACTCTTATTACCCTCTGTCCCATATATCCTCCTTGTAGTCCTGTGTTCCTATAATTTATCCACTGTCCATCTGCCAAAACACGTTTTTCCATCTACTAATTTAAATGGACGGATTCTTACATAATCAATGGCAAACGAATCCTCGTACAGTTTTTTATGAATCTTTCCTTTTTTGACATGATATGTTTTGCGTTTCCCCTGAAACGAGGAATCCCGGGATACCTGAATCTGCCATCCATCCACACCGGTAATGTCCTGCCAGTCTAACTCAATCTCTGATCTCCGTTTTTGCGAACTCTTTCCATTAGTCTCCCATTTTTGCGAAATCAGTCCGGTCTGCCATTCTTCCACCCCTCTTTCAAATGTCAGTGTTTGGTTTTTCGAATCTGCCCAGCAGGAGATAAACGCTTTCGCATGAATCCTGGCGGTAGAACCGCACACAGTGACCCTCTCCAGCGTGGGCATGGAAAAAGCATACTCATCTACCTTTTCCACCGTCGCCGGAAGTACCAGTTCACTCCACCCTGCCGACGAAAAAGCATGACATTGGATTTCCTTTATATTTCCCTGAAAAAGAAGCGAAGCCGGAACTGGCGTGTTCTCGAAAGCCTTTTCCCCTATCGTTGTAACCGTATCCGCCAAAGCTACGTCCTTCAGGGCGATGCAGCTTTCAAATGTAAAATCCGGAATCTTTGTTATGCCATCAGGAAAGATGACGTGATCTAGTTTCTCGCAACCACCGAAAACATGCGTCCCCATCGCAGTTAGTGTTTTAGGTAGGTGGATTTCCGACAAATCTTTGCAGCCATAAAATGAATCGTCTTGGATTTCCAGCACCGTATCCGGAATCACACACCGCTTCAATTTTGTTAACCGAAAAGCATTCCTTCCTATCCTTTTTACATCCTCTGGCACCGTCACATCCTCTGACGTGCCGGTATATCGGAGAAGACAATAGTCGCGGCTATTGACACACATTCCCTCTCTGATCGTCACATAGTTAAACTGCCGCAGAAACTCTTCCTTATCCTTAAGCTGAAAACAAGCTAGAAGCGACAGAATATCCTTACTGTCCAGCTGGTTTGAACAAACCGTTATCTCTTTCACAGAAGAATGGAGATAACTGTGTGCAAAATATTTAGACTCATTTACTATTTTTACCGAACTGGGAAGCGTAATTTTTGACAACCCCTTACACATAAGGTATGGGTCTCCCTCGAAATCATCGTTTGCATACATGACAGACTGGAGACAGAATTCCTCACATCCGTCTGCCACAGTCAGCGTCTTTCGATAAGCCGGAACACGTACGATACTTTTGCCGTTTTTGGAATAAATGACACCGCCGATACTCCTATACTTTTTATCCTTTTTACTGACGATCAAATGGTTGCTGCTCACATAGGCAAGTGTTTGTAAAGACAGCGGCGCATGAAAAGAGACAGTATCAATCCTGCTTTTTCCATACTCTAAGCTACGGGTCATCTCATCACCATTCTCGGTAACAAGGCGGAATGTCCCAGGCAACGTAACTTTCTTCAACGTTTTTGTGCACGGCAGCGCCCCCTCCCCGATTTTTTTCACCGACCCTGCGATCACGACCTCTTTTACTTTTGGAAATCTTACAAAAGCTCTTTTGGGAAGCGATGTAATCCCTTTTTTTACGACGATTTTTTTAATACTTCCTCTATTTCTCACCTTGATCTGAGAAGCAGTGACAGCACCTTTTCCCGATATGGTAAACGTCCCTTTTCTTTCCGAACAGGTAATGGTACCTTTCCCCCCGCCCTGCTTTTTCCCCGCCGCCTGAGCCGCTCGTGGCAGAAAAGCAACGATCAGTATGAGAAAACAAACCGCCGCGTTCCCGATCCATCTATTCTTTTTCATATGAAATCAATCTCCCCTTCCACCCTAAGGTTTTGCCACACTACATTTGCCGTACATCCTCTTTCCCGCCTTTCTTTTATACGGACGGATCCGTACATAACGCAGATTGATTTTTCTGTTCTTAATAAACATTTTCGTCTTTCCCTTCCCTTCCTCATACGTCTGTGTCTTTTTCCGAAAGGATCTGCTGTCACTTACCTGAATCTGCCAGCCATCCACTCCGGCAATTTTTCCCCATTCAAACCAGATCCTTCTACAAGGCATCTCCGCGCCCAAACCCGTCACCTGGATCCACGTCTTCCACGCCTCCACCCCTGTCCTAAAATGCAGTACGGCGCTTTCGCACTCGCTAAAAGTATTGACATCAAAGCCTGCTGTCCTGCCACAAAACGTGACGTTCTTTAGTTTGCTGCCGAGTGCCGTATGACCGATGCTCGTTACATGAGCTGGTAAAATGATCTCCTTCCATCTGGTTCCATAAAAAGCTTCGTCCTCTATGACCGTCACTCCGTCCGGAATGACCAGTCTGTTCAGTCGTTCACAAAAAGCAAATGCCCCATTGGGGATCGTTGTTATGGATTTTGACAATCTCAACTCTGTCAGCTGCCGGCACTCTTCAAACGCAAATCTCCCAATCTGAGTCACCGTATCTGGTAACATGATCTTTTTCACCTTACTCTTATAAAACGCCTTCGCCCCAATCTTCTTCATGCCATCAGGTATCGTGATCTCCGATGCGTTTCCTTTATATCTCATCATACCGTTATCATTTGTATTAATATACATCCCATCCTCAAACGAAATCGAATCCATCTGGGAAAATATTGATTGTTCCTCTATATTTTGAAATGCCTCCACCAGCGCCAGAACACTCTCACTGTCCAGCTGCTCCGTCTTGATCTCCAGTTCTTTCAATGGAATCTTTCCCATCCGAAACGCCGCGTACTTCTTTTTCTCCACTCGTTTCACCGACTCTGGCAGAACGATCCTGTTCAGTTTACTGCAAGTCGCTTTCGTTCTTTCCATACTGTCATTACCATTTTGCTCCGCGTATAAAACAGCATGCAAACAAAATTCCTCACAGCCCTCCATAACAGACAGGGACTCCCTCTCCGCCGGAACCCTGACGATGCTTTTCCCATCTTTGGAATAGATCACGCCATCCACACTTTTATAACCCGGATCACTCTCACTGACGACTAGATTCTTGCTCCGCACCCAGGAAACAGTTTTCAGAGATAGCGGGGAATTAAAACAAATGGTGTCAATTTTTCTTCCATTGTTCAGGGACTGCTGCAGTTCCCACCACTTAAAACCATACCACGCGCCATCCTTAACCTTATTATCATCTTTCCACACCTCTCGATTTTCCGTCGCCAGTTCAAAAGTCCCCGGTATCGTAACTCTCTCCAGGGCTTCTGTTTTTGGCAGCGCTTCTTCCCAGATTCTTTTGACCGTGCTGGCAATTTCCACTTCTTTCACATATTTGAATTTATAAAAGGCGTATTCTGGAATAGAAGTGACTCCTTTATTTACAACAATCTTCTTTACTTTTTTGATTTCTTTTTTACTTATCTTCGCTAGATGAATCTTCTTTAAAACACCCGTACCGTCCACCGTAAGCGTATCCCCCTTTACGGTACAGGAAATCTTGCCCTTCTTCGCCGCAAAAGCATATGAAGGGTTCAAAAACGAAATGCCGCAACACAACATCACCGTCAGAACGCCCATCCATAACATGGCAGCACATATATCCCATTCTCGTCTCATGCGAAACCACCCTCCTTATTGCGAAAAAAGGGTGTCCCGAAACAATGTGTTTCGCGGGCACCCTTCCATCCAAAACCAAATTATTTCTTCATCTCTGTCTTCAGCATTTCCGTCAGCTGCGGAACTACCTTATTCAGATCGCCGACGATACCAAAGTCTGCTACGTCAAAGATCGGCGCATCCTCGTCTTTGTTGATGGCGATAATGATATCCGACTCTTCCATTCCAGCCGCATGCTGGATCGCGCCAGAAATACCGATGGCAAAATATACATTCGGACGAACGGTCTTACCAGTCTGACCTACCTGCAGGTCTTTCGGCAGCCAGCCGTTATCGACAACGGCACGGGAACAGCTCACCGTTCCGCCGATCACCTCAGCAAGATCCTCAAGAAGCTTGAAGTTTTCTTTCGATCCGACGCCACGTCCGCCAGATACGAGGATTTTGGCATCCATGATATCGACAACGTCCGTTACGGATTTTACGACATTCAGTATTTCCACATACTTGTTGTTCGGCGTAAATCCCGGATTGTAGTTGATCACCTCTGCCTTTGCGCCTGTCTTCGGCTCGATCTTCTGCATAACACCCGGGCGCACCGTAGCCATCTGTGGGCGGTTATCCGGGCAGGCGATCGTAGCGATCGTATTTCCGCCAAATGCCGGACGTGTCATAAGGAGCTGGTTATGTTTCTGCTCATCCTCTTTGCCCGGAACCGGATTGAGTGGGAAATCACCAATCTCAAGAACCGTACAGTCCGCGGTAAGTCCGGTAGCGACACGAGCAGAAACACGAGGGCCGAGGTCACGACCAATCGCCGTCGCACCGACTAGCATAATGTCAGGTTTGTATTCATTGATGACAGAAGCAAGTGCATGTGTGTATGGCTCCGTCCGGTATTCTTTGAGTTCCGGATCATCTACCACGATCACTTTATCCGCCCCGTACTCAGCCAGTGTATCGACAAGGCCCGAAACACCGGAACCAACGAGTACTGCTGTGACGTCTGTCTGTAAGTCTGCGGCAAGTTCATTTGCCTTTCCAAGCAATTCCAAAGCGATTCCGCTTAATTCATTGTCTACCTGCTGTGCATAGACAAATACACCTTTATATTCTTCTAAATTCATTTTATTCACCACTTTTCCTTATTTGATTAGATTACATGTTTCTCTTTCAATTTTCCAACGATGTATGTAGCCGCCTCTGCTCCGTCAAGGGCAACTTTTTCACCAGCTCCCTTACGAACCTTGTCGGAAGCCTTCGCAATCTTCGTCGGAGATCCTTTCAGACCGAGGTTTGCATCATCTACATCCTTTAAGTCTGCCCTTCCCCAAACGGTAATTTCTTTCTCATACGCATCGAAAATTCCGCCCGGAGTCATGTAACGCGGCTCATTCAATTCAGAAAGAGCGGTAATAAGGCAAGGCATTTTCACCTTTAATTCATGGTATCTGTCATCATACTGACGCTGTACGATCACCGAATCCCCATCAATCTTTATATCTTGCGCATACGATATAACCGGAATGTCAAGGTGTTCGGAAATCTGCGGGCCTACCTGTGCCGTATCTCCGTCGATTGCCTGACGTCCCGTAATGATCAGATCATAGTCAATGTTGCGGAGCGCGCCTGCGATCGTCGTCGATGTCGCCCATGTATCGGCGCCGCCGAGAACACGGTCAGTCACAAGGATCCCCTTGTCAGCTCCCATCGCCATCGCCTCACGCAGAACCTCTTCCGCCTTCGGAAGTCCCATCGTAAGAACGGTAACTTCGGCACCATTCTCTTCTTTGATCCGGAGCGCTGCTTCCAAACCAGCTTTATCATCCGGGTTCATAATGGTAAGCATCGCACCTCTGTCAAGTGTACCATCCGGATTAAATTTAACGCCGCCTTTTGTATCCGGCACCTGTTTAATACAAACTACTATTTTCACGATATGAACCTCCTTATTATCTCAATAAGCTACCAGAGATGACCATACGCTGAACTTCTGATGTACCCTCGTAGATCTCTGTAATCTTGGCATCACGCATCATACGTTCCACATCGTACTCTCTGATGTAACCATAACCACCATGCAACTGAACTGCCTTTGTCGTAACTTCCATTGCCACCTCGGCAGCGTACAATTTTGCCATCGCAGCTTCCACGGAATAAGAAACCTTTGCGCCATCTGCAAACTGCTGTTTTTTCATAGCCGCTTTGTATACAAGATGTTTCGCAGCCTCCACTTTCGTCGCCATATCAGCGAGCTGGAACTGTGTATTCTGCTGTGCAGCGATCGCGCGTCCAAACTGCTTTCTCTCTTTCACATAGGCTACAGTTGTCTCAAGAGCGCCTTCTGCGATACCAAGAGCCTGTGCGGCGATACCGATACGTCCGCCGTCCAGTGTATGCATGGCAATCGGGAAACCTTTCCCTTCTGGTCCCAGAAGATTTTCTTTCGGGATACGGCAATCCTCAAAGATCAGTTCATAGGTAGAAGAACCGCGGATACCCATCTTCTTTTCTTTCGTTCCAAACGAGAAGCCCGGTGTTCCTTTTTCCACGATAAATGCAGAGAAATTCTTTTTCTTTCTTCCTCTCTTATCTTCTACAACACTTGTAATAGCAATTACGATATATACATCTGCCACTTTACCATTCGTGATAAAGCACTTGCTTCCATTGAGTACCCACTCATCGCCATCCAGTACGGCTTTCGTCTGCGCGCCCTGGGCATCGGTTCCCGCCCCCGGCTCGGTGAGGGCGAATGCACCCAGTTTTTCACCATTAGAGAGAGGCGGCAGATATTTCTGCTTCTGTTCTTCCGTTCCATATGTAAGGATCGGGTCAGCGCAAAGGCTCGTGTGCGCCGATACGATAACACCTGTCGTACCACAAACTTTGGAAAGTTCTTCCACACACATCACATAAGTTAAAATATCACAGCCCTGTCCGCCGTACTGTTTCGGAATCGGAATTCCCAAAAAGCCGTATTTTCCCATTTTATCCACCGTAGCCTGCGGGAAAACTTCCGTCTCATCCGTTTCCTGAGCGAGTGGTTTCGCTTCGTTCTCAGCAAATTCTTTGAATAAAGATCTTGCCATTTCATGTTTCTGATCTAAAGTAAAATCCATTTTTCCATGAACCACCTTTCTATAATTTATCGATCTGACAGCCCTGATTATTTGCTGTAATCATAAAATCCGATTCCGGTCTTTCTTCCGAGTTTGCCGGCACGTACCATTTTTCTGAGCAATGGATGCGGACGGTACTTCGGATCACCTGTTTCTGCCTGCAGCACTTCCATGATAGCAAGGCAGATGTCAAGTCCTACCAGGTCGCCGAGTGCAAGAGGTCCCATCGGATGGTTTGCTCCGAGCTGCATCGCAGCGTCGATGCCCTCAACCGAAGCCACGCCGTCTGCATAAATGCCGACCGCTTCATTGATCATCGGAATCAGGATACGGTTTACCACAAATCCGGCAGCTTCTTTCACCTCTACTGGTGTCTTGCCGATCTCTTTTGCGATGGAAACAACCTTTTCATTCACCTCGTCTGTCGTATTCTCTCCGCGGATAACTTCCACAAGCTTCATAACCGGAGCTGGATTGAAGAAGTGCATACCGATCACCGGATGGGAAATGCCCTGGCCGATCTCTGTAATAGAGAGAGAAGACGTATTCGTTGCGAAAATGCAGTCATCCTTTTTCACAATATCCTGCAGTTCTTTGAATGTCTGCTTTTTCACGTCCATCACTTCGAGCGCTGCCTCTACGATCAGATCGCAATCCGTACAGATCTCTTTCGTACCTGTCGTGATCTTCGCGAGGATCGAATCAGCGGCAGCCTGATCCATTTTCCCTTTTGCCACGCGTTTTTCAAATCCTTTTGCAATCTTGCTTTTCCCATTTGCTGCAAACTCTTCATTAATGTCGCACAAACAAACCTCATACCCTTCTGTCTGCGCAAATGCCTGTGCAATTCCGGAACCCATCGTTCCTGCACCGATAACACCAACTTTCATTCCTACATACCTCCATATATTATTTATAAAATATTTCTTTTATAAGTTTCAGTTTTGAAACTTTTTTAGCAGTTTTTAAACGGAACGACTTTCAGTTTCTTTTCTTTGTCCTTTTCGAGGAAGTTGCCCATACCCGCCTTCTGGTCTTCTGTCTCAAAACAGTCGCCAAACAGTTTTTCTTCGATAACAATGGCCTCATCCATATCTACCTGCAGACCGTCGTTGATCGCCTTTTTACAGTTGCGCACAGCGATCGGCGCCTGCATCGCGATACCAGCTGCCATCTTCTTAGCCGCCGGCATAAGCTCTTCGAGCGGATATACCGCATTGACGAGTCCGACACGGAGTGCTTCTTCTGCTTTGATGTTCCTTGCCGTATAGATCATCTGTTTTGCCATTCCGACTGGGATCACGCGCGCGAGTCTCTGTGTGCCTCCGAATCCCGGCGTGATGCCAAGACCAACTTCTGGCTGGCCAAATACCGCATTCTCCGAGCAGATCCGGATATCACAGCTCATCGAAATCTCACAGCCGCCGCCGAGGGCAAATCCGTTTACGGCAGCAATGACTGGGATCGGGAATGTCTCCAGCTTGCGGAACACATCATTTCCCTTTTTGCCAAATGCCTCTCCCTCTGCTTTTGTCAAGGTGCTCATCTCACCGATGTCCGCACCGGCAACAAACGATTTCTCTCCAGCTCCTGTCAGGATCAGGCATCTCACCACATCCAGATCCACGCCGTCGAGTGTCTGGCTCAGTTCATCCAAAACGGCACTGTTCAGCGCATTTAACGCCTTCGGTCGGTTGATCGTAATAACGCCAACTTTGTCCTCAACCTCATAATTAATGAATTCCATTGGGGAACTCTCCTTTCCATTCCAAATATGTATCGCAACATGATCCAGCGGCAGAATATGCCGCCGAACCATAGTCGCTTTTTTCCTCGCACTTCCAAATAACGATAGCTAAAAAATTCTCTCCGCGGATCGTTTCAAGGCGAAACCGTAGTACTTTTCACCTTAGTCGCGTTCCACGATCGTTGCGCAGCCCATACCGCCGCCGATGCAAAGTGTCGCAAGGCCTTTCTTCGCGTCGCGTTTCTGCATCTCATGAAGAAGCGTTACTAAAATACGGCATCCCGAAGCACCTACCGGGTGTCCGAGGGCAATTGCGCCGCCGTTTACGTTCAATTTCTCAAGGTCAAATCCAAGATCCTTTCCAACTGCGATCGACTGTGCAGCAAATGCCTCATTTGCCTCGATCAGATCCATATCATCCACACTGAGACCAGCTTTTTTCATTACCTTCTGTGTTGCCGCAACCGGTCCGATTCCCATAATGCTCGGATCCACGCCAGCGAGCGCACCAGCTACAAACGTAGCCATCGGTTTTACGCCGAGTTCTTTTGCCTTCTCCTCGCTCATTACGACAACCGCAGCCGCACCGTCATTGATACCAGAAGCGTTACCAGCCGTAACAAAGCCGTCTTTGTTGATCGGGCGGAGTTTTGCCAGACCTTCCATCGATGTGCCCGGACGTGGTCCCTCATCTTTATTAAATACAACGGTCTGCTTTTTCTGTTTTACTTCTACCGGTACGATCTCATCGTCAAACTTGCCTGCTTCCTGAGCTGCTACTGCCTTTGTCTGGCTCGCTACTGCAAACTCATCCAGCTCTTCACGCGTCAGTTTCCATCTATCATCGGCACAGATATTATCTGCGGTCTGGATCATATGGTAGTTATTGAACGCATCCCAAAGAGCATCGTTTACCATCGTATCCACGATCTTATTGTCGTTCATACGGTAACCAAAACGAGCCTGCTTCAGTGCGTACGGAGCCATCGACATGTTTTCCATACCTCCAGCTACGACGATATCAGCATCTCCTGTCTGGATCATCTGTGCCGCCATGTTCACACAGTTCAGACCAGAACCACAAACAACGTTTACCGTAACAGCTGGTGTCTCGATCGGAAGTCCTGCATTGATCGAAGCCTGACGTGCCACATTCTGGCCAAGTCCTGCCTGGATAACACATCCCATATATACGTGATCCACTTTGTCTTTTGGAACACCAGCCCGTTTCAAAGCTTCCTCGATCACGATGGATCCAAGCTGCTGAGCCGGAGTCGTGCTGAGTGTACCACCCATTGTTCCAATCGCCGTACGGCATGCACCTGCTAAAACCACTTTCTTAGACATAATTAATATATCCTCCTTATATATAGTTTTATATTATGCCGGAAAATCCGGTATCTACCATTTTTATCGTACTTCCGTCCTGAAACGTTCCCGCAGCTTCTCCGCCACTGCATCCGGCACCATGTTTGATACATCCGAACCGTAAGACGCGACTTCCCGCACAATGGTCGAACTTAAAAAAGCATACTCCAAACTAGTCGTAAAAAACACGGTGTCAATTTCGGGATCCAGGCTGTGATTTGTCTGGGCGATCTGCATCTCTGATTCAAAATCTGACACGGCACGCAGTCCCCGGACCATAATATTTGCCCCGACCTTCCTGGCAAAATCCACGGTAAGGCCCTGAAATGTTTCGATTCTTACATTAGAAAACTGTTTCGTCACCTGCTGAAGCATACTGACCCTTTCTTCAATCGTAAAAAGCGGGTTTTTACTGCTGTTTACAAGTACCGCCACTATAACCTCATCCACCACCCGGGACGCTCTCTCGATAATATCAAGATGCCCAAATGTAACCGGGTCAAAACTGCCCGGATAAACCGCCTTTCTCATAAAGAATCCCCATTCTTCTGCTTATTCTTTTTCTCTTTAAAAGATTGTTAATTTTTTCACAATTGCCTGTCCTCAAAACTAGTTATATCATAACATTCTCATTTGGAATTGTCAAATCATTTCAACAAAATAAAAAAGATGCGGCGGAGAAACGCGTCCACACAGCCATCCTGAAAGGCTAATACGCCCGGATCTGCTCCGACTCGTCGTCGCTTTTTTCTACGCCCCGGATCTGCACGTAATATCCGGCTTTCTCATTGACGGACACATACACCCTGTCCCCCTCCCGGTGTTTCCATATTGCCTTGCCGAGCGGCGATTCGATGCTGATCATATGATTGGCGGCATTACTCCGCACCGTCGTGACGATCTTATACGCCTCCTCGCACTCCTCATCCTCAAAAAACACACGCACCGTATCGTTCAGACCAGCTTCCTGCTCGCTGGAATCATCCTCCACAATACGCGCGGTCTTTACCATCCGCTCAAGATATCGGATCCGACTTTCATTTTCATTCTTAAATTTCTTCGCCGCCTTGTATTCAAAATTCTCACTCAGATCCCCGTGCGCCCTCGCCTCTTTCACATCCTCCAGCGCCTGTTTGCGCACAACGAGTTTGCGGTGCTCCATCTCCTGTTCCATCTTCTCCACATCCCGTCTCGTCAACCTATCGTACATAACGCCCTCCTTTTAACACAAAATGACCGCCTTCTTCTCTCCCCTGTCTTTTCCACAATACGCTCACACGGCTAAACACCTCTTTTATCCACTGCTCCCTAAAGACATACTTTCCTATTTATATGAAAAAACAGCACGCCAGAACAGTACGGCCATGTACCATTCCGGCGTGCCGGATTCCTTCAAATCAATTAACATCCATACGAAAATACGATCAATACAATGGATACCGGTCGGTCAGCGCCTTCACGATTTCTTTTGCTTTCGCCTGATTTGCCTCGGCGTCATCGATCAGCATGGCGATCGCGTCGGCGATCTGATCCATGTCATCCGCGTTCATTCCCCTTGTCGTCACGGCAGCCGTGCCAAGACGGACACCACTCGTCACAAACGGACTCTGCGGATCGTTCGGGATCGTATTTTTATTGGCCGTGATATTTGCCTCATCCAGCCATGCCTCAACCTGTTTTCCGGTCAATCCCTTCTTCACGAGATCCACTAACATCAGGTGGTTATCCGTTCCACCGGATACGATATCTACGCCCCGGTCCATCAGTCCCTTGCTGAGCGCCTGCGCATTGGCAATGATATTTTTCCCATACTCTTTAAAACTTGGATCGAGCGCCTCCTTGAAGCAAACCGCCTTCGCCGCGATCACGTGCATGAGCGGGCCGCCCTGGATGCCAGGGAAAATGGATTTATTCAATTTATATTCGGTCGCGAATTCCTCGCTGGACAAGATCATACCGCCTCGTGGGCCACGCAGTGTCTTATGGGTCGTCGTCGTCGTCACATGCGCGTACGGGATTGGGCTCTCGTGGACACCAGCAGCGATCAAGCCGGCAATATGAGCCATATCCACCATAAGAAAGGCCCCCACTTCATCTGCAATCTCACGAAATCTCTTAAAATCAATTTTCCGGCAGTACGCGCTCGCACCAGCAATGATCATTTTCGGCTGGCATTCTTTGGCGATACGTTCTACCTCATCATAATCGATAAAGCCCTGATCATTTACGCCGTATGGCACGATATGGTAATACGTTCCCGAAATATTCGCCGGACTTCCATGTGACAGATGTCCGCCGTGGTCAAGATTCATCCCCATCACGGTCTCACCTGGTTTTACAAGCGCAAAAAACACCGCCATATTCGCCTGCGCGCCCGAATGCGGCTGAACATTGGCATACGTACAGCCGAACAGTTCCTTCGCGCGGTCCCTGGCCAGATCCTCTACCATGTCCACATACTGGCACCCGCCGTAATACCGTTTTCCCGGGTAGCCTTCGGCATACTTGTTCGTACACGTACTTCCCATCGCTGCCATCACTGCCTTGCTCACGAAGTTCTCGGACGCAATCAGTTCAATGTGGTCGTTCTGCCTGCCAGTTTCCAGTTCCATTGCCTTCGCAAGTTCCGGATCGGCTTTTACAACTTCTTCAAATGAATACATAGGTCAATCTCCTTTTTCCTTTTTCATTTATCATGTACCGCTTAGACGCAGCTGCTCATACAACGACGACGCTACAGCAGTCCAAAACGGTCTATTCCACTTCATCAATGGCTTTTCCAATATCACTCCGCATATATTTTCCGTCGAAGGAAATCCACTCGGTCGCCGCATACGCGTTCTTCCTCGCCTCTTTCAGGTCGCTGCCTTTCGCCGTAATGCCAAGAACGCGCCCGCCGTTCGTCACGATGTTCCCGCCTTCGGCTTTCGTGCCGGCGTGGAACGCGTAATATCCGTCCCTGCCCTCGAAATGTTCAAATCCGGTAATAACTTTGCCTTTTTCATATTTTTCCGGATAACCGTCCGAGGCAAGAACGACACAGACCGCGGCATTGTCCTGAAAACGTAGCTCCACTTCATCCAATTTACCGTCAATGCACGCATTCATAACCTCTATGATGTCATTTTCCATACGCGGCAGTACGACCTGTGCCTCGGGATCACCAAACCGGGCATTGTACTCCAGCACTTTCGGCCCATCCGCCGTGAGCATAAGGCCTACGAACAATATGCCGACAAAATCCCTTCCTTCTGCCTTCATCGCATCCATCGTCGGCTGGTAGATCCTATCCTCACAAAACTTCTGAATCTCACTCGTATAGAAAGGGGTCGGGGAAAAGGTCCCCATTCCTCCTGTATTCAATCCCTCATCATTATCTTTGGCCCGTTTGTGATCCTGCGCGCTCGTCATCGGCGCGATATGCGTCCCGTCGCAATAACACAATACAGACACTTCCGGCCCTGTAATAAATTCTTCGATCACGATCTGGTTCCCGGCATCGCCAAACTGCTTGTCCTGCATCAGCGTTTTCACGCCAGCCTTTGCCTCTTCTAACGTCTGGCAGATCAGGACGCCTTTGCCGAGTGCCAGACCGTCTGCCTTGAGAACGATCGGCATCTTAGCCGTCTCCAGATAAGCCAGCGCCCTTTCCGGACTGTCAAAATTCTCATAAGAAGCAGTCGGTATACCGTATTTCTCCATCAAGTCTTTCGAGAATACCTTGCTTCCCTCGATCGCCGCTGCCTTTTTACGCGGCCCAAACGCCCGAAGTCCCCTCGACTCAAATACGTCCACAATACCGCCGACAAGCGGGTCATCCATACCAACGATCGTAAGGCCGATCTCGTTCTCCTCTGCAAAATCCGCCAGTTTCTCAAATTCCATCGCTCCGATGTCCACACATTGCGCGACAGAAGCAATCCCAGCATTTCCCGGGGCGCAGTACAATTTGTCCACATGGCTGCTCTTCGCCGCGCTTACCGCGATCGCATGCTCGCGGCCACCGCTTCCTACAATCAAAACGTTCATAGTATCCTCCATTATTTCTTATGTCTTACCAAATTATCCACAATTTCAATTCTTCCATTTGCAATATCGTCGATCGCCTGCGGGAGGATATGCCACTCCGCCTGCTCCATCACCCGTTTCTGCAGCGTCTCAGGCGTATCGCCGTCCCCGACTTCTACGGCCTTTTGGGCAATGATCGGCCCACCGTCCGCGATCTCATTCACAAAATGGACCGTGGCGCCTGTCACTTTATTTCCACGGGCGAGCACGCTCTCGTGCACCCTCAGTCCATAGTAACCCGGCCCGCAGTGGGACGGAATCAGAGACGGATGGATGTTGATCATCCGGCCCTCATAATGTTTCACGAAATTTTCCGGCAGGATCACGAGAAATCCAGCGAGAACGACCAGTTCGATCCCGTAACTCTCCAGACAGCCAATCATCGCTTCCCCGTACGCTTCCCGCGTCGGATATTCGCTCGGCACGAGCACGCTCTCACAAATGCCGTTTGCCTTCGCACGTTCTCTTGCGTAAGCACCTGGTTTATTGCTCACGACAAGCTCGATGGAAGCATTCGTAATACCGCCCGACTGCACGTTGTCGATGATCGCCTGCAGATTCGTCCCTGAACCGGAAACCAGTACTGCTATCTTCATCATGTAACTTTCATCCTTTCTAACTGCGCCAACTGCCGTATTTTTACTGGATCGTAATCCCCTTTTCTCCGTCCACGATCTCACCGATGACGTAAGGCGTCTCCCCAACGTTCCGCACTGCCAAAAGCGCCTGATCCACCTCGTTTTTATCCACAACGGCGATCATACCGATCCCCATATTGTATGTATTATACATTGCCTCTTCAGCCACATTTCCGTCTTTCGCCAGCATTTCAAAGATCGGAGGAATGGCAAAACTATTTTTGTCAATGACGGCATGCGTCCCCTCTTTTAACATACGGGGGATGTTTTCGTAAAAACCGCCGCCCGTAATATGGCTGCACGCCTTGATCGTCACGCCCGCTTCACGGATGGAGCGCAGCGCCTTCACATATATTTTCGTCGGGGTAAGAAGAGTCTCGCCAAGCGATCCCGAAAGACATTCATACGTCCGGTCAAGAGCTTCCCTGCTCATCGTAAACACCTGGCGCACGAGCGAATAACCGTTACTATGTATACCGGACGAAGCCATTCCCACGAGAACATCCCCTGCCTTCAGGCCCTCCCCAGTGATCATATCCTTTTTATCAACGACGCCGACCGAAAATCCAGCTAAGTCATATTCTTCTGCCGGATAAAACCCAGGCATCTCCGCTGTCTCTCCGCCGATAAGCGCAGCCCCGGACTGGCGGCATCCCTCTGCCACTCCGCTTACGATCTTAGCGATCTTTTCCGGTTCATTTTTCCCACACGCGATATAATCCAGGAAAAATAAAGGCTCACCGCCGGCGCAGGCAATATCGTTCACGCACATTGCCACACAGTCGATCCCGATCGTATTGTGCTTATCCATCAAAAATGCAAGTTTCAGCTTCGTTCCAACACCGTCCGTACCGGAAACAAGAGTCGGTTCCTCCATTCCCATAAAGCGTTTCATGGAAAACGCGCCCGAGAAACCGCCGATATCCGTAAGTACCTCCGGTCTCATCGTAGACGCGATGTGTTCTTTCATGAGGGAAACCGCTTTGTATCCCGCCTCAATGTCAACTCCAGCTTTCTTGTAGTCCATTCTCTTCATACCTCCGTCATTTTGCTGTCATACAAAGTCATTATAGCACACTTCTTTTCAATATACAATTTGAACTTTTTTATTTTTTTCCTTTTTTTACTTTTCAATCCGCCATTTTTCTGTTACAATGAAATACTAAGGACAAAAAGTCAGAAATGGAGGATGAAACACATGGAGACAAAAGGAACGATACTTTCCTTCCGCCCAGACGTACGAGTCGTTGACGCCACCGTCCGTGACGGCGGACTGGTAAATGATTTCCGTTTTACCGATGAATTTGTAAAAAACCTTTACCGGGCAAATATAAAGGCCGGTGTTGATTATATGGAGTTTGGATATAAAGCGTCCCGGGACATTTTCCCTGAAGAAGATTTCGGGCCTTGGAAGTTTTGCCGGGAAGAAGATCTCCGACGTATCGTCGGTGAAAATGATTCCGATATGAAGATTGCGGTCATGGCGGATGTCGGCAGAACAGATTTTAAGCGGGACATTATCGACCGCTGCGACAGCGTGATCGACCTCGTCCGCATCGCTACCTATATCAATACGATTCCGGCCGCCATCGAAATGGTAGAATACTGCCACGAAAAAGGATACGAAACGACGGTCAACATCATGGCGGTATCCAACGACAATGATACGGATATTGACGAAGCACTCGACCTCATCGGGCAGAGTTCAGCAGACGGTATTTATATCGTCGATAGTTACGGCGCGATCTATCCCGAACAGATGAGGAAACTAGCCGACAAATATTTGTTCTTCGGCGATAAATTTCATAAATACATTGGTATCCATGCGCATAATAACCAGCAGCTTGCCTTTGCGAACACGATCGAAGCACTGAAACGCGGTGTCAGCTATCTGGATGTGACTGTGAGCGGCATGGGACGCGGCGCTGGAAACTGTGCGAGCGAACAGCTGCTCGGTTTTCTGAAAAATCCGAAGTACAATATCCTGCCGATCCTGGACGTGTTGGAACACGAGATCCTGCCGTTAAAAGAAAAAGGCGTGATCTGGGGGTATGATATTCCCTATCTGCTGACCGGGCAGCTCAACCAGCATCCCCGCACTGCGATCGCGGCAACAAAGGAGAGACGGACGGATTACCGGAAGTTTTACGTCGACCTCGTCGATTATAAATAAAGCACGAAAACGGCGCACCGCGCCGTTTTTCATTTATCTTCCATCTCGTTCATCGCCAGTTCACGCATTACTTCTTTTTCCGCCTCTTCCTTAAAGTTTTCTATCGTCTCCTGGTTCAGGATCGGTAGTTCTTCCAGTGATTCAATGCCGAAATACCGCAAAAACTCTTCCGTTGTCGCAAATAAGATCGGCCGCCCCGGCGCATCCAGCCGCCCCGCCTCACAGATCAGATTGTACTCGATCAGCTTATTTACGGCATGGTCGCACTTGACACCGCGGATCTTCTCGATCTCAAGCCGGGTGATCGGTTGTTTGTAAGCGATGATCGACAGCGTTTCGAGCATCACATCGGTGAGTACGTGCTTTTTCGGAACATGCGCCACTTTGATCAGGTATTCATACATTTCCGGCCTCGTACATAACTGAAACGATCCGTCCAGTTCAATAATATGGATTCCCCGGTCACTTTCCTCATAACGGGTCATCATATTCCGTATGAGCCGGCGGATCGTATCCTGGTCGTGCTCGACAGCGGCCGCGATCCGCTCGACCTCAACCGCCTCTCCCATCGTAAATAAAATGGCCTCAATGACCGCTTCTAATTCTTTTATATTCACGCTGATTCCTCCAAACATGTAATATGAATATCGTCAAAAATGTTCTCCTGCACGATGGAAAGTTTCCCCATCTTCATCATTTCCAAAATACCAAGAAACGTAATGATCACATAATTTTTTCCCCTGCCGTGTTCCAGCAGTTTCCGAAAACTAAATGTGCGATGTTCCCTGGCGTACTCTTCTAAAAAGACGATATGATCCTCCAGACTGATCTCCTCTTTTTCAATCTCTCCAAACTTACTGCGGATCGGATCGATCTTGTCCACCTGCTTTTTCATGACGGAATTAAAAATGCCCTGCAATTTCGCCAGCGTCACCTCACTCAGCAGATCCTCGATCCGCACCTCCTCTTTAAAATCCCGGATCTCATCGGGAATCGTCGCCTCTTTAAATAGCATCCTTCCGGCATCTACCTGCCGATCCTTCAGTTCAAACGATGCGTACTTATACATTTTATATTCCAAAATACGCTCCACCAGTTCCTGTCTCGGATCTTCCAGCTCGTCCTCCTCTTCCTCTTCCGGCGGGAGCAGCATCTTTGATTTGATGCGAACGAGCGTCGCTGCCATCACGAGAAATTCACTCATGACATCCATATCCCTAGCATCCATCTGGCTGACATAGTCGATGTACTGTTCCGTGATCAGCACGATCGGAATATCATAAATATCCACTTTGTTCTTCTCGATCAGGTGCAAAAGCAGATCCAGCGGTCCCTCAAACACCTCTAATTTAACTGGTATGCCCATCTTTCCCTCCATGCGCGCACGCCAATTTGCGCGTTTCTATCTTTTGCTCTAAAAAAGGGGGGCGGCTTAGAACCGCGCCCCCAGCACAAGGAGAACTTTATAAGTTCTGTCTACAATATCATCATACGGTAAAACCGCTGACACTCTTCTCGATATTATCCGAAACTGAAACCAATTGTTCGGACGCCTCTGAAACGTCTTTTACCATGCCTTCGAGCATCTCCGTCGAAGCTAGGATCTCCTGTGTTCCCGCCGCGTTATCCGCCGCGATCTCCGAAAGCTTGCGAACGAGTTCTACAACCATGAGACGCTCCTCATCCATATTTTTCACGGTATCATAAATAGAAGTAACGCCCTGTTTTGTCACTTCAATGTTCTCATAAATCTCAGAGAACTGGTCTTCCGTATGGGAAAGCTGCTTGCTCTGCTCCAGCATGATATCTTTCATCTTCAGCATCGTCTCCACCGCTTTATTCGAATCCTCGATCAACGTCACGATAATGCTGTCGATCAGTTTTGCAGAGTCATTCGACTGCTCCGCCAGATTTTGGATCTGACTTGCGACTACCGCAAAACCTCTGCCCTGCTCACCGGCACGCGCCGCCTCGATCGAAGCGTTCAGCGACAGCATATTCGTCTCCTCCGCAATGGAAGTGATCAGCTGCGCCGCATCTTTGATCTTCATCGCGGACTGGTTCGTGGACAACGTCTGGGCACTGATCTCATCGATCGCCTTCTCCGTATTTCTATTTACTTTGGACAAGCCCCTCACAGTACCGCGCATTTCCTCGCTCGTCTTCTGTATGCTGCCTGTATATTCGCTCAACGTCTCCGTTTCACTCATCGTCTTTTCGATCGTATCCCCGATATGTAAGACGCTCTGCACCGCCTGCTGCGTATCTTCCGCCTGCTGTATCGTACTCTCCGCAATGTCATGAATGGCCTTTTCTACATTTTCAACCGATCCCTTTGTCACATCTGCCCCAGAATGCAGTGTTCCGGAAGTATCCAAAAGTTCGACACTCTTTTCCTTGATGACCACAACCGCATCGCTGACCGTATCCGTCAAAAACTGGGTCGCCTTCGCGATCATTCCCACTTCGTCTTTTCGGGAACCAAACTTCTTGAGCTTGCTGCGAAGCGTCAGATCGAGCGTTCCGATCTCCTGAATGATAGCTGCCACCTTCTTGATATCTTTTGCGATCAAACATCCGGCAAACCATACCGCCAGAGAGATCAATACCAAAAGGATCGCGCACAGGATCAACAGTACCAAAGAAAGATGATGAACCGTGGCAAATGCTTCGTCCTGATCGGTCAGTACCATAAGCACCCAGTCCCGATCTTCCATATACTCATATACAGCCAGTTTTCCTTTGCCGTTTTCCTTATACTCGTATACCGCTTCGCCAGAAGCTTTTTCATTCTTTGCGAGTCCGATCACTTCCGATATATTCTTTTCTTCAATGGGGCCACCGATCTTCTCTTCGTCTCCGCAGAATATATATGTATTTTTCGCCGCATCTAACAACAGATAATCCGTTTTGTTTCCGGTCTCTTCCGCCAAAGCATCCAGTGTGTTTTTCAGGTCCTCCGAGTAAACGGCGCTCCCCACATATCCGAGAGGCTCACCGTCATTATAGATCGGATAGTACATCGAAACTACCTGTTTTCCTGTAGACAGGGATGCCATAACACCCGTGTTCCACATATTCGTCTCATTCGAAGCAAACAGCGTATCTCTCAAAACCTTAAGCGCTTCCCCCTCACGAAGGGTTTTTCCGATCGGCCCTTCGACAAACGAAGCTAGTACTTTTGTGTTATAATCACCCAGATATACGTTTTCCAGATTCGAGTTTTCTTTTCCGTAATTCTTTGTAAATTCCTGCGCATTCGCAGCTGCCCCCGCATCATCCGGATGCAGAAGGGCCTGTTTCAGCACAGGTGCCTGTGCGTAACCAATCAAATACGCTTCTGTCGAATCAATATACTGCTTAATAAGCTTCGATCGTGTCTTGATCGCATCATTCATCTCGTCTACAATCTGATCTTTCATAACCGAGGATACATTCACATCCGTACTTTTCCAAACAATAACAAGCCCGATCGTCAAAATCGTAATTACAATGATACTTATCTTTGTTGCCAATTTGAGATTCTTCATGCTTATTTCCTCCTGAAATTTTGTATTACTCCAACCCCCTATTACTAGTCATTTTCTTACCATAATTATAAACTAAATGTAAATCGAATGCAAGTAACTTTGAAAGAATTTGCATGATACGCTGCGATCTCTGACCGCTTCAAACCAGTCCGTTCCTACTTGAACATATCTACGATCTCTTTGATCGCTTCCACATTCGACTGGTTTACATCCGCAATTTTGATAATGGCGTCCGCCGTTTGTGTCGTTAGATCATTTTTGACAATGATATCATCCACCCCTTGTTCATTGTCATTGGACGCCATCCTGACGTTATTGATCTGATCCCGGATATTCGTCGCACTTTCCGAAAATACAGAAGTTTTGCTATGTATACTATGAATCACTTGCCGGATGTCGTTTACCACCGCTTCATACTGGCTGGCCATATCTGCAAACTCCTGGAATTTACCCGATACATCCGTTTCCATAAACGCGATGATATCTTCAAAGCACTCCTTCACGCTTTCTATACTCTTATTCGCATCCTTGCAGAGCGCCTGGATCTGATTGACTGTCTCAGAAGAATTCTCCGCCAGACTTCCAATCTCCCCGGCAACGACAGCAAATCCCTTTCCGGCCTCCCCTGCCCTTGCCGCCTCAATCGAAGCGTTCAGTGAGAGCAGATTCGTCTGACTCGTAATATCCAAGATCTGAGTTGCCATCTCATTGATCTTCACAAGGGACTGGAGATTGTGCATTGCCTCTTCGATGTTCCTCTTCGTTTCCACAACTTTTTTCGTATTGTTTTCCAGCGTATCCGCAGCCGTTTTACTCATCGTGTTTGCTGTCTGGATCAGCGTCTCGCTCTTTTCGCTTCCGTCCTGGGCGCGATCCGTTATATCGCCTACGATATCATGGATCTTCTCAACCTCACCTGTAACTACCTGTATGGATGAGTTTGTGTTCAGGATGCTGGCTGACAATTCCTCCGTCGTCGCCGAATTGTCTTCCACGCTCCCCATCAGGTCCTTTGATGCCGTCCGCATCGTCTCCGAACTTCCGACTAAGGACTCTGAACAATCATTTAACGTATGCAGCATCTTCCGGAACGTAACCGTAAGGGAATCCACCGCCGTCGCCAGCTTACCGACCTCACTCCTGCGCCCGATATAACCCTGGATCATATTGTCTTCGCTCAGGTCGAGGTTCTCGATCTTCTCAATCTTTTTGATCACTGTTTTGAGCGGTTTCAGATTGATCGTGATCATCGCCCATGACATGACTGTGATCAAAAGAAAGGCCAATACGCAAACGATACCCAAAACCAGCCGGCTCTTGTACACGGGCTGATATAATTCAGCCTTATCATTCCGGATCACAAGCGCCCATGCCCTCTCTGGAATCGACTTAAAAACAGAGAAGTATTCCACGCCGTCTTCGCCGTTATATGTAACCTGGCCTGTTTCCTTCCCGCCATCGATCATGGAAATGACATTAAGAAGGTTGGTGTCCTGGATCTCTGTCAGGATCAGATCCGCGTTATCGTCAAAAATGTACTGCTTCTTTCCCACATTGATCAGTGAATAGGTCGTATTCTCAATGCCGTGTGTGGAAACGGCATCCAGCTGCTGGGAAAGTCCATCCGTCTGGATCGCTCCTCCTACAAAACCGAGAGGGGTATCCCCATCATAAATCGGGACATACATGGATATGATAAGCTGTCCCGATGCCGGTGACTTCAATATACCCGTATTAAACACGCCGTCCTTTGCAGATGTCAGATTTTCATGAAGCTGCTTGAGTGAATCGCCTTCGCGAAGTACCAACCCCACCGCAGACGTGTTCGAATGGGTCAGCGTTTCGGTTTTCCAGTCACAGACATATAACCCCTCCCAGCCTTCAAGCGCTGCAAAATACTGTGAATTATAATCCTGCAATTCTTCCTGTTTCTGCTTATTGCCTGTATCGCGTAAAAATTCAAAAATATCTCGTTCCTTTGAGAACGATACGAGCTGTTCCTCCGCATTTAATATATACTCATCGATCAGCTTCGTTTTTGCATCCAGAGATGTCTGCATGTTATTTTCCACATCATTGATCAGCACCGAGGTGATATTGCTGTTGGATATATAAAATACCACCCCCATCGACACTGCTGAAATAACGGCAACAATAGACGCAATTACAAACCCCATTTTCCAGTTTTTTAACATACTTCCTCCTGTCTAAAGCAGCTCACCTGCTTTCGTCCGCCGGTAATTTATCTACCATTTCTATTTCACTTCTATTTTAACACAATACTACTTTTATCACAAGGACTTTTCAGGATGAACCGCATATTTAACTACTTTTTCCAATCAGATCGATCACCGAAATTTCGGGTACATTAAAAAACCGCAGCCGGATGTGATGTGTGCCCAGACCGCGAGAGAGAATCATCGTTCCATATCGCTCCCGGAACTCGCCGGCGTCATATTTGGGAAACAATCTGAGGGACGGCGAGATCACGCCGCCGAACCACGGCAGCCTGGCAATGCCGCCGTGGACATGACCCGAAAGTACCAGATCCGCTCCCCACTCACAATACGTCTGGAAGTATTCCGGATTGTGCGCCAATAGGATATGGAATGTCCCCTGCCCCGGCACGCCGAGCTGATGTTCCAGCTCTTTTACGGTCAGGATCCTCTTGTGCCAGCATTTGTGATAAAACCATTCTCCAGCGCTCCAGCCATACACGCCGATATTTTTTCCGGAAGCAAAAAAACGGGCATACTCATTGTCGAGTACAAACACCCCTGCTTTTTTGAGTTCGGAACTAAAATCCTGGTAATGTTCCATCCGAATCTCATGATTTCCCATCGCATAGTACACAGGGCAGAGACGGACGATTTCCTTGCACAGGGCAATACATGCCGCCGATCCCCTGCCGTCTTTTACGGTCATGTCGCCTGCGATACAGATCATATCCGGGTGCAGGCTGTCGATCTTTCGGATCAGGCGCTCATTGTTCCTGCCAAATACCGTTCCATGAAGATCCGCTAGCATTACGATACGGACCGGCTGTCCCTGATCCAGGCCGGATACCGGAACCGTGTAATGCTCCGCTCGGAAAAAGAAATTAGAAACATAGCCATATATAAGCAGTCCGGCAAACAGCGCGGCGCACACTACTAATATCGACATAAGGGAAATCACTCCTCCTCGTCTTCCTGCTCGGCAAAGGCGATATTCGTGCCGTGATCCGCGACACGCTCCAGATTACTGAGCAGATCGGAAAAGATCATAGCGGCATGTGGTTCACATTTATGATTTGCCAAACGGTTGATATGTTTTTTCTGAAGCTTCTTTTCCATCTTATCGATTTCGTTTTCCAGTTTCTGTATTTCTTCCGCATGGACATCGTCCCCTGTCACAAACATATTGATGGAATATGTAAGGAGCTGCGTCACCTTTTCAAACATCTGGCGCAGTTCATTTTGCGCTTTTTTTGAGAATTTCAGGTCCGCTGACATAACGGTTTTCGCAAAGTCGGCTATATTTTCCGCATGGTCGCCGATCCGCTCCATGTCGTTTACGACGTGAAACATCGCCCCCAGCTGTTTACGGTCCTGGATCGGCAGCGATAACTGGTTGATCTTCACCAGATAGTTTGATATTTCCGTATTCAGGTAATCTATGACATTTTCTTTTTTGTAAACATCCTCAAGTGCTTCCTCGTCCCGTTCTAACAAGGCTTCCATCGCACGGTTCAGATTATGGACAGCCATTTTTCCCATGCGCTCGGCCTCGCTCACTGCCTGCGGGAGCGCTGTCGTCAGGTTGAAGATCGCGTGTTTTCCAATAAATTTTAGTTCCATTCCGTGGACTTCCTCATCCTCGCCTGGTATGATCACATAAGACAGCCGGATCAGGAACTTGCTGAGCGGGAACAGAACGATCACCTGGAACACTTTGATGATCGTATTGATATTTGCCACATCCCGGCCGGCGCGCAGTCCGCTATCCACCGTTGACGCTGACAGCGCATGTATCGCTGACATGATCGGCTCCCCGCAGATCGCAAGCAGTACCATGACGATCACAAGTCCGATCACATTAAAGGAAACGTGGAGCATCGCCGCGCGCTTCGCGTCTTTCGTTCCGCTCAGGCTCGCCAGTACCGCCGAACCACACGCACCGATGTTACATCCCATTATGACATAATAACAAATGTTCAGATCCATAAGACCCGACGAAGCAAGCACGATCAGGATCCCGACAGACGCGGACGCGCTCTGCAGGATCGACGTCGCGAGAAATCCGATCAGCACCGCTATAAACGGATTGGTCAGACTGCTGAATAAATGCTTAATCGCTTCTACCTCATTGAGCTGGTCCACCGAAGAAGAAAGCGTGGACATTCCAAAAAACAACACGCCGAAACCGAGCAGAACTTCTCCGATCCGCCGGATCATCGGTTTTTTTATAAACATGACCATGACAACGCCGACAATGATAAAAAGCGGCGCCACCGCGTCCAGCTTAAATGATACGAGCTGGCCGGTTACGGTCGTACCGATATTGGCCCCCATGATGACGCCCACCGATTGGGAGAGGTTCATCAGGCCGCTGTTTACAAAACTGACAACGAGCACTGTCGTAGCGTTGGACGACTGGATGATACCAGTAAACACAATACCGAGCAGAAGTCCCATAAATGGATTCGTCGTTAATTTCTCAAGAATCGTACGCATCTTTCCGCCGGCGACCTTCTGCAGGCCGTCGCTCATCAGCTGCATGCCATATAAAAACAAACCAACCCCTGCCATGATCTGCAATGCCAATTCCATAGTATTCTCCATTTCTGCGCCGCTATGCGCTCTTTTTTCTACTGTATGCCCCGTGTTCTAAAATACGCTGCACATCGTTCCTTATCCGCCTTCATCTGCTCACGAAGTGCGCCTAAACTGGAAAATTTCTGCTCCCTGCGCAAAAACGAATGCAGTTCCACGCAGAGTTTTGTCCCGTACAGATCGGAATCGAACTCAAAAATATGAGTTTCCACTCCCGCCGCGTTCTCTCCGGGAATCGTTGGTTTTCTACCTATATTCGTAACGCCGTCGTAGATGCCATGTTTTGTCCACACCCGAGAGGCATACACCCCATAGGGCGGAAGTATCTTTTCCGGCGGGGGGATCTGGTTCGCCGTCGGCATATCCAGCCTGGCTCTGGCGATCTGATTCCCGTGGCACACCGTTCCGTAAATAAAATATGGCTGACCTAGCAGTTCCCCCGCCTTCCCGATCTCTCCATCCACTAAGAGCTTTCGTATGCGGGTACTGCTCACCGGCCCGCCAAACATCTCTTTCTTTGGAACTACGTGCAGGGCAAATCCGTCCCTCTCACTGCGGTCGCGAAGGTAATCAACATCCCCGCTCCGACCAAATCCAAAGCGGAAGTCTTCCCCCACCGAGATGGCGTCAGCACCACACTGTCCCCGTAACACTTCATCTAGAAATTCTTCTGGTAACATATGCGAAAGCCTGTCATCAAACGGACAGTTTATATAGACATCGATCCCGAGTTTTTCTGCCAAAAACCGCTTTTCCTGTTCACTGTAGATCGAACCGGTATCCGGAAATGAAAAGGTAAACAGGACTTTTTGTTTGTTTTCATACTCACGGATGCTATCGATCAGCAGGCGGTGCCCGCTGTGCAGACCGTCAAATTTTCCGATACATATCGCCGTATGTTCCAGCCGGTATGGCATCTTTTCCAATACGATCATATCCATTCCTCTTTTCTGCGCCGGAACGTAATTGTGTCATGACTGGCCGGCAGCATTGTAAAACATCTTCACATTTGTAAAAATACGCTTTTTTTCGTCATATTGATACAGTGCATAAAACGTGCGGTCTGGGCCGTACATCCGGACAGTCTCTCCGTGCCCCGCACAGCCTGCCGCCCCGCACCACTCCTGCCGCAGGGCATTTCCATTCTGGAGATAACGGAGTCCTGACTGCGATACGATAATTTCAGGATGATCATGAAAAATGGCATCAATCGGCAGCACGGCTCCATCCAGTGTTCCATCCTGCGCCTTTTGTTCAATCTCCGACAACGTCAGCGCTCCCTCGAGCGAAAATATTCCTGACCGCGTGCGCACGAGGGATGCCATCGCAGCGCCGCAACCCAGACACTCACCGATATCGTGGCAAAGAGTCCGGATGTATGTTCCCTTGGAACAGTGAACCTCCATCACAAAGGTTTGTTCTTCCGCAGCATAATCTGTAATGCTGCACGAATGTACTGTGATCTTACGCTTCTTCCGCTCGACTTCCAGTCCCTGTCTCGCCAGCTCATACAATCGTTTTCCATTCACTTTTACCGCCGAATACATCGGCGGCGTCTGCCAGATCTCACCGACAAAACCAGATACCGCCTCTATCAGTTCTTCTTTGGTCACCTGGACCGGATGTTCCTCCAATACACGCCCCGACAGATCCTGCGTATCCGTCACGACACCGAGCCGAACACGGGCCACATATGTTTTGGAGCGGTCCGTCAAATACTCACATACTTTCGTCGCCCTTCCAAGACATACCGGCAGCACTCCGGTTGCGTCCGGGTCAAGCGTGCCGGTATGTCCGATTTTTTTCTGTTTTAAGATCCCACGCAGCTTTGCCACCACGTCATGTGACGTAAACCCCTTTTCCTTGTGGACATTCAGGATCCCATCCATGTGTTCCCTCATTCCGCCGCACCACCGCTTCCTAACTGCTTCTCTATGTGTTCCGTCAGATTGTTGATGACGTCAAACGCGGAACCCCGCATCTCACAGCCGGCCGCGCGGATATGTCCGCCGCCGCCAAAAAAGGTAGCAATCCTGCTCACATCTACCACATGGTTCGAACGCATACTCACCTTGTATTCCGACGTGTCCCTCTCAGTAATAACGATAGCGACTTCCACTCCTTCTGTCGTCCGCAGTTCATCAATGACCCCGGACAGATCTGAAGGCTTGGCCCCATAGAAATCCATGATCCATTTCGGGACAACACAGAAGATGCACTGGCCGTCCATGACCCGCACACTCTCGAGCAGACAGCGGCCCATGATCTGGAGCTGCTTATATGTCTTCTGGTAGAAACTCTCGTCGATGATCTCACCAAATGGGATTCCTTTTTCCATCAATTGCCCCGTCAACTCCATCGTCCGTTTCCCGGTATTCGAATGTTTAAACACGCCCGTATCATGAACGATCCCCGTATAGAGCGCCTCCGCAGTAAACGTCCCGATCTTATCCATTTCCATCATGCTGCACAAAACTTCACTCGTAGAACTTGCCGATGCTTCCACATGGTTTACATCGGCAAATTCCTCATTACTGATATGATGATCGATATTCAGTGTCCTCTCCGCCCTGCGAAACACCTCCTGCGCGTCCCCAAACCGGTCGATGGCACCGCAGTCAAGAGAAATAAACAAATCGTATGTATCCGCCTTTGGCAGGAATGCCTCTTTCTTTTCCAAATAGGAAAATGCTTCCGGCACTTCTTCCAAATAAACGGTTACCTGTTTTTCCGGATAACAGTCAGACAGATAAGAGTACAGTCCCATACAGGAACCGACGCAGTCGCCGTCGGGCCGGATATGCCCGCAAATAGCAATCGTATGCGCCTTTGATATTTCCCGCAGCAAAACGTTCATCGTATCCCTCCTTACTTTTTATGATTGACCTCGTCAATCCTCTTTGACATGTTTACCCCATACTCGATCGAGTGATCCAAAACAAAAGTAAGTTCCGGCGTATTTCTGAGATTCATTCTTTTTGCCAACTGTACCCTGGCAAAGGAAGCGCTCTTTTTCAACCCTTCCATCGTCTTTTCCTTCTCCTCCTCACTCCCAAATACACTAATGAATATTTTCGCATATTTCAGATCCGGCGTAACCTCGACCCCCATCACCGACGTCATCGGATGCACTCTTGGATCTTTTATTTCCTCGGAGATGATCCGGCTCATCTCCCGCTGGACCTCACTGTTGATACGAATATTTTTTACGCTGTTCTTTCTCATGATTTCCCCCATTCTGCCACAGCTGGTTTCACTCCGTCTGGCCGCTCGCTCGGCCGCGTGTTCTTGCTGCAGCTTGGTTACGCATCACTATTTATTTTGGTCAGGTACGAGGCACTTCTACCATTACGTAGCACTCTACCCTGTCCTCTTCCTGAATGTCGTTAAAGTTTTCAAATACCAGACCACACTCGTAGCCTGCGGCAACATCCTTCACATCGTCTTTAAACCTCTTAAGAGAAGCCAGGCTGCCCTCAAAAATAAGTTCCTCTCCGCGGGAAACGCGGCATTTGCAGCCTCTCTCCACCTTGCCGTCCAGTACGTAAGATCCAGCAATCGTTCCGACTCCAGACGCTTTAAACGTCTGACGCACTTCAACGTGCCCGATCACTTTCTCTTCATAGATCGGCTCCAGCATTCCTTTGAGCGCGTGTTCAATATCCTCGATCGCATCATAAATGACACGGTACAGGCGGACGTCCACATTCTCACGGTCAGCGATTTCCTTCGCCGTATTGTCCGGCCGGATATTAAAGCCGATAATGATCGCGTTTGACGCGCTTGCCAGCGACACGTCAGATTCGTTGATGGCGCCGACGCCGCCGTGGATAACACGCACGGCAACTTCCTCATTGCTCAGCTTGAGCAGGCTTTGTTTTACGGCTTCTACCGATCCCTGGACATCGGCCTTGATGATCAGGTTCAGATCCTTGACGTTTCCTGCCTGGATCTGATTAAACAAGCCGTCGAGCGAAAGCTTCTTCGCCTTCGTTTCCTCCAATAGTTTATCCTTACCCTGGTCAATATATGCCTGGGAAATCTGTTTTGCTTCCTTATCACTTTCCGTTGCCACCACGATCTCTCCGGCATCTGGAGCACCATTTAAACCAAGAATTTCTACAGGTGTAGACGGTTTTGCCGCTTTCACCCGCTCTCCGTGGTGGTCGATCATGGCCCGGACTTTTCCGTGCGCTGTACCGATGGCAACATGGTCCCCGATACGGAGCACGCCTTTTTGCACGAGAACGGTTGCAACCGGACCGCGCCCCTTATCCAGACGGGCCTCGATCACGATACCCCTCGCCTTCCGGTCTGGATTCGCCTTCAGTTCCATCACCTCTGCCGTGAGAACGATCATCTCCAACAGCTGGTCAATGCCCTCTTTCGTATGAGCCGATACGGGTACGAAGATCGTGCTTCCGCCCCAATCCTCCGGAATGAGTTCGTATTCTGCCAACTCCTGCTTTACCCGCTCAATATTGGCGCCCGCTTTGTCGATCTTATTGATCGCTACGATAATTTCGACGCCAGCTGCCTTCGCGTGGTTGATCGCTTCGACCGTCTGCGGCATAACGCCATCGTCCGCTGCCACGACAAGGATCGCGATATCGGTAGACTGCGCGCCTCGCATACGCATGGAAGTAAATGCCTCATGTCCCGGCGTATCTAAAAACGTAATCTTCTCTCCCTTGCTAACCACGACGTAAGCACCGATATGCTGCGTGATTCCCCCGGCCTCGTGAGACGTGACATTTTCCTCACGGATCGCGTCCAAAAGGGACGTCTTTCCGTGGTCTACGTGTCCCATAACACACACGACAGGCGGCCGTTTCTTCATCTTCTCTTCCGGCTCTTCTTCCTCTTTGAGAAGTTCCGCAACCATATCCACCTTTTCTTCCATCTCGGCAATAATGTCAAATTCCAGAGCGATCTCCTCTGCCTCTTCAAAGGTAATATCCTGATTCAGCGATACGACCTGTCCCTGAAGGAATAATTTCTTTACAAGCGCTGATGCCGGCATCTTCATCCGTTCCGCCAGCTCTCGGATCGTGAGGCTTTCTGGAATCGTAATCTGCTTGATCGTCTCTTCCGGCACTTTTGCCACTGGTTCCGGCTTGATGAACGCACCTTTACGGTTTGGATCTTTTTTGTTCCGTATACGGTTCATTTCCTCTTTACTGGACTTTTTGTATGTCCCTTTTTCTGGCGCTTTTTTATTCCTCTTCCGGGAATTCTTCTGCTCCTGTTTGATCCCGTCAAAACCGCTCTGTGCCTTTTCAAACCTCTCAAATACCCGCTCGCCGCTGCGGTTATTATTATTGTTTTGTCTTCTACCAGGTGCACCTGCTCTTGCACCTTGTGCACCTGCTCTTGCACCTTGCGCACCTCCGCGTGTACCTTGCGCGCCTCCGCGCATACCCTGTGCACCACCGCGGGTTCCGGCTCCCTGGCCGCGGCGGTCATTTCTACGATCTCCTGCCGTTTGGTTTCGGCGGTCTCCACCGTTTTCGTTTCCCCGTGTCCCATTATTTCTCGTTCCATTATTCCCACGGCCGCCCGCTCCCTGGTTCCTTCTGTCGTTTCTACGATCTCCGGTTCCCTGGTTCCGTCGGTCTCCGCCCTGGTTTCTCCGCTCACCACCGCCGCCGTTTGGCTGATTTCTCCGTCCGCCGTTATTTTCATCCGACGACTTCGGACCATTGCCACGTCGCTCTCCCCGATCCGTATGATTCGGATGGGAAACATTTCCCTGCGCGGCTGGTTTCTCGTCGCGCGGCTCTTTTTGGGCTTCTGGTCTTTCCGCCTCTTGCGATTTTTGTGTTTTCGGCTCTTCCGCCATCTGTTTCTTCGACTCCTCTGTCATTTGCTCTTTCAGTCCTTCCTGCATGTTCGTTCCTGTCTTCTCTTGTGTATGCGCTCCGGACTCTTCCGATCTATGCTGATTCGGCTCCTCCGACATCTGCCGTATTGGCTTCTCCGTCTCTTTTCCCGGCTTTTCTGCCTTTTCCTGAGACTTCGCTGGCACGCCGGCCTGGGCCTGCGGCCCGTCTGACTGTTTAACTACTTGCTCAGATGAAACATCCTTCGCAGGTTTTTGATCCGGCACCGTCTTACTTTTTTCCTGTTTTGCGGAAGGCTTTTTATTATTAAAAGTTTTCAGCAAAAACGCGATTGCATCATCTTCAATGTTGCTGTTGGCACCTTTAACATCAAAACCGTTATCATTTAGAAGTTTCACCAGATCCCCGCTTTTGATTTTTTTATCTTTTGATTGTAAACTTCTTGCTATCTCAAATATCCTCATTTTTGCCATACTACATTTCCTCCAAATCTAAATTTTTACTAATGGATGATGCAAATCCCTGATCCAAAACGGCAAGGGAAGCCCGAAACTCTTTCCCGATCGCATTTCCAAGTATCTCTTTCTCCCCAAACACCGCCATAGGAACCCGGTAATAACTGCACGAATTCCGAAATTTTTTCTTCGTATTGTCAGAGGCATCCTCTGCAACGATGACAAGCTTCGCCGTTCCCGAACGGATCGCCTTCTCCGTCATAAATTCGCCGCTGGCTACATTTCCTGACTTCATCGCCAGTCCCAGTGTTCCAAACGTTTTCCTGTCTTGAATCATTCACTCAACTGCCTTTCCAGATCATCGTATATTTCATCTTTGATATTTATTTTAAACGCCCGGTCAAGTCCGTGGTTTTTCCGTGCCTTCTGAAGACATTCCAATCGATCGCACAAATATGCTCCTCTTCCATTTGCCTTCCCCGTACGGTCCACATAGACCGCGCAGCTCTCTTTGTCATCGCATCCCGCGACGCATTCGGATCTCACGATGCGGATCAGTTCCGTTTTCGGCCTGCTCTCCCGACATCCGATACACTGCCTCATTGGAATTTTCTTTTTTACCACACAAACCACTCCTCACTTCCAGACGAAAGATTAACTTTCCATACTCTGCGTCTCACTCTTTATATCAATCTTATAACCGGTCAGCCTTGCCGCAAGTCTGGCATTCTGGCCCTCCTTGCCGATGGCTAACGAAAGCTGGTAATCCGGTACGATAACAACCGCCGTCTTTTCCTCCGGATCCACAGTGACCGACAGCACTCTCGACGGACTGAGGGCATGCTCGATAAAGATGGCCGGATTTTCGTTCCACTCCACTATATCGATCTTTTCTCCGCGAAGCTCATCGACTACCATATTCACGCGCGCCCCATTGACGCCGACACAGGCGCCGACCGGATCGACATCGGGATTATTACTGTACACCGCTATTTTCGAACGGGAACCGGCTTCCCTCGAAACATTTTTGATCTCCACCACTCCGCTCTGCACTTCCGCCACTTCCGCTTCGAACAGACGTTTGACCAGCTCCGGATGTGTACGGCTCACGGTGATCCGAGGTCCTCTCGTCGTATCCCTTACTTCGGTCACATACAGTTTTATTTTTTCGTGAGATTGGAATCTTTCCGTCTTCACCTGTTCGGCTTCGGTAAGTACCGTATCGATCTTCCCGATATTGATGGTATAATTTCCGCCGTTATATCGCTGTACTGTCCCGGTTATGATGTCCCGTTCCTTCATATAATACTGGTCAAACAGAACTTTTCTCTCCTCTTCGCGTATTTTCTGAACGACAACCTGTTTTGCTTTTTGTGCCGAAATACGTCCGAAATTTTTCGGTGTCACCTCGATGCTCACATTCGCGCCGAGCTCTTTTTCTCCATATTTTACTTCTGCTTCCACGACGGAAATCTGAAGCGTCTCGTCTTCTACCTCTTCCACTACTTCTTTATCCTGATATACATGGAATTCCCCCGTATTTTCATCCAGGGTAACACGGACGTTATCCGATTTGCCAAACTGGTCTTTGCACGCTGCCAGCAGGGAATTCTGTATCGCCTCTATCAAAATGTCTTTACTGATATCTTTTTCTTTTTCAATCGCCTTTAATGCCTCAATCAATTCCGGATTACCATTCGTTGTCGTTTTATTGTTTTTCGCCTTCATTGTTAGCCTCCATTCATGCACGCCTTTTTCACTTAACAGTTTTACTCTTAAAAATCAATCGACTTGCGAATACATGCAATATTTTTTATTTCTATTTCCAGAGTATCCTCGCCATCAAAGGCAAGAACGATCGTCCCGCCGTTTACGGACTGTTCCGACGGCGCCTCATATTTTTTTAAGATTCCGATAAATTCCTTGTCGGAGTACGTCGTTCCATCCTGCTCCCATGTTACAGGTGCATATAATTTTACCTCGACATCATTGCCCAGATTTCTTATGTAGTCTTTCGGTTTCTTAAACGGCCGGAGAAGTCCCGGAGAACTCACTTCCAAAACATAAGATTCTTCTATGAAATCTTCCTGATCCATCCGATCCCCCAGCGCGTGATTTACAAGCGTGAGATCATCGATCGTAATCCCGCCCTCTTTGTCGATATATGCCCGAAGATGCCAGCTTCCTGCTTCTTTTACAAATTCCACGTCCACGAGTTCAAAATGATGTTCCTCCAAAATAGGCAGAATCAGCTGCTCTGTACGCTTCTCATATTCCTGATGTTTACTCAAAAAGCAACCCTCTTTTCTTGTAACCTAAAAACAATGAGTGGACTTGCGTCCACTCATTTTATCCATCAACAACATTTTCAGTGTAGCACAATCAAAACCAAATTGCAAGACCTTTTTGCAATATTTCAAGCCTTTTTGCTATTTTTGCGAAAAGTGATCCCATCATTTTGCACCGCCCGATAGCGTATACAGGCTGTAATATGTCCCGCGTTTTTGCATCAGTTCCTGGTGTGTCCCCTGTTCCGCGATGCCTTCCTCCGTCAGTACTAGGATACGTTTGGCGTTCCGTATCGTAGAAAGCCGGTGGGCGATCACAAACGTCGTACGGTTTTTCGCCAACTGTTCCAGTGACTCCTGTACAACCTTCTCACTCTCGTTGTCAAGCGCCGATGTCGCTTCATCAAATATGAGGATCGGCGGATTTTTCAGAAAGACGCGCGCGATCGAAAGACGCTGCTTCTGCCCGCCAGACAATTTCACGCCACGCTGGCCGATATTCGTCTCATATCCCTCCGGCAGGTTCATGATAAATTCGTGGGCATTCGCGTTTTTTGCAGCCTCTATGATCTCCTCCCTCGTCGCGTCTGGCCTTCCGTAACGGATATTATCAATGACCGTTCCTGCAAACAGGTACACATCCTGCTGGACGACGCCGATGTTACAGCGCAGGCTTTTGAGCGAATATTCCCGGATATCTACATCATCCACATAGATGGCGCCAAACGTCACTTCATAAAATCTAGGGATCAGGCTGCAAAGCGTCGTCTTGCCGGCGCCCGAGGAACCAACTAACGCCACATACTCCCCGGCCTGCACATGCAGGCTTACATGGCTCAGTACCTTTTCCTGATCCTCCTCATAGCGGAAACCGACATCATCAAAACGGATATCCCCTTTGATGTTCTCTGCCTGAACCGGATGTTTTGGATCTTTGATCTCCGGTTCGACGGCGAGCATCTCGCGAAACCTCTCATAACCAGAAATCCCATTTTGGAACTGCTCCGTAAAGTTGATCAATTTCTGCACCGGTTCCGTGAAAATGTTCACGTAGAGCAAAAACGTGATCAGATCCGGGGCATTCAGGCTTCCGTCCGTCAGAAATACCGCACCGACGATAACGACGAGAACAGTTATCATCGTAATAAACGCATTGAGTCCAGCATGGTACTGCCCCATATAAAAGTAACTGTTCTTTTTGCTGTCGAGAAATCCTTTGTTCCCGACCGCAAATTTTCTCTCTTCCTCGTCCTCATTGGCAAACGACTTCACAACGCGGATGCCCGAGAGATTATCCTCGATCCCGGCATTAATCTCCGCGATCTTCTCACGATTTTTCTTAAACGCCCGCTTCATCTTCTTATTCAGCACATACGCATACACAAACATGACCGGTATGAGTAAAAACGCTGCTAACGAAAGCCTTGGGTTCACCCAGACCAGGATCGCCAGCGTTCCGATAAACTTGATAAAGGAGATCACGACGTCTTCCGGCCCGTGATGCAGAAGCTCCGTTATGTCAAACAGATCGCTGGTGATCCTGGACATGAGCTGTCCGACCTTCTGATTGTCATAGAAAGAAAAAGAAAGGTTTTGATAGTGTTCAAAAATTTCCTTTCTCATGTTGTATTCAATCTTAGCGCCCATCACATGACCGTAATTGCCGATAAAATAATTGCTGCCGCACTGGACCAGCACAAGGAGCGTCATGACCGCCCCCAGTACGAGGATCGTAGAAAGGATCAGGTCTTTCGGCATATATATGACCGTCCCGGTTATATAGCGGACGATCAGCGGGATCACGAGTGTCGTTACGGCACCTAAAAAGGCGAAAAACATATCGGCCGCAAAAATGCCTTTGAACGGCTTATAGTAACTGAGAAATTCGTTCCATTTAAAATACTTTCTTTCTTCCATCTTTTCCTCATTTCTATTTTCATTTTTTCTGCAAAAAACCCCGGGAACCAATACATGTTCCCGAGGTTATCATTCATAGTCCGTAGGGGAATCGAACCCCTGTTTCTGCCGTGAGAGGGCAGCGTCTTAGCCGCTTGACCAACGGACCATTCCACATCACAAAAACTATGATATATCATGTCCATCGATTTGTCAAGAAAAACTTTTACTTTTTTTCAATTTTTTTTACAAATTTTATGTACGCCGCCACCATTCGCTCTATTACCCCCATCCCACCTCTCGATCTCTTTTGGCGATCGCGCTTTTAGGCCTTATCGTTTACGATCTCATCCAAAAGTTTCGGCAGCATCTCATCCATATGCTCATCATCAAACTGACATGTCCCGACCGCTTTATGACCGCCGCCGCCATACTTTAACATCAGCTTTCCGACATCCACCTTTGACGATTTATTCAAAATGCTGTAACCGACCGCTGCTGAACAGCCTTTTCCTCCTTTTCCATTCACGATCCATACCGAGATATTCTGCTCGGGGTACATACTGTAGATCATAAAACGGTTGCCGGAATAGATCGGATCGACTCCTCTCAGATCGGAAATGATCACATTTTTTTCCACTCTCGTATGCGCTTTTACCATTTCCTTAAACTTCTCCGCCTGCTCGAAATACACTTCAATGCGCTCCTTTACATCCGGCAGGGCAAGGATCTCTTCTGTCGTCATCGTGCGGCACGCATCGATCAGCTCTTCCATCAGTTTATAATTTGGAATACGGAAATTCCGCCATCTGCCAAGCCCAGTGCGCGGATCCATGATAAAGCCGACTAACACCCAACCCTTTGGATTCTGGATCTCATCCAGCGTAAGATTGGCGGAATCCACCTTGTCAACCGCTTCCATCATATCGTCAAACTGAGGAAACGCTTCCCGCCCGCCATAGTACTCATAGATAATGCGGGCACAAGACGGCGTGATCCGGCTCTCTCCTTTATATTTTCCCTCTAATTGATTTCTTTCATGCTCGCTGGAATGGTGGTCAAACCACAATCCGCAGCCTTCCACGAACGGCACATTCGCCAGACAGTCGTTTTCCGTCACCTCTACAAGTCCGTCCTGTAAGTCTTTTGGATGAGCGAACTTCCAACAGTCAATAATACCTGCTTCTTTCAATAAGGCGGCACATGCCAGTCCGTCAAAGTCCGATCTAGTCACTAATCTCATCTGGGTATCCCCTTTCCACATAATAAAATTTGAAATCCACCCTGTTCGGGCCGTCGCAGACCCTAGAGTTATTATACATGATTTCGCACGTCGACGCAATCACTTTTTACAAACCTTCCAATGGCTCGCTATGGCTGCAACCTACGGCACACGTCCCCCCGTTCGGTCACGATCCGGTAACCGGCCTCTTCCACCCGTTTCTCCAGAAGCCGCCTGCACTGGGCGGCCTCTTCCCCGGTACTTATTTTATTTTCATACAAGTCATACCATTTGCGGACGCTCTCGGGTGACAGGTTCGGCATCACGACATTCGCCCCCGCCTTCAGCCCCTTCTCCCGTCCTTCTGGATCGATCGAGCCAAGCGCGGTCGTCGCCGGGATGAGCGCATACGGAAACATCAGGCGCAGCACGGCGATCAGCCGTAGCGTCAGCGTGAGCGTCCCATTGCCAAACTCCCGGAACGGCGTCTGGGCGTGACTGATATAGGGACCGATCCCGATCATATCCGGCTGAAGTTCCTGTAAAAATCGAAGATCCTGAATGATATGCCCCGTCGACTGATACGGAGAACCTACCATAAAACCGGAACCTACCTGATAACCGATTTCTTTGAGGTCATACAGACAGCGCTTCCGATCCTCCAAACGCATGCCGGACGGGTGAAGTTTTCGGTAATGCCAGGCATCCGCCGTTTCATGGCGCAGAAGATAACGGTCTGCCCCAGCCCGAAAAAACGCCGCGTAACTCTCCTTCGGTTTTTCCCCGACAGAAAGAGTGATCGCGCAGTCCGGATGATCGTTACGGATGTTTGACACGATGCCGCACATATTATCATCCGTAAAAAACGCATCCTCCCCTCCCTGCAGCACAAACGTCCGAAACCCCAGTTCATACCCTTCCTGGCAGCACCGCAGGATGTCCTTCTCCGTCAGCCGGTAGCGTCTGGCCTGTCCGTTTCCCTTCCGAATGCCACAGTAATAACAGTCATTCTTACAATAATTTGTAAATTCGATCAAACCTCGGATAAACACTTTGTCGCCATAATACGTGCGCCGCACGGCATCTGCTTTTTGAAACAACGCCTGATCCTGCTGTTCGGAATTCCGTTCCAACAGATCCGCTAATTCTTCCCCCGTAAAATCTTGTGCCTTTTCTAACACTGTATCCATCGCTCTCCTCATTTCTGGCACACGCCATTTTCTCAACGACCAGCGCTTGGCAATGCTCTTTGATCATCCAAATAGGTCCAGGATCGACATCTGATCGGTCTCCGGCAGGTTTCCGAGAAGACCCATCTCCGCCATTTTCTCAACGACCGTACCCGGTACTTTGCAGCGTTCTTTAAAATTCTCCCGGGACGAAAATGGGCCAGCTTTCACGGCTTCCACAACGCCGTCTGCCGCCTTTCCGCCCATGCCTTCGATCGAACTGAGCGGCGGCATCAGCTTCCCGTCTATGATCTGAAAATGATCCGCCTTCGCGCGGAAAATATCGATCGGCAGAAACGAAAACCCTCTCGCATACATCTCCTGCACGATCCTCATGTCATTATAACTATCCTGCTCTTTTTTTGAAAGTTCATTCGAGCGCCGTTTGTAATCACGCATCGTCTCTTCCAGTTTTTCCTTCCCCTGGCACATCAGCTCGTAATCAAACGCCTTGGCGCGGATGCTGAAAAAAGCCGCATAGTAGGCAAGCGGATAGAACACCTTAAAATACGCGATCCGGAACGCCATCATCACATACGCCACCGCATGTGCTTTCGGGAACATATACTTGATCCGCTTACACGACTCGATATACCAGTCTTCCACACCAGCTTCTTTCATCGCCTGCTCCATATCCGGCGTCAGTCCCTTCCCCTTCCGGACGCTCTCCATGATCTTAAACGCAAGTCCGTTTTCTACGCCCATATGTATCAGATAGGTCATAATATCGTCCCTCGTACAGATTGCTGTAGACAGCGTACAATTGCCCTCCTTAATAAAGTACTGGGCATTGTTCAGCCACACGTCGGTCCCGTGGGAGAGACCGGAAATCCGAACGAGGTCCGAAAAATTTTTCGGCTTCGTATCCCGCAGCATCTGCATGACAAATTCCGTACCGAACTCAGGCACTCCCAGGCTGCCTAGGTCGCACCCCATCAGCTCCTCCGGCTGAACGTGGAGCGCCGTCGTATCACGGAACAAAGACAGCACCTCCTGATTATCAAGCGACACCGTTTTGGCATCCAAACCGGTCAGATCCTCGAGCATACGTATCATCGTGGGATCATCGTGTCCGAGTATATCAAGTTTGAGCAGGTTATGATCGATCGAGTGGTAATCAAAATGTGTCGTGACAATCGTCGTATCCTGGTCGTTTGCCGGATGCTGCACGGGTGTAAACGTATAGATCTCCCAGCCAAACGGCAGCACGATGATCCCGCCCGGATGCTGTCCGGTCGAGCGGCGGATGCCGACGCATCCATCTAAGATCCGGTCGATCTCTTCCACACGCTTATGCTCCCCGCGCTCTTCAAAATAATTTTTCACATAGCCATATGCCGTTTTATCGGCGAGCGTTGCGATCGTCCCGGCGCGGAACGTCTGTCCCGCCCCAAAAATAACCTCCGTATACGCATGCGCCTTGCTCTGGTACTCTCCAGAAAAATTCAGGTCAATGTCCGGCTCTTTGTCCCCGTAAAACCCTAAGAACGTTTCAAACGGAATATCATGCCCATCCTGGATCAGCAGCTTCCCACATTCCGGGCAGTTTTTCGGCGGCATATCGCAGCCCGAGCTCCCCGCAAACGCCCTCACTTCTTCCGATTCGAAATCGACGTAGTGGCAGTGTTCACAATAATAATGGGCCGGCAGCGGATTCACTTCGGTAATACCCGACATCGTCGCGACAAAAGAAGAGCCGACCGATCCGCGCGAACCGACGAGATAGCCGTCCTCGTTCGACTTCCACACGAGTTTTTGGGCGATGATGTACATGACGGCAAATCCGTTTTTTATAATCGAATCCAGTTCATGGTCCAGCCGCCCCTTTACCTGCGGCGGCAGCGGGTCGCCGTACATACTGACCGCCTTTTTATAACAGATGTCCCGCAGCGTCTCATCGGAATGCGGTATGACAGGCGGACACTTATCGGGATATACCGGCGACATTTTTTCGATCCGGTCAGCAATCAAGTTCGTATTTGTCACAACGACTTCGTACGCCTTCTTCTCTCCTAGATAGGAAAACTCCTGGAGCATTTCCTCCGTCGTCCGCAGATACAGGGGCGGCTGCTCATCGGCGTCTTTCATCTTCTTGCCCGCAAAAATGATCTTTCGGTAAATCTCATCCTCCGGATCGAGAAAATGTACGTCGCACGTCGCCGCCACCGGCTTCCCATAGCGATCTCCAAGATCCACGATACGACGGTTCATCTGTTTTAAATCCTCTTCGCTCTGGATCTTTTCGATTCTTTCACTCTCGATCATAAAATGATTATTGCCGAGCGGCTGGATCTCTAAGTAATCATAAAACTCCACGAGTTCCCGGATCCTCTCCTCCGGCGCGTCATCTAACAGCGCCCGGTACAGTTCCCCGGCTTCACAGGCAGACCCGATGATCAATCCGTCGCGGTATTTCTGGAACATGCTTTTCGGGATGCGGGGCCGGCGGTAAAAATAGTCCAGATGTCCCATTGAAACGAGACGATACAGATTCACGCGCCCCGTCTCATTGGCAGCAAAAATGATCGCGTGGTACGACGGCTTTTTCTTCACAATGTCAGCCGATCCCGTCGTAATCTCCGACAGCTTTGCCAGATCATAAATACCACGTCCGGCAAACATCTCCACAAATCTTACAAAAATTTCCGCCGTCGCACCGGCATCGTCGACCGCCCGGTGATGATTTTCCAGGGAAATCTTTAACTTTTTCGCGATATGATCAAGTTTAAACTTCGCCAGTTCCGGAAATAAAACCCTCGCAAGCCCTACGGTATCCACAACGGTAAAATCCGTTTCCACCCCTTGTTCCCTTGCCTTTGTCTTCAGAAACCCGTGGTCAAATCCGGCATTGTGCGCCACGAGGACACTGTCGCCGACAAACGACAGAAACTGTGGAAGTACATGCTCGATCGGCGGAGCGTCCGCTACCATCCCATCCGTGATCGTCGTCAATTCTGTAATGCGCTCTGGGATGTGGATGTCCGGGTTGACAAACGTACTAAACCGATCCGTTATGCTGCCGCCGCTGACCCGTACGGCGCCGATCTCGATGATCCGGTCGTTGACCGGCGAAAAACCTGTCGTCTCGAGATCGAACACGACAAAATCACCCGTCAGCTGCTGGCCTTTTTCATTTTCGACCGCGAGATCGTTCAGATCATCAACCAGATAAGCCTCACAGCCGTAAAGAATCTTAAAGTCATCGTCCTCGGAAAGTTTCAATCCCTCGAGCGCATGGTTGGCATCTGGAAACGCCTGCACAACGCCGTGATCCGTAATCGCCACCGCACGGTGCCCCCATGCACGTGCCCGATTGACAAGCTGTTTGACATTTGTAATGCCGTCCATATCGCTCATCTGCGTGTGTGCGTGCAGTTCCACCCTCTTTACTGGGGAGCGATCACTCCGCCCCACACGGAAATCCTTGATCTCTTTTATCCCTGCAATGCTGCTGATACGGATATCTTTGTCATAACTATCATAGACAGCCGCCCCTTTGACACGCACAAAATTTCCTTTTTTAACAAATTCGAAAAAATTGGTATCCGTGATCTGCTCATTTTTAATAAATAACTTACACTCGATCGTATCCGTATAATCGGTAACGGCAAAACGGACGATCTGCTTCTCCCCCTTGATCTCACGGCTCTCCACACTGCGGATCTGTCCATCGATAACGACCTCGCCAAGATCCCCCTGGATCTCCTTGATCGGAATAAGCGTCCCCTCGCAGTTCCTTCCGTAAAATACGCTGGGATCGCTCGCCGGACGGCGAAAACCATTTCGGGAACGATTTGCCTTCTGGCGGCCAGCCGATTTCCTCGCACCGCCCGTCCTCTCTTTTGAACCCTGTTCACCCGAAACCGTCCCGGCTTTCCCCGCATTTCCAGCACTTGCCGGATTTCCGTAGTTCCCGGCACTTCCAGCGTTCGCGGCATCCCCAACATCTCCGGTATTTCCAGCCTTTCCTGTACTCCCATGCCCCCCAGTAATCCCATTGTTCCCAACATCACCTACATATCCTGAATTACCAGCATTTCCAGCGTTCCCTGCAAGTTCGGAATTCCCGCCTATATCCGCCTCCGATGGCGCCACTCCATGCCCACTCCCGGCCAGTAATCCCTGGTCCGTCCGGACTCCGTACGTCTCCGGCTCAAAATCACGTTTTCTCTCAAATTCCTGAAAACGGAACTCGACGGCCACTTCCCTGCCAAACCGCTGTAAAAACGCAGAACGCAAAAATTCCTCGATGCCGCCGCATCGTTTTCTCGTTAAAAAGGAGTCTCGACATGTGATAAACAGTGTTTCGCCTTCTGATTCAAATGATTCCTCACAAAATTCGAGTCCGTCCACCGGATCCATATCCCGGATTTCCTCTTTCAGATCCTCTTCGATCCGGTTCAAAAGTTCCGAAAGAGGCGTATATTCCAACTCTGGATAGGAAATACGCAGCTGCGGGTGAAAGCCCAGACGCTTAAATACCTGCTTGTACAGCTCCTTTTCCATCAAGCCTATTTTCTTATATGACAAGAGCTGGTGTTTTTTACAGTAAATAAACACCAGCTTTTTCGACTTTGATGCCTGGATCCGGTCAACCATCACATCCTCATATTCACGTTTTATATTGTCATTGCAGTTTAATTTGGAAAACGCGCGAAAAAAATGTTCCATCCTGACTCATCCTTCCCAATGAAGAAGTTCCTGCCGCAGCGCCTCGAGAAGTTCATCCTCTGGCACTTTTCGGATCACCTCTCCCTTTCGGATCAAAAGACCCTCTCCGATCCCCCCAGCGATGCCGAGATCAGCTTCTCTCGCCTCCCCCGGGCCATTAACCACACAACCCATCACGGCAACTTTAATATCCAGATCAAAATCCTGCACCATTTCTTCTACTCTTGTCGCAAGACCGATCAGGTCAATCTGCGTCCGCCCGCACGTCGGACAGGACACGACGCTGATGCCTCCCTTTTTCAGCCCCAGCGACTTTAAGATCAGATGCGCCGCCTTTACCTCTTCCACCGGATCCCCGGTCAGGGAAACACGGATCGTATCACCAATCCCCTGATACAATATATTTCCGATACCTACTGCCGACTTGATGCTCCCCGACATGACAGTTCCTGACTCCGTTATGCCGACATGAAGCGGATAGTCGGTCTCTGACGCGATCCGTTCATGCGCCCGGATCCCCTGCAAAACATCCGATGACTTGATACTGATGACCAGATTCTCATATGCCATCCCCTCTATGATGCGTACCTGATCCAGTGCGCTCTCCACGAGCGCTTCTGGCGTCACGCCGCCATATTTTTCGAGAAGATGCTTTTCCAGGGAACCACTGTTTACTCCGACGCGGATCGGTACATTCCGCTCCCGACACTTGTCCACGACAGCCTGTATCCGCTCCTGGCTTCCGATGTTCCCTGGATTGATGCGGATCTTATCAGCGCCGTGCGAAACGGCCGCGATCGCGAGGCGGTAGTCAAAATGGATGTCCGCCACGACCGGAACCGACACCTGCCGTTTGATCTGCGCAATCGCCTCCGCCGCCTCCATCGTCGGAACCGCCACCCGGACAATATCACATCCGGCCTGCTCGAGACGATGGATCTGCGCAGCCGTCGCGCCGGCGTCCTCCGTCTTTGTATTCGTCATCGACTGCACGGCCACCGGATTGCCGCCGCCGATCGTAACGTCCCCAATGGAAATTTCCCTCGTTTTCATAGGATTCTCCTCGTTTCATTCTTACGTTCATAACGCGCTTATGGGATCAATTTTAAAATATCATTCGCCAGTATGACGACCATCAGTCCCATCAGCAGGACAAAACCACCGAGATTGACATAATTCTCAAACTTTTCGGGCAATGGTTTCCTGCGGATCGCCTCAATGATCAAAAACAGCAGCCGGCCGCCGTCGAGTGCCGGGATCGGCAATAAGTTCATCACACCGAGATTGGCAGTGATCAGTATACTGAAATTGATGACGTTCAGCCAGATAAACTCGATCCCTCCCCGACGGCTCTGGTCAACAACATCGCCGACCGCCTGAATGATCCCGACCGGCCCCGCCACTTCCTTGGCGCTGACTTTACCAGAAATGATCTTTCCCAGGCTTTCCACTGTCGTCCAGATCCAAAACTTCACTTCATAAGCGGAGTACTTGATCGTATCCCACACGCCGGTTTTTGTCCTTCCATTTCCATAAGCAAATCCCAGGCGGTATACTTCTTTCCCGTCATCATTTGTCACAAGTCTCGGCGTAACCATCGCTTTTACTTCCTGGCCGCCGCGGTCTGCCGTCAATTCCACCGGCGCATCCGAAAGAGGATGAAACTGCAGATATGAGGTCAGTTCCCTGTTCAACACGATATTTCTGCCATTGATCCCCGTGATGATATCGCCATCCTGAAAACCACTTTCCGCCAAAGGCATACCCGTTTCCACGCTCGTGATCTCCGCCTTATCATATCCGACCACTCCGATGACGCAGAGCGCCAGCACAAAGGCAAGAATGAAGTTAAAAATGGGGCCCGCCGCGATCACGGATATCCTGGCGAGGACACCCTTGTTGCCGAACGCCCGGGAATCCTGCAAACTCTCCATCTCTCCGAGCATCATACACGAGCCTCCAAACGGCAGGATCTTCCACGAATAACACGTATGGTTCTCATATTCCGGATGCTCCTCGAAATATTTATTCGTCCCAAACAGCTTTACCCGGCAACCCGCGTCCGTTTTCGCAAAAGTGATGATCCGCGGCCCCATGCCGAGAGAAAATTCGATCACCCCGACCTTATTTGCCTTGGCGAGTAGAAAATGCCCCAGTTCGTGAAACAAAATAATGGCACTAAATATGACAACTGCAATTAAAACATTTGAAAAACTCATTTCCATCCTCCATTTACTTTTTAATTCTTGTTCGCATGCCTGGCTCAAACATAACGTTACCCAAGCGCTTCCAATCTCAGGCGGGTCTCCCGCTCTGTTTCCAGTATATCATCCAAAGATGGATTTTTTATGAACGCATGATGATCCATCGCATATTCGATCATAGAATATATCGTCGTAAAACCGATTTCCCGTTTTAAAAATTTTGCCACAGCAAACTCATTGGCCGCGTTCATCACCGTCGTCATACTGCCGCCCGTCTCAAATGCACGTTTTGCCAGGTCGATTCCCCGGAGTACATCTGTATTCGGCCTCTCAAAACGGATGGAAACCAGTGTCTCAAAATCGAGCCGCTCTCCGGACAACTTCGGCCGGGCCGGATACATGAGCGCATACTGGATCGGAAGCCGCATATCGGGAACCCCCATCTGTGCCAGTACTGAGCCGTCCCGAAATCCAACCATCGAGTGGATCACACTGTCGGGCTGCACGAGTACGTGAACCTGATCCAGTCCCACGCGAAACAGCCAGCACGCCTCTATGATCTCTAACCCTTTGTTTATCATAGTCGCGGAATCAATCGTAATTTTATGTCCCATCTGCCAATTTGGGTGGGCGAGCGCCTGTTCGAGCGTGACCCGTTCCAGTTCTTCCGCCGTAAAATGACGAAACGGCCCACCGGACGCCGTCAGATAAAGATGCTCGATCTCCTCCTCGGAAGAGCTGCTTTGCAGGCATTGAAAGATGGCGGAATGCTCACTGTCGACAGGCAGGAGCGACACGCCATATTGTTCTGCCATTGGTATTATCATATGCCCCGCCGTCACAAGGGTTTCCTTATTTGCCAGCGCGATGTCTTTTTTGTGCCGGATCGCCTCCATAACCGGGCGAAGTCCGATCATCCCGACCATCGCCGCAACGACCGTGTGTATGTCCGGCATCGTGGCGCACGCAATAAACCCATCCATGCCATACAGTATTTCCGGCAGTATGAACAGCTGTTCCTCCTGTCGTTCCGTCAGGCTCAGCCGCAGTTTCTCAGCCCCTTCTTCACTTTTTACACTTACTCGCCGGGGCTCGTATTTTAAAATCTGTTCCACAAACAGGTCGATGTTATCTCCTGCCGTCATCGACAAGATCTGAAGTTCTGCCTGATGTTCATCCACAACTTCTAGAGTCTGGGTTCCGATAGAACCCGTCGAACCCAGCACACATAAATTCCGTTTCATCCGCTTCCTCCACTCCGTATGCTTCCTCTACTCAATAAACCAATATAACAAATAATATACAAGCGGCGCCACAAATAATATGCTGTCGATCCGGTCCAGTACACCGCCGTGCCCTGGGATCAGATTCCCATAATCCTTAATCTTAAAATTCCGTTTTACGGCCGAAGCCGCCAGATCTCCAATCTGGGAGACAACCGAGCAGACCATACCGATCATTGGAAACGCGGCGTGTATGTTCCAGTCAAACATACGGGACGCTCCCTCCGGCAAAAAGAAGGAATACATTCCGGCTAGAACAACCGCTCCCGCCACACCGCCGATACAGCCTTCCACCGTTTTATTCGGACTCAGTTCGGAAAAATGATGTTTTCCAAAGAATCTTCCGATCAGATACGCAAACGTATCGGAACCGGAAGCACCGATCAATATGAGCCACACAAACCAGTTTCCATACTCCATACAACGAACCTGATACAGATAGGACACAAGAACGCCGACATAGACGACAGCTAACAGACATAAAGAAATATCATGGATGTGATATTTCGGATACGCGATCACATAGGCGGCAAGCATCAGGACAACGACCGCCGCGATCCATCCCTCCTTCATGTCCCCGCGTCCGAAAAATAACAGCAGATAAAAACCAATGACCGAGACATAACTAATATATCCCGGTACACTCTTTTCCATATGGCCAGCGCGCAGCAGTTCGTATGTTCCGACAAGGGCCGCGATCACACATAAACCCAGTAATGAATTTCCACCCATTACGAAAACAACCGCCATTGCACCAAGCAAAACCACGGCACTTATCAAGCGTTTGGCAAACATAAAAAACTCCTTTCAGACCCCGCCAAATCTTCTGTCCCGGCCACTATAATAAGCAATCGCTTTTTGTAACTCTTTCTTATTAAAATCCGGCCACAATACATCGGTAAAATAAAATTCCGTATAAGCAAGCTGCCATAACAGAAAATTCGACAGCCTCTCCTCACCGCTCGTTCGGATCAAAAGATCTGGATCCGGAATTCCCTTCGTATCCAGGTATCCCTGAAACATCTCCTCTGAAATATCATCCACAGCCTTTTCACCAGCCACTATGTCTGCCGCCATGCTCCGCATCGCACGGATCATTTCATCGCGGCTTCCATAGTTTAACGCGACCTGGAAATGCAGGCCGGTATTCTGACCCGACACTTCTTCCAGTTCCCGGATGCTCTCCTTTAAATCCTCATCCAAAGGAGTAAGATCTCCAAGCACTTTCACGCACATATTATTCTTCATGCTTCTTTTAATACAGTCTTTCAAATACTGCCTTAACAGCTTCATCAGGGCATCGACCTCATCCTGGGGACGTTTCCAGTTTTCCGTGGAAAACGCGTATACCGTCAGGTAGTGGATGCCCAGATTCCACGCATCCTCGCAGATCTGCTCCACCGCCCTGCTCCCCGCCGCATGTCCGGCCTTTCTCGGTAGAAAACGCTTCTTTGCCCATCTTCCATTGCCGTCGAGAATGATCGCCACATGCGCCGGAACTTGAACTTCCTTTTCACTCATTGTATTCTCCATCCATCAAACGGTCATTACTTCGGCCGATTTTGCATCCATCGCATCATCAATTTTCGAAATGTATTTATCCGTCAGTTTTTGAATCCGGTCTTCCAGCTGTTTTTGCTCATCTTCCGAGATTTCGTTTGCCTTATTCTGCTTTTTGATCGTGTCGTTGGCATCCCGCCGGATATTACGGACTGCTACTTTTGCATTCTCAGCCTTTTTCTTTACATCCTTTACGAGTTCCTTTCTCCGCTCCTCGGTCAGCTCCGGAAATACGAGACGGATTGCTTTTCCGTCGTTTGCTGGTGTGAGTCCCAGATCGGAAGAAAGGATCACTTTTTCAATTTCTTTGATCAGGCTCGCCTCCCACGGCTGGATCAATATCATCCTGGCCTCCGGTACGGAAACATTTGCCACCGACTGAAGCGGCGAAGGCGTCCCATAATAATCTACCTGAATCTTATCCAAAATATGCGGATTCGCACGTCCCGCACGTATAGACACGTAATCCTCCTGTAGATTGGACAACGTTTTTTCCATTTTATCTTCATATACTTTTATGTCAAAATCCATAATAACCTCCAACTCAACTATTTCAGGAACACAGTCCGGGCGTGTCAATCCGCTGTCACGACCGTCCCCGTACAGTTCCCGTTCACGCAGTTGATAATACTGTTCTCCTCATTCAGGCCGAACACGCACATCGGCATCTTATTTTCATAACAGATGACCGCCGCTGTCATATCAACCACGCCCAGTTTTTCCTCTATGATCTTCGCTATCGAAATGGTATCGTACTTTTTCGCATCCGGATTGTCCTTCGGATCCGAATCATAAACGCCGTCGACCGCTCTCGCCGCCAAAATCGCATCCGCCTGGATCTCAACCGCCCGGAGGGCCGTAGCCGTATCCGTTGAAAAATAAGGATGGCCCGTTCCCCCGGCAAGAAATACAACCATATTTTTAGAAAGATATTTCTCCACCCGGTCACGGCTGAACAGTTTCGTAAAGGATCCGCACGTAAACGGAGTGAGTACCTGCGTCGTCATACCCACATGCCGGCAGATCTCCGACATATAAATACAGTTCATGACCGTGGCAAGCATGCCGATCTGATCCGCCTGATTCCGCTCGATCGTCTCGCTTGATCTTCCGCGCCAAAAATTACCGCCGCCGATAACGACCGCCACCTGACATCCTTCCATGACGATCGTCTTGATCTGTTCTGCCACGGCGATACATGTCTTCTCGTCAAATCCGGTGCCTTTCCCGCCGGACAACGCCTCTCCGCTCAATTTGAGCAGCACTCTCTTATATTTCATGGCCGTCCCCTTTATTCAAAAAATGAATCCAGATCCACGTCTGCATACTGCAGCGAACACCTACCATCTACCACTGCCCCGCTGTTGATCTGGATGGACTTTCCTATAATGCTCCCCTGCACGACTGCCGTGGAATCCAGTATGATCGGTCCATTTACATCAATATCGCCTTTGACTGCACCTGCAACAACGACAGATGCCCCGCTGACATTACCGATCACAACCGTACCCACATCAACTTTTACACTGCCTTTGCTCACAAGGTTTCCGTTCATTCTCGGCGTATTTACATATATTTCGGAAGCCGTACTGTTTCCAGCAACACGACCCGTAACGGTCAATTTACCCTGACACTCTACATCTCCTTCGATCACACCTTTTACGATCAGGGATGTATCCGATCTGATTCCACCGCTGATCGTCGTCCCCTTCGTTATGACCGTCGTTTCCTCGCTGTTATACATTTCCGGTTCACTGCTCGGATCTTCCATACCAGGCATTGCCGGCATATCCACTTCCATCGGGTCTTTTGTCATGTTCTCATCCATCTTTTCAGAAACCTCCTGTTCTTCTTCATTCATCTGCTGTTCTTCCAGCATCTTCAATGGGTCTGTTTCTTCTTCCTCAACTGCCTCATTCGATTCGCCGCCGGACACATCTTCTTCACGTATTTCCGCATCAGCTTCCTCTATTTCAGCAGGCGGCTCGTCGACAGGAACCTCATCCGCAACCGGTACATCGAGCAACAACCCTTCATCCTTCAAAAGAGAATCCATCTCTTCCTGAACTTCCTGCTCAAGCGCCCCGCTTTTCTCTATATCAGTATCAACAACGGACTCTTCGAAAGATTCGCCCAGTTCGTTTACCGACTGAACAATATCTTCTTTTAGTTCTTTAAAAAAACTCATACTGCTTCCTCCTAAACATAACCAAATCCCTATTCTGGGACATATTTATAGCAACCCTGTTCATGAATGCTGTACAGGTGTTGTATTCGCATCAATCGGAAGTAATTCATACCCCTCCGCCCGCAGATTGTCAATCATCGCTCCCAGCGATCTTGCCGTCATCTTTTTATCTGCGGAATCATATAAAAGCACGACAGATGTAGAGTACATCGATACCCCATCCATCACGGAACGAACCATCTCTGATCTAGAGATCTCTTCATCCGTCCCATTCGCCGCCACGACATTCCAGTCCAGATACGTAACCCCCTGCTTCTCCAAAAAGCCGCGGCACTCTTCAATGGAAAGCTGGCCGGTACCAGTGCTGCCTCCCGGAAAACGGTAGTAGGCGGCGCGCACTCCCGTGACATCAAATAACAAGTCTGAGATTTTACTAAAATCCCTTTGAAACTTTTTGACCGAACCGTAAATTTCTTTATAAATATGGGAATACGAGTGCATCCCTAATGTATGTCCCTCTTTTACAATCCTTTGATACATTTTTTTGGAAAATTCATCTTCCCTGCCGATGACAAAAAATGTAGCCTTTACATTTTTCTTTTTTAGTATATCCAATACCTCTTTCGTCTGCTCGCTCGGGCCGTCATTAAAGGTCAAATATACCTTCTGCGGCTGTTTTTCTTCCACAGCTGCTGGTGAAACGATTTCCTCTTTCTCCTGTGCCTTCACAACATCCGGTACTTCTGTACTGTAGTGCGTCTTTTCTTCTTTTCGGGAAACCAGCGTTTCCACCTGACGCTCCAAACGGTTCATGCGGAACAGAAGAACAATAGATAAAACAATAGGAAAAACAAGCATGAGCAGAAACAGCGCCACGATGATCGTCTTGATCCTTTTTCTCCTTCCCTTCCTAAATTCCATATTATCCCTAGCACCTTCAGTCAATGAATCGTCCTCCTTAAACTCACACAGTGCTATCCCTAAAAACACTGTCTAAATTTTGCGCTTTCTTCTCCCTTTTATTTTCATACAGACAGTTATCGCTCTTTACGATCGCAGCATCAAGCGCAATCGCATGATCTGGCGGAACAATATAATAACCATAGCTTGCCCTAACAAGATATGGGAGTTCGCTGTCCTTATTAAAACGCTCCATATGAGATTCAAACCGGTCTAAAAACGCCTCAGCTGCCTCCTCATCATAGCCGATCCCGACGACGGTAAATTCATCGCCGCCCGTTCTGGCACACGCATCGCCCTCTCTCGCCGCATATTCCATCGCCCTGGCAATCTCCTGTAACGCCACATCTCCCTGCGCGTGGCCGAACGTATCATTCACGATCTTCAGATTATCCATGTCAATGGAAATAATAACTATCGTCTGACCTTCTTTTGCGCTCTTTTCATAAAGATCACGAGAACTGTACTCAAATCCCCTGCGGTTCAGAAGTCCAGTCAGGGCATCATGTATATACAGGTTGTTCAACTCGTCCAACAGCACTTTGTTTTTTTGTCTCAGCCGAAGGTTTTCCAGCGCATTTCCTACAATAGCAAGCCATGTGTGAAACGTTTTTTCACAGCTATGTATCCCTTTATAATTGATCGCAAAATAGCCAAATGTCCGGTCAAGGTTGTGCAAAGGAAAGAAATAGTAAACCATCGGTTCCCTCTCCGCCGCTTCTGCCGGAATAAGATCGACGGCATCAAACGGCTTCGTCTGTACGATCCGGCGGTTTATCACGCTGCCGACCGAATGAAACCGATCCGGATAACCCGGCCCCGTCGAATGATACTTCGGATATGCCGCTCCCCGTCCTTCCCCTAGACAAATAAAGAAATTGCGCACATAATTATCGGGATTCTGGAGGATCCTCGTATGTTCGACCAATTCTTCTGCACAATCCGCCTCCGACATTTCGACTGTCATATGGGTATTGCTGCTCATAAGTTCCATGATATCTTCATTTTCTTTATTTTGCCGTACCCTTTTTTTCGCTACAGAAGCAAAATCCATATTTTCACATCCGCACGAATTACGGAATACCGGTTCGGACTGAACGGTCTGCGTCTGTGGCACTTCCTCCCCGCGCATCAGTTTCACCAGCGTATAAAACGCCAGCTCGCTCATTTTTCCTGCCTGTACCGTCACGGTCGTCAGCGGGGGCATGTTCGTTGTCGACTCCCATATATCGTCAAATCCGGTGATCACAATATCTTCGGGAATCATTACTTCCCGGTTGATCAGCTCATTACAAAGCGCGATCGCCATATAATCATTGGCGCAAACGACCGCCTGCGGCCTTTTCGCCAGTTCCATCGTAAAATAGTCAGCAGCCTGCTTCGAAGTCCTTCGCCAAAAATCTCCGTAAAATACCATTTTTTCCTCAAAGGCGATCCCGCGACTCTTCAATCCTTCTTTATAATCATGTAAACGGATCTGGGCATCTAGATGTTCTTCAGGGCCATTCATAAAAGCAATCCGATCAAATCCGTGAACATCGACCAAATGCTGGACGATCTTCTGAATCGAACCACAGTCCTCCGACAGTACGCACGGATATCCCTCTTGTTCCCTGCGGATCGTCACGACTGGCGCTTTTGCACGCTGCTTGATATATTGAAACATCTGCTCCACAGCCTGCATATCTACAAGTGTGTCATGGCAAATGAGAAATCCATCAAACTTTTCATACGGAATGAGATTAATGATATTGGACTGCCCTCTGCCGTTTTTCGTATCCACGCCATAACTCGTAAAACATGCAAAATACGCGAGATTATATCCCCGCACCTGTGCCAGGGACGTAAGCGTCTTGCACACCTGTTCTTGATAATGGTTTGCTGGATCACTTAAAACCACACACAAATTTTTTCTGCCATTATGAAACATCGAATCATCCCCAATATATGTTTTTGCTAAATTCTACGTAAATATACATACACGTCTTATTATACATGATTTTCCGAGAATTAACAACAAAAAAATTAGATTCAAGCTTTTTTTTCAAACAAAACGGGCTCCAAACACCAACGGAATGGCATTCAAAGCCCAATCTTCTACATGATCTACATTAAATCTGTTGATTTTTTATAACTGTGCTGCCACTTCTGCTGCGAAGTCTTCGTTTTTCTTCTCCAAACCTTCGCCGGTTTCATAGCGTACAAAACGGACCAGATTGATACTGCATCCCTCCGCTTTCGCTACAGACTCCACATATTTTGCCACGGACTCTTTATTTTCCGCTTTTACGTAGACCTGCTCGGTCAGACAGACTTCTTTCAACTCTTTGTTCAAACGTCCCATGATCATTTTTTCAATGATATTGTCCGGCTTATTGGCATTGGCTGGGTCGTTCTTTGCCTGCGCAAGAAGAAGCTCTTTCTCCTTCTCCTTGTAATCCTCGGACACATCCTCAGATGAAAGATACTTCGGATTCATAGCTGCAACCTGCATGGCCACATTTTTCAAACATTCTTTCACGGCATCTCCCGTGTTATCTGTCTCGGCAGCGATGAGTACACCGATCTTTCCGCCTGCGTGGATATAGTCTACGACCAGTCCCTGCTCACAGGAAACTTTTTCAAAACGGCGGATATTCATATTCTCACCGATGGTCGCGATCATAGAAGCCAGCTCTTCTTTCACTGTCTTGGAGGAGTCCTCCGCCCAAGCCTCTTCCATAAACGCTTCGAGATCAGCCGCACCGGACTGGTTCACCTGTGCCGCCACCGCACCGACGAAATCCTGGAACTTCTCATTCTTTGCCACGAAATCCGTCTCGCTGTTTACTTCTACCACAGCAGCCTGCTTTCCATCTGCACTGATGTTAGTCTTTACGATACCCTCTGCCGCGATCCTGCCTGCTTTTTTCTCCGCTTTCGCCAAGCCGTTCTCTCTCAGGTACTCCACCGCTTTATCCATATCGCCGTCTGTATTTGTAAGCGCTTTCTTACAATCCATCATGCCAGCGCCCGTCATTTCTCTTAATTCTTTCACCATTGATGCTGAAATAGCCATTTTCCCAATCTTCCTTTCTCTTTTTCCTTCTTGATCCCCTATTACTCTGCTTCTTCCGCAGCCGAAGCACTTTCTGCCTCGCTCTCCTCTTGTGCTGGCGCATCGGCAAATGTTTCGCCCTGTTTTGCCTCAATGACAGCGTCTGCCATTTTGGATACGATCAGCTTCACTGCACGGATCGCATCGTCATTTCCAGGAATCACATAATCCAGTTCTTCCGGATCACAGTTCGTATCTACGATACCGATCAGCGGAATGCCAAGAATGTGAGCTTCCTGAATACAGATCCTCTCTTTCTTTGGATCTACCACAAAGATTGCATCCGGCACATCTTTCATATCTTTAATACCGCCGAGATTCTTCTCGAGCTTTGCCCATTCTTTCTTTAAATTGATCACTTCTTTTTTCGGAAGCACGTCAAATGTTCCGTCTTCAGACATCTTTTCGATCGCTTTCAGTCTCTTGATACGGGTCTGGATCGTCTTGAAGTTTGTCAGCATTCCGCCGAGCCATCTCTCATTTACATAGTACATGCCGCAGCGCTCCGCCTCATTCCGGATCGAGTCCTGAGCCTGCTTTTTAGTACCAACAAACAGGATGTTTCCGCCATCAGCAGCAATATCGCGGATCGCATTGTACGCCTCGTCCACTTTACCGACCGACTTCTGCAGGTCAATGATATAAATACCATTTCTCTCCGTATAGATATACTCTGCCATTTTCGGATTCCATCTTCTCGTCTGATGTCCGAAATGCACTCCTGCTTCCAGCAACTGTTTCATTGAAATAACACTCATTTTTCTTTCCCTCCATTTGGTTTTTCTTCCGAAAGCCTCATTTCTTTTCCAAAACCCCCGTACCAGGAGCACCGCTGGAAAAATCCGCCTTCGTGTTTTTTCAACTCAATTCGTAATTCTATCACATATGCTCCTAACATGCAAGCATTTTTTCCTACTTCGTGTTACTTTTGTTTCTTAAGTTACTTTTGTTTCTTAAGTTACTTTTGTTTTGTGATGATCTCCGCGATCGTCTTATAATCCGCTCCGTCCGGAATTTTATACTTGCCGCTCCGGAGCTGCTTACCGTAGCCATTCTTCTCGATATACTCATCAAAAGCGTCTGCATCATCAATAATTCCCGCTTCTTCCATCTCCCGCGCTACTGAACTAGAGAGCAGGCCGCTCCTTACGACAAACGTCTTCTTCCCGTCCTGATATTTCGATCCTTTGGTAATGTCTTTGCCGCTCTTGTCTAACTTGTCCTTCGCCTCTTGTTTCTCTTTGGTTTCCTTGCTGACTGACGCGCCGGACACGGGTTTTGGTTGTTCCTTCGCAGGTTCCTTCGCCAGCTGTTCCGCCTGCTCCTTCTGCGGCCGCGAGATATCCCCTGTCTCATTTTGGGGAAACACCATACCGAGTTGTTTTGCCTCTTTGATCACACTTCCGTCATTTTGGTTACTTCGGTACGTGATACATAAAATCAGGGCAGTCAGGACGATTCCGACTCCCATCCCTCTGATAAACCATTTCGCCTTCATCGTTTCCCTCCGTAAAGGGCAAGCGTAAGTTTCACCTCACCCTGCCCGACATTGAGCTCTTTCGATATTTCTACCACAGATTTACCCTGTTTGTGCAATTTTAAAATCTGGTTATTTTTATTATCTGAAATAGGAGCCGCCTGCTCGCTCTCCGGATCAGTAGCCCGTTCCGACTTTACCACCTGCGGACTCCCCGGTTCTTGTCCCTTCGCAGCCTGTTCCAGCCTGCGGCCGGCCGTCTTTGTTTTTGCCGGATGACTCTTTGCCAGCTGTTCAAGACCAGTAATAGGCGCATGGGCATTTCCATCCGCTGGCGTTTGTTCTCCCCCGTCCACCGGTGATGGCTGTGGCGCAGGAACGTCGTCTGCCTGCTCCGGCTCCGCTTTTGGTTTTTTCGGGAGCGCAGCCGGCCTCGCCGCCGCTTCTTTCCACTCCTCTTCTTTTGTCGTCAGCATATTATACATAAACACAACTTCTTCATGATTATGTTCGATCTTCTCCATCAACTGTCCAGAAAATTCATCAAATTCCATAATCTTTTCATTGCTTTTACGATTTAGGGTATCCATCGTCTCCGCCAGGATGTTTTCTTTCTCCTCCTCTAGGATCGACTGGATCCGTCCCCTCACCAGTTCTTCTTCTTTCTCCGTCCAAACATTCCTCGAAAATCCCTCTTCCTCCGAATGTTCCTCTCCTCCTGCTTTTTTCCTGTTTCCCACAAAAAAGCTAATGGAAATGCTCAAGAAACCAAACACAAGCAATATAACCTCTGTTGCATTCATCGTCAAATCATACCTTTCCTGATTTATATGGTAATATCAAAACTACTGTCTGACCGAGGGGCCATCGGCGCCTCTTTTGGCTGCTTTTTCTTCTTTTTCCTGCCTCCGCTGTATTTCCCCGACCCGGAGCCATCAAAACCATACTCCTCCGTCTCGCTTTTTGCCGTTTCGACTGTCCGCTGGTTTTTCTGTTCCACGGCCCGCTCAAAACTCATCGCGCCGTTTTCTCCCACATGCTGGAATTGCTGCTGCTCTTTTCCGACAATGCTCGAAGCTTCCGCCGAACGAGGCGCCAGCGTAGACGCATCAATTGCGCTAATCGGCATAACGACCACCATACCTTTCTTTCTGAATCAATCCTTAGATACTGACGGACTTGATATCCGCACCCTCCCTGATAAACTTACATCTTGATATATTGTCATTGATATTTCTCGCCACATCTTTGATCACAATTTTTACCCCCGCGTTCACTGTATTTTCCACGCGTATTCCGACATGCTTCGCAGAATCGATCACCTTCTGCAAAAATTCCCGCTGCGCTTCCATTTCACGTATATCCTGCATTAACTTCGGTTTGGATACGGCAGCCATCTTCAAATATTTCTCCTGCTGTCTCGATAACTGACTCCCGCTTTTGATCGAACGTTTGATAGAAATCAGCACCAGATCCATCTGTTCCAGTGTATCCAGCGATTGCTTTACCCGTTCGCCCAGATCCATATGTGTCTTCACCAATTCAATATCCGACATGATCTCGACCGTCGTCTGGATGCCCATCATCGAGCCAAGCTGTGTCGCCGCGATATTCGTAAACGACCTCACATGCCCGCCATTGATCAGGCCCTTTCTGCCCAGGATTGAAATTTTATCCTTCGCCTCAACATCGCTGTGGAGCACGGCATCACACATAAGCGTACCATTGCAGCGCACGGTGCTGTTTTCTATAAATTTTGCTGTAATGTTCCCGACCGCATCAAGCGTTCCCCGCGACATTCCCTGCATACCCCGTTTCAGCACGATATTTCCACCGGCAATGAGAGTCGCCCCTTCCACGACGCCATTCACGATAATATCATTTTCTGCTTTCACCGTATATCCAGTATTCACATTCCCGACTACATTTACCGTACCGTTATATTCGATATCTCCTGTGGATGCGTCTACATTGGCTGGTACTTCGTATACGTTCGAAACCATAACCATATCGTCGACAAGCGTAACATGGCCGGCAACCTGCGAATACAATTCACACTTATCTTCAGAAAGCGTAATATTACGTCCAAAACGAAGTACTCTTACCGCCACCTTGTTCGGTGGAAGAGAAGCTCCGACTACATTGACTCCCGCTTTCCCGCGATCGGCGGGCGTAAGCGTGGCTAATTTGTCACCAACTTGTACCGGCTTAATATTTCCCAATTGATGAAAGTCTACACTTCCATCTTCTTTTAATTTCGGTTTAGCTGTCGTATTTAGATCAAAATGGTACTCGATCACGGCGTCATGTCCCTGCACAGGCGGCGTAGCGACCGCCACTACATAATCCCTGCAGTATTCGGGATTTTTTAAAAACTGATCGATGATATCCTGCCGGATCCCATGCACGATCCCGTCCAGACTCAGGTCGCTGAGTATGTCATCCCTCGTCATTTTCTTTCCCTTAGAAGACGGCGGGTAAAAACGGGCGACTGCCTGTTCCCCCTGATTTTGAATACTGACAGCGCATCTTCCATCTTCCGGCAGTACTTCCTGATTCAATAGCAAAAATTCGTTGCGAAAATCTCCTTTCGTCAAATACGAATTCAGTCCCATCACATCGAAATCACCAAAATTGATCAGTTCCATATATGTTATGACTTCGTCGATCGAAAACATTGCTCCGTCTTTTGACGCCGGAAACACTTTGAGCATCGTCTTATTCGTCTTATGTACTATTTGAAAATACGCATTTTTTCCCATACCTTTATCTCCTTCCGACCAAACGTAGTAAATGAATCTGATTACCGCTTCCCATCAAAACAAATTTAATAACTCCACCGAATCCCCGAGCTGCGCCTTGATCTTCTGCAGCGCCTTCGTATGAAGCTGGGAAACCCGGGATTCTGACACAGATAAAACCTGGCTGATCTCTTTGAGCGTCATATCTTCATAATAATACAGCGTAATGACACTGCACTCCTTTTCTGTCAGCTTCTTCAGTGCCTCCGCCAGCATTTGCTTCAGTTCCTGTTTTTCCACCGCCTGCTCCGGCTGTTCAAACCGATGTACCCCGGCGGTATCCATCCTTGCGTCTCCACCCTGTTCCAGGTAATCATCCAAGGAAACCAAATTCGTAAACTGCGCTTCGTTCTTCCATCCATCGTACTCTTCTACAGTAATATCCAGTTCTGCTGCTATTTCCTCATTCGTAGCTGGCCGGCCCATTTCAGATTCCAGCTTTGCACACGCCTGGTCCATCTGGCGCTGGCGCTGGCGGAGCGTTCTCGGAATCCAGTCCATTTTACGGATCTGATCCAGGATCGACCCCCGGATCCGTAAGCTGGCATACGTCTCAAATTTTACATTCTTTTCAAGGTTGAATTTATCTATGGCATCAATGAGTCCGAAAATTCCATATCCAACCAGGTCATCATATTCTACCGTATAACCCAAATACATCCCCATGCGCCCGGCAACGAGATTCACCAGATTCACATATTCGAGAATGAGCTGTTCCCGAATGTCTGCACTTTTAGTCTTCATGTATTTGTCCCATAATTTTCTCTTTTCCGATTCATTTAAAGCCATAAACATCCCTTCCTCGCATCCATGATCTGTCAGCTGCCTTCTTACCAGTCACTATCCATTGCCTGATCCTGCTGCTCTGCGGCCTTCTCTTCCTGCGCCCTCTTTTCTTCTGCCGCTTTCAAAGCCTCTTCTTCCATCCTTCTCGCTTCTTCCTCAGCTTCTCTCCGTTCCTGCTCTGCCTTCACCATCGCTTCATGTTCCGCCACGACTTTCCCCACAACCTGGGCTGCAATCTGCCCGATGATATAGAACAAGATCAGTACGATCACCAGCACGATGAGACTATACGTAACCGGCCATCCCTGAACAACACTCATAATACAGCATACAAGCCCTGCCAGCAGCATGACGAAGGCAGGAATATATCGATACCTCATCTTTCCCTCATTTCTGCACAGAACGAAATCTCTTCTGCACTCATGTTTTATCGCTTTTTCTTATTCTTTGCTTCTTCACTCTTTTTTACAACTTGTTCCTGATGAAACAACGCTATATGACCGAATCCCCGACACCCACTGACTTTATGAACAACTCTCCGGTAACGGTGTCAAATTCGATCGTACGGCCGTAATTGCTCCCCACATCCTCGGAAACGATGGGAATATTCCAATCCCCCAGTACTTTGCGCACAGCCTCGACATTCTGCTTTCCAATATTCAAAAAGTCCGTATTCGATTTGTGGATAAACATTCTCGCCCCGCCGGCGATCTTAGCGATCATCCGCGACTGCTGCGCGCCTGCACGGAGCAGGTCATTTAACATATCCTGGAGACATGTATCCGCAAATTTCATGCGGTTCGAATTTTTCGTGAGCCGCGAGCTATCCGGCATCATCACATGGGCCATCCCGCAGATTTTAATTGTGCGGTCATATAACACAACCCCCAGACAGGAACCGAGCCCAAGGGTTGATATTTTTTGCGGGGAACGGCAGAGTTTGTAATCCGCCATTCCCACATGTACTATTTCACTCATACTGCCTTTGTATCTCCCACAACATTTTCTATGTTCAGCAAAGAAATAAGATTGTCACCATTTTTACCAATTCCGGCAAGATACGCCGCATTTCTCTCGTCGAGCTTAAAAGAAGGTGTCTCGATCGTATTCGGGTCGAGATTTACTACTTCCCGCACCTCATCGACTACGACTCCTACCAGCGACTGGTCCTCGAGTTTCAAAATGATGATCCTCGTAGCGCCAGCATATTCGTCCGCAGCAAGCCCGAACCGCTTCCGGAGGCTCATAACAGGCACAACCTCACCGCGGAGATTGATGACTCCCACATAATATGGCTGGGATTTTGGCACCCGCGTAATCCTCTGCATACGCACGATGTTGTCAACATATCCGATATTGATGCCATACTGCTCATCCCCAATACGGATCACAATATACTGAATTTCATCCACCACTGCTTCGTTTAACATTCCATCCATCGGCTTACCCTCTTTTCTAGATTAATGTATTCGTATCAAGGATGAGCGCCACTTCTCCATCGCCTAAGATCGTTGCGCCGCTGAACAGCTTCGCATTCGTGATATGACGTCCCATCGATTTGATAACGGTTTCCTGCTGACCCAAAAGCTTATCTACGGCAAGACCAATCCTCTGGTCACCTTTTTTCACAACAACGATGATCTCTGACTCATCTTCACTGCTCTTCTCATAATCTTCCATCTCAAGGACTTCACTCATGCGTATGATCGGAATCACGCTGCCGCGCAGATGGATAACCTCTTTGGACTGAACGAGCTTGATCTCATTCTGCATCACATCCTCGATCGTGTCCACATTGCCGAGAGGGATCGCGTATTTCTCTTCACCCACTTCCACCATAAGCGCCTGTATGATCGCCAGTGTAAGAGGCAGCTGGATCGCAAACGTACTTCCCTGTCCTTTGACTGACCTCGCTTCAATACTTCCGCCGAGCGATTCAATCTTTGTCTTTACGACATCCAGTCCGACGCCTCGTCCAGAAATATCGGAAATCTGATCCGCCGTAGAGAAACTCGGACGGAACAAAAGATCGATAAAATCTTTATCCGTCATCGTCTCCGCCTGTTGTTCTGTGATCGTCCCGCGCTCAAGCGCTTTGTTCTTTACTTTCTCCGTATCAATACCCGCGCCGTCGTCACGGACTTCAATCGTTACGTTATTTCCATCCTGATACGCATCCAGGAAAATAGAACCAGCTTCTGGTTTTCCTAACCGGACACGCTCCGCATTGCTCTCAAGGCCGTGGTCAGCCGAATTTCGAAGCAGGTGCATCAATGGATCTCCAAGTTCATCAATGACCGTACGGTCTAATTCTGTATCCTCACCAGACATATATAATTCCATCTTTTTATCCAGCTTGCGGTTCAGATCACGGATCATACGTGGAAAACGGTTGACAACGCTCTCGATCGGCACCATCCTTACTTTCATCACGGATTCGTGCAGATTCGTCGTCACGCGCTCCAGATACTCAATATTTTCATGGAACGCCTGACTGCGCCCCTCGTTCGTATCCTCGCCGGACTCCCGTGCCGCATCCGCAGAAGAAACCGATACGAGCGCATTTTTCGCAATAATAAGTTCACTCACCAGATTCATCAATACGTCCAGTTTATCAATATCGACACGCACGGAACGGCTCGTCACCTTTCCTTTTGCCGCCGGAGGTGTCTGCGCTGCTTTTTTCGGCTCATTCTTCTCTGGTACCTTTGTCGGCGCCTCATCTTTCTTCACTTCTTCTTTTACGGCCTCTGCCGACTCGTACTTAAAATCCTCCACACACACCGCTGCGATCTCAGAAACACTCATGATCAGGTTCCTGACATTTTCCTTGCTCTCTTCTGTTGCCAGGATCCAGCTGAAATCCTGTTCAAACTCTTCATCTTCGATCTGTTCCGTCGTCGGCAGCGACTTGATCAGCTCTCCTTTGCTCTCGACGGCCTTGAAAACCAAAAATGCCCTCGCCGCTTTTAGAATACACGACTCCTGGAGATACACGGTAACACCGAATACGTTCTGTCCGTCTTTTTTTGCTTTTTCCATCGAGCCGATCTCATATTCGGAAACAGGGATCCGCTCAAATTTATTTTCCCACACCTGGGAATCCGAACTCGAAGCAGGCGCTGCGCTTGGTACTACCGGTGCGCTTACCTCTTTCTTTTCCCCGCCGCCATTCGTCTCTTCTTCAATCACCTCATTTAAGTCATGGATGATATCTTCATTGTCCTCCGTTCCTTCGCTTCCCGTCTGCAGTATAACGTCCAGATACGACTCCAGGGCATCTAGACCGCGGAACATGATATCAACAAGCTTTGCATTGGCTTTCATATTTCCGTTCCGGATTTCCTGAAAAACATTTTCCAAGTCATGCGTCAGACGCTGCATCCTTGCAAACCCCATTGTTCCAGCCATTCCCTTCAGTGTATGGGCAGCACGGAATATCTCATTGATCGTATCGTCATTTTCCGGATCTTTTTCAAGGTCCAATATGTGTTCGTTCAAACTCTGCAAATGTTCTTTTGTTTCATCGATAAATAGTTCTAAATATTGACTGGTATCCATCCTTATCCTCCTATTCTATAGTATTCCTATCTTACCCTTTTCACCAACAAATCTGCCACGTCCGTCAAGTCTGCGACGACATCTACCACGCCTGCCTGAGCAACAGACCTCGGCATTCCATATACCACGCACGTCTCCTTGCTCTGTCCCACCGTGTAAACGTCTTTTACCTGTTTTAACTGCAATAATCCCTTTGTCGCATCGCTTCCCATGCCGGTCAGAACCGCACAGATGATTCGTTTGTACCCCGAATTCATTAGGGATTCAAGAAAAATATCCGCACATGGACGAAGTCCGTTCCTCGCCGGTTCTTTACTCACGGCCAATCGGTGTCCCTTGCCTCCGACGGTTTCCACACGCAGCTGGTTTCCCCCTTTCGCCACATAAACAATATCCCTTTCCAAAACGGCCCCATCCGCCGCCTCCACAACTTTACACGGACTCATCTCATCAAGACGATCCGCCAGCGATCCCGTAAAGCCTTCCGGCATATGCTGTACCACAACGACCGGACAGCCAATATTCTCAGGAATCAACGGAATGACAGACTGCAGCGCTTTTGGCCCGCCTGTGGAAGAGGCGATAAAGATCAGCTTATCACGCGCATCCCCAGACAAGATATTGCTTCGTTCTTTGTTCCCAACGGACCTGGTCTGCATTTTCTGCTTCTGTGAACCGTGCAGAAGATGATTCAGACGAAACGCACATTGGATCTTTTCACAGAGCTGGTTCTTAAACTCCACTCTCCCGTTCGGCCCTCCTGGTTTTTTCACAAAATCGTAGGCCCCCAGTTCCAATGCCCGCAACGTCTCCGCCGTACTCTGACTGGCAATCGAGCTCACGATCAATACCGGTATTTTGTACTCAGAACGGTTCAGGTACTCCAAAAAACCGACCCCATTCAATTTCGGCATATTGATATCAAGTAAGATCAGATCGTACCGATTTCCCTCTTTCAGAAGCTGTATGGCTACATAACCATTTTCGGCAGTATCCGCAACACATACACCAGATTCTTTTTCTATTATATCAGACATCATGTTTCTCATAAGTGCAGAGTCATCAATTAACAAAATTTTTTTCATGATGGGAACATTAATTCCTTTCTCTCAATCTTCTTGCCCTTCCTGCTGCATCTCTGTCTGTGTTTCCTGCTGCCAACCCCATCGGTTTTTTATCCTTCTCCGTTGTTCCTCAAACACATATTTTATGACAATTTCCTGCTTTTCCTTATCCACCTCAAAAAATTCACACCGCAGTTCGATCTCGTGCATGCCCTCAAGCGAAATGTCTGCCACGGCTACCACTTTTGCCATACAACAAAAAGAAACCGTCCTCTCCTCAAACTTGAGGGGAAACGATACTTCCACAATATGGTTCACTTCTACTTTTTGACTGCACTGGAATCTCACTCCGCCGCCGCTTATATCGGTAAGCATTCCCCTCTCCCAATTCCCCAGATAACTTTCCAATTTTGTCAGGTACATCTCCATCGTTTCCGCGTCTTCAAACTCGTGCGTACGGATAAAATCACGAAGCGCCAGTTCCTCGCTCGAAACAGTCCGGTACCGCATCTTGAGCGTACAATCCAAACGGAAAAACTGCCGCCGCTGAAACTTTTCCAGCGCGGTAAGAAGTTCCACATCCACGACAAAAACCTTTCCCTCACGAAAACGGCGCACGATCTTTACCCGTGTTTTATAAAGTTCCGTTGACGTATAAATACAGAGTTCGTACTCATCCTCAATCTGGACTGGAATAAGCTTACTCTCAAACATCGGCGCGGAAATCCTCATCATTCTTCTTCCATCGTAGTCCAACACACTACTTGCATATGTATCTTGGGACAGCTTCCTGCGCACTGAACTCTTCACATGCGTCATATCAATCCGATCCCCTATGTTAATCACCGTTTTCTGCATCTATTCTCTCCTATCTGCCTATCTGCTATTTAAAATTCCCATACAGTGGGGATTATTTCATAAACCTCATACGGATCACGCTCGAAAATAATTTTGCGATCCCGACATGTTTTTCCTCCTCTTCCACCCGTTCATCCAACGATAAGGCGATACGCTTCAGCGCTTTGGCACAATCCGCTGACGGATGGCTGATACTGATGGGCGCCTGCCGCATGACCGCCCGCTGCATATTCCTATCATATGGAACTGTTCCCAAAAATTCCACTTCGATATCTAAAAATTTTCTTGCTACCACGCCTAGTTTCTCGAAAAGTTCCGCAGCTTCCCATTCTTCCCTCACCTGATTTGCAACCATTTTTACGACCGTCTGGTTCGGCTGGTAAGCCGCTTTCCGATTTAACAGTTTCATCAACGCATACGCATCCGTGATCGAAGTAGGCTCTGGCGTAGCCACAAGAAGGATTTCCTCACTGGCCGCCACAAAATCCAAAACGGTATCGTTCACACCCGCTCCCGTATCTACGATGATCACGTCCGCCACACGGTCCAGATCATCCAGTTTCCGTATCAGGGAAAACACCTGCTCCCTCGTCAGGTTCGCCAGTTCATGGATACCGGAACCGCCAGAAATAAATCCTATATCTTCGGGTCCGTCGGTAACGACATCCCGCACCGTCTTTCCCCGGTACATCAAGTCCGCAAGCGTATATTTCGGCCGGATACCAAGCATGATTTCTATGTTTGCCAAACCAAAATCGGCATCAAAGATCAAAACACGCTTTCCCAGACGGCTCAGCTGAATTGCCAGATTCACGGTCAAACTGCTTTTGCCAACGCCGCCTTTCCCGCTCGTTACCGCAATGACTTTCGCAGTTCTCTCCTGTTCCGGCTGTAAGTCATTGTTTCTGATCATATTTCGTAATCGTTCCGCCTGGTCCACTATGACTTACCTCCTAATAATTTTTTTGCAATCTTTTGATTATCTACCATACCGATATCATCCGGAACATTTTGTCCCCATGTCACATAAGACAACGGCCGGTTCGTGTGCATCCGCATGTTCAACATGATCCCTGCCGAAGACGTCTCATCCAATTTCGTAAAGATCAGGCTGTAATCTGTAATTTTAGAATAAATATCTGAAATCTGTTTTAAGTCACTGCATTTCGTCCCCGCATTCATCACCAGATACACTTCCCGTTTTGAAATCGGAATCTGATCAAGCAGACGGCTCAACTCATCCAACTGCTCTTTGTTCTTATGAGAACAGCCAGCCGTATCGATCAAACACATGTCGTACTGTTCCAGTTCTTCGATCATCTCACCCAGTTCCTCCGGACGGTAAACGACGCTGAGCGGTACGCTTAAAATATTTGCGTATGTCTTTAACTGTTCCACCGCAGCGATCCGGTACGTGTCTGCCGTCACAAGCGCAATATTCTTTTTCTTCTCAAGCTTTAACTTAGAAGCGATCTTTGCAATCGTCGTCGTTTTTCCTACACCTGTAGAACCAAGAAGGAATACATATTTCGCGCCCGATTCTTCCACATCTTCCAGCAAATAAGGCTGCCCTGTCATCAAAATGATCTTCTGATAGATCGCGCCCAAAATCTGATCCAGCGCCGCGTCCTTTGGCAGCGACCGGTCCACTTCCCCCATCAGCTGGTCAATGATCGACTGGTCCACTTCATTCTGCATCATCTGTTTGCGAATCAGTTCCTTGCACGCATCCGCTTTACTTTTTTCCTTGGACTCTTCTTTTTGTACTGTCTCGTCTTCTTTTTTCTCTTCCTTCTCTTCTACCGCATTTTTTCTCTCTTCTTCTACCTTTTCTGAGATCTGTTGCTCGATCATCTTCTGCAGACTGTTCAGTTTTTCTTCTATGACCGCCACATTATTTGATTCCTCATTTTCATCTGCCACGATGTCCGGCACAAACTTCGGAGCCGTCAGATCTAATTTCGCCCCTGTCTGTTCGGAATCTTTCGACTCCTTTTCTTCACCATTCGCATCGTAAACGATATTTTCATCCAGCGCAGCCGTCACCTCAACCTTTCCTTTGACAAAAAGCCTGGATACCCCTTTCGGCTGGATTTTTTTTATATTCATGACAACAGCGCCCGCTCCGAGCTCTTCCTTTGCCATTTCGATTGCTTCCTTTTCTGTTTTTGCCAGAAATTTTTTAATGATCATTCAACTGTCACCATCCCAACTGACTGAAGTTCTACGTCTGAATCAATCTCATTATAAGATAATACATGCAGATTCTTAAACTGTTCCATCGTCAGATGTTTAAAATACATCCTCACGATCGGCGATGTAATAATGATCTGCGTTCGGCCAAGTTCTTCCAGTTTCCCGCTCTCTTCCTGCAACGATGACATAAGCTGGGCAGAGTAATCCGGATCAATGGCCAGATAAGACCCCTGCTCCGTCTGCTTTACGGCATTCATGATCTCCTGCTCCACTTTCGGATCCAGGGTAATCACACTCGTTGCCTCATTCTGAGTAAAGTATTTATTTGAAATGGCCCGTTTGAGATTCTGCCTTGCGTATTCGGTCAAAATATCCGCGTCATGCGTCGTCGGCGCATAATCCGCGAGCGTCTCAAATATCGTGATCAGGTCGCGGATTGAAATTCCTTCCATCAGCAGGTTCTGTAATACCTTCTGGATCTCACCGACACTGAGCATTTTCGGCACCAGTTCTGAAATAAGCGTCTCATTCGCCTCTTTCACATTGTCGATCAGATTCTGTACATCCTGTCTCGTCAGGAGTTCATGCAAGTTGCCGCGGATAATTTCCATCAGATGCGTCGCAATGATCGACGGCGGATCGACAACCGTATAGCCTAATGACTCAGCGCGCTCGCGCTGCCCTTCCGTGATCCAGATGGCCGGCAGATGGAATGACGGTTCAAAGGTAGGGATACCGGTCAGTTCTTCCTCGACATATCCCGGATTCATCGCCATATAATGGTCAAACAGGATTTCACCCTCGCTGACAGGAACGCCTTTGATCTTGATGACGTACTGGTTCGGGTTCAGCTGTATGTTATCGCGCAGACGGATCATCGGCACAACGCAGCCGAGTTCCAGCGCGATCTGTCTTCGGATCATAACAACACGGTCGAGAAGGTCGCCGCCCTGGTTCACATCCGCAAGCGGAATGATGCCATAACCGAATTCCAGCTCGATCGAGTCCACTTTAAGAAGAGAAGTAACATTCTCCGGCCGCCGGATCTCCTCCGCCGACTCCTCCTCTTCACTCACTTCCATATCGGTCTCCTCCATCTCAAGCTCGTTCATGATCATGCGGGACACCACGATAAAGAATACGCCGTAACCGCAGAAAATAACAATGTTCATCGGCGTAAAAAGACCGAGGCCGATCAGCGCAAATCCAACGATCATAAGAACTTTCGGCGTACTGAGCAGCTGTCTTTGCAAAATACCGCCGATGTCTGCCTCCTTCGATCCCTTTGTTACAAGGACACCGGTCGCAAGTGAGATCATCAGCGATGGGATCTGGCTCGTAAGTCCGTCACCGATCGTCAGGATCGAATAGTTCTGCAGCGCAGCCGCTGCTTCCATGCCGTTCATGAGCATACCGATAGCAAGTCCGCCGATAAAGTTGATCACCGTAATGATCAGTCCCGCAGTGGCGTCACCTTTTACATATTTGGTAGCACCGTCCATCGCGCCGAAAAACGCGGATTCCGACTGGATTTTCTCCCTCCGGTCTTTTGCCTCTTCGTCTGTGATCGCTCCCGTATTCAGATCGGCATCAATCGCCATCTGCTTACCGGGCATCGCATCCAGCGTAAACCGGGCCGTTACCTCGGACACACGTTCGGATCCTTTATTGATGACCATGAGCTGAACGATGATCAGGATCAAAAACACAACGGCGCCAACGACGAGATTACCGCCGCCCACGAAATTACCAAATGTGCTTACGACATTTCCCGCTTCGCCTCTCAGAAGGATATTTCTCGTCGAACTTACATTGAGCGCGAGCCGGAACAGCGTCGTCAAAAGCAGCAATGTAGGGAACGATGACATATCAAGCGGCTCTCTGGCAAACAACGCACTAAACAGCGTCAGCATGGATATGGCAATATTCGCCGTAAACAATATATCCAGCAATACCAGTGGAACCGGAATGATCATACATAAAATTGGTATCAAGACAAAGCATCCCAAAATGATGTCCTGCTTTTTCATGTCCGTTCCACCTCCTAGTCTTTCTTCTTTTCATTATAATCTTTTTTTCGTGATTTCACAATCTTAAATTTTACCTTGTATACTATAAACATATGCGAGTACCTCTGCCACCATCTGATACAATTCTGGCGGGATCTGGTCCCCGATTTCGACATTGTAATATAACATTCGCGCCAACGGCTTATTTTCCACGATTTCCACATGATTGAGCCGTGCGGTGTTCTTTATCTTTTCCGCCAGAAAATCGGCTCCCTTCGCCAGCACAACAGGCGCTTCCCCCAATGATTTGTCATATTTTACCGCTATCGCAAGATGGGTCGGGTTTGTGATGACGACGTCCGCCTCCGGGACACTCTGCATCATACGCCTTCTGGACGCCTCCTGCATCTTACTCCGGATCCTTCCTTTGATCTGCGGATTTCCCTCCGTGTTCTTATACTCATCTTTTACTTCCTGCTTCGTCATCTTCATGTCATTTTTAAATTTTCTTCTCTGATAATAAAAATCCACGGCGGCCAATATCATAAAAACAATACTGACCTTGAACCCGACGCCGATGACCGTATCGACGATCAGCAGTACCGCCGCCCACAGATCCAGCTGGTAAATATTCGTAACAAGTCCCCACTCATCCTTCAGGGAAGAGTACACCACGTAAAACAGCACGCCGAGCTTAGCTACGGTTTTAAAAAGATCAAATACCTTGTCTTTCGAAAACATCCGCTTAAAACCGGAAAACGGATTTATTTTCGACATCTTTGGCTTCAGCGGCTTCATCGTCGGCTTCCACTTGACCTGCACCACGTTCACGACAAAAGCCGCGACGAGTGTCAGCGCCAGGATCGGCCCCGCGGTCAAAAGGATTTCCCGTCCAGCCAGCGCGAGCGTCTGCATGGAACGGCCCAGCGTAAAATCACCGGCAAACTCACTCATATTGCCAAAATAGATGCGGAACGTACCGAGCATCCGGTTACTCATAAATCCGCCAAAAACCTTGAGACATACAAACATCAAAAGCAGGAGTACCGCCACGCCAACGTCCTGGCTTTTCGCCACCTGGCCTTCCTTTCTGGCATCATCCAGCTTTTTCGGTGTGGCGTCCTCTGTCTTCTCGCCACTCTCGCCATCTTTGGCAAAAAACTGAAGATTGTATGGTATCATATACAAATCTCCTCCACTAAGGCGTAAACGACTGATAAACGTCCAATACGACTTCTTTCATCTTCCCAAAAACAAAATCGGCAATCACAGGTATCGTCGGAACGAGAATAACCAGAAGCAAAATACCGACCAGCACTTTTACCTGCATACCGACGACAAACATGTTCATCTGGGGCGCCGCCCGCGACAACACGCCGAGAACGACATTGATGACGAGCATGCAGGCGAAGATCGGCAGTACGATACGAAATCCGATCATAAAGTAATTTACCATAAACTCGATCGCCATATTCGTGAGATCCCCGCTAAACACGGCCTGTCCGACATTAAAATACTGGAATGTGTCCACGATCGCACGGATGATGTAATGGTGCATGTTTGAGACGATGAGGATGAGCATGACAAGATACGTATACATGTTACCCGTTACGGTAACCTGTATGCTCGTGATCGGATCGAACATACTAGCCATCGAAAAGCCCATTTCCATATCCATCAACTGCCCGGCAAATGTTACAATATACATACAGATATTGCACATAAACCCTAATACGAGCCCGACCGCGCATTCTTTTAACACAAGTCCCGAAAAACCAATGATACCAGTATATTCTACCGCCGCCGCCGGAATCGCCTGGATCGTAATGATCGCCAGCACCATACTGACAACAGCTTTCCATTTCACCGGTATCGTCTGATAACTAAAAAACGGAGCCGCCACGACAAAAGAGGAAATACGAATGAGCACGAGAAGATAAAACTCAAGATTCTCCACTGTAAAATTCATATGGATTCCTCCTTACTGTAAGCCCTCTCTCACTTGACCAAAATAGAAAAACTCTCACAGAGCATCTGCAAAAACTCCACACAGTTACTCATGATCCAGCTTCCGGTCAGCATAAGGACAATAAAGATTGCCAGCAGCTTCGGCACAAACGTGAGTGTCTGCTCCTGAATGGACGTAACGGTCTGAAAAATACTGATGACCAGACCTACGATAAGGGAGACGAGCAACAATGGCGCAGAACACTTTATGATGACCCATACCATTCTGGATGATAGTTCTGCTACGTCTGCTTCTGTCATAGGATCCGCCTCCTTCCCTCTCTATAAAAATATCAGAATCGTCTCATACGCTAATTATAAAAAGTTCTCACGACCTGCCCGATCACGAGGTCCCAGCCATCGGCCAGCACAAACAGCAAGATCTTAAACGGCATCGAGATCGTCGTCGGCGGCAGCATCATCATACCCATCGACATCAGGGTAGAAGCCACAACCATATCAATCACGATAAACGGCAGATAAATCAAAAATCCCATGATAAACGCCTGCCTTAGCTCACTGATCATAAATGCCGGAAGCAGCACGACCGTCGGAATATCCTCCTCGGAATCAATTTCCCGGTCCTTTC
>CAJUTR010000001.1:82965-138618 GCA_910589665.1 uncultured Eubacterium sp. | reverse complement strand
CCAAAAAAAGCTTAAGATCCGATCGGTTCGTCTGGTCAAACATAAATCCCCGGATCGGTTTTAAACCCGCGTTAAGTGCCTCTTCCTGTGTCAATTGTCCCTGTTCAAACGGCTGTATACAATTGGCATTGACATCCGCTATGACCGGTGACATGATAAACAGCGTCAAAAATAACGCAAGCCCAGTCAGCACCTGATTGGGCGGCGTAGTCTGCGCCCCCAGAGCGGAGCGCACAAAATGCAGCACCACAATGATCCTCGTAAATGAAGTCATCATAATAACGATCGAAGGCGCCAGCGATAAAACCGTCAAAACAAGAAGCATCTGTAAGCTTGCCGACAAACTGGTGCTTCCTGCATTTGAGGAAATATTAAATTCAAATTTGTCAGGATCCGACGGATCACTGACACCGCCAGTCGAACTGCCCTCGATCTCATCTACACTGGCCTCAGACCGAACTGGTGCCGCCTGAGCAATTGCACCACAAAAAAAGGTCAATATGCATAGTACCGTAAATAGAGACACTCCTTTGCATACAATTGAAAACCATCTCTTATGTGTTCTCATAATACCAACCTTTTCTCATTTTTTGTCTTCTTTCTTTTTTACTTTGGATACAACCTTGCCCATTACTTCCATAAAGGACACGTTGGGCAATGATGTATCCGCCTTCTGCAAATCCAGCTGCTCTTCCTCCAGCGGAGTGAGAAACGTAATATTGTCCTTCGTCACTCCAATGGAATAATACCGATCTCCCAGCTGAATGATCTGGATATACTTATTCGGCGCAATCTTAAATGTCTCAATCACTTTAATATTACTCGAATGCGACTGAATGGCACCTGACTTGGCAATCCATTTTGTTGCATAATACGTCGCAGCCAGCACCAGTATAAAAACAACAACCATACCGAGAAGCTGCAGTATATTATTTCCCATATTAGCCAATTGCTTTCTTCACAGCTTCCAGCACACGGTCTGCCTGAAACGGTTTCACGATAAAGTCTTTCGCACCCGACTGAATGGATTCGATAACCATAGCCTGCTGGCCCATCGCAGAACACATAATGATATTTGCCCCTGCATCTGACTCTTTGATCTTTTTCAAAGCCTGAATACCATCCATCTCTGGCATCGTAATATCCATCATGACTAAATCCGGTTTCGTCTCATTGTACTTCTCAACAGCGACCAAACCGTTTTCCGCTTCTCCGGCCACATCATAGCCATTCTTTGTTAAAATGTCTTTAATCATGACTCTCATAAATGCTGCATCATCACATATTAAAACACTTTTTGCCATTGTTATTCTCCTCCGTGATTAATCTTTAATAATTTCAGTTACGCGAATACCGAAGTTCTCTTCGATCACGACAACTTCACCTTTAGCTACAAATTTGCCATTCACTAATACGTCAATGGGTTCTCCGGCAAGTTTATCAAGTTCTATGATCGTTCCCGGCGAAAAATCCAATATCTCTTTTATTGATTTACTGGTTCTTCCGAGTTCGACTGTAACCTCCAGCGGCACATCCATAATAAGATCAATGTTTTCTGGAGCAATGCCATCTAAATTCTGCATTGGCATAAAACTTTGGAATTGGGCAGGCTGTATACTCAGATCCTGCGGCATACCATACATAGGCATGCCTCCCGGCATGGCCCCCATCGGCTGCTGCATCGCCGGCTGTGGTGCCGCTTGTGCTGCAGCTGCTGGCTGCGGTGCGGCCGGCTGAGATGCCTGCGGCTGTGGCGCCGCCGCTGGTTGCGGTGCCGGCTCTGGTTCTCCCCCCTGCATCGTATCTTTAAATCTCTCATATACCATACGTGCAAACGGTATCGGGTATAACTGTATGATCTCACTATCGATCAAATCTCCGATCACCATTTTGAACGAAACCTGCACATACAGATTTCCGATCATATCCGATAAAACATCCTGAAGTCCTGCATCATCGTCAAAATCCACACGGATCGACGTCGGCGGACTAATATCTACCATTTCATTGATCATCGTCGACATCGAAGTCGCAGATGATCCCATCATCTGGTTCATCGCCTCGCTGATCGCACTCAGGTGAAGATCCGATAACTCCACGTCGGTATTTGTCCCATCCCCACCCATCATCAAATCCGTTATAATCTTTACATCGCGCTCTTTCAGCACTAAAACATTCCGGCCTTCCAGCCCCGTCCGGTAAGCTATGTAAACAAATACACACGGTGCCTGATTTTTCTCTTTCAAATCATCAACAGTCACATATGAAAGTGCTGGGGTCGTGATCTCAACCCTGTTATTAAGCAACACTGACAAAGTCGTAGCTGCCGTACCCATGCTGATATTTGCAATCTCGCCTAACGCATCGCCCTCTTCTGGAGACAAACGTTCTTCGGAGCTAGCTGAAGCAGAAGAAACATCTGTGCCTGCACTCGCTGCAGCATCTGCATCTGGTTCGGAATCCGCACCACCGAGCAAAGCATTAATCTCTTCTTGCGATAACATTCCATCCATGCCATTTTACTCCTCTCTGTATACTGATTTAATCTTAACTGCATATGCGTCATTGTACGCTCCGGGCAATGCAGAAAATTTCTTAAGATTACCGACGAAAATATCCAATTCGTCCTCCAATCTCGTGTCAACTTTAATAATATCCCCTACTTGCAAATGAATAAAATCATTGACCGAAATCGCGCTTCGTCCCATAACAGCTCTCACAGGAATTTGTGCCCGGTTCAGTGTATCTTCAATCAACTCGCGGTAAGCCTCGTTGCTCTTAACATCCGCCGTCGAATACCAGTATTTCGTATTGATCTTATCAATCACCGGCTCTACGACCGTATATGGAATACAGATATTCATCAAGCCCTCTACCTCTCCGATCTTAATATTCATCGTAACGATCGAAGTCATTTCATTCGGAGAAACAAACTGTGCAAACTGCGAGTTCGTTTCGATCCGTTCCAACGTAGGCTCCAATTCCTGTACATTAGCCCAGGGTTCTACGAGCAGATTTGTACAGACACTAAGGATTCCCTCAATAATCGTCAACTCAATTTCCGTAAATTCCCTTGCTTTTTCCAGCGGCGCGCCGCTTCCTCCGAGCATTCTGTCCACGATCGTGTACCCCAATCCGCTCGCCATTTCCAAAATAACCGTTCCTTCCAACGGAGCAAAATTAACAACTCCAAGTAGGACTGGATTTGACAAGGAATTCGAAAACTCCTGAAACGTAGCCGCCTCCGCGTGCATCACCTCTACCTGTACATTCTTCCTCAGATAGACAGGCAGGCTTGTGGACACCAGTCTGGCATAATGCTCAAATATGAACACCAATGTACGCAAGTGGTCTTTAGAGAATTTGGATGGCCTGGCAAAATTGTAATCTTTTACCTGCTTTTCTTCCACCTCCTCGGATATTGCTGGATCGAACTCACCATTATTCAGGGCGGAAAGCAAACTATCAATTTCGCTTTGCGACAACACATCCGCCATTCTTTTCACCTCACTGTATCACAGATTACGGGATGTCCTCAAGTAACATGACACCACGTTTTGTATTATACCATAAATCCATTCTAAGATAAAGTATTTTCTTCAAAAAATATTATTGGAACATATACCCTAACAGGGAAATACGCACAACACATTTCGAATCATAAAACTCCTGTATCTTCGCAAGCGCCAGTTCTTTCACCGTATTTTCATTCAACGTCTGGATCGTCTGCTCGGAAATCGCTTCCTTCACGCAATCCACGACATACACCGAAGCCGCTTTTACCGATTCTGAAACGTCACTGTAATCATCCGCTTCTTTATTAAAGGAAACCGATATTCCTTCGAGAATGACATAATGAGACTCCCCGTCACCACCTTGCTTTAAGTTGATCGTCTGTTTGTTCTCAAAAGGGATGTCAAACGGTTCCAGATCTTTTACGTCGTAATTCTTGTCTTCTTCTTTCTCCAGCTCCAGATCAATCACCGATGCCACTTTATCCACCAGCTTATTCGTCTTGTTCATAGCCGGAACAATAGAAAAAACCATAATAATCGTAAGTACCAGATTAAGCACCGTAGATGCCATGATCACAATCGTCAGTATATTCTTTTTCATAACAGCCTCCTAATCATTCTCTGTATAGATCTTTATTTCCACGCGGCGGTTTTTCGCACGTCCTTCTTCCGTTTTGTTATCCGCCACCGGATCGTATTTACTTTTACCCGCGGCCTCGAGCGTCTTTGGCTCTAGTTTCTTTTCGTTCACGAAATACTGCCAGACTCGCGTCGCCCTCGCGGTCGAAAGCCACATATTATCCTCAAATTTCCCGCTGGATATCGGAACGTTATCCGTATGGCCTTCTATCTTTATCTGATGCGCATCATAAATTTTTAAAATGTCACCGACTTTACTCAGGATGTCAAGCGCTGAGCGTTTGATCTCATCCGATCCGGAATCAAACAAAATCGCTCCATTCATGGAAATCCGGACGTATTGGAACTCCTCATCCATGTTGATATTGATCACGTCCTCTATCTTTTTGTTCGACGCAAGCCCAGACACTTCATCGTATAACGTTTCCGTTTTTTGCTTTAACGCTGCCAGTATCTCATCTTCAAATTTATCCTTATCCGACTTTTGCGACGTATCCTGATCTGCGGTTGTTTTCTCTCCACTGTTTTCAAATTCATTGAAGTACTGCTCCACCGAAACCTTCTGGCTCGTGCCGCTGGATACAAAAGCACCTTCTCCTACCGCATCTCCCCCGCCGTCAAAAATATTGATCTTCTCGGAAAACGATGCGACGATCTGTTCATACTTATCCGCATCTACCGTTGACATGGAAAACAGGAGAACGAAAAAGCAAAGCAGCAAATTCATCAGATCGGCAAACGTATTGATCCATCCGCCTTCGATGGATTTAGGTTCTTCTCGTTTTTTCCTCGCCATTATCCCTCACCACCTTGACCAGCACCGCCGTCATCACTGCCGCTCAACGCCTCTTCGCGGAGTTTTGGTGCCAGGAATGATTTCAGCTTCTCCTCGATCACTCTCGGGTTCTCTCCTGCCTGGATTGACAGGATCCCCTCACAGATAACCTCTTTCGTCATGATTTCCGTCGCATTGATCGCCCGGAGCTTCGACGCGATCGGAATACTGATCCAGTTCGCCAGCAAGGAACCGTACAATGTCGTGATCAACGCCACCGCCATGTTCGGTCCGATCGAACTCGGATCGTCCAAAAGCTTAAGCATGTTGATCAATCCGATCAGCGTACCGATCATTCCCCAGGCAGGTCCCATCGCAGCCAGTCCGTCCCAGAAACTGATAACCTTGTTATGCCTTCGCTCCACACAACTCAAATCCGTCTCAAGAATGCTTGTGACAAGTTCCTGGTCGGTACCATCTACAATGAGCATGATACCCTTCTTCAAAAATTCGTCGTCAATGTCGGATGCCGCTTCTTCCAACTGAAGAAGTCCTTCTTTTCTTGCGACATTCGCCAAGTCAATAATGGTATGTATGACCTCTCCCTCATTACTCTCCGGCGTTTTCATAATGAGTCCGAACGATTTCAGGGAAGCGATCAGTCCCGGTATACTGTCTGCCATCGTCAGCATACAGAATACCGACCCCAGTACCGTAATAAGGAACGACGACAAATCCCAGAAGTTATTCAACGCCGCAACACCTTGATCCCCGGATACGATACCGTAAACCACGGCTGCCGCACAACCAACCAATCCTATAATTGATGCTAAATCCAAGAAAATACACCACCTTAATCTTTTTTTGTCTATATGTTTTGGAAAATTTCTCTCCGATATGATTTTACTAAATTTTTTATCTCTTGTCTACTCTCTTTTACAATTATTTTTTTCCCCGTCGTAAGTGTGACAACAGTATCCGGAGACTCCTCAACCGTCTCGATCAAATCGGAATTCAAGGTAAACGGTTTCCCATTCATCCTCGTGATGTCAATCATAACGTCCTCTCCTTCCCGCGCAAATCACCGCATCCATGCGAGTGTCTGAATTAATCCCGCGCATTTCCATTATAACATAAAACACAAAAAAAGGGAAACCTTTTGTTTCCCTTTTTTCAATTTAATCACGCTAACGTACATTATCGTTTCAGATTGATCAGTTCCTCCAAAAGCGTATCCGACGTCGTAATCGTTCTTGAATTCGCCTGGAATCCACGCTGTGTCGTGATCATATTTGTAAACTCCGTCGCGAGATCCACATTGGACATCTCCAATGCGCCGACGGAAAAACTGCCGATTTCTGTAATATCCTTACCAACCCCATCAAATTCACCGGAATTGAGCGTAGCAGCAAACAGACTATTTCCCATCGCCTCCAAACCAGACGGGTTCGGAAACGACGCTACTGCGATCTGTCCGAGCAGTTTATTGTCTCCGTTGTCATAAACGGCATAAATCTTACCGTCTGTTCCGATCGAAAAGCCGTTAAGCTGGCCAGCCGCATTTCCGGCATTATAACCATTCCGGTCTCCTCGTTTCGGATCGACACTACACGCACCGCTCCCCGCGTATTTCGTCAATCCTGAAAAGTCAATATCAACACCGCCGACCGGGAACGGATTACCTTCACCACCTTCAGCACCTCCGGCGTTTAATGAGAGGTTCAGGATACCTGGCACGTCACCTGTCACACTGACAAACTCACCTGTTGATCCGTTAAACGTGAGAAGAGCCTCACTGTTCGGGAAATGAAGTGTTCCATCAGCATCACACGTATACTCTGACAGATCCTGACCTGCGAACGTCACATGCTGTTCTGTCGATTTATATATAGGATTACCACTCTCGTCCTTGTCTGCATACTTCAGGATTGATCCATTCGCATCCAAAATATCCGTGAGCGCCACACTGAACTGGCTATCAGTCTTATCATCCGCCAGCATCACCTTTAATTTGGCAGTATATTTATTTCCGACATTATCAAAAAACTGAATCGAAATCGGGAACCCTTCTCCGTCCACGCTGTATGCTACTTGCTTATCCTTTGCATCGAGATTTCCCGAAAGTGTTACATTTCTCGTCGGCGATGGCGGAGCTGACTGGTTTTCCGGCGACATCAGTTTCAGGGAATCGACGATATCTTTCCGGATTTCGCCGTTTTCATCGACGCCCCATCCGAGAACCGTCGCCCCGTTCGTCGTACAGTAAAGAATTCCGTCCGCATCAATATCAAGCGCGCCGGCTTTTGTGAAACATGTAGTGCCGTTGCTTCTCACGACAAAGAACGCATCTCCATTGATCATGAGATCCATTCCACGGTCGGTACGGTTTGTCGCACCATTTCCGCTGAGATCCACACTGATCGACGCTACATTGGCACCAAGTCCGATCTGCATCGCATTCCGGCCTGCCGTACCCGTGTTGGCATTCGGCCCGGTGGCACCCTGTGTCGTCTGGTAGAATACGTCCGTGAAGTTCGTTGTACTCCCGCGGAATCCAATTGTATTTACATTTGCAATGTTATTACCTAATACGTCCATCTTCGTCTGGTGTACTTTCAGACCCGACACACCAGACCACAATGATCTCATCATAATGATCACCCTCCAAATTTCTTTTTACTAAGCCTTCTCAAGCATTCAAAGACTTACATGCTTCCTGTCAAGGGCCAGCATGTTCAACAAAAGTTCTGATTGCAATTTTAGTTGATTATCGCTCCATCGATATTGGTAAAAACTGCATTTGCCGTATCATTTACGGCCGTCACAATGGTTTTGTTCCTGACATTGAGAATAAACGCCAGATCGTCAACCATCACAAGGGATTCTGTCATTCCTTTTTCCACCGCCTGATCCGCCGCGTCTTCCAGTCTCGCTTTCTGCTCGTCTGAAATTGAAATATTACGCATCTCCAATCGTTTTACAGCATGTTTGGAAAATTTCACCTCGTCTGCCGTATCGATCAGTACCCTGTCAAACGATTTCCCAGAATCACTTTGTTTCGTATCCGCTTTTTTACCAGCGGAACCATTCGCCAGTTTTTGGCGCATTTCATCGATGGACGCAAAGTTATTATTTGTAATATTCATTCCTTTGTCCACCTCCTGACCGTCTACTGCGAACTGTCACCTTCGCCTGAGCCTTCACCTTCATTTTCGCCTTCGCCTTCACTATCGGAATCGTCCCCTGTGCCGTTTTCCGTGACCTTTATGGTTACTTTATCGGTAACCGATGTATTGTACGGATCATCAAAATAGAGTCCTACCTGATAGTCGCCCGGTTCCAACTCATCGAGCGCACCTGGCAAGATCGAAAGCTTACCGTCTTCATATTTCAAGTACTCCGACTTGACATATTCGCCATTGATGACAACCGCTACGCTGTTCGCCGCATAAGATCCCTTTCCGAGATCAATCTCCACCACAACCGGCTTCTTATCCGATTTGTCATACACGGCTTCGGTCTTTTTCGCCGTCGGAAGAAATTCCTGAACCGCATAAAACGAATCCCTGACTTCCACGAGTTGATCAATCGAATAAAGCTGTCCGTTCACGGACATATATGTTTCTCCGTTTTTGAGCGTGACGTAATCAACGACACCTTTCACTTCACTTACTTTCCCGTCGGAACCAGTCGTATTTACTAAGACGTACTTACCTACGAGACTAAATGCCTGCGAATTCATCACGGTCTCATTCAGGTTCTGCATCTGCTCCAGTGCGGAGAACTGTGCCAGCTGTGCGATGAAATCGGTATCTTTCTCCGGTTCCAACGGATCCTGATTTTTCATCTGGCAAACGAGCAATTGCAGGAATTCATCTTTTCCAAGATCTCCTCCCGGTGTACGGCTCGGTTTTTCGGCTGTATTCGTACGGTCTGGATTAAATGTGATCTCATCTAGTTTTGTAAGAATGCCATCCAGCGCTGTACCCATATTCCTCACCTCCTGTTTTGATCCAGCATAATCAACTACACGGCTTCTATCCTGTCTTCCCCATGCTGCCATACGTGTGTCATACCCGACACCGTATTACGCCGTATAATCAACTACACTATTTCCATCCTGTCTTTCCGCTGCTGTCACTGCAGATTCCTGCTCTTCGACATCTTCCACGGAATCAAAGCGAAACCTCTTATTCTGCGACTGCTTCTTTTGTGGATATCTGCCTTGTTCTGAGTCCTCTGGATGTTTAAATCCGAATTCAGAAACATTTACCTCTACAGCATCCACTTTCAATCCCTGGCTCTCCAGATTTTCCCGGAGCACCGTGAGCTGGCTCTCTAACGCTTCTTTTGCCACCTGGTTCTGAACGGTAAGCGTCGCTGTCGCCATGCCATTCTGTGATGTCACATTTAGATTAACCCTGCCAAGCGATTCTGGGTTGAGCTGAAGTTCCATACTGGTCGTCTGTGGAAGCACCCGGATCCTGACATGATTGACAACCTGCTCCACGATGTTTGCCATCGTCGTCTGCGGGCTCACCGTCTCGGTATGCCTGACATTTTCAAACGATTCAGATAAGCGTTCTACAAACGCTCCGAGCGGACTTTCAATCTCACGGGCGGAAACTTCTTCCATCCCCCTTGATGACATCTGGCTCTCTCCCGCCAACGCATCCGATGTACCTGAATCCTCTGACATTTCCACAACGACTGGGATCTCATCTGGAATACCTGATCCAGCTGTTTCGGACACTGCCTCTGTCTCGGTATTCGTAACGGCTTCCTTTGCCTGTTCTCCCGGATTGTTTACGATCTGCCCTAGTTTTTCTGCAAAACTCTGTAAGATCACCGAATCTTCCTGCGATAATTGCGACACGTCAATCCCAAGTTCCTGTGACAGGATCTGCTCGATCCCCTTCATGATGTCACCCAGCTCTCCCGACATCTGATCCGACATCAAAAACAGGCTCGCGTCGTCCACGCCATGCACTTCCATAATAAACGCCTTGATATTTTCTACATTGACTGGCTGGATCGCCACTGTATCCTGCGCCATAAAAAGCACGAGATCCATCGGGGTCAAACCGAGCTGCTCCAAAATGTCCACGACATCTTCTTCACTCAGGCCGAACATATTCCCTAAAAACTGTACGACCTTCGTCTCAACTTCGTCCAGTTCTACATTCTCCACGACATTCTGATCTTTCGTGTCATTTTTCAGTGAAATCTTATTCTGGTTAAAATCATCCCGGGACGAATTGATATCTTTCGCCGCACTTCCAACTTTTTGATCCGTCTGCTTTGCCGAAAACCGATCATTGTTCTTTCCGTCCATCTTCGTCGTATTCCGGACCATAAAGCTGTCAAAGGACGAGTCACCAGCTTTCGCTGCTTTTCCGGCAGTCTTCGCCTGAATGAGAGACATGCTCTTTGCTATACTCTGTGTCTTCATCCTGTATCCTCCTTTCCAGACCGTTGGTCACTGACTTCAATCGGTCTTATTTTCGCTGGGAACCGTCCATATTTCAAACTTTCCCATGCAATATATATCGGTAACATTCAAAGGAATGTTAATGATATAGCATCTTTTTGCCATCCTATTTGGCCGTCATTTTTGTCGTGATCTGAGCAGCTGTCTCTGGCGCCATATTAGCCAGTATCTCCGCACTCTTCGACTCCGTCATGCAATCCATGATCGAGGCCACTAACGTCAGGTCGCCTGCCATCGTCTCCAAAATTCCCGCAGCCTGCGCCGGTTCCATCTTACTGTACAGCGTGGCCTGCTTTTTGATCTTAGCCGTGTACTGAAGATCCTCTACAACCTGTTTGTAAATAGCTGCTGCATTGTCCGGATCGATCTGTTCGTAAAATTTCTGATATTCAGAAATATCCGGCGCGTTGTCCGCATAGACTACCTCTTCGTCAAATTCTTTCACGCGCTGCTCAAAGCTTTTCTGCTGCTCCTCAAATTTTTGCAGCCGCGCGACCTCCGCTTTCAGTTCTGCCACCTCGTCAGCGCTTGCCGAATTCGTACTTTTTAAAGAAGCAAGCGCACTCTCCAATTCGCGGATCTTCGCATTCGCCTCGTCAATATCCGTATAAGCGTTCGTCGGGGCTTCCCCCTCGACTTCAGGCAAAACTTTATTGATGATCGGAATATCTTTTACGACAGGATATAAAATCTGACTGCCAAACCTGCCTACATCAAGTTTTATCAAAACGCCGAAAATGGCAAGCCAGATGATCACGATGACAAATACGATCAAAATCGTCAGCAGCTTGCTGCCGGCTCCCTCTTCCTGCGCGATATCTCTCTTTTCGTCCTTTTCTTTCTTCTTATCTTTTCTCGCCATACTCTCCCTCTTTTCTGCTTTTACACAGCCTTCGTTCCATGTTTATAACTCATAAGCTCATCCACTTCTTTTTGCTCTTTCCGGTTCTCTTCGAACACAAACTCCTCAAACGCTTTTTCTCTCAGCTTTTCAAAAATTTTCCGCTCTTTCATCGCCTCACTCAGCTCTTCCCTCGCGACTTCCACTTCCTTCTCACATCGCTTCACGGCAAGCTGCTGCTGCATCGCATAAAATTTAAGCACTTCCACCGCGTTTTCCCTCGTTCGGATCTCTGCCACCGATAACGTTTCATATAGAACAAGCTTTAGTTTCTCTCTGGCCTCTTCCCGCCTCGCCACAATGATCTCCAGCTTTTCCTGCTCGCGCAGGAGCCTGGCGTTTGCCTGGGCATATTTATTCTTAGCCTGATCTTCCAGCTTTTCCTTCATATTTAATATGTTCTGCATCGAAAATCGAAAACATGCCATCCCGCTAACCTCCCAGCAATGTCATCCTGCTCCTCATTCCCTGTTTGTTTCGCAGATCAGGCAGAGTATTCCTCTTCCTCTCCGGCAAAAATATCCGTCATGATCGAAACAGCCTCCTCATACGTAAACTTTTCCTCCGTCGACTGTTTCAGAAAATCATTGACCGATTCAATCTTCTCAATCGCAAAATCGATCTCATGATTCGATCCTGCTTTATAGGCTCCAATATTGATCAGATCTTCCGCTTCCCGGTAAGTTGCAAGAACATGTTTCAATTCTCCTGCCACATCTTTATGTTCTTTTCCAGCAATCGAACTCATTACACGGGAAATGCTTCCCAGTATATCAATGGCCGGATAATGGTTCTTTTGTGCCATTGCCCGGGAAAGTACGATATGTCCGTCTAAGATACCTCTGGCTGTATCGGTGATCGGTTCATTGAAATCGTCACCATCCACTAACACCGAATACAATCCGGTGATCGAGCCGCGGTCTGAGTTTCCCGCACGCTCCAAAAGTTTTGGCATCTCGGCGTACACACTGGGCGGATACCCTCTGGAAACAGGCGGTTCCCCGGACGCAAGCCCGATTTCCCGCTGCGCCATCGAAAAACGCGTCAGCGAATCCATCATCAAAAGAACGTCTTTTCCCTTATCACGGAAATATTCCGCGATCGCCGTCGCCGTTTTTGCCGCCTTATTCCGGATAAGCGCAGGTTTATCGGACGTCGCTACGACGACGACCGAACGGCGCATTCCTTCTTCACCAAGATCCCTCTCGATAAATTCGCGAACCTCCCTGCCTCGCTCGCCTATGAGAGCGATCACATTTACGTCCGCCTTCGTATTTCTCGCAAACATACCCATCAGCGTACTTTTCCCCACTCCACTTCCCGCAAAGATTCCAATACGCTGCCCTTTCCCAACGGTGATCAGACCGTCTACCGCCTTCACGCCTAAGGGAAGAACTTCATCAATCAATTTACGAGTCAATGGATCAGGCGGAGACGCCTCTACAGAATATTTATGACTATTTTCTGACAGCTGTGGCGCATTCATCGGCTCTCCGACACCGTCCAGCGTCTTTCCGAGAAGATCATCGCTGACGGATACCTGCAGCGGCGCTCCGGTATTCTCTACCCAGCTTCCAAGTCCGACACCCTCTACATTATCGTAAGGCATGAGCAAAACCCGGTCATCCCGGAATCCTACCACTTCCGCCTTCACTGCTCCCGCGGAAGAGTTGGACTTAATGATACAGAGATCATTGAGTTTTGCCTCCGGCCCGATCGACTCGATCGTCAATCCGACCACTTTTGTCACCTTTCCGAGATGTCTCACATGACTTCGCTCCAGCAGCGCGTCATATCTGTCAAAATTAATTACAGATGAAGGATTCATAGTCATCCCCCTTTAATTTACCAGCATTTTTAAATCGCGGACAAGCATATCCAGCTGCGTCTGAAAACCACAGTCTGCCATCTGGCTGTCTGTTTCGATGATACACTGCCCTTTTTCCAGTCCCTTTTCCTCTACAAATTCAAAAACGGCACTTTCACCGACATACTCTGACAACTCCGCTTTATGTGCTTCCAAATAGTACACATCATCCGACGAAACCCGGATCTTATAATTTTCGGATGGTTCCAGATCCCTTGCCGCCGTGCGGATCAAATACAGGATCAGATCTTTCTTATCTTCTATGACGACATCCGTAAGTTTCCGCACGAGCGCTATGACGACGTCTACATATTTACTCTCGATTCCTGCCAGACAGGATGCCAGCTCTTCTCGCTGCAATCTCGCACTCTCCGCAAGTTCCGCTTCTTTCTGCTGAATATCCTGCTCCGCCTCCGCCATACCGTCCTCATATCCCTGGTTCCGGCCTGCTTCATATCCGCTCGCCCTCGCCGCATCGGCTGCGATCTGCGCTTCCTCTTTGATCTTTTCCGCTTCTTTTTTTGCCTCCGCAATGTGCTGGTCTGCCGCATCTTCCGCCTCTTTTTGGCGTTTTCGCAGCACCTCATCCAAATCGGTCACAGGGAGGCCGGCACTAAATTGGCCGTCTTTTTCATCCGTATCTGCTTGATGTATTGTTAAACCGGCGGCCTGCAGTGCTTTTTCGGCCTCGATCTCACTCATCGTCTTACATTCCACCACATCGGCTCCGGCAGCCTTTCGGGGATCCAGTTTCTTTTTCCCTTCGTGCAGCGGAACAAACATATCTTCTTTGCGGTTGTTATCTATTATGAAAGCCTCTTTTCCCCTCATATCTACAAAGGGATACTTGATCAGATTAGACAACGATCTCGTCACCTCCGCCTCTCGAAATGACAATCTCACCAGAATCCTCAAGTTTTCGAATCACATTAACAATCTTCTGCTGCGCCTCTTCTACATCTTTCATACGGACAGGACCCATATATTCCATATCTTCCCGGATCATCGCGGACAAACGGGTTGACATATTGTTAAAGATAACATTTTGGACATCTTCGTTCGCACCTTTGAGGGCAACTGCCAATTCGCTGTTCTCCACCTCACGCAGCACTCGCTGGATCGAACGGTCGTCCAGCATGAGAATATCCTCGAACACAAACATCTTCTTTCGGATCTCGTCTGCCAGCTCCGGCTCCTCGATTTCCAGGTTTTCCATAATATGCTTTTCTGTTCCTCGGTCTACCGTGTTCAAAACTTCTACGATCGAATCGATACCGCCGACAATCGTGTAATCCTGATTGACAAGCGAAGAAAGTTTCTGCTCCAAAATGTTCTCTACCTCCTTGATAACATCAGGAGACGTTCTGTCCATTAGCGCAATACGCTTCGCCACATCCGTCTGTTTATCCGGCGTGAGCGTACTGATGATCCCTGCCGCCTGTGTCGGCGACAGATACGATAAAATCAAGGCGATCGTCTGCGGATGTTCGTCCTGAATAAAGTTAAGGATCTGGGATGCTTCTGTCTTCCGTATAAACTCAAACGGACGCACCTGAAGGGATGCCGTAAGCTTGCCGAGCACCTCTTTTGCCTTGTCTTCTCCGAGCGCTTTCTGAAGCAGGTCTTTGGCATACCCGATACCGCCCTCTTCGATATACTGCTGGGCAAGACATACTTCATAAAACTCATTCAGAACAGCTTCTTTCTCCGCCGGCGTAACATTTCGGATATTTGCAATCTCTAACGTAAGCTGTTCAATCTCATCTTCCTTTAAATGTTTAAAAACGGTAGCCGCTTTCTCCGGACCAAGCGCGATCAAAAGTATCGCAGCCTTTTGAACGCCGTCCATTTCAGAAACCGAAACTGTACGTGCATGAGCCATATGTCTTTACCCCCAATCTTCATTGATCCAGTTTCGCAGCAGCGATGCCACCGCATCCGGATTTTCATCAACAAATTTTTCTATCAGCGATCGCGTCTCCGACTTTTCTCCAAATTCGATCTCTTCCAGACTCTCGGCATCTTCTGCTGTCGTCGCAAGCAAATCTTCTACCGAAAGTTCTGGTTCCAACTCTACCACTTCTACTGGTGACGTTCCGCGGATGATCACAAAGATCAGCAGCGCTCCGATGAGGACCGTGAGGATGATCATCAGATAATTGGTAAAACTTCCGAGGAAGCTTGACTCTTCCGCCGCCTCGAACACCGGTTTCTCCTGTACTCGGATCGAAATATTATTGGCCGCGATCCCTGTCGATGCCGCCACCAACTCTACTAAACCTTCTGGTACTTCCAGCGGCGTCACCGCGCTATTCTGCTCAATGTACTGGTCGAACGACATGTTATCCAGCGCTCCCTGTTCCTGCAGCGCCTCCTCCGAAACTCGCCGGTATGTAGTAAGTACGATACCGATGGAGGATTCCTCCTGATTGACCGCCCCCACTTCATGCTCAATATTTTTCACATCTTCATTCGGAAGATAATCATATTTATTCAAGACCGTCTCTGTATTGGTCGAGCCATTGTTCGAAAGCATGTAGTCTGTATCTTCGGCATTCGAATCCGTCCCTGGCGTACCGCCGCTTCCGGACTGGCCATTTGATTTATACTCATACGAATGGGAATAATACCCCTGATCCTGTCCTTCTGGCACGGAATATTCCGTGTAAAGTTCGGTCACTTTATCCATATTGTAATCAATCGCCATCTCACTGACAGCGGCGTCGTCGTATCCAGCTTTCAAAAGGATCCGCTCCGTTCGTTCCGCAAATGTGCGTTGAAGCTTCGCCTTATAATCCTCCAACCCCGAAACTGATCCGCCGAGCGTATTATCTGTCTTTGCGCCGTACAACAGATTACCTGTCGTATCCACGATCACGACATTGTCCGTCGTCGTGTTACCGACGGCATTCGTGAGATAAAACGCCATCGCCCGCGCTACTTCCGTTTCTATCTCTTTGCCGTTTGCCACGCGAAGTGTAACGCTGACTGCCGTTTCTTCTTTTTCCGATCGGATCGTATTGTCGTCTTCTCTCCGGTCAATGATAACGGACGCATCCTCTACCCCATCAAAATTTAACAAGTTTTCCTTGATCGATGACTGCAGCGCCAGCGTGATCTTTGTATGTTTCTCAAGCGAAGATGTCGTCATATCACTATTCAGGGCATCTTCCCATGTCATATCTTTATCTACGATCCCCTGGGAACCCATGGCCAAAACCGCTTCCGAATAGTCGGACTGCTCCACATCAAAACTTGTCGTTCCCGAAGCGTCTGTATCCATCTCATAGTTCACGCCTTTTTCCGTCAGCGCATCCGACAGTTCACTAGCCAGCGCGCCGTCTGACAGCGTAGCAAGATGTGTATAAGTCGGCCTTGTCAGCAAATAGGACAGCAAGACCAACAGAAAAAAGACCGCCAATGTAACACAGGTAATAATCGTCTTCTGCTTAGTCGTATAATTGTTCCACCAAGAAATCAATTTATCTTTAATGGCAATCAACTGATCCATCATAAACTTCATCGCTCCTAACTGTGGTTAAAGTATTCTAATCCCCCGCCGGCGTATCAAAACCCATTTAGAACTGCATGTTGAGCAGCGTCTTATAGGCTTCTATCGCCGTATTTTTAACAGCAACCGTGTACTGCAGCGAAATATTCGCTTTCTGCTGGGCAACCATCAGATCATGCCAATTATCGGTTTCCCCGATTGCAAAGCGGATCTCTTCCTCCTCTGCCGCATTCGAGAGCTGATCTGTTTCATTTACCATCTTCATCGCCGAAGAAAGAATACTTTCAAACGTATCCCGCCCCGATGTTTTTATCTCTGTATCCGTTGTACTGCCATACCTGCTCACTTCCGACAAACGGTCAACACCCGAAATCTGACTGATATTCATTGTCTACAACCCCTCTTTTCCTCATCATTATCAAACAGTCTCATCACGCGCCTCCAAGCTCTAACGCTTTGAGCGCCATCCCCTTCGTGGAATTCAGCACCGTGACATTCGCCTCATACGCCCTCGTCGCATCGATCATATTTGTCATTTCCGTCACGGTATTCACATTCGGATACATCACATATCCATCCTCATCCGCATCGGGATGCGACGGATCATAAACCAAATTTCCATCAGAAGGGTCTTCAACAATCTCCGTCACCTTTACCCCTTTGCCGATATGACCGGTCGCATAACTGAGCGATTCCCGAAACGTTGGAAAACTTTTTTCCTCAAACACAACCGTCTTACGTCTGTACACATGTCCGTTCGCATCGCGCGTTGTATTTACATTTGCAAGGTTCTGCGCAATAATGTCACTCCTCACCTGCTGCGCCGTCATTCCTGTGGCACTCATATCCATTGCTCCAAAAACTGACATTCCAATCACTTCTTTCTATTTATAATAATGTAAATTTTTCATAAAACCAATCAATAAAATCAGCTTGTCTTCAACGCAGTCTTAAGTCTCGAGAATTCCTGGTTCATGGAATTCATCAGTGTATAGTACTTAAGCTGGTTTTTGGCAAGCTCCACACTTTCTGTATTCATATCAACGTTGTTCCCATCATAGCGGTAACTCAAATTCGCCTGGTCGGTGTATGTAGTGCAGTTCAGTTCATTCAGATCCATACCTGCCACCGTTTCGTCAAGCGAATCTGTACCCGCTACCAGGTTCGCAAGATATGTTTCAAATTGTACATCCTTTCTTTTAAAACCAGGTGTGTCCGCATTGGCGATATTATTGGCCAGAATATCATTTCTCGTCCAACTCGCATCTGCCGCCTTGTTCAGCACATTCACGTAATTGTATGCGTTAGACAGAACCATCTCTCTCATCCTTTCCTATTTATTCACATAAAAACACAAAGGTATCGTGGCAACACCACAATTCCGTTTGCGTATTTCGAAATCCATTTCTTCTTTGAACATCCTTGATCACGAAATCATTTGATAAAGACTCCGCTAGAACTCATTTTATCATAATTCATAAAATAATTCAAGTATTACTTATCAGGCAGTTTATTATTTCTTTTCCTCCATGGCAACTGGCTCCTTTTCTTTCTTAAAGCCGCAGGATGTGTCGGCGCAGACCAGTTTATTCCCCTTTTCAAGCAGCATATTACCGCATTTCGGACAGCGCTGGTCCGAAGGCCTCTGCCAGGTCATCACGTCACATTCCGGATAATTTTCACATCCATAATATCTTCTGCCCTTCTGCGTTTTCTTTATCACGATCTCTCCGCCGCATTTATTACATGTGACGCCGATCTTTTCAAAATACGGTTTCGTATTCCGGCAGTCTGGAAATCCCGGACACGCCAGGAACTTGCCGTGCGGCCCGTATTTGATCACCATATTCCTTCCACAGTTCTCACAGATCGTATCGGTCACTTCATCCTCTATCTCGATTTTTTCAAGTGCCTGTTCCGCGTGGCTGACAGCTTTTTCTAGATCGGGATAAAAGTTCCTGATGATATTTTTCCACTCTACGCTTCCCTCTGCCACGCCATCCAGAAGCATTTCCATTGTTGCCGTAAAATTCACGTCAACAATGCTTGAAAACGCGCTCGTCATGATCTGATTTACAATATCACCCAGTTCTGACAGATAAAGGTTCTTTTGTTCCTTCGCCACATACCGGCGGGCGATCAGTGTCGTGATCGTGGGCGCATACGTACTCGGACGGCCAATCCCCAGTTCCTCCAGCGCCTTCACGAGAGAAGCCTCGGTATAATGGGCAGGCGGCTGTGTAAAATGCTGTTCCGCCTCAAGTACCGCATCGTGAAAAACCGTTCCCTCGTTCACCTTATGAAGAACGGCATTGTTATCCGCCTTATCTTCCTCATTTTGATACACCGACAAAAAACCCGGAAACACGATTTTCGAACCCGAGCTTGTAAAACGGTACTCCCCTGCATCTATTTTCACGGAAGTCGTCTCATATTTGGCCCCCTCCATCCGGCTCGCCACAAATCGTTTCCATATGATCTGATACAGCCGGAACTGTTCCCGCGACAAAGAATCTTTTACCATCGCCGGCGTCAGATCGACATAGGTCGGGCGGATCGCCTCGTGGGCATCCTGTATTTTCTTATCTTCTTTTTTGGACTTATTTGCAGTACCGATATTTTCTTCTCCATAGTGATCCCGGATAAACGCCCGGCACTCACGGTCTGCCTCATCAGAAATACGGGTAGAATCCGTTCTAAGATACGTAATAAGACCAATGGTTCCTCTTCCTTTGACCGCCACACCCTCATAAAGCTGCTGCGCCACGCGCATCGTCTTCTGTGTCGCGAAATTCAGGTTTTTCGAACATTCCTGTTGCAGCGTACTCGTCGTAAACGGTACGGGCGGCTTCTTCGTGCGCTCTCCTTTTTTGATATCCGAAACGACATATTCTGCGCCCTTTAGGGCACTCACGATCCGATCCATCTCTTCTTTTGAAATATTTTCCTGCTTTTTCGGATTTCCATAATATTTCGCGATCAACGGCTTTTTGCTGCCCTTTACCGCAAACGAAGCCTCCAGCGACCAGTACTCGCTCGGGATAAACGCGTCGATCTCCGCCTCCCGGTCAGCAATGATGCGCAGCGCAACTGACTGCACGCGGCCGGCGCTTAACCCCCGTTTCACCTTCTGCCACAAAAGAGGACTGATCGAATATCCGACCATGCGGTCCAGCACGCGTCTGGCCTGCTGGGCATCCACGAGGTCCATATCGATTTCCCTGGACTGCTTGATTGCCTGCCTTACAGCATTTTTCGTAATCTCATTAAAGGTGATGCGTCTCGTTTTTTTCGGATCCAGTTTTAGGGCATGGAGTAAATGCCATGAAATCGCTTCCCCTTCACGGTCGGGGTCAGTCGCCAGATATACCTTATCGGCTTTTTTCACCTCTTTCCGAAGCGTCGCAAGAAGTTCCCCTTTCCCTCTTATCGTAATATACTTCGGCTCGAAATCATTTTCAAAATCGACACCCATCTGGCTTTTCGGCAAATCCCGAACGTGTCCATTGGAAGCCACTACCATATAATTGCTCCCCAAAAACTTCTTGATGGTCTTCGATTTCGCCGGTGACTCGACGATTATCAAGTTCTTAGCCATCTCACATAGCCCCCTTTAATTCCTTTTCACATAATAATGATTCCCGATCTCGCGGATCATCCCATATTTCAAAAGTGTCAGCAGACAACGCATCATTTCCGCCGGTTCCATCTTTTGCTCCTCTGCGAGTACACTTATATGTTTTGGCTCAAAACTTACACTATCATACACCATTTTTTCTTTCGTTTCAAGCCGAATATTCAAATTTCTCAAATTTTTCCTCTCGCTCTGTGGAATGATTCCGAGACAATCCAATATTTCCTCAGGCTCTGTGACAAGGCACGCCCCCTGCTTGATCAAATTGTTACAGCCCTCGCTGAGCGCATCCCTGACCCTGCCGGGTATGACAAAAACTTCCTTCCCCTGCTCAAGCGCCAGGTCAGCCGTGATGAGCGAACCGCTTTTCGCTCTCGCTTCCACGACAAGGACTCCGTCGGATAAGGCACCGATGATCCGATTCCGCATCGGAAAATAGGACGGTCTCGCCTCTGTTCCCGGCGGATATTCTGAAATGATCCCGCCGCCTCTTCGGATGATGCTGTGGTACAGGCGCTCGTGCTCTTTTGGATAGCAGATCTCCGCACTGTTTCCGAGAACGGCATACGTACTTCCGCCTCCTTCTAACGCCCCCTGATGTGCCCAGCCGTCGATACCGCGCGCGAGACCGCTTATGACCGCGACGCCATTTGCCGCCAGGCACGACGAAAAAAGGCGAGCCGTCTCACGACCATACAGCGAACAGTCCCTTGCTCCGACGACAGCTACCCTGTACTGTTCCTTCGGTAAGCTTCCTCGGTAAAATAAACGCTTCGGCGGCTGGTGCAGATGCCGGCATTCCGGCGGATACTCGTCGGAAAAGAAACCCTCGCACTTCAACTGACAAGCCGCTAGTTTTTTGTTCCAGTGCACGGGGTTGTATTTTTTCCTGCTTTCCTCTATATTATGTACATCCTTCCGAGTTATTCCAGAAACTTTCCGCAGCTTCTCCTCCGGCGCCGCAAAAACCTGCTCTGCGGTCGGAAACTCCTGCCGCAGTTTCAAAAGCTTTTTCACACCAATACCCGGAATGCCGCAAAGCCAAAAATCGTATTCCTCTCTTTTCACGCTGTCACCCCCGCATCATTCCCTCATCATACACATCCGCACTTCCCCAGTACTTATGGCTGACTACTTTATACGCCGAAGCTTCTAAAAGTTCAACTTCCCCGATCCGATCCTTCTCTTTCATATCGGCAAGCGTACGCGCCACCCGGAGCATCCGCTGCACGCCGCGCGCCGACACGCCAGTGCGTTTCGCTAGCTCTTCTAAAAGCTGTCTCTCATTTTTATGTAGAAAGCAGTATTTTTCCAGCAAATGGCCGTCCAGTTCGCTATTTAACTCTATTTTTTCTCTGCCATACCGATCCATTTGAATCTTTCTTGTCCTGACGATCCGCTGTCTGATCTGCGCGCTATCTTCCCCGCGCTCTCCCCCAAACAACCCTTCCTGCCGCTGTGTCTCGACGCAGATGTCGATGCGGTCGAGCAGCGGCTCGCTCAGCCGGGAGAGATACCCCTGCACCTGCCCGAGCGTGCAGCGACATCGGTTCAGATCCGGAAAATAGCCACATTTACACGGGTTCATCGCGCCGACCACGGTCATCTTCGCCGGGTATTCGTAGCATTTTCCAAGTCGCGAGATCTGGATCTTCCCCTCCTCCATCGGTTGACGCAGAATTTCCAGTGTGTTTCTCGAAAATTCAGGCAGCTCGTCCAAAAAGAGCACGCCGTGGTGCGCGAGCGTGACTTCTCCCGGAAACGGCTCCCGTCCGCCGCCGGCCAGGGCAGCCGGCGTAACCGTATGATGCGGCGCGCGGAACGGCCTGCGGCTCATCACAGAAACCTCTTCGCCCAGCATACCGGCTACACTGTATATTTTCGTAAGTTCAAGCGTCTCTTCTTTGGATAGCCGGGGCATGATCCCAGGAATCCGTCTGGCGAGCATCGTCTTTCCTGTGCCCGGCGCCCCGATCATCAGTACATTATGCCCTCCGCTGACCGCCGTTTCCAAAGCCCGTTTTGCCCGCTCCTGGCCATAGATCTCACTAAAATCCGGCTCTCCGGCGTACGGATCTCCCGGCTCCAGATCGTCCGGATGGACCGATATTTCCTGGTGCACCAATGCTCCCGTGCGGATGTAGTCGATCGCCTCAGATATCGTTTCCACGCCGACGATGCGCATCCCGTCAACAAGTGCGGCTTCCGCCGCATTTTCCCTTGGCAGGAGCAGCGTATGAAACCCCTCTTTTTTCCCCATAACAGCCATTGCGAGCGTGCCGCGGATGCCGTCTACCGTTCCGTCCAGACCGAGTTCCCCGACCACTAATACCTTATTTAGTTTTTCCATGGGAATCATGCCGAATGCGGCAAGTAATGAGATAGCGATGGGCAGGTCAAATCCCGAACCATCTTTACGCAGATCTGCTGGTGAGAGGTTTACGGTAATACGCTTTGCCGGAAAGCGGTATCCCGCATTTTGCAGTGCGATACGCACTCTCTCCCTGGCTTCTTTCACCGCCGAAGCCAGCACCCCCACCATCTGAAATACCGGCAGGCCATTTGATACGTCTGCCTCTACCTGGATCACATGTGCCTCCAGGCCGCTCACCCCGGCGCTACATACTTTACTATACATCTCTTTCTCCTATCTAAAGGAGAAAATCACCTATCTTCAGTATAGCACCCGCCTTTACTGGTTGTCCAGTATTTTTTTGATCTCATCCATAAATGTATTTACGTCTTTAAATTCACGGTAAATAGAGGCGAACCTCACGTAAGCAACCGGATGAACATCTTTGAGGCGCGCCATTACGATCTCCCCGATGCACTGGCTGGACACCTCTTTCTCACCGAGATTAAAAATTTCTGTTTCAATACCCTCGACAACCTCATTGATCTGATCGACAGAAATCGGCAGTTTTGTACACGAACGGAAAATCCCCTGCTCGATCTTCGAGCGGTCGTACACCTCTCTGACCATATCTTTTTTAATGACAATAAGAGGGATCGTCTCAAGTTTCTCATAGGTGGTAAACCGCTTACTGCACTTTTCGCACTGTCTTCTCCGGCGGATGGAATTGTTATCATCCGCCGGTCTGGAATCGATCACCTTTGTATTTTCTTCTCCGCAAAATGGACATTTCATATTTTACCTCATTTCCGCCAAGCGAGCAACGCCCGCTTTTGCTTTTCCTACGCAATTTCAAATGTTAAGCCATTACTATCATAATAGAAAATGCCCCCGCCGTAAAGTATTTTTTTCTTTTCTCAACACTTTTTTCTGGCCCGTTCTACCGATATCTCAACTAAGATCACATCCGCCCCGATCTGCCGGATACAGGAGAGCTCAATGATAAACTCTTCTTCTCTTCCAAATATCCCGAAAAACTTACACGGGCCGGGCACGATAATATGGGTGATGCACCCCTTGCAGAGGTCAAAGATCATATCCTCCACATAACCGAGCCTCTCCCCATCGCATACATTGATGACTTCTTTTTCCCTGAGATCACAAATCCGCATTGTCAAAACCACGCAAAATTTATTTTTATAAATGTATGTGTCCGGAGAATATTTCATTCGTTTATGCGCAAAATATCTCTTAGAAAAATCTTTAAATCTTTTTGGCGAGGTATCTGACATGGCACAATATAAAGTTGAAATATGCGGCGTAAATACAAGTAAACTTCCGCTCTTGAGCGAAGAGGAAAAAGAAACATTGTTCCAGGAGATTGCCAAAGGGAACAAACAGGCCAGGGAAAGGTACATCAAGGGAAATCTCCGCCTCGTCCTCAGCATCATCCAGCGCTTTACGAATGCGAATGAAAACATCGACGACCTGTTTCAGATCGGCTGCATCGGCCTGATCAAAGCGATTGACAATTTTGATGTTACGATGAACGTAAAGTTCAGCACGTACGCGGTTCCTATGATCATCGGGGAAGTGCGGCGATTCCTGCGGGACAACAACTCGATCCGGGTGAGCCGCTCCCTGCGCGACATCGCCTACAAAGCGATCTACACAAAAGAAGCGATGATGAAACGGACTGACCACGAGCCTACGATCGAAGATATTGCCAAAGAACTGGATGTGCCGGCGGAGGATATCGTTTTTGCGCTCGATGCGATCCAGAGTCCGGTCTCGCTTTATGAACCCGTATATTCCGAGGGCGGTGATACGTTATATATCATGGATCAGATCAGCGACACAAAAAACAAAGAATCTACATGGGTAGAAATGATTTCCCTGCAGGAAGCAATGAAATCGCTGCCGGAACGGGAGAAAAATATCATTGATCTGCGTTATTTCCAGGGGAAAACACAGATGGAAGTGGCCGAGGAGATCCACATTTCGCAAGCGCAGGTATCCCGGCTTGAGAAAAACGCGCTCGGCATCATGAAATCAGAATTGGCATGAAAACACGAAACAAAAAAACATCACCCCCACGTACTTACCTCGTGAGGGTGCGATATTTTTTACCATGCTTTTTTATCCCGCATGCTCCTCCATGCAGCATATTCTTTACGCCGTATATTTCTTCAGCGTCGCCCGCACGGCGCCCGTTCCGGCCGTCAGTTCCGCAAACATGCCCTCGATCTTCTCACCGAGTCCTGCGTCATACAGATCAACCGCAAATATCGTCGCATCTGACAGGATCGGCTCAAGTACCAGATGTACATCGGTATCCTCTCCCAGCCTGACATCCGCGACATATTCCTTCACCTCATCAAGCCTCGGGTCGGAACTTTGCTCAAATGGCTTCCCTTCGTCGTCCAGTCCCATCAGATAGCGGCACCACCCAGCAAGGACGAGCGGGATCAGCGTCAGGGAATCCACCTGCAATGTCCCGCTTGCCTCATATGCCTTGATCGTCTCGCCAAAACGGATCGGAAGCTTCTGCGACGTATCCGTTACGATACGCTGCGGCGAATCCGGCATAAACGGATTCGGGAGACGAAGCCGAAGTACGGCGTCCGCAAACTCCTTCGGATCGATGATACCGGGATCTACTACGACTGGCATCCCCTCTTGATAACACATCTTCTCGATCAGCGCCGATAACTGTGCATCTTCCATCTCCTCGTGGATGGACGTGTGGGAGAGCAGGCATCCGTAGATAGCAAGCGCTGTGTGCAGCGGGTTCAGGCACGTACATACCTTCATTTTTTCCACCTTGTCCACCGTTTCCCGGTCCGTAAACAAAATACCAGCCTTCTCAAGCGGCGGTCTTCCGTTCGGGAATTTATCTTCTATAACGAGATAGCCCGTCTCTTCCGAATTTACAAACGGTGACGTATAGGTATTGCGGTTTGTGATGATCAATTCCGTATCCTCAAACCCGTCCGTCTCCAGCATGTTCTTTACATTCTCATCTGGCCGCGGTGTGATTTTATCGATCATCGACCACGGGAACGAAACTTTTGTCTCATCCTTCATGTAATCCCCGAATGCTGGCTCCACGATCCCATTCCTGATCCAGGCATCGACAAACGCCATCACACCGGCCTTTAATTTATCGCCGTTATGGGAACAATTGTCCATGCTCGAAAGTGCCAGCGGCGCCCCGCACGTCTGGAACCTTCGATAGCAGAGAGCTGCCACACGCCCCATCAGATGACCCTGATCCTCCGGCTTCGCCTGAAAACCTGCCTCAACAACGGGAAGAATGTTCCCCTTTCCGTCGTAAATGCTGTATCCTTTTTCAGTGATCGTAAAGCTCGCCATCTGCAGCGACGGACAGTCAAAGATTTCAAACAGCCGCGCAAAATCTGCCGGCTCCGCCTGGTCTGCCACGAGCGCTTCCACTACACTTCCCACCACTTTTTTCTCAATCGTCCCGTCCGCTTTTAACACGACAGACAGGCTCAGGCTGTCATACGGCTTGTAAGCTTTTGAAATGATCTCGTGATCAAAACTCTCCGCCACGATCACGCCCTTATCGTACTCGCCCGCATTCAATAACCGCTGGAGAAGTTCCGCCGGGAAAGCACGAAAGATATTTCCAGCCCCAAAATGAACCCAGGCCGGCGCCTCCCATGTTTTCTTTTTCACGGCCTCCCTGTCATACGACGGAAGTTCATAGCCTTTTTCCTCCCAAACCCCGGATACTTCATCTTGCAAATCTGTTAATTTCATGATCTACCTCTTTTCTGCGCTTTTTTCTTCTGGGTCGCTTCCCATAGTAGGTTCTGTCTCCCAAAGTCCGTTCTGCCGATCTGTTACACAGGATCCGCTTCGCTGCTGCATTCCTCACGCTTTTCTATTCTTCTGGATTGCTTCCCAAAGTCCGTTAATATAAGCCACGCCGAGCGCCCTGTCATACAGCCCGTATCCCGGCCTCGCCTGCTCATTCCAGATCATCCGTCCGTGGTCGGGGCGGATCACTCCGTCGAACCCGGTATCAATGAGCGCCTTGATGATCTCATACATATCAAAATTTCCATCGGACGAAAGATGGGATACTTCATGAAACAGATCGTCATTCTCGTACTTGATGTTGCGGATATGCGCAAAGTGGATCCGCTCCGCGATCTTCGGATTGCGGATGATGTTTGGCAGATCGTTGTTCAGATTGCTGCCGAGCGATCCCGTACAAAATGTAAACCCGTTATAGATGCTGTCATGAAGCGCGGCAATCTTCAAAAGGTCGTCCTCGCATGTGACAATGCGCGGAAGCCCGAACACATCCCATGCCGGATCGTCCGGGTGGACCGCCATCTTGATCTCATATTTCTCGCATGTCGGCATGATCCCGTCGAGAAAAACCTTATAATTTTCCCGCAGCTTATCTGCGGTCACATCTTTATATTTGTCAAACAGATCCATGATCTCATCCCGGCGGTTTGGCTCCCAGCCCGGCATGACAAACCCGCCGCTCGCCTTTTCGATCCGCTCGAACATCTCACTCGCGTCGATGCCATCGATGATCGAAGAATCATAGGCAAGCGCCGTAGACCCATCCGGCAACGGCATTGCAAGATCAGTCCGCGTCCAGTCGAACACTGGCATAAAATTGTAGCAGACCAAATGGATGCCCGCTTTTCCCACTGCCTCAAGGGATTTATTATAATTATCAATGAGTTCGTCCCTCGTCGGAAGCCCGATCTTTATGTCTTCGTGTACGTTAATGCTCTCAATGCCGATCAGGCCGAGCCCGCTCGCTTCCACTTCCTGTTTGCGCTTCATAACATCCTCATACGTCCAGGCCTCGCCGGCCGGAATATCGTGAAGCGCCGTAATGACACCGCTGACGCCCGGTATCTGGCGAATCTGTTCCAGTGTGACACTATCGTTTCCCGTGCCATACCATCTTAATGTCATATCCATATCTATCCTCATTCCTTTCTGTTCATTTTCGTCTCTTCCCTATTCGCTGCCCTCTGCGCAGCGAATCTGCCGCTATTTATATATCGTTCTTCTCTTTTCGTCATCGATGCCGCTTTTCCGGTAAAAATACGTGTTGACACGATCGCGCCATTCTTTCGCGTTTTCTAGCTGTCTGGCAAACCGGTCCTTCACGCATGCAAACGAGCGGTCTGATATTTTTCCTGCCAGCGCCTCCCACTTTTTCTGCATCGCTTCCACTTCCTCTACGCCTTCAAAATGCGTATCGTAAATGTGCTGGATCAGTGTCTTTCCCGTTTTTAGCACATACGTATAGGGAACATAGTGGAAAAAGAGCAAAAGCTCCTCCGGACAAGTCTCCTTATCGGCATACCGTGAGCGCCAGGGTTCGTTGTACTGCTCCACATAGCCGGTTCCCTCGCTCGTCCGGTCCACGCCGATGCCGTGCAGATCTGCCCTGTGGTACGTTCCCCACCGGTCGTACTCGTATCCGTCGATGTCCGGGCCGTAATGGGTATGCGGCGTCACCATCCAGCCGATCCCGAGCGGGGCATTGTATTTTTCATACGTCGACCACGAGCCGAGGAGCATCGGTACGACCGTCCCAGTCACATCAGCCGCGCGCGAAAGGGAAAGCCTGCTCCACTCTTTCGCGATCTGCTCTGCCGAAAGCGTCTGATCCATCGCCAGACGCCCATACCCATAGAGATTGGCCGCCGCCAGATCGTTTCCTGTCCAGTTCTCAGCATCACCAGTATTGATCACGCCGGCAATCCCGCAGACGACTTTTGAAACCGCCGTCGCCTCACCGCCAATGTCAAACGCCAGAATCTCCTTCCACATCGGAATCAGATAGCACAGATCAATCTGCTGTCCTGTATATTCCTGCGCGATCTGTACTTCGAGCATCATGTTGGTCTTTTTCAGTCCGCCAAACAGAGGCGATACCGGCTCCCGCACCTGAAAATCCATGGGCCCGTTCTTGATCTGAAGGATCACATTGTCATCAAACAGTCCGTCCAGTTCCATAAAATGATCATAAGCCGCCCTCGCGCGGTCCGTCTGCCGGTCGCGCCAGTCCTGCCCGCAATTATACACAAAACAACGCCACACGAGCGTTCCACCATACGGTGCCAGCGCTCTCGCCAGCATATTGGCACCATCTGCATGGGTGCGCCCATACGTAAATGGTCCCGGTCGCCCTTCCGAATCCGCCTTCACGAGAAAACCACCAAATTCCGGTATTACCTCATACACATGCTTCACCGTCTTTTTCCACCACGCCGCCACATCGGGATCAAGCGGGTCGCAGACCGGAAGTCCGCCCAACTGCATCGGCGCCGCAAAATTCACACTGACATACAGCCGGATGCCGTATCTGGCAAACAGATCCGCGTACTGCTTCACCTGCTGCAAGTACACGTCAGTGATCAAAAACGTCTCCTTCTCATGGACATTTACATTATTGATGGTAATGGCATTTGTACCAATCGAGGCCATGAGACGGGCATACATCTCGATCCTCTCATTGTACATCATCTTGTAATCGTCGTAAAAAAATGATCTTCCCGAATACCCGCGCTCAATGCTCCCATTCATATCATCCCAATGATCCATCATGCGGAGCGGCATCGACGGAGTACAGAAAAACGGCAGTTTTTCGTCAATCTCACCGAGATACACCATACGGGTAAACGCGAACACGCCTTGCAAAAGCGCCTCTTCCGATTTTCCCGTGATGATGATATTTCCTTCTTCCTCGCGGATCACGAAAGTTTGTCTGGCCAGTGAATCGTCCTCTTCCGCTGTCTCCCGTTCCTCCTCCACCTCTAAATATACCGCAGGTTCCTCTACGGGTTCCCCGCGCCGCATCTCCACAGGCTCCTCTAACATCTCGCTCATGGAAATACAATATTCCTCCGCCGCCGTCGCTGCGACACGCCCGGAGGCGAGAAGAACCGGCTCGTAGTAGCACGGTTTTCTCTGCTCTTCTTTTATCGGCTCATAAGCAAGCCAGCATTTTGTATAATTCATGATTTCCCCCATTTTCCCGGCAATCAAGCTGGTTCCTCCTCGGATCGATCTGCCGTCATTCCAAACACTTCGCCCCTGGATCACTCCGGCTGATGAAATGTCTCACTTTCACATCACTCTGGCAGAACCGCCGGCTCGCCTTCATGTCTGACCATATGCTTCACCGGTTTCCTCCCTAGAAGCTCTGCACTCCGCGGATCCGGCTGGCTCGTGCCGACATACACCTCATAGTCGCAAGCGTTTAGAACCTTCTCGCCGTCCTCGTTATACAGGCCGAAATCTTTATCCGTCAGCGTCAGGCTCACCGTCTGCTCTTCTCCCGGTTTCAGCGTTATTTTTTTCAACGCTTTTAACTGATAATTCGGCGCATCTTCCATACAGGCATGGATGTACACCTGTACCGTCTCCGCCCCTTCCATTTTTCCTGTATTTTTCACAGAAGCCGAGACCGTGATCTGGCCGCCTTTCCCGATCGTCTCGGAAGAAAGTTCTGTCCCCGTCATGTCAAAGTCCGTATAACTCAGTCCGTACCCGAACGGATACAACGCCTCCTGCTTCATATAACGGTATGTGCGGTTTTTCATGGAATAGTCCCTGAAATCCGGAAGTTCCTCTGTCGTGCGGTAGAAAGTTACTGGCAGTTTACCCTCCGGTGAAGCTTCCCCAAAGAGAATATCCGCGATCGCTTTACCGCCTCTCGCTCCCGGATACCATCCCTGCAGGATCGCTGGAATGTGCTCATCCGCAAACGGTACGGCCAGCGCGCTTCCTGATAACAGAACGAGAACGACCGGCTTTCCGGATTTCACCAGTTCTTTCAGCACCTCTTCCTGAAGTCCCGGCAGATTCAGTCCCGGCTTGTCGCCGCTGGCAAATTCATTTCCTTCGTCTCCCTCTTCGCCCTCTAAGCTGGCATCCAGTCCCATGCAGGCAACAATGACATCCGACGCGTCCGCAACCGCACGGACTTCCGACATCCGGTCATTTCCCTTCGACAGTCCCTGAATCCGGTCTTTGCACAAATGACATCCCTCGGAGTACAGCACGCGTACCTCATCGCCGACATATGCCTGGATCCCTTCCAAAATCGTTATGTATTCGGCCGCTGTTCCTTCGTAGTTTCCGACAAGTGCTTTCCGGTTGTTCGCATTCGGCCCGATGACGCCGATCGTCTGAACTGCCGATTTGTCCAAAGGCAGCGTCGCATTTTCATTTTTCAAAAGGACTGCGCTCTTTTTTGCCGCCCTCTCGTTCAGTTTTCTGTGCTTCTCACAATCAACCACCCCGTAATCAATGGCGCTAAACGGCACTTGTTCCTGCGGGTCAAACAAGCCGAGTTTCATACGAGTCGTGATCAGACGCACCACCGCACGGGTGATCGTCTCCTCCTCGACCAGACCGTCTTCCACCGCCTTTAACAGGTTGCCATAAATGTTACCGCAGTTCAGGTCACACCCCCGGTTCATCGCCAACGCGACGCTTTCGACAGGAGTAGATGTAACCATGTGGTATTCATGAAAATCTTTGATCGCCCAGCAGTCTGATGTAACATGCCCTTTGAACTGCCACTCGCCGCGCAGGATGTCCTCGAGCAGCCGTTTGCTGCCGCAGCAAGGCTCGTCGTTCGTGCGGTTATACGCTCCCATAACGACTTCCACGCCAGCCTCTTTGACACATGCCTTAAAGGCGGGCAGATATGTTTCCCGCAGATCCTGTTCACTCACAACCGCATTGAAACTGTGTCGCTCGTCCTCCGGACCGGAATGCACAGCAAAGTGCTTTGCGCAGGCAGCGACCTTCATATACGTATCGTCGTTCCCCTGCATTCCCTCAATAAATCTGACACCCAGTCTCGAAGTCAGGTACGGATCCTCTCCAAACGTTTCATGGCCTCGGCCCCATCTCGGATCGCGAAAAATATTTACATTGGGCGACCAGAACGTAAGTCCTTTGTAAATGTCATAATCGCCGTACTTTTGCTGCACATTAAACTTCGCGCGGCCTTCGTCGGAAACCGCCTCCGCAATCTCCTCCATTAAATCCTCATCAAACGCAGCAGCCAGACCGATCGCCTGCGGGAACACGGTCGCCGTACCCGCTCTCGCTACGCCGTGAAGGGCTTCGTTCCAGTAATTATAGGCCTTCACACCCAGTCTGTCTATCGCTGGCGCCCCGTGAAGTGTCTGGTACACTTTCTCTTCCAGTGTCATATCGGCGACAAGGGCCTCCGCTCTCTCTTCAAACGTCTTCATTCCGTCCTCCGTTCCTGTGCATACATACGCACATCACTATCCGTTTCACTGAAAACAGGGCTGAACAAAACAAACGTATCGTTTATTCTGAACAGCCCCATGTCACACTACTCCATCATCCATTGAATGAACAATGAATTATTTTGAATGAGAAGCAGCAAAGTTTGCATATTTCTTATTCATATCACTAATCTTGCTGTCCCATTTTGAGGAAATGGCTTCTATCTGCTGCTGAGGTTTTTTCGCACCTGCATATACAGAATAACAGAAATCGCCATAATCCAAGTCACTGATCATTGGCAGGAAAGATGTCTGCTTATGTTCTACTTCTGTCATCATCTGAAGTGTCTCATCTACTGCACGCTCATCCTTGAACTGATCATAGTATGTCTCTTTCCAAGCATCATCTAACTCATAGCCAGGAGTTGCCTCTGTGTACAGGTCATAAGCAAAAGCAATCTTCTCTGCGGTATCCTGATCAAAGCAGCTCGGCATTACAATGATGTTGTCGTTCGGCGTCGTCTTGTTTGTCGCTCCCTCAACTTTTTCATTGTATGGGAACATAACAAATCCCCAGTCGTCTTCCATATTTGCAAATGCGTTGATCTCATAAACCTCTGCCGTCTGCATCGCAACTTCGCCGTCACGGAAAGCAGCTTTATACCAATCCCATGCAGCTCCATCCGGTTTCGGCATGATATAACCTTTGTCGTAAATATCCATACCCCAGTTCATAGCCTCAAGGAATTCTGTTGTTCCCGTTGCGTTCTCATACTCGCCCTTGTCGTTACGTGATACAAACGTTGCATTGTTGTTCGCAGCACACATCGGAAGATAGTACTTCGAGAAGCTGGCAAGTGCATAGCGGTCCGTTTTACCGTCGCCATCTGCGTCGATCGTAAGTTTCTTACAATACTCTTCAAACTTGCTCCATGTCCACTCGCGGCTCGCCTGAAGATCATATGGCTCGTCTTCCGGGATGCCTGCTTCTTTCAACATACGCTTATTAAAGAACACTCCTCCACGAGGCTCGGACTCCGGATTCATACCCCAGATTCCATTACCGATGCTCATAATTTCCGTTACGGTCGGATTCCATTTTTCTTCTGTGAAATCCAGTTCCGGAAGATCTTTCAGATTGTACATCAGACCTTTCATGAGCGGATCTGAAACGAACTCCTGATACAGATAGAACAACTGACAGCTCGGACTGTTAGACATAACACCATTTACGTATGTCTCCTGCTGATCCGTATAGGAATACATCGTCTTACGGGCAATGTTGAAGTTGTACTTCTCCTGGATCTCTTTCCGGTAGTCCTCTGTCGCCTTTGCATAATCCGACTCTCCTACCTCCTCAGAAGTATACCAGTCACCGATCGTGATCGTCATACCTCCCAGATCATCAAACGTTTTCTTGCCCGTTGAACTTCCCTGTCCATCATCACCACTTGGCGCTGCAGTTGCGTTCGCGTTTGCATCATCATTACCTGACTCCGGTGTATCCCCACCACATCCAGTTAGAGAACCAACAGTCAATACAACTGCAAGACCCATGGCAATCAATTTTTTTGTGCTCAATCTCATAATTTTTTTAACCTCCTTTATTTTTTTATCGTTACACCCTGCCCAAACAGGCAGGGCGATAACTACATCTTAATACCACTCTGGCTCAAACTCTCCACAAATCCTTTTTGTGCAAACAGATACAATATGATAAGCGGTATGATGACCATCAGTGTACCCGTGGCGATCATCCCCTGCGAATAGGCTGTGGTCGCCTTTTTCGCAATGCCTCGCACATCCAGGTAACTATCCAGCGCTCCCGCCAGATTCGCCAGCTTATTTGACAGCAGTGCAAACTCCTGGCTCAGGAACAGATTGGAATAAAACGAATCTGTCCACTGCCACACATATGCAAACAGGAAACAGGATGTGATGATCGGCTTTGCGTCCGGCAGCATGATCTTTACAAAAGTTGCCACCTTTCCACATCCATCGACATAAGCTGCCTCTTCCAACTCCTTTGGAATGCCGCGGAAGAACTGGCGGATCATATAGATATACAGACCGCTCTTCAATCCCATACATCCCAAGCACATGAGCGCATACGGCGTAGCTGAGTTTAATAGGTTTAACGGCTTCCCGCCATTAAACAGGGCAAAGATACCAAAAATATCAAAGTAACAGAAATTCAAGTACAACGATGACTGGATCGTAGACGGAGGTACGAGGATCACGAGGATCACTGCTCCGAACCACAGTCCCTTCAACGGGAATTTGTATCTGGCAAAACCATATCCCACCAATGTACAAGAAATGATCTGAAGCACACTGACTAACAGTGAGATCAACGCTGTATTCATCAGCGACTGCCAATACTTCATCAGATAGGCAGCGATCTTATAGTTGCCCGTCGTAAAATGCCGCGGTATCGCAACGATCGTAGAATCATATAAATCCCGCTCTTCCATGAAACTCAAGGACACTTTATTTAACAACGGCTGCAAAATCATGAAACATAATCCAAACAGTAAGACGGCACGCACAATCTTATAAAAAACGTTAAAAGATGTCTTTCTCAATAAGTACCCGTTGGATTTTTTGTTTCGTTCGATAAAGGTTTTCAATTTTTTCTTTTTATTCATAATAGTACACCCTCTTAGAAATAATCAGCGAAACAATACCAAGGATAACAATTACGCATAAGAAGTATACCCAAGCCATCGCCGAACTAAATCCATAATTCAACTTTCCTACCTCTTCGGAAATCTTCGTCATGACCGTATTGTCCGTCTTTAAGAAGAAATCGATTACGGTATATACTACGTTTACGAGTATCATAGAGCTGACCATTGGGAACGTGATCTTCCAAAAACTTTCCCATGCCGTACATCCCTCAATCTTAGCTGCTTCAAACATGCTTGGTGAAATCGTCTGCAGCGCCGAAAGGAACATGATGATCTGGATACCAGAAGCAATCGCAATGTCATATACTTTGTTGATAATATCAAACACATACCAGAACATCATGGAAATCGGACTGCTGTCGGACGTGACCAGGATCTTCTCGAGTACGCCAGTGATACTGGCGTCATTTGACGTGTCCGCAATCACCTCTTTCATGTCCTGAAGCAGGGCATTGTTATATTCCACACCGACGATGACGCCCGATGAAAGGATCACCGGGAGGAAGAAGATCGCACGTACCGCTCCTCTTCCTTTGAAATTCTGATTCAGCAAAAGTGCGATGAAAAAGCTGAATATAAGCGTCGCCGGTGTATTGACGAGCATCGTCGTAACCTCGGAGATCAGAAAGGGGACAAATTCCGGATCTACCGTAAAAGCATCCTTATAGTTCTTGATCCCCGCCCATGACATCGAAAACCCGGTACCATCTGACATCGGGACAACCTCATTAAATGTCATCAGCAGCGACTGTCCCAACGGAACAACCATAAACAGGATAAATCCCAGGATAAATGGAGCAATAAACAAATATCCCGCTACCGCATTTTTAAATGCCAGAGTCTTTTTCTTCCTTTGCTTTTTCATTTATTGTCCACCTCCTGTTTCAATGTGACAAACTCTCTCTTCGGAACGGTCGTCCCATTGTAATCATAATCGGCATAATTATAATTAACGAGTACCGTTTTTCCGCTTTCATATGTTGTCTTATAAACTCCGTTCGCCAGTTTCTCATGCGAAGAAATAAACTGGCTGTATACATCGCCGAGTTCTGTATTAAAGCGGTTGTAAAGCTCGATCGCCGAATCTTTCCAATCCATAAAGCTGCAGGCGTAAAACTGCGTATAATCCGTATCCTGAAGCACGCTCGTCGAAGCGTTCATAAACGTATAATACAGACCTGCACCCGTCTCTGCCGACTTCAGTATCATATCCGTCTCATCTTCGGAAAGGTTGATCGCGCTGCCCGAGAAATTGACAAGTCCGTGAAGGGCGATCGCATAAAACGGAACCGACTCATCGATGATGTTTACCGCCTTTGGATCAATGTTGACATCCGTCACATAATCCGAATACGGAACCACATACTGATTACCGCTCGTTGTCATAACGAGACTGCCGCTCTCTTTCAGGGATTTCAGCTTATCCACCTGCATATTCATGGAAGCTTCCCTCGAAACTTTGTCTTTCGGATTGTAATCGCCAGCAAGCGTATTTCCGACATCCTCAAATCCGATGTTGCGAACCCCGTAATTGGAAATGGAATCCAAATACTTATCCACGTTAGCGATCGTATACGACGGCTTCACGAGATAATACAGTTCACAGAGTGTATATTCCTCATTTGTCTGATAAATGATCGGATCAAGCGTGTAAAGCTCACAGATCTCACGGCTGACAAACTTCGCCGCGTCGCGGTTCACGCCAAACCCATCTCCTAATTTATCCTTCGTCACATACATGAACTTCGCGTTCATAAACAGATCAAGTCCGCCTGTACCGGAGGCATATGCCGTAAGGCTCTTCAGATCGGACTTACCGCCGAGCCTGCCTACGAGATTGACCTTGGCCGGCGACTGCTGGTTCACACCGGTATTGAACCAACCAGTATATTTCGCACTCAGATTTTCGACCCCGGCTCCTTTGAGCTGTTTCAAAATATCCTGTGCCTCTGAATATGTCGTCAGCGCCAGCGAGCGGGTAACCGGATATCCGAGTATGTGCTCGGTATTGTCCACGGCCCCGATCATCTCTACCGCCATCGGTACTGTCTTATCTTCCTTCTTCGTCAGTTCCGGATAGCGGTCCATCAAATACTGACGATAATCCGTAGCGAGACCGACATAATCCATCTTATCCGTAAACACATATCTCTGTGTCAGATTTTCCTTTGGCAGTTCTGTCTCGTAAGAACGAACGGTCGTATCTGACTTCGCCGAAATATCCATATCCTCACCATGAATCATTTTATAGGTAAAACGTCCATAGTTATAACCGTTTTCTTTACCCGCAATGTCGGCCTTCACGCTGGAATAAGCACTTCCCTCTTCGGAAATACAGAGGAAGGAATTCCCTGTCGTCTCATTCGCAACCGCAAACAGCGGGAAGTTGGCTTTCGTCTCATCGACTACAGAATCACGGCTGATCCCGTAATCCCATCCGTACATTTCACTCAAATAGGTCTGCTGACCGGTCTTGCCGTTATTGAAGTTAATGATCCCTCCGGTACCATCCGGAACAAGGACAAATCCTTTTTCCTCGGTATTCGCAGCTCCCATATACGGAAGGATGGAAAGTTCTACGATCGGGTAATCCGGATTGTACTGGATCTGATCCATCGGAACTTTTACGACGAGATCGTCTCCTTCCAAAATGTACTGGATCGTAATATCGAAGATCGGTTTACCGCTGTTTCGGGACACATTATATGGCTCACTGTCCTTGTTGCGGTCTTCCTCGGTATATCCTACCTTTGCAAACACCCGTTCCAGATTTTTTGCTTTTGAGTCCGTGATCTTCTCTGTCAGATAGTAGACCGGCTCTTCTTTCAGATCTGGGAACTTTTCGAGCGCCAGCTGGAGCTCCATTTCATCGTCCGCCTCTTCCAGCTCTTCGTACTTATAATAGACATAATTACGCTTGATCGCTTTCTGATCGGATTCAGACATCTGTTCGAGCAACTCGTTCATCCTCGATTCCTTTATGACAAGTGGACAAACAAACAGCTTTTCGATATCACCGATCGTGTAATGAACGTCAACCTGCTCATCGCTCACTTTTTCGATGGCGTAGTTCCCATCTACGATCGATTCACTATAATTGTTGATCTCTTTTTGTGTATCCGTGCTGTTCGAATAGGTCAGCATCATCGTCGAATTCAGTATATCTTTGAGCTGGCCCGTAGCCTTCGCGTATTTTTCAACATCCTCATGTGAAGGATTCGACATATACACCTTGTTTTCAGCCTTGTTCTTTAACACAAAAGCCGTAGAATCTTTATCCACCGTCAGCTCCAGATCGTTGTTCTGGATCGTCACTGTCTGGCTGTCCTCATTCGTATAGGAAGTAAGTTCCTTATAACCGGATGAGGAGTCTCCGCATCCTACCAATGCAAAGGATGTCACGACAGCGGCTAAGAGTAAATACCATTTCTTTTTCATTCTGAACATCAACCTCCTTCCATTTAATAGAATCGGTAGACGATTTCTTTATACAACGAATAGAAGTATGCAAAACCATCACTGATCAAGCTGAAGAAGAGAACCATAAGGAACACGATCACCAGCATGCCCACACCGGAAAAAACAAGTGCAAGAAACGCTTTTCCCAGAAGGAAGTCATGGATCATCATGACAGAGGCTACGATCAGGAATCCGCACCATACAAATGAGAAATAGCCAAAGTATAAATAAAACGCACCCTCTTCTTCTGTTACAAAGTTACTTAATACCACAAGCGGCAGCTGGATCAGAATATATGGCGTCATTGCGTAAGCTGTACCCATATATATGTCTTTCAGCGTACCTTTTCCGTCAAACAGCGTCGTAAGACACCAGTTTGCTACACAATATACAACAAAAGGAAGCAAAAACGACATGATCTGCATCAAAAGGTTTACGTCATTCCAGCGAACCGGAAGGAATACGAAACTGGTCCCGCCTAATCGGATCAAAACGGTTAGGAGAACAAGAACCACCAACGTATTGGCAGCTGCCAGAGATCCTCTCTTTTCATGTGTCAGATCCCAAAAGCCGTCAAACGGACGGACAATACAGTGAAGTGAGAAGCGCAAAGATTTTCGATACGCAGCCCAACTCTCTTTGTTGAGAATTCGTTGCTTAAAACTCATCCTTTCTCTACCTCCTTCCTTGCCTTCTTGACAAATCCGTAACCATAGCCAAAGAGGATCAGGATTACGACAACAGCAATGATGATCCCGATGTTTTCTTCAAACCAGTCTTTCCGGTAAAGTTTATACGCTTTGGAATAGTTCGTAGAATCCAGCTTCAATTTGAAATACTCCATCGCTTCCGTGTACTTCTCCTGTCTCAGATAAGCACGGCCGATACCAATATATGCCTGGTCATAGTTTCCATTTAATTTTAGTACTTTCTGCCACGTCGCTGCGGAGGCATCGTAGTCGCCGCGCTTATACTGGCTAAGTCCTTCATTGATATAAGTTCCATACTCGGTCAGCGTAAACTGTGTAATCGAACCGAGGTTGGCATCCAGCACCACGAGCGTATCCCCGAGATCCTCGATTGCAACCGGATTGATGAAATATCCGGCCTTATAACCATGTCCGCCGAACGCGTACAGCATGTTACCCTGGAAATCATAAGAGAAGATACGTCCTCTCGTGTTATCTAACCCGTAGTATACATCGTTGTCCAGACAGGCAATGTCTACAAATTTTGAAGGGCCGCTCATCTCACCGTGGCCAACCCACCACAAATCCCCTGCTGGCTCAAAATACCCGTTACGTACGAGTATATCGGTTCCTTTCGCATTCAGTTTACGGATCGGCTGCGCATCCAATGGGTTGGTATCTTCACCCACGACGCCGATCGTAGCATAAATGAATCCCTCGGAATCCAGACAGAGGTTACTGTACTCCGTCGGAACGAACAGATCCATCTGCGCTCTCTGCTCTTTCGTCGCGATCATCTTCCACAGATATTCCAAAAAGTTATACGTTACTTTGCTCGCTCCGACAAACCCTGTAAAGCTTCCATCGCTTGCAAACTCCATAAATCCTTTGTTTACATTCTGTACCTGTGTAAAGATCCGCTTTGAACTGTCAACGACAAGTTTTTGCGGAAGAAAATCCGTCGACTGGTCTACCGTCTCATCCTCCGGCCTTGTGATCACCTTAACAAGTTTTCCATTGGCATCCAGATGCACGATCCTTTTATTTCCGGTATCGGCAATATATGTATTACCCTCCTCATCAACAAATACATCCTGCGGCTGTGCCAAAGCATCCTGCTGGCCGTTGTTTTCAAATTGTTTGATCTCCTTCACCATCGTGAATACATCGTTTTCATACGTAAATTTCACAACTCTGCTGTTTCCGGTATCTGCCACATACATGTCATTGCCGATCACGTACAGGCCTTCCGGATCTACGAAATTCCCGCATGCAAAGTCCGAACCAGTGATCGTCCGTGTCACCGAATAGGCATCGGGCGACTCCCTGTCGTATCCCCAGCAGTCATAGATGTATGTATAATGGTTGCCATCCGAACTTGTCGCTTCGGCGCCGGTACTGCACAAAAGGACGGATGCGGTAAGTACCAAAGCAAACACAGATGCTATTTTTTTACATACTCTCATGTTTCATCCTCCTTTATCAGTCTTTAATACCCGAACTAGCCATTGTTTCCAAAATATTACTCTGTGCCATAATGAATATGACGATCGGAACCATCATAACGACCATCGTAGCCGCTGAACCGACGCCGGCACGGGCCACACCACCAGACATGATCTGCTGCAGCGCGTATGGCAGCATCTTATATTCTTCCGAATAGATATACACCTGTCCTTTCTGGTTCCAAAGGTTCTGTACAGAGAAGATCGTTACAGTCAGCCACGCCGGTTTTACGTTCGGCATGACGATCTGCAGATAAATACGTCCTTCCCGCGCACCGTCGATCTTCGCCGCCTCAATGAGCGCGTCTGGGATCTGCTCCATAAACTGCTTCATGAGGAAGAGTCCCATCGGAAGAGCGAACGCAGGCACGATGAGCGCCAGATAGGTATCCACCCATCCGAGCTGTGACATGATCAGATAGGTCGGGATCTGAAGCACGTATACGTTAAACATCAGGGCTGATTGGCAGAGGTTGAAAAATCCCTTGCCGCCCGGAAAGCTGTATTTAGCAAGTACATACGCTGCCATCGAACCGATGAGCAGATGCCCGAGCGTACCGACCAGCGTGGTCAATACCGTATTAAACACGTAACGGGTAAATGGCACATACGAACTCGACATTACGACAAGCAAATCCTGAAAGTTATTGAATGTCGGGTTTTTTACGAAAAATCTTGGCGGATAAAGATAAATCTCATCCAACGGTTTAAACGCACTGCTGATTGCATATACCAAAGGCATAACAAAGAATAAACCAAACAAGATCAACATAATGTAAATCCCCAAATCTCCACCGCGGGAACGATTCGGTTTTCTTCTTTTCAGCTTGATCAATTTCATCGCCGTTATACCTCCTCTCAAGTTCCAACTTTGCTCAGCAATGCCTGGATCGCTTTGTTACAAACGATCATAACGACAAATAGGATCGTCGCTATCGCTGAGGCGTATCCCATCTCAAATCGCGTCGTACCATAGTCGATCAGATGGGTGACAACAGTTCGCGCCGCATAGTCGGTACTTGGGAATCCACACAGCGCCATCGTGACGTCCGCGACGCCGAATGACTGCGTAATTGCCATAACCGCACCGAACAGAAGCATCGGCTTCATGTTTGGCAGGGTGATATACCACAATTCCTGCCAGCGGTTTTTGACGCCGTCCACATAACCGGCCTCAAACTGGGAGGCATCAATACCCTGCAGTCCTGCCACGAAGGAAAGGAATCCGGTACCGAGACTCATCCAGAGTACGATGATGATCACGACGTTCATCATGTACTTTACATCGGTAAGCCACAAAACCGGCTCACTGATAAATCCAAATTTGATCAGGAACGCATTCACATATCCGTACGCGTCTCCACTGAACAAGATCGACCATACCATGTACGCCTGGCCGGAAATCGTAGGCGCGTAGAACACACACACGGCAAAGGCACGGATATATCTGGGCAGCTCATTGATAAACCACGCGAAGATAAAGGACATGATATATCCGAGCGGGCCTGTGATCGCCGCCAGAAGGAATGTGTTCTTGATGGCGATCAGGAACACGTCATCAGACAGAAGCAGGTCTATATAGTTCTCTAGGCCGGTAAACTTCGCTGGTTCCAGCACGTTGTAGTATGTAAAGCTGTAAAAGATCGACATACACACCGGCAAAATATAGAACGCTGTAAACACGATCGCATATGGCAGCAGAAACAGATAACAGGTTTTCGACATTTTTGCCTTTTTCCACGCAATCCCCATATTCCGTTTCTTAATCTGTGTATACTTTACTAGAAACTTCATACATTTTGCTCTCCTCTCTAATTATTTTTCGGCAGGGTTGGAAGTCCAAACTCTTTCCGTTTATTGTTAATTTCATCGTCGATCGTTATAACATAATCAAGAAGAGTCTCTCTCGGGTCTTCATTGTTGTTCATGACTTTACGGATTGCATTCGTAATGTGGCGGGATGTGTAATATCCTCCGGCAACTTCCGGAAGTCCAAAAGCATGTTCCCACTGCTCTTTCAGTGCATCCGACTCCCTGCTGCTCCACGACAACGTTTCAAACGTTTCTCTGTTTGCCGTCGCGTAACGTGCCGACGCTCCCATGACAGCCTCCAGCTCGCTGGCGAAATTAGCCTGTGTCTCTGAACTAGCCCACCATTTGAGGAATTCCCAGCTGATTTCTTTCTTGTCTCTGTCTTCCGCGCCACGCAACATCATCGAACATGTACCCCAAGACTGTACCGCGCGGTTGATCGTTCCATCTTCTTGTTCTACGCCAGGCATCATCGCGAAATTCCAAAGACCTTTGATCTCCGGAGCGAAGACGGCCAGCGTATTGAAGTTGTTGTAATCCGCTACACCGATCGGCATCTCGCCGCTTCGGAAACGGTTTACGAAGTCATACTGTTTCTCCAGCTTGTAGTTCGTAAACAGCTTCGTATAGAACTCAAATGCTTCAATTGCTTCCGGTTCCCCGATCTTCGTACACATCGCCTCTTCGTCATAGAGCGTACCGCCTCGCTGGTAAAGCTGCGCATAATAGTTTGCAAGGTCAGGGTTCGTCGTATTTCCGATCTTACGTTCTACAGACGGCACGGCAAATGTCATGCTGCTCTTCTGCAGAACCGGAAGGATCTTCAATACATCATCCCACGTATTGACATCCTTTTCCACATCAATACCAAGATCTCCCATAATATCCGTACGATAGAACATCACATTGTAGTTCTGCGTCTCTGGCAGGGCAAAAAGTCCACCGTTGAACTTATAGGATACATAAGAACTCTCATAATATTCAGACAATACCTCGTCCAGTTCAGGGAACTCACGCAGGTCCACAACTGCATTTCGAAGTGCGTAGTTAACCGGCTCGGTCTGTGCGATACAAAGCGCCACGTCCGGACCAAAACCGGAGATAACGGCCGGGAGCATCGCGTTGACACCAGTAGAAGTCGCTGTGTTTGCCGCATCGATCAGCTTGACATTGACTTTAATCCCTGTCTTCGGTGTAAACAACTGGTCAACCATATTTTTCAAAATCGTACTTTGGTCACGTCCAGCCGTGATCCACACGTCAATAACATCTTTGTCTTTTGAGTCGTACACATTACCGAGTGCCGAGGAATCGCTGCGGAACGAATTTACAAAAAGAATACACTCATGTACTAATTTGTCAAATCCATTTTCAGATACTTCCGGCAGCTTATCCTTGCTGCTCGCGATCGCTATGTAGTCAATATCCATCGACGCCGCACTCAGGTTATTGATCGACGTTCCGAGTGAACTGATATTTTCTTTGAAATTCTTTAATGTGGATGGGATCTTATCGGGACGCTCCACAAATTTTTCCATCTGCGCTGCCAGCGTCTGTGCCACGGAAATCTCTCCGCTCTTCTCACCTGCATAGGCAGTCACATCATCTACCAGCTTGTAAAGCCTCTTGGATTCGATCTTCATCGCCTCGATGACTTCCGGATATACCTTTTCGATCTGGTAATCTCGGTACGCATCCGGCTCTGTTCCAGTCAGGACCAAAATCGTACGATACATTTTATTCATATTAAATACACTGTCGGAGAGCTGCGATAAATATGCTCCGAGATCACCCAATGTATTTTTCAACCGGATGATATGTTTCCCTTTTGTGAGATGGAATTTGTACGCCTCGCCATTTTCATCCTGAAGGCACACCATCTCCCACAGATTGCTATAGGTAAAGCGGATCTGGGATACTTCTTCAAACGGGATCTCCCCGTCAATGTAGAGGGAACGGTTTGCTATGTATCCACGGTTATATCCCTGACGGCCTTTGATGCCAATCACATAATCTCCCTCTTCGGGAACTTCCATTTCCCATTCCAGCCAGTCATTGGCCACTTTCCACTGGGTACCGCCGGTCATGTTAAGCACTTGCTTATCGGTATTTCCGATCGTGATCTCTCCGCTTTCCTTATTCGCGTACTCAGTATCGCCGGATCCACGGTCATAACTAGCGTACAGGGACGGTGCCGAACGTCTGACTGCCGTCTCTCCCTGAATCTTATCCAGATAATCCGATACGTTGTTTGTCTTACCTGAATTTTCCTGCGCGTAATCCGCATACGCAGGCGTCTTTTTCTTATTTCCCACCGTCAGCTTCCGGATGAGGAATTTTTCATTTACTCCAGTGAGACGGATCGTATTTTTACCTGCTTCGAGATAGAAACGATACGGCTCAACTTCATAACCCGTCGCATCCTCAAAATATGCGGACATCCAGCTTCTGTTCGGATCCTCAATCTGTGCTGCCCGAATCTCATTCCCCTGATTGTCCTTGGTTGGCTCCGCTGCATCCGTGTATACACGCTGGAATGCTATGGCATCCGCACCATTGAACGGTACCGCTCCGTTGATCTCCACTTTCGTCTCAATGGAAATCCCGCGGTCGTCGTCGTCCGTCGTCGGATAATATTCCACAAACATGTTGTAGTATCCAGCCTGTTTGACATCTACTTCAAACTCTGCATACCCTTCTTCCGGAATCTGCAGCGCATCAGCCTTGTCACTGTCCGGCCCTATGCCGTTTCTCTTGGACACATTACTGCTGTCTGTATAGCTGAACACATCCAGATCATAAGTGTTACCGGCACCCTCTGGTATGGAATCTCCATGCGCGTCCACATAAATGGAATATGTATCGGTACGACCATATTCATCACTCGCCGCTTCCAGATCCACGCCTTCATATTTGTCTGAGTTGTCGGTGATCGAGGAACCCTTTAGGGTAAAAAACAGCGCTAAAACTGCAATGATACCCACAATTACAAGGAATGTCCTCAAGCCTTTTTTCTTCATCAACTTTGACATAGCTGTCGCAATCTCCTTTCGCCCTTTCTCTTTTTTATGCGCTTCACAAAACAGGTTTTGCAAGACACATTGCGTTGAATCATTTGTATATTTTGCATACAATTTATACTCAATTATATCACTGTTTTTGTGACATGTCTATAGTTTTGAACATTTTTTTTATGAATAATGAACAAAAAGTGAACGGGGAAAATTGGGCGATTTGACATTTTATCCATCCTATATTAAAATGACTCTAACAAATTTTGCGCATTTTCGCAGTAGAATATGAACAAAAAGGAGATTTTTGACATGGACAATCCCACATTTACAAATCCCATCCTCCCGGGATTTTATCCCGACCCTTCCATCTGCCGGGTAGAGGATGACTATTATCTGGTAACGTCTACCTTTGCCTATTTTCCAGGCGTACCGATTTTTCACAGCCGGGATCTCATCCACTGGGAACAGATCGGAAATATCCTCGACCGGGACGAACAGCTTCCGCTGGCAGGTGCAGACGTCAGCCAGGGCATTTTCGCCCCGACGCTCCGCTACCACGACGGCACCTTTTACATGATCACGACAAATGTAAGTTCCGCCCTCGGCAACTTTTTCGTCACGGCCAAAGATCCTGCCGGCCCGTGGTCAGAGCCGTATCCGCTCGGATCGGAAGGCATCGACCCGTCGCTCTTTTTCGATGACGACGGCACATGCTGGTACTGCGGCACGAAACCGAGACGCGAGGGCGCCAGGTATTTCGGGGACAATGAAATCTACATACAAAAACTCGATCTGGAGACGAAAAAACTGATCGGCGACAGCTACCCGGCATGGCACGGCGCGCTCCGCCAGGTCGAATGGCCCGAAGGCCCGCATATTTACAAAAAGGACGGCTGGTATTATCTGTTCATTTCCGAAGCCGGCACGGCCCACCATCATGCGGTTTCCGTCGCGCGGAGCAAAAGCCTGACCGAGCCGTTTGAAGGCTGTAAAGGCAATCCGGTCCTGACCCACCGCCACCTCGGATTCCACTATCCGATCGTAAACGTCGGGCATCCTGACATCGTCCAGACGCCGAATGGCGAGTGGTGGATGGTCCTTTTAGCGTCTCGTCCGTATGGCGGCTACTGCCGAAACCTCGGCAGGGAGACATTCCTCGTCCCGTTCTGCTGGGAGGATGGCTGGCCAGTCATCAATCCGGGCAGGGGCATCGTTGAGTCCTCTGGACCGACGCCGGGACTACCGCTGTCGATCACGCCGGCTGTCCCGTCGCGGGAAGACTTTGACGGCAGCCGCCTTCCGCTCCACATGATGTATCTTAGGAATCCGGTTGTAGAAAACTACTCCCTTACAGCCAAAAAGGGATTCCTCTCGCTGCGCTGCGCGAAAGATACGATCTGTTCGGACGGAACTCCGAGTTACGTCTGTCTCCGCCAAAAACATTTCAGTTTCCGATTCGAAACATCTCTCGTCTTTGAACCCGCGGGCACAGACGAACAGGCCGGTATCGTCATCTTCCAGAACACGGCATTCCACTACCAGTGTCTGGCAGGAACAGACGGATCTACCACTGTAGTGTCCGTGGTCAAAACGGAAAACGGCTCTGCCACTACCGTCTCTGAAACGGTGTTAGATGCTCCGTGCCATGCGCTGACATTACGGCTGGAAGCAGACGGACAGGACCTCTCGTTCTCCTTTTGCCGGAAAGACGGTTCCTTTGCGACCATCGCGGACAAACTCAACGGGCGCATCCTTTGTACGGACGCCGCCGGCGGCTTTGTCGGAAATACGATCGGCATTTACGCGACGGCAAACGGAAATAAGAGCGATACGTTTGCCGCTTTTGACTACATCGAATATACCGGGGCATGACCGCCCGTAAAAAACACGTTGCAAAAAGGCGCGAAACGTAAACCGATCCGGTTTAGTTTCGCGCCTTTTGATGCGGATGGTGGGACTTGAACCCACACGAGGTCACCCCCGCAAGATTTTGAGTCTTGTGCGTCTGCCATTCCGCCACATCCGCATGCGTGACCGGGATGTCTCCCCATCACGACATTCATTATATTACCATGTTTTGCTGTTATTGTCAAACACTTTTTTTCCAAACGACGATCCTCTGCGACGATCCTCATGCAAAACCTAAGAAAAACCAGACAACATTTGTCCTTAGGACACGTGTCCTTACATAAATATCAATTTTCTAACATCAATCTCCCGCGCGGAATAGATAATTGCCCGTATTACTCGCTGATTCCGCCGCTCCGGATAACGTTTTGCCAAGTCCTGAGGCGTATGTATCCAGCACTTTTTTATCCACCTCATCCAGATTCAATCTTGGCACATCTGACGTAACATAATAATCAACCAGCGTTCCATGATCAAAAATGAAAACGATCCTTTTTTCCACAAACTCATTTTTCTTACTCAAAGATTCCAGATATCCATTGGTGCTAATCGTTTGGTTCCGGCGGAAAACAAGCACATCTTTGCCTCCAGCGACATAAGAGGAAAACAGATCATAACCGCCATCTGCCTTCACACCGTCTATCACGTTCCGATACTGCTGAGGAATAAAGCAGCTGGAACGGTTTAAGTTGACATAAAGATAACGGTACTCGCCATAGGAGGAAGAAATAGAAAATTCAACCCCCTGGCAATACAGCCTATATTCCCCATCCCCATAGTAATCATCTTCGTACCCGTCAAAATAGTCTTCCATCGTTTGAAAAGCATCTGCACTGTCTTTCTGCTGTCTTTCCACTTCTGCAACCATATCCGAAAAACCAGAAAACCCGCAGTTCTCGATCACCGCTAATTTCTGCTTATCCAGACATTCACCTGTTTTGTTATCCCACTTTAACGGACAATACAAAGCTTCTACCTCGTCCTCATCGCTATCTGCAGTGACAAACAGATTAGTATTCCTGTTCAAGAACTCCGGGGCATCAAACTTCTTTAGGAATTTAAGCGTATCCTCATACTCTTCCTCCAATTCCTCTTTGCTGTACTTCTTCTCTTCCTTGATCAGTTCTGCCAGTTCCTCCGGATCATACTCTTCATCCTCATCGAAATAATCTTCCGCGTAATCCTCCTCCGTCTCATAGCCCTCAAACAATTCCTCTTCGGCAAGTTTGATCTTCTCCTCTGTCACCCCGAACAGGTTTGAATCAATGAGCTTTTGTATCCGTTCCGGCAGCGGCTGGTACGCGGCATACCCTCTCTGATCGAGTGTTGCTACTACACTTGGTTCTTCGTCCTCATCGTCCATATCATCATAATCCTCGTAATCCGAATCCATCTGCACAGGCGCATTGGCTGCCGTGGTCTTACAAAACACCAAAAACAATGCGCCGATCACGAATATCAGCAGGATGCCGATGACCGCACTTATGTTATCCTTTCTCATGATATCTCTGTCTCCTTTCCAAACGATATGACCCGCTTCAGGCAGATCTTACGCCCCCCTCTGGCGTTTCATCACTGCCAGCCCGATTCCGTGAATCATCGCCCACACAATACATCCTACAATAAGCGTCACAATGAAAAATCCGTACTTCTCCATCACGGTATCCGCCGCCGGATATGGCATATTTCCTGTGATAACTGCGACTGCCGTCCCCGCGCTGATGGAAAATCCGGTCACGATAAATTCAGTTATAGCGGGAGAATTGATTATCCGGTTATTCGATTCCCGGATATTCCAGCGCATACGGAGGAGAAGTGCCAAAATCCCGATCGCCGCAACTATGACCACCGCCAAAAACACGATCTTCTCACCCATGTATCCCCATTCTGCCCCCATCGTGTAGATCTCTGTTTCACCTATATACTCATCACCAAAGTTGTTCGCAGGATAATGATTCAAAAAAACCCCTGCGACCTTACTCATGTGGAGATCTTTTACTGTCGTCATTTCATATAACAGCGTATAATAAGTCGGCACGAACAGCATGCCAAATCCCGCAAACATGGCTACTGGCATATTATGGATACAGCTCTGCATCACAAACAACACGAGAAACATAGCGCTCAGCGCCAGAAACATCATACCTGATGTCTGCCAGATCATCAAATACGCATTGGACAGGCTGCCGCCATCCGTCAGTTTTTCGATCGGCATGATGCTGGCATTTTCAGCAAGCCCTTTACTCAGAATCGCGTTGGTGATCGTTCCAAAAACACCAAAAAATACGCAAAATCCAAAAATAGCACTCTCCCCGGCGCACACCTTCATCGCCGCCTTGTTCCTCTCTTTGATCGGAAGGATGCGTAGAAAGTCAGAAATTCCGGCACGATTCTCCTGATAGAACACCTTGCGGATGAGCATCGCCTCAAAAACGATCACCGCAAACCCATGAAATCCGATCAACACATCGTACATCGCCGTGATGAACATATCCCCGATCCCAAAACTCGGATACCCATCCGGGTACGCCATCTTCAACCGGAACGACGTATTCGCGTCACTCAGCGCCAGAAACACAAGGACAAAAACAAAAGCGGCATAACATACTGATAATGCAAATACCGGAAGTACTTTTTTCCATTCCCTTTTCATATATGTAACAGCTGGTTTACTCATGGTCCCTCCTCCTTCGATTTGAATAAATAAACAGCTCCTCCAGCGAAATCTCCGTCTGCTCGACCAGATCCGCGCCCTTTCCGCCAAAGAACGCCTCGGCGCCCTCCTGTTCCTCATCGAGCACATGGTCCCACAAAAAGGTATACACACTGCCGATATTGGAATAGCTGATGACACGCCTGTCGTTCAAAACGCCTTCCGGTACGCCGTTTTTAAATACAACCTGGTATTTGCTGATCTGCGCCTTGACCTCATCGAGATTTCCCTGATACTTCACGCCGGTCTCTCCGAGCATCGTAACCGTATCGCATATCTTTTCCAACTCATATAGATGATGGGTGGAAATGATCACGGCAATCTCCCCGTATTCTACTTTTGTCACAATATGATCGAGCAGATCCGCTTTGGCGATCGCGTCCAGTCCGCTCGTCGGCTCATCAAGCACGAGCACATCCGGGCTCAGGGCCATATTGAGCATAAACGATGTCCGCATCTTCTGCCCTTTCGAAAGATGTCCGATCTTACGTTTTAGCGGGATCTTAAAAAGTTCATTCAGCTTATCAAATTCCGCACGGTCAAATTTTTCAAACATGCCCCCGTAAAATTTCACCATGTCCTGCACCCGGTATTTCGGAAAAAAATTGCAGTTATCCGCCACATATCCCATGTGTTTTTTTACTTCCGGATTGTCGAAAACCGGTTTTCCATCCATTAAAATTTCTCCCGAGTCCACTTTTAAAATTCCGGTAATACACTTGATCAGTGTCGTCTTACCAGAGCCGTTCGGCCCGATCAGCCCGTGGATCTTTCCCTGTTCCACCGAGAATGAGATATCTTCTACGACGGGCTTTTCGCCTTTGTCATACGACTTGGTCACATGCTTTAATTCAATCATCTTTTCCTCCATTTCTGAGATTTCCTCTTTCTCCCTTTGTTTGCGACGGTAAGCGGTTCCGTCGTGCAGGCCGGCATCGTCTACCTGTTTCACCGGACAATATTACTGTAAATATCCTCCAGTTGTTCCTCCAACTCCTCTCTCTGGATCCCCATATAGATCAAGTCCATACATACGCCCCGGAATGCGAGAAATCCCCTTTGCAGCTGTGTCTCAGACGGCTTATAATCACATTTTTCCGCAATGTAAGCCCCTTTCCCCCGTATCGTCACAATGACATTCTGACGCTCCAGCTCACTGTACGCCTTCGCGACCGTCCCCGGCGTCACAGAAAGTTTCAGCGCGAGTTTGCGCACAGACGGAAGACCATCTCCCGGTTTTAGATATCCTTTCAGAACAAGCATTTTAATCTGGGATATGATCTGCTCAAAAATAGGCTGGCTATTCGTTGGATTGATTTGTATCACACAATCACCTCCTTCCCGTTATGTGGCCTGCACCTGTACCATCTGTACCACTTCAACCAATACAGTCAGTATACACGAATGTCTCTCTCGTGTCAAGAAAATAATGGCACACCTGCAAGTAATTTCCACACTTGCAGGTGTGCCGTGTACGAACGCGGTATCGGATCATACTTTAAAAGAAGCCACCGTTTCATTTAATAGTTCGCTCAACCGGAACAATTCCTCCATTTTTCCAAGAACCGTATTGGAATTCTCATTGGAATTCTGGGCGGAACGCTCCATGCCCTGTATACATTTGTCAATATCGCCGACCAGTAACGTGATCGAGCGGATCGTTTCGTTAATGCCCTCCATGGCGGCACTCATCTGTTCGGAAGCCGAACCCAGATCACCGGAAATACCATTGTAAAAAACCGCGTCTTCTTTATACATGCCGGCGAGTTCCGTCATGCCCCTGTAATCCTGCATGACCTTTTCATTCATAAATGTCAGCAGCCTCTCCGATCGTTCTGACAAAACCGATACATTCTGCATGACATCTTCCGTTACCTGACGTATTTTATCAACCGCATCCCTTGAGTGGTCAGCGAGTTCGCGGATCTCGTCCGCCACAACGGCAAATCCCTTTCCAGCTTCTCCAGCGCGCGCCGCCTCGATCGAGGCGTTCAGCGCCAGCAGGTTTGTCTGGGAACTGATCGAGAGGATCTCCTCCGTCAGCGTATTGATATCCCGCACGCGCTGGCTGTCCGCGATCGCCCGCTCCAATTCCCCTTTCGTCTCCTGATACATGGAGACAGCTTCTCTTCCCGCCAGTTCAGAACTTTCATGCTGCTTTCCCGCGCGGCTCATGATATCACCCGACTGTGCAGCCGCCTCACCGGCTTTTTTTGCCACATCTTCCACAAGTCCTCCGAGCTCCTGCCCCGTCGATTTCATATGGTCCGCCAGTTCTTTTGCCGCTCTCGTCTGTCTTAGCACTTCCACGACTGACTGTAAAATATGGGAAATCCCCTTTGTCAGCACAGCCATTTCCTCCGATGTGCCTTCCGCGATCGTGCCGATGCTTTGCGCCTCTTCTTTTGTATTGAGTATAATGGTCCGTATCTGCTGTTTTACTTCGACCGTCGCCGTACGGATCTGCTCTGTCTCGTTTTTATATTCTTTCGGTATCGCTGTCTCACTCACGGTATGTTCAGAAAAATCACCTGATGCAAACTGCTTGAGCATCTGTACCGGCGCCAGCGTCCTGCCGATCAGTCCTGCCATGAACACAGCTACCAAAACGATCATAAGAAGCGCGGTCACAAGCGCAACGACTACCATTGTAGTAAGCGATTTCACGACGTTTGCCGTCGGCACCACGACACCGAGTTTCCAGCTGCTCGCCTCAATGACCGACGCGGCAAAATAACATTCCGCCCCATCGTAATCCCTCATTTTTTCCACGCCGCTGTCCGCTCCATTTATCAGCGCGTCCAATCCTGGTAAAATATCCGTCACGGCGACTGCTGCATCTTCTGTCGGCTCATACTCCTTATTCCGATGTGACACATACTTTCCGCTGCTGTCGGCCAAAAAGCCATAAACACCATCGGCAAAATTAATGCTCCCAGTCAGGTCCGTCACCGTGCCCAATGTGACATCCAGGCCGATCACGGCCTCCAGACTTCCATTTATGTAAACCGGTGCTGCGATCGTCGTACACATCTGGTTCGTCAGCACATCCCAGTAAGGATCGGTCACGATGACCGCCTTTTCCTCTGCCGCCTGCTGATACCAGCCGCGCTGTACCGGATCATACCCATCTGGTATTTCCGCGTCCCGGTTCGACTGGAGGAACTTACTTTCTTTCGTTCCACAGTATAAATTTAACAGCTCTGCCCGGTCTGCCGCGAATGTGTCTAACACAGACTGTATCAAGCCATCTGATGTGTCCGCGGCGGCTTCTATACTGTTCGCTGCACCGTCCGCCAGCATTTTTTCATTTTCGATCCATGTGTTGATCTCTTCCGCGTATTTTTCTGCATTGAGCTGCAGCGCCTCCGTCTGATCCTGGATCAGATTCCTTCCCGCTACCACGACAGTGCCGATCGTTGTCAGCATAATGCTTGCCACTACAATAGCGATCACACTGATCGTCAGTTTTCCTTTCATTGTCCTTCTCATAATCAGCCTCATTTCTTCACATGATATGTAACAGGATCTTTGTGATAAACATCCCGTCTTTTACTGAAAACTCCGCTTCGCCTCTGTAATAGGATACCACTTTTAAAATACTCGATATGCCGATACTTTTTCCGGAATCCGACTGCGGCACGCCATTTTTAAATTTCAGATCTGCCGAGCAGGTATTCCGGCACTGGACGACGATCTTTTTCCCCTTTTGATCGACTGACATAAAAATGTTCTGATCCGATTTGCCTGAAGCCTGGCAGCCATGAATCGCATTCTCAAACACATTGGCAATGACGGCGACAAGATCAATATCCCGCACGGTAACATTGCCTGCGGCCCTGACGTGCATCGTAACCTCAATGCCTTCTTTTTTGGCCTGTCTGGCATATAAAGACAGGATATTACTGATCGTTTCATTTCCGCAGATACATTCGGTTCCCTGGCTCTCCACATCATCCCTGTACTGTTTCACATAAGCGAGCAGCTTATCATTTTCCCCGTTCCGGATATATTTCTCGATCAGGAGACTGTGATGGCGCACATCATGCCGAATCCTGGCCGCTTCCTCCCTTGACTCGCGCATCAGCTCCAACTGCCGGCTTATGAGCCGCTCATTCGTCTCAAGCAATTCATTTTCCACCTGATAACGGCGCTCCCGGCCCCGATGGAAATAGATTTTATATACCATAAACTGTATGACGCCAGCCATTAGAAAAAGAATGACCGTCCTCACGACATGAAACATGGAAAATACATGGGTTCCCGGCCAAAAAGCCACGAGCGCCGCTGTCAGTATAGAGAAGAACACCGTAACCGTACTGAACCAGTCCATCTCTTCCCTCACATAGTCTATGCCCTCTAAAAACCTCGTTCGGACTTTCCACGCGATGACCGCGATCATAAGAGTCATCAGCACAGAGCGTACGGCAAGATCCGCCCATATACTCTCCGAAAACCATAATCGCGCCGCATCTATGCCGCAAAATACAGTTACGGAAATCAAGTAAAACCCGAGCGTCAGCTTGTATAAAGATACATAGATCGTTTCCCGGCTCAGTTTCGTGCAGAATACGCCGATCACCGGAATGGTAAGCATACCAGCAAAGCGGACAAAAGATTCCCAGTCGAGGGCATACCATACACTGAAACAGGTTACGACGGCTACTCCAAATAGAACATAACAGCAAATCGTTTTTTTCATGGGAAGACAGGGGCGGTCGAGAAGCAGAAACACTGCCATCATCAAAAAAGCCGCCATACCATTCCTCAAACCTGCTACCCAAACTGAACCACCTAGCATCTCTTCCTCCGTCCCGAAGCGCCCATGCCGCTTCCTGTGCTATCCATCGTACTGGATTATTGTAACATAAACGCTCCGTTCCTATCCACCGAACGGAACAATTTGCATGTTTCAGGGTATAATTGGCATTTTGTAAAACGACTTTCCCGTTTTGAGATCGACTTTCATATTTCACAGGGGCAAAGAAAAAGCACAGTCCTGCCAACGAGCTGTGCTTTTTGTAATCTAAAACAAATTACTTCGCATTCACTTTAATCCTCTTATAAAGGCCGTTCTGGGTAATGCAGTAAAGATAACAGGCTCCGCGCCGTAATCCCGTAACGGTCCCCTTCTTTGATACCTTAGCCACTGATGGATCCGTAAGAACATACCGGACTTTCTTATCGGCTTTCTTCATCTTTTTTCCCGTCACTCTGACGTTCAGACGGATCTTTTGACCTGTCCTGACATTCACTGTCGAAACCTTAATGCGCAATTTTGAAACATTCCCATATTTTCCTCCCCTTGTCACGCTGTATACAGGCAGGGACTTCGTAAGGATCACCCGCTTCCCGCCAATGGTCTTGTAAACTGCCACATAATATTTATACCGTGTGCCTTTTTTGAGTCCGGTACATTTCACCCTGCGTACCTTTTTCCCCACAGTCCGGATGCGTTTCCATTTTCCATTTGAGCGCGCTCTGTAAACCACATATCCCTCTGCCTGCCCGACCGCCTTCCATCGTATGACTTGTGACGTTTTAGCGGAAGACACTTTTGGCAATAGCAAGTCTTTCTGCACTGTTTGTTCCACTGGAGGAACAACTGCAGGCAGCGGCTGGGAAGATTCTAGTGCTGGCAACGGTGTACTCGACGGCTGAGGTACTGGCGTTTTATCCGGAGCCGTCGGTTTCTCGGTCGGATCGACCGGCGGCTTCTGCGTCGGTGACGGCTCCCACGGAGTTTGTGATGGCCACGGCGTTTTTGTTTCCTCTGGATCAGTCGGTTTCTCGGTCGGATCGACCGGCGGTTTCTGCGTTGGTGACGGCTCCCACGGCGTCTGTGATGGCCACGGCGTTTTTGTTTCCTCTGGATCAGTCGGTTTCTCGGTCGGAT
>CAJUTR010000001.1:0-82865 GCA_910589665.1 uncultured Eubacterium sp. | reverse complement strand
CGACCGGCGGTTTCTGCGTTGGTGACGGCTCCGACGGGGTTTCTGACGGCCACGGCGTTTTTGTTTCCTCCGGATCAGTCGGATTCTCGGTCGGATCGACAGGAGGCTTCTGCGTCGGTTGACCGGTTGGCTCCGCTGTTTCGACCGGTTCTGGCGTCGGCTCGATCGGTTCCTGTCCGTCGCGGTAGATCGTTCTTTCAAAATCATCCGTCTGTAATAAATACGCCCGGAAAATCTCCGCTTTTAGCAGCTCCACCTTTGTCTGCTGCGCACGTATATTGTTGGAACCACTAGGCAGCGCCGTGACATTCTTCAGATCGCTTTCTACCGCCTCACGCATGAGTTCCCTCAACGAGGCAAAATTTTGTATCGTTACCTTCTGGTTTTCCCATGTGATCGTCACTGGTTTTAACTCACCGACCTTTTCGATCCGTTTCTGGAACATTTCCCGTTTAAAATCAGCCATTGTCCCGTACTCGCCGCCAAATATTTTGTTCAATATATACGTATCGGACAAGAGTGTTTGTTCCGACACGGCCTCTTGTTTATACTGGTTGGATATATAGGGCACCATACCCCCGTAATACCCGAATTCAGCAAGCAGTTCGAACGCCTGCCGCCGTATCATGACATCACCGCTGACGCCTTTGTCATTTTGTACGCCGGCATAGTTGGCACTGAACAGCGGCACAACATAATAACCATTGTTTTTGAGAGTTCCCGTGGTCTGCGTACCGTTCACCTCATAACGGGATACGAGGATGCTGTTTCCGATCAGATCGCTGAGCGTGTTCAGCTGTTTTGCTTCCTCAAGCGTCAGTTCCCGCACGGAATCCACATGGTGCTTCGAACCGGCTTCTCCCAGTTTGCTCCGATTATCCGTATCTTCGACCTGCTCCAGTTTATGAAACCACTTCTTCTTGTCCTCTGGTGACTTTTCCAACATGACATCTGCTTCTGTATAATCAAGCGTATAGATCACATCCAGGATCCCCTGCATATATTCCTGCAGGTCTGTTTCATCCTGGAACCGACCTGGTACTGCGTTGTGGAACCGCTCCTGATTCGATGTGCGGTCATAGATCAGGTTCAGGTTAAAAACGGGGGGATCGTTTAGTTCATACGGCTCAAACATACCTCTCGTATACACTTCCGCCTGCATGCCGTCCCTTGCCCCATACCCGTTCAGCATGAGCGAAGAGACGAGCAGATGGGTCAGTTCATGGGAATAGGTCGCAAGTCCCCGTTCCGTCAATGCCTTTGACAAATAATAGCGGACATTAGCCCCGTCTGCCATACCATCCGAGAAGAAAAATGTCGTATACATATTTAACGGCGTTATAAATTCCCGGACACCTACCGAGGTTTCACTCCCAAATTTTGTCGACCACTCTGTTCTAGAATCTGTCGACGTCTCCGAATAGATCCGCAGACTGTCATACACAATACGGCTAGACAACAGTTGTGCTCTTTTCTCCGGTTTTGCCAGCCGATACCACAGATCGATAAATTCCCTCTGCTGCCCTGCGGCCTGTTCCAGCTGCTGCCGGAACTGTTCGCGCTGCTCTGCATAACGGACTGGATCCGAATCTTTTAATTTCCTGTCCACATAACAGTCCACGATCCCATACGTAATCGTAGTCGAAGTAGAAATGACATAAACACTATCCTCCGATACGGTCAGGAGCGGAAGGATATATGACCGAGAAGCCGCTCCGTCATAAAGTTTCCGGTACAGCCCGGTATCCGCGGATGTATCCCAGGATGATGGCCGTTCGACGATATCGGCGCGGCTTTCCTGTACAAACCACTCATTCATCGGCGTATTGGAAATCCATTTCTCCCTGTTCTGTTCCAAAAACTCATCAAGCGACATGGACGTTGTAACATCAAAAAAAAGTTTGTTCCAGCCGAATACATTCGCACTATTGGACAGCTTTAACGTATTCCCGCCGGCGCTTCCGATCTTGATCAGCCAATCCACAACATCTGCCCGCACGCCATACTCTCCCGGCTCATAGAGAAGGACGTCGCGGATATTATGGCCGCCCATCTCAAAATCGTATAACCTCTCCAGATATGTCAGTCCGATCAGTAGTTTCTCTTTGTTTTGCAATATTTTATTTGTAAAAAAATCTGCCCCTTTTTCCTCTGCGCCATTTGTACTGTCAACCACCCTCTGAATGATCTGCCCGATCTGACTCTGTACGTCTGCAAACGCCTCCCCGAATGACATGACCTGTACATTGTCCTTGTTCAGCTCCCGGATCACCTCCTCGTCGGTAACTTCATTGATCGGCCGTTTATCCCGAAGCGCGATCTCGTTCTTCTTATTTAACTTATCTGTAGCGGAATAATAGGACGGCTTCAATAATTCTCCAATCGTCTCATCCTGCTCATACGATACCGCCCTCAGCGCCTCAGCCGTATTCTGACTTACCGTTTCCCCGCAGCTGGCTGCCGCGCTAATGATAGATGGAACGATCGCCGCCAGCATCATAAAAACTGCGCCCACCACTATTTTGATCTTTTTCATATGCCGTCCTCCTTTTTTGTCTTTTCATTCTTTCGTGTATCCAATGATCGCAAACAAGCTTCTAAAAACGCATCCGAGAAAATGACATTCTCGCCAAACTCTCTCACGTGGTGTTGAAAACCAAACCGAGAGGAAAACCCATACGGAGCAAACGCCGCGTCCGCCCGGTCAAGCAGCGATACATCAAATGCGCTGTCCCCTGCGGCATAAATCATCTCAGCGTCCAAATAAGACCGGATCCGATCTAGCGCGGTACCTTTACTCAGTCCCACCGGAATGACATATACTTTTTCTCCGTTGTGAAAGACATCCACATACTGGGGATTTAAGCATTCCTTCAACTCTCGCACAGAAATATCCGGACATCTGCATTTTGTAAAAACAAACAATTTTTCTATAAAACGGATTTCAAATTTTCTTCTCGCATCCTGCTCTAGAAACCGGATCGCCCGTTCCAACTCCTCCACACTGTCCGCAATCCTGCGCAGAGACTCATGATACCATTCCTCATCTCTTTTCCCGTTCCGCAAAAGAATACCACCGTTACAGACTAACGCAAATGAAAATCCGCCAACACCCAGCTCAATGCGCTCATATTGCTCGGTCGTCCGTGTCGTCGTGGGGATAACCCGCATATGTTGTTTTAGTTTTCTAAGAAGTTCATACGTTTTTGACGTTATAAACGAAATCTCCCTGCCCTGGTATATTTCCACATTTCTTTTCTCCATTCCGATATTATGTTTATAGGAATAGATCAGTGTATTATCAAGATCTGTACAAAGAACCTTCATGCTCATCTTACGCCCCGCTCTGATCGTATGTGAAAGAATCTAAAAATAATGTTAGGGACAAAAACTTTGCCCCCAACCATGTTTCCTATTTCCACAGACTGTTCCCTTACAAATATCTTCTTACGAGATCCCCGATCGTCGGATTGTTTGTCCCCTGTCCGATCGCATTAAACTTCCACTCGCCGTTATATCTGTAAACTTCGCCAAATATCATCGCAGTCATCCCCGAATAATCTTCTGTCAGATTGTATCTGCACATCTCATTATTATTTCTCTGATCCACGAGACGGATAAACGCGTTTTGTATCATCCCAAAATGCTGACGCCTCTTCACCGCCTCATAAATATTGACAACGATGACGATCTTATCATAATCCTGCGGCACGCTGGACAGATCGATCACGATCTGCTCATCGTCCCCCTCGCCGGCCCCTGTCAGGTTATCCCCCATATGGAGCACCGTTCCTGAACTGTGCTGGAGATTTCCGAAAAAGACGAGGTCTTTTTTATCTAAGAACCTCCCGTTTTGCAGCATGATCGCTGAGGCATCACAATCAATCGCCGCCGGCTTCGGCGCGAAAAATCCGCCCCGCGACCGCTGTACCTCATCCCAGCCAAGTCCAACGACAACTTTTGCCAGTCCCGCGTGATCTTTGGAAAGACTTACCTTCTGGCCCTTTTGTAAACTAATCGACATAACATTCCCTCATTTCTGCCGGACGGTTCACACCCGCACAGCGTTATTTTCACAAATCAGCAGGATCTATTCAACCTCGACGCCGTAGTTCGCGCACAACGCCGCCAGACCGCCCTGATAACCGCTTCCAATCGCGTTAAATTTCCACTCGGCGCCGTTTTTATACAGTTCACCAAAGACGGCCGCCGTCTCGATCGAGAAATCTTCGCCCAAATCGTACCGCAGCATTTCCTCTCCGTTTTCCTCATTATAAATCCGTATAAACGCATTATTGACCTGTCCGAAATTCTGCCTTCGCGCTTCTGACTCGTAAATCGTCACCGTAAACGCGATCTTCGTAATGTTCGCGGGCACTTTGGAGAGATCAATCTTGATCTGCTCATCGTCACCGTCACCGGCTCCCGTCAGGTTATCCCCCATGTGCTGTACGCTTCCGGACGGATGAGCCAGATTCCCATAGAACACAAAATCATTGGAATCTGCTACCTTTCCCGAATCGGTTAATAAAAACGCGGCGGCATCGAGATCAAAATCTCCGCCGGTATCGAACTGGTTGACATCCCATCCCAAACCGACAACTACACTTTTCAAACCCGGATTTCCTTTTGTCAAACTTACTTTCTGACCTTTCGTCAAATTTACTGGCATACCCTGTTCCTCCTGTTTCTACCTTTAATAGGTTGGTTTTGGCATATGATACTGTTGATTGAACTCATTTTTGATCGTTTCCAGACGAGCTTTGTCTTCCACCCGTTTCCTCTTGGCATCTTCCTGAATCCGCCTGGTCTCCTCGATCCCGTTCGTGATCGTTCTCCATGTCTTTTCCAGCGTCTCGATCTGGATCGAGCTTCCCGACGCGAGCTTCGCGGTCATCTTAGATGCCTGCACTGTATTCTGGGCATTCTTGACGAGCATCTCATTCGTCTTCTTATCGAGTTCCGCCATCGACTCCGCCTGGATCCTCTGACGCTTCAGCATGATGGCCTGGGCGAGCGCCTGCTTGAATACCGGAAGCGTGACGATAAACGCGGAATTGATCTTTCTCACCAGATTGTAATTACTAAATTCCATCGTCTTGATCATCGGGATCGACTGCATCGCTACATTTTCAGCCGTACGCAGATCCTGTGTGCGCTGTTCCATCATCATAAGCGCCTGCTCTAATGTCGTCACCTCAAACTGGATCGAGGTGTCGCCCGTCGTCTCTAGATCTGTCCTCCTCTGCGCCAGGTATGCCTCGATTTCTTTGCACGCCTGCTCACCGGCCAGAATATATTTGACCAGCTCATGATAAAAGTTCACGTTCGCGTCAAACATCTGGCTCAGTTTCCGGTTCGACTGCTTGATCTCCGACTCATATCCTTTTAACTGCACATAGATCTTATCGACTTCGTCTCCCATCGTATGGTATTTGGCGAGGATCTTGTCCAGCTGCTTTTTCAGGTTTCCGAACAGCTTTCCAAACAGGGACTGATTGTCCTTGATCTCTTCGAGATCAAATTTCTCCATGATCTTTGCCAGCGTCTTTAGCATCTCACTCGTATCGTCGAGCTGTGACATGTTCACGCTGTTCAGTACGATATCCGATGCCTTCGAAATTTCCTCTGCCACATCGGCGCCAAACGATACGATCGTATCCATATTATTTACTTCGATCGTGCTGACGATACGGTCCACTTCTTCCGAATTTACCAGCTCACTGTTCATCTGCTGCCGGTCAGCGACAATGTCATATTCCTGCACCACTTCAATCTCATTTTGAGCCACCGACGCTTCTGTCATCGCGGCCGTCGGCGCTGTCTGTGTTTTGCTAAAATCAAGTCCCATATCAATTACCTCTCTTAAAAATTTTATTGCGCCAGCCTTGACGCGGTTTATTAAATGGAGTATTTTTCAGATCAGGAACCTGAAGATCATACACATATTCTCCAATCTGATGTTCTTCCATTACATTCTGGTTCAAATACTTTTCGACACTCTGGTATCCGGTCGGGATAAAGAACAGGATATCAAAACCGATCAGATTTAAAAACGTGACAAGGATCGTATCCTCCAGCGATATGATCTGTTCCGCCGCATTCACATAAATGAGCTTCGGATTTTTCTTCGTAAAGTCAAATTTCTGTATCATTCTGAGAATATCTTTCGAAAGGTTCAGCACGGTGGCGATCACCGTGTATTCCGTTCCGTTTTCCCCGATCCCCCGGATGTATTTCTCATCCAGGATCATCTGCAGTTTTTCCAGCATCACTTCCTGTATTTCTTCCCGTAAGATCCCATACGGGTATTTGGGATGCTGTTGCATCTTCATTTTCAGCAGTTTTCCGTTTTTATAAAATTCGGTCACGTAAGGCTTGACTGGATTAGGCGTCGTATGATCCAAGTAGGGCGCCTTCTGTATCAAAACCGTATTTTCCGTGAGAAGTTCCTGAATCGATCCCCAGTAGTACTCCAGCTGTCCATCTTTTACGCCCGATACTTTTGAAAAAATGACCGGTATATTCACCGTATCGCCTACGACGCTGAAACTTGGCCTGTATTTTAATTCCTGATCCCACAGGATCCGGATTTCCTCGTACATCGTCTGCAGATTGATCACATTCGCCCTCGTATACTGCTGGTTCCTATATAGGCCCGTATCCTGGTACATCAGTGTATCGAGCTCACGTTCCGCGTGGTACGCCGCCGTACCGATATGGAGCTTTGCATTGTTGACCGGAAACCGATCGAGTACGAGCGATTCCGTATAGTTCAACTCATACAGCAGATCATCGGTCAGACAGCATCTCTCATTTAAGTTCGGGCAGAGGATCAGCACATCGACCGGGAGCCTTGCCAGAAAACTTACAAACATGGCCTCACTGCTGTTCTTACAGCCTCCCAGATAGATAAAACAGGCAATATCCGTATTGTTCCAATGTTCAAACAGCTTTGCCTGGTATCTATTTAACCAGCAGAGCAGATAGACGGCCCTGTTTGTCAGCTTATTCAGACTGATCTCTGAATCCTTCGCCGCCTTTTGTATGCTGTCGACAAACGACTGGTTCATGACCTTCTGCAGTTCCCCGCCCGCCATATACTGGATATTCGCGGCCAAGCCGCGGATCATCTGATCCTGGTTTGTATAATTGTTCCGTTTGATGGCAGCGATCTCATCGGGCGTCGGTTTCGGGATCTCCTGGTCTACGATTACTACATTTCGTTTCGAATTCTTCAATTCCAATTGAAACCGGTAAAGCTCTTCTGCGTAAAACAATTTATCACTTACACCATTGATGCGGTAAAAGCAATTGTAGAACAACTGTGAATCCTTTCCGCGCGTGGAGATCGTCTCCCTGAAATCATCCAGTCCGGTGCCTTTGATCCAGGAATTCGTACTGTTTTTTACATTCGGCCTCGCTCCATACAGCGCCTCGCTGCGCTGCTCGTCCTGCATGATCTCCCGGATCTTTTTCAGGCTGAACCCCTGTGGAAATCTGTCTGCACCGTCTACGCGGCACTCCTCCGACCACTTCGAACCGGGATCCACTTTTAAATATCCCTGATCGCCCTCATATTGCAAAAGCAGGATATCACAGCCGGCCTGTGAAAGGATCGAGAGCATCATCCTCTCATAATTACTCACGTATCCCTCATACAGTATTTTCGGAATTCGATCCGCGCCAAGCTGATTGACGATCCGTTCAAACTTATAGTACAGCCAGCACATAAATTTAATATACGCATTTTTCAGCATGTTCTCGGTCTTTCCCGCTTTTTGCAGGGAATCCAGCGTATCGTATAGAGCGAGTACCACCCGCTCCCGCTGATGGTCGTTCATCCTCGGCAGCCACTTTTTTAAGCTGTCATTGAGAAATCCAAGGCTCATCTGAAATCCCATCCCCATGATCTCCTCGTAATAAGAGAGATTCTTCTCATCGGGATTCGGTATCTTCCCCTCAATGACAACGCCGTTTTTCCTGGCCTCATCGTAATACTTTTTGATAAACTGCTCGATCTGTGCGGAATAAACAGTCAGCCGGCAGAAATATACCCCTTTTTTCTGTCTTTTGTTACATTCCATAAAATAATCATCGAGGTTCTGAATGTTTACACGTTCCAACATGGGTTGCTCTCACCTTCAATATCTACTCATCTTGTTTTTGTTCATCACAAATCCCAGGCCTGTCCCGACAACCCCGCCTATGATATGGGTAAGGTTGGACACATTATTATGAATAAACATGCCTTCATATACCTGCTGCCCAATGTAAATAAAAGCCACTAAAATAAAGGTAAGCGGTATCTTTCCTTCCTGGAAACTCGTAAGCGACGCCAGAAGGATAAAGGCAAATACGACTCCGCTCGCTCCCAAAAGCCTGACATTCGGGAAAAAGATAAAATGAACGAGCCCCGAAGCGAGGGCAGTCGTCAAAATGACGAACAAAATATTCGACGAGCCATACTTTTCTTCCAAAAGAGGCCCTACTACAAGGATCATCATAATATTTCCGAAAAAGTGCTGCCAGCCTGCATGTCCCAGCACATGGCCGAAGAAACGGATATAGGTAAGCGGACTGAGTAACGACGAACGGTAAACACTGAAAAAGCGATACGTCGTTCCTCCTCTGGTCATTTGATCCAACATCATCACAACAAAGCACGCGATCGTAAACCCAAGTATCACGACCGAATTAAAGGATACCCTCATTTGTCTTTTGCCACTATTCATAGTTTTCCTCATTTCTGCGCGGAACTTCAGTTCCGTTTCTTTTTCTGCGCATCATGTGTATACTCCTGCACACCACAAGTTTACCACACCGCCGTTTTTTTTTCAAGGCATTGTGCATTAAGAAAAAAACCCGTTTGCAAACATTAAAATATTCTCGTAACCTACCGCCAGATTGATATTCTGCCCATTGTCGAGACCTGCTGTACTGATCCCGATGATCTCCCCCTGCATGTTCAGCACAGCGCCCCCTGAACTTCCCGGCGATATGGGAGCCGTGAACTGGATCATGTCGATATCCCGGATCTTCCGAAATCCCGAAATGATCCCGTCGGAAACCGAATTAAATAACCCGAGCGGACTGCCGATCGCCACCACTTTCTGCCCTCTGACAAGTTTCTTCCTCCCCCTGTAGACTGGCAGCGGATCAAGCCTCCTCTGGATCCTGATGACAGCCAGATCAAGCGCGTTATTGTATTTGATCACTTCGTCCGTCTGATACGTTTCGTCATCGTCCTCGATACTGACGGTATAAAACCTTCCGCCGGATGCCACATGATTATTCGTTAATATGTACCCGTCCCTGCCGATCATGATCCCGGATCCCGTACTCGTGATCTCGCCGCGGTGATCGTGAACCGAGATCATGACGATGGAAGACGCGAGCTGCGCCAGTTCCTCAAACCCTTTTTCCACATCGGCAGCGGGCGCGGATACCAGCCGGTTTGCCTTTGCTGCTGCCTTTTTGGTACTCTCCACTGCCTTACCGGCGTCCGCCCTTTGTTCTGCCGTCCTGCCAGATCTCCTCCCCGGCCTCTCCGGAATGACTACTCTGACCGGGCGGCTCTCCACCACCTTCTCCTCATGCACGTACGGGACATATTCCGGCAGCGCGCACGTATCAAATGTTCCCAGTACAAGCTTACTAGAAAGAGACGTCAACGCTTCCGGGGCATCCAGATCCTTTTCGTATTCGAGTAATAAAACGTCGCAGCCGAGAAGCGTCAAAAAATAGTAAAACAGATATTCCTGTTCTTTCAGCACATTTTCAGCCACCACTTTCATGACCGACCTCTCGGTCCAGCCTGACACCAGATCCGCCATCTGTACATCCAACCAGTACATGACCTTGGATACAAAATTGCGGACAATGGAATCTGAAATATTGTTCTTATTCTTTGAAAAAAGTTCGACCACCTGCTGGATCGCACGGGAAAAGACTTCGCCAAATATACCATGAACCGTTACATTTCGAAGCACAGCCGTTCCATCTGCCCGCCACACATCATATGCGCCAGCATAAAACGAGGAATCCTGAACGCCCGACAGATTGGGAAGCGCCCTCACGCGCATATACGCAATATGGCCGCTCGACATTTCCTTTCCCATCTTCTGATCCATATCCCGGATCACATCCGTAAAGTGAAGCGGGACGCCGATGGCTCTTACAAAATACACATCTCTCATCGAATGGCTGAATCCGCCTTTGATACTCATAAATGCCTCGATCGACTGGATTTCCATTATATTATGCCGATATGTAATCTCATTTCCCATTTTCCCCTTATCTCCATTTCTGTTTTCTTTTCCTTTTTCCTGATAGCCTATCAAAAATGAAATACTTTTTCCTACCATTTTTTAAAAAAGCATGATATACTACTTGATACTAGGGCCAACGGCCCTCCAAACAAGACAAATCACTATTTCTGCAATAGATAGGAGAGATCGCATTGAAAAATAATATTCTATACTACAGCGTAGGAGCCTTATTATACTGTCCCGCAAACAAAAAGAGCGTCGCTGACTCCGTGGTACTGGAAAAATTCGGATCAAAATACTCCCTCGCATTGTGCCTCGAAGATACGATAAACGATAACTTCGTGGAAGAAGCGGAACAGGAACTCATCCGCACGATCCACACGATCTATATCAGTTATCAGAAACAACCGTTTTATCTGCCTAAAATATTTGTACGCGTAAGAAACGCATCACAGATCACCCGCCTGACCAGATCCTTTGGGGACAGTATCAAGATCCTAACCGGTTACATCGTCCCGAAATTTACAACGGAAAACGCCCCCGCCTATATCCAGGCGCTGATCCAGGCAAATGAAACAGCCTCACATAAGCTGTATGTGATGCCGATTTATGAAAACATGGCCATGATCGACCTGCGACGCAGGAGCGAACTTCTATACGAACTAAAGGATATGCTGTCAGACATCGAAGATCTGGTGTTAAATATACGGGTCGGCGGGAACGATCTCTGCCACACGTTCGGATTCCGACGGCATGCCGACGAATCCATCCATCAGATCAAACCCATTTCCCAGATCTTTTCTGACATTATTACGGTATATGGCATGGATTATGTCGTATCCGGTCCGGTCTGGGAATACTATAACGGCCCCCAATGGGAGCGCGGACTGATGCAGGAGATCAACGATGATAAATTATGCGGCTTTACCGGAAAGACCGTGATCCATCCCAACCAGATCCCTGTCATAAACCGTGCCTATCAGGTACCCAAAACAGATTTTAACGACGCCAAATCGATCCTGAACTGGAACCAGAACGCCAACGAATACGTTTCCGGCAGCCTCACCAAAGAACGCATGAACGAATATAAAACCCACAATAACTGGGCCAGAAAAACGCTGTTCCTGGCTGAAGCGTTCGGAATCCGCGATTAGGGCAATCCTACGCATCCGCTACTTTTTTAATAATCCCACAGCATTTATAGTGCCGGAGCGGATAAAAATCAACTGGCACAGACTTTTCTTCGGCAAGTCTCATCACATGCCCCAACTGGGGATCCTTTTGAAAGCGATCATCGATCAACACCTTCCATGGGACTCTTCGTAGAAGCACCCTTGTCGTTTCCCCGATGCCCGGCTTGACCAGATTGAGATCGCCGACCTCGAACCGATCCGCGATCTCCCTCACTTCCTCCATACCCGAACCTCGGATCGTTTTGCACGCTTCCGGCGCTTCCCATGTAAACTCGTTTTCAATCGCCTCAATGAACTCATACGATAGATCCGATCCCTCCAGCTCCCCATAATAAACAGCCCCGTGAAAATCATGCTCTCCGATGATGTCACTGCGCAAAAACGTACGGCTGACCAGTCCGGAAACAGTACAGTTCAGGCATGAACTGGGGATCAGGATGTCTTCGTGCGTCCCACACAACGGCGTCACATTCGCGGGATCGGCAATCACAGCGATCTGTGACGACACGCCCTCATACGCTTCGATATCTTTTTTTAACTCGTTTAATATAGCGCCCTTCCCAATCCATCCGTCCACAAACAAGAGCTGCTCCGGCGCATATTTTTCCAGCAGATACTTCATCGCATTGTCATCTATGCCCCGCCCGCGGATGATCGAGATGGAGTAATGTGGTACGTCCACCCCGTATTTCCATCGGATATATCGCTTGATCAAAATACCGATCGGAATGCCGGCTCTGGCCAGCGATACCAAAACGACTTTTCTGCCATTTTGCTCCACGATCTTGTCCGACAGGCGGCCGACTGCCAGCGCTGTCGGTTTTGCGTACAGGGAAAGCGCTTCCTGATAGATCCGCATATATTTTGATGTCGGAACATATTCGATCGGCAGCATCTCGCTGTAATGCTTTCCCGACTGGATCAGCCTTTCACGCTCCTCGGTCGGCTGCGGCTCCACAAGTCCCGTTATATCTTTTAACAAAAGAACCACGTCATCCTCTGAATAGGAACTTCTCACTCTAACACCACCTGACTACTACTACATCATCATTTTTACGGAAGACTGCATGAAGTAAGGAATTGAGACCCGCTTTCTCTTCTGCTGGCGCGTCTGTGACGATCACGACCTGATCATAAGCTTCCACATCGTAAATAAACGTCTTTCTCGCCTCGTCATACAGGCTCTTTAACTCATATCTCTGATGCAGCGGATACTCTTCTTCCGTGCTGACCACGATCGGACTTCTCGTCGTGGCATGGCATTTTACCGCCTTCCCTGCCCGTTCCAGTTCCTGTCCGATCCATAACGCCGGATACATACATTCTTCCGTGCCGATCACGAGCACGCTCTCACACTCATCTTTTACCACTCGTGCCCTTACCTGCTCCCAAAGCCTCTCACACGCTTCCAGATAAGACAGGGCGTCCACGAGCCTCCTTGCATTCATATACCCGGAAACCCTGATCTCATCCACTCTGGGAACAGCTCCGGTATCACATACCGCATATCCGCCATCCCCTCGATACTGCTCCGCCCGTTTTGCAAATGCTTTATGATCTGTTTTTAATATATAATGCAGCCGTATTCCCTTTTCTGCATACAGATCCGTATGCGCCCTGTCCATGCCATTGAGCAGGGAGAGCACCGAGAAACGGATCGGCTCTGCATACTTGTTTTCAAATACGGATATGATATTTAGGATCGTTTTACCCGTCGTTACTTCATCTTCTACAAAGAGGATGCGGTCAATCTCCCCCACCACAGCATCCAGATCGGTTTTGACAAGTTTCTGTTCGGTGGCATGGCTGTGTTCTTCTGAAAAGAATAGATATTCCACACCCGGTATGATCTCCCTCGTCGTCTGTATGTACTTTGCGCCTAAGCAGATCGCCACCTGCACTCCGATCGCAGTCGCCGTTTCCGCGAAACCGACGACCAGAAGCGTTTCATCTGCATACTCGTTTCGGACCTCGTCTGCCAGATCTGAAAACAGATTCAACGCCTTCGTCGGGGAAACTGGCACATGTTTTCCCTGCAGGGGATCGACGATCAGATAAGTTCTCTTTGTATTGTTTTCCCTTCGGGCGATACGAACCAGTTCCGTCTCGTTATACATGTTCGACTCCTTTATGAATATAGGGTGCCTTTTGATAGCCCATGCACCCTTTATCTAACATTCTCTTATTTCATTCTTTGATCAAATCAATATTTGTCCAGAATTTTTACTCCCAGGCAAATGTCCCGTCATCCGTTATGACATCTCCGAGTTCTTTGTAGTAAAAGCTGCTAAATTCCGCCTGCGTGTCATAATACGCATAATCCACGCACGCCATTCCCACAAAAGCACCGGTGAAAAATCCGCCATAGCTTTGCAGCACATAATCATCTGAGAGAACGGCCGCATCGAACACCACCGGTATTTCCTTATAGTTCGTCCCGTCAAACGAGTATTCGTAAGTATAGCTTTCCTTCCTCACTTTCGTGCGGAACCACACATCCGCGCCTTCCGGTACCGGGATGGCGTCGTCACGAAGAAACGAGGTGTAATTCCCACGGTTACACTCGCCGACCTCGATCACGCGGCCATGTTTTTCATTCCATGTCACAAAGGCAAAGGACCAGTGTTTATCGTTGTAATAGTTTGTAAGGCCCGCCATCTGCTGATACGAATACGGCTCGTAACTCACCTTTACGGACGCGTCAAAATAGAACGCCTGCCAGCGCTTGGCTACGAGCGACAGCTCGTGCGTATTACAGAGTGAACCCTGCCCGCGCAAAACGAGTTTCCCGCCGCCGACCGTTCCCATTTCGTCGGAAAACGGAACCCGCAGCGTATTCCACTCGTCATGGAGTTTTGCCGCTTCAAAATCATCATGGAGCGAATGGTCAGCCGGGGCGTCCGTTTCGATCCCGTCTGCCGGAGCATCCACATACACGCTTCCGCCGTGGCCTCCCTCGATCCGCGGCCAGCCGTCTTCATCCCAGTACACTTTCTGGATCGCCGTCTCGCGTCCGAGCGTACAGTACCCGCGAGGGTCGATGCACGACTCGTTTTCATGTGTCCACGGACGCCCGCAGAGGCTGGCGTAATACCATTCCCCACCCGGCGTTTCCACAAGCGCGCCATGCCCCTGTTTCTGTATGCCGAGATACGGCGTATCAAAATTCGTGATAAACGGCCCGTCTGGCTCTGTCTCGAAACTAAGCTCGTCCAGCGTCCGAGAGCGCGCGACAACCTCCTGGTGTGTATAGACCGTACCGCCCTGTGCGGCAAACAGATAATAGTATCCATTTATTTTATACAGATGAGGCCCTTCCACGAGTTTCACATCCGTACCGTTGTAAATGTTTCGCGCTGTTTCCGGTTTTAATTTCATCGTCTCCGTATCAAATTCGGTCAGCGTAATGCCGCGGAACGCATGGTGATATTCCCGGTGATCCCATGTCTGCTGTACCAGATATTTGCGTCCATCCTCATCGTGGAACAAAGAGGCATCAAATCCGACGCCGTTGATCCGGATCGGATCCGACCACGGCCCGCATATGTCTTTAGCCGTTGTCACATAGTTTACCATGTCCTTAAACGTACCCTCTGTCACCTTAACATCGGTGTAGACGAGCCAGAATTTCCCATCCGCATAAGACAGATCTGGCGCCCAGATACCGCCGGAAGACGGATTCCCTTTCATATCGAGTAACGTCGTGGTAGAAAGAGGCGACGGAAGAAGGTTCCAGTGTATCATGTCTTTCGATTCGTGGAGTCTTACGCCCGGAAACCACTCAAACGTGGAATTCGCGATATAATACGTGTCATCGACGCGGATGATCGACGGGTCTGCATTGAAACCGGGCAGAACCGGGTTTTTTAATTGTTTCATATGGTATGTACCCTCCATTCTGATATATTCTTCTTTCAGTATATCTATTTTTAAAGAAAAAGGCAATGGAAAAAGCGTTGAAATTCCACGAAAATCCTGCCAGACTATTTGGCAAAAACAAATTGATTCTTGCCGCCTCTCTTCGCCACATACAACGCCTCATCCGCCTTGGTGTACAATTCCTCCACCGTTCTCCCATCCCCCGGATATAAGGCGATTCCTATACTTCCACTTGATTCCGCTTCCGAATAGGCTTCCCCTGCTTTGGACACAATGTCCAGTATGTCCTTAGCCTTTTTCTCGATCAGGTTCATTTCCACTACGTTTCGCAGGAAAATAAAGAACTCGTCACCGCCTATTCTGCCCACGACATCATTCTCACGGAACGCTTTCTTCAATTCTCCTGCCAGTTTGATCAGAAATTCATCTCCTGCCTGATGACCGAATTTATCATTTATGCCTTTGAAATTATCAACATCAAGCATAAATAACACATGAAGTTTGTCATTTTCATTATAAAGGATCTGCTTGATATTTTTCATTGCCGTTGCGCGATTTAGTACCTTTGTCATCTCATCTAAGGTTACGGCCTCATATAATTTCTGTTCCTCCTGCTTGTTCGCATTGATGTCCTTAACCGAAAGCATTACGCACAAATGGTCACTGTCCACATCCGTGAGGAAATGTGCCTCATTGTGCACCCATCTGGACGAACCGTCCGACAGCCTCCGTTCGTATTCAAAGGACACGCTGTTCCTTCCGCTGGCGTATAAATTCCATAGATTATCTGGCGTAAAATTTTGATAAAATCTTACACCCTCGCAACGATCATCCACGATCGATTCTACCGCGTAACTACAGATTTCTTCCACAGTCTGGCATTCCTGAAGAGTACCTTCCCCTATATGCTGCCGCCTCTGCTTGATGATACGCCAATCATCTACATCAATATAGCAGACGGCATACGTATCTTCCGGCAGTTCAAATAAATATCTAAATTCCTGCTGATAACGCTGACGCGCACGATATTCTCTCGTAATGTCCTTCACAATTCCCAATATCCCGATGACCTGGTTTTCCTCATCACGAAGCAGATATTTGGACGTCGAACCGTATCTTGCCTGTCCATTATCATCCCTAATAGGCTCGATATATCCCCGCATATCTTTCTTTTCGGACAGAAGACGACTTTCATCCGCTTCATACCGTCGGCAGAGATTTTTGTCCTCATAAACTTCTGCATCTGTATGTCCTATGACTTCTTCTTCCGACGACTTGCCAACCATCTCTACAAATGACGCGGAAACCGCCTGATACACTAGATTGACATCCTTTAAAAAAATCATATCCGTCGCATCATCCAGTATTGTTCTAAACGCTGCGTTCATTAATTCTTTTTTCATTCATCCATCCCCCGGCTTTATCCCTTTTTTACGTTTCCCCCGTGTGTCAAACTTTCCCGTCTTTATGGTATCACAATAGGATAGAGAAATCAACCACTTATGATCCTACTCTCCTCTTACTCAAACACATTTTTTATTGGTTCTTCACAGTCCCAACTGATAATCTCGATGTTGTATTTTTGTAAAAGTTTCTTTTCGCTCATAAATATTTCCTCTATCGAATCACTTAGTTCCTTTTTCAAGATAATATCAGAATAATTCGACTTATTTCCATTCCCATAATCAGGATCTCCCATATAATACCCTGGCGGCGCACAATTATAACAAATTTCCTGTTTCGCTCCCTTCTTTCCTTTTCCCTCCCATAATTTTATATTTTTATTTCCACTTGCCAATCTGCTTTTCCACTTGCGGTATTTCCCTCTTCCCTCATCTGCACCAATTCCATCAAACTCACATATTTATGTATCCTTGATCATTTTCCTTTCTCCATTACTGTCATAAATTAACGTGAACGAAAACTCTTCCCGCACGATTTCTGGTTTTGCTGGCTCTTCTAATAATAGTGTGCCAATATAAACGATCCCCCAAGGAGCAAAGCACATAGTAAACACTACCAAAAGAATACTTACCGCAAAAATAGAAAGAATTTTTTTCTTACTAAAGTTTACCAACTAACATAACCTCCTTTTTCAAAAATCTCAACTCAAATCATATGTTGAATAACCCATTTCCTCAATGGCAGCTCTTAAATTTTGAAAATACCTATGCCTATTAAAAATAGTTTTAGAACTGTATATGATAACATGATCCTCAAAATAGAATTCGAAGTAAGGACTCGCTGCCGTTATATCCCTATCCGCAACACAATATGTTTGATCAAGCACAATGTTATGGTTTTTTGCCCAATTTTTCCTACAAATTTCAAAATCTAAAAAGAAACCATCGTCAAACCAAATTCCTTTTTTACTTATCTTTTTAATCGAACGATATTCGTACTCCTTAATCTCCATTTCGCCCCTTTCCGTTGACAATACCGAGAAAAATGAATACTCTTATACGCAGAAAAGCCAATACATCTATTTTCATAGACATATTGACTTCTAGTGCCATATTCGCATTCAAACCATAATTTTTTTACAAATCTCCGATTTTGCGCAACTTACCGCTTACTCAGCGCTAGCAAGAATCTCTTTCTTGTTGTAGCTTCCACAACTTTTGCAAACTCTGTGCGGAACCATCAATTCTCCGCATTTACTGCACTTTACCAAAGTAGGCGCCGTCATTTTCCAGTTTGCTCTACGTTTGTCTCTTCTCGCTTTCGAAGATTTATTCTTAGGACAGATTGACATGTCATTACACCTCCTTAAAACTCAAAACACTTCTGCCATTATACCAATTCTGACATCTTTTGTCAACAAGTTTTTTTATTTGCCTACTGCATTTGCCTACTGCACAAGCGCTACCGTTTCCCTCGCGATCGCAAGCTCTTCATTCGTCGGCACGACCATGACCTTTACCTTGCTTTCTGGCGTCGATACAACCTTTTCCACACTTCGTACTGCATTTTCCTTCTTATCGATCTCCACACCGAGATAACCGAGGTAGCTGCAGATATATTCCCGCATCACATGGTTGTTCTCGCCGAGTCCGGCGGTAAAAATAATGGCATCCACACCGTTCATCGCTGCGGTATATGCTCCGATGTATTTTGCGACACGATAGCCGAATACATCCATCGCCATCTGCGCGCGCGCATTGCCATCCGCTGCGGCGTCTTCCAAGTCGCGGAAATCACTGGATACACCAGAGAGACCGTATACGCCCGACTCTTTATTTAACAGAGTCATCATTTCCTCCAGCGTTTTGCCCATGCTGTGTGCCAGATATTCGATGATCGCCGGGTCGATATCTCCGCTGCGCGTTCCCATCACAAGCCCTTCGAGCGGTGTCAGACCCATACTAGTATCCACGGATTTTCCGTTTCTCACGGCAGAAATACTTGCTCCATTGCCGAGATGGCACACGATCACTTTCGAATTCTTTGGATCTAATCCCAAAACTTCGATCGCGCGGGCCGATACGAAACTGTGGCTCGTCCCGTGAAATCCGTAACGGCGCACTTTATACTTTTCATAACATTCATAAGGAAGTCCGTACATAAAAGCGACCGGCTCCATCGTCTGGTGAAATGCCGTATCAAAAACTGCGATATTCGGCACGCCGGGCATGATCGCCTGGCAGGCACGGATGCCGATCAGGTTGGCCGGATTATGTAACGGCGCCAATGGATTACATTCCTCGATCGCTGCCATCACATCGTCCTTGATCACAACAGACGAAGCAAATTTCTCTCCGCCGTGTACAACGCGGTGGCCGATCGCATCGATTTCCGAGAGGTTTCCTATCACCCCGTTTTCTGGATCTGTCAATTCCTCCAGTACCATTTTGACCGCAACTTCGTGGTTGGGCATGTCCTTTTCTATGACGACCTTCTCACCGCCAGCCGGCGTATGGTTCAGTCTTCCATCTATTCCAATCCGCTCACACAGGCCTACGGCAAGAGCCTGTTCCGTCTCTGAGTCAATCAACTGGTATTTCAGGGATGAACTGCCGCAATTGATTACCAATACTTTCATTGAACATATCCTTCTTTCTGATTTTTGTTTAAATATTCACCCGAACATATTATACAACTGCGGCTTTTAAATTTCAACCCCTAAAAATGGCAACTTTACCATATAAGAACTATCACTCCATATAAAAGATCCCGATGGAACCTGGCCCAGTATGGATGCCGATGACAGGATCCAGCGTATTTAAGATCACCTTAGTCACCTTTTCCGAGCGGTAGAGGCCATCTGCTACATATTTTGCGTCTTCGGGGCAGTCCCCGTGGCTGACAAACACCATCTGCTCTCGGTCCATCCCCTGTAAAACCCGCTTTACAATCTCGTCCAGCGACTTTTTCCGCCCCCGGACTTTCGTCTCCTGTTTCAGTATCCCGCCATTGTTCATGCGGAGAATGAGTTTGATCTTCAGCACCGTACCGACAACCGCGATCGCGGACGAAGCGCGCCCGCTGCGCCGGAGATGGTTCAGATCATCCACGGTAAATACTGTATTGACTTGCCAGCGGCACCGGCTGCACCAATCGTAGATCTCTGCCAGGCATTTGTCCTGCTTTTTCCCCTTTACCGCCTCATAGACGAGCATTCCCTCACCGAGCGCGACACATAAGCTGTCAACGGCGTAAATCTTTCGTTCCGGAAACTCTCCCTTCAGCGTGTTCAGCGCGCTCTCGACCGCGTAGTACGTACCGCTCAGTTTGGACGATAAGCCGATGTATAAAAGATCTTTCCCCTGCTCCAGAACCCTCTTTGCGACCTCATAAGCAATGCTCTTATTCACCATAGAAGTCGTGATCGGTTTCCCATTCCGTAAATGCTCATACAGCTGCCCAAAGCTGTCCTCTGGCTCATCGCTATATCCCGGATATTCCCTGTCATCTACGAGATACGTAAGAGGCAGGACGATGATCCCGTATTTCTCGATATAAGGACGGGGCAGGTTTGAAGTGGAATCCGTAAGGATCGTAAAAGTATCGTTCATGGTATCCATCCTCCAGACAATTATTTCTTTATCCTTATTCGTCTGCATAATGGCACATATTTATTCATACCATTTATAAAAACAAGTACGATGGGGGATTACCATGCTCCTGCTTTGTTTTCTATTTCTTTTTATTTTGCTCCTGTTTCCGGAAACCGCTGCCGAAGGAAGTAAGAGCGGACTTCTTTTATGGGCGGGCGTCCTCGTTCCCTCCCTCCTCCCCTTTTCCGTACTGACCTCCTTGATCCGGCGCACGATGTCGGGGCGCCGCTGCCAGTATCTATTGCTGGCCGCCGGTATCCTCTCCGGTTATCCGATCGGCGCAAAGGTAGCGGGCGAATTGTACAAAGACGGTGTGCTCTCCCGGGAGAAAGCCTTGTTTTTTGCCGGATTTACGAACAACCCCAGCCCGATGTTCGTTATCTTTTTCGTCGCCGGCAGTATGCTTGGCATGGGTTCCGGCCAATACCTCTTTTATGCCCTCGTGCTTCTTTCTTCCCTTCTCGGAAGCCTCTGTTTTCTTCTATTTACAAAAAACACCAGACACGCTCAGTCGGCACCTGTCATTTCAGCTATTGCCGCACCAGAAACACCGTCAGCAAAGTCCTTTTCGCGGCTGATTGACTCAGAAATCGCCTCCAGCGCGCTTCTCCTTATCAAGATCGGCGGCTATATCATGTTCTTTTCCATCTTCGCCGCACTGCTGCATCAGCTTCCCGTCATTCCCTATTACGCAAAACTGCTGCTTGGCGGCATACTGGAGATTACGACCGGCGATGCGATGATCGCGGCCTCCCCTCTTTCCGGACACGCAAAAATAATCCTGTCTCTCGCCGCCACTGCGTTTGGGGGACTGTCGGCAGCCGCCCAGACAAACAGTGTTCTGCAAAATACAGGATTATCTTTCTCGCGTTATGTAATGATCAAAGTGCTGGCAGGATTGTTTGGTCTCCTGCTCGGCGTTCTATTCTTTTGACCGCTGCATCATTGTCCCTCCACCTGCTCTGCTTTTGCCGCTTCATCCTCGTCCGGAATCTTTCCAGTAATCTGGTCTTGCAGCTCCGAGCGGTTATTTTTAATGGTCTCGATATCTTTCTTCAAAACATTGATCAACAGGGAAGACTTACTCTCGATTTCTTTTAGCGAAAGCTCAATATTCCTGCCCGCCTCTCCGAGAAGATCGCTCGTATAGTACAAGGCGTCCGTACGGACCTGATTTCCCTCGCCCACCGCCTGATTCAGAATCTGCTGTGCCTGCGTTTCGGCCTCTTTCAAGATCTGTTCCGCCTGGACATACGCCGTCTGCACCAGTTCGCTCTGGTCGAGAAGCTGTTTCGTCTGTGCCTGCGCCTGACTCATGATCTGCTGTGCCTGCTCCTGTGCCTGTCCAAGAATCTCTTCCCGGTTGTTGATAATCTTCTGGTATCTCTTGATTTCTTCCGGTGCGCACATGCGGAGCGCGTCCAACAGATCATAAAGCTCGTCCTTTGAAACCGTAACTTTATTTGGATACAGCTTCGACGGCTTACAGTTCTCCACATATTCGTAAATCTCGTCAATCGCCTTTTCGATTCTCGATGGGTTCATAAATGATTACCTATTCCTTTCCCTCATGGTAAAACGTTAGAAAGAGGAGCGCTGCGTTTCCCGCACTCGCAAAAACACATGCTGATTCGTTTTATACTGCTTCACTCTTACCAGTTCAAATACGTCTTCGTCTACATAGTCCACCGCCGTGTCCAGCGCTGACTCCAGGATCACGAGTGTGCCTTCTTTCACGATGCCGGAGCGGGCCAGCATTTGTACGATCTTTGCTTCAAATTTCTTTTTATACGGAGGGTCGGCATAAACAACATCAAACTGCCTGCCCTCTTTTTCTAGTTTGGATATGGCATATGTCACCTCGATCGGGAGCACGACCGCCTGCGCTTCCAAACGCGTCTTCGCCAGATTTGCCCGGATACATTTCAGCGGTTCTCTTCCAAATTCGACGAGCCACGCCTGCTTTGCCCCCCGGCTCAGCGCCTCGATGCCGATCGCGCCGCTGCCGCTGAACAAATCCAAAAATAGACTTCCCGGTATATCATCCTGGATGATGTTGAACAGCGTCTCCTTGATCCGGTCGGTCGTCGGCCTCGTATCTTTTCCTTCCGGTGCGACCAATGGGAGCCGTCTCGCCGTTCCCGCAATGACACGCATACCTTCTCCTCGCTTTCAAACTTGAATTCCTTTTCGTCTTTCACATTATAAATGATAACACACTTTTTATCAAGAGAAACTTTAATGCCGCAAACACTGGCTCACCTTATCATTCCGCCGCCGACACATGGATCGTCAGTTTCGGCGACCAGCTTACCGTACCGTGGAGTTTCGCACTCTCTACCCAGGCAAACGCTGGGTTGTCCGTGATGATAAGCGGCTCCGTCACCATGCCATTATCGTCGATGCCGTTGTTTTCTACATAAATACTGCACGGGTTTCCCTCTGCATCTTCCCCAGTCAGGATATACCGGGCGGAAAGCGTTTCGATCTGACCGTTATATTTGAGTCTGGTATCCACAGAGTCAGACACGATCGTTCCCTTAAAATTCGGGCAGTCCGATGATGCTTTGAACTGGATCATCGATGCGCTTCCGGCCGTTCCCTTTACGGAAGAGGTACTTCCTATATCTATCATAAACGTAAAGATCTCATTTGGATATGACTGGCTCTCATCCGGCCGGACTACTTCGCGCGGCGGTATCGGTTCCGTCTGTGACTCATTCCAGCGTATATCGATCGTTTTCTCCCCGTTTCCGTGATCGGTGATCCTTCCCTGCAGATCCGCCGTCTCAAGCCATGACAACGCTTGGCTGTCTGTAATGATAGTCGGCTTTGTCACGGTATTTCCCTCGTCATCCGCCGTTCCGTTATCCTCAATAAAAAGGGAACACGTTTTACCATCCGCATCGGTTCCCGAAAGGATGTACCGGGCGCATGACTGTTTTGTGCCGTCTTTATATTCCTTGATGACCGTCGTTCCCTTACCTTTCGTACTTCCTGAAAAATAGTCTCCTGACGCATCACCTGTAAAATACTGCATATCGACATGACACGTAGTGCCGTCTACCGAATACTTCTCCTGATCGGTGACACGGACTGACATCACCGGTGCCGTATAAAGATCCGGTGTCGGCACAGGCGTTTCCATTGGTTTCGGCGATTCGGACGAAGGAACTTGTGTCGGTGTCTGCGGAACCCCCGTCGGCACAGGTGATGGAGCTGTCACGGCTGGAACTGCGGAAACCGACGGAGATGTAGTCGGTTTCTGTATTTTCTTTTTCGTACAGGTCACAACGACCACCCCTACTTTTCGTTTTTTATTTTTCGAACCTTTTTTCAAACGCTCGGACACGGTAATCCTTGTTTTTCCATACTTCTTCGCCGTTATGACTCCCTTTTTACTGACGGAGGCTATTTTCTTCGAAGAAGACTGATAGGTATAAACGGCTTTTTTTATTTTATTTTTAATCGTAATCTTTTTCGTTTTTCCTTCCTGCAATGTTATCTTTTTAAAAGACAGCGACGCCTTTTTTGCTGCTGCCGCCGGATATGCGTTTACAACGACCAACAGAGCCGATAACGCCAAACATAAAATTTTTTTCATCTCTTCCCTCCATCCGCAAACTCGTAAGCTGCACTATTTGTGAAAACTTTTAAACTGATTATAGCACAGTGTTCGGCAAATAGCAACGGCATCCTACAGCGGGACTTCCCCCATATAATGCTCCAGTTTTTCCATCAGTCTCTTATTCTTCTTGTAAAACCGGCTGATCTCATCAAATGCGTACCTCCCCGCCTCCTCATGCGCCGCCGTAAGGATTTTCGCATCTTCGTAAATATCGGCCAGTTTAAACAGCTTATCGCCGCTCTGCATCACACCGAAAAAATCTCCCTGCCCCCGCAGTTTCAAATCCTCCTCGGCGATCTTGAACCCGTCATTCGACTGGGCAAGGATCGAGAGTCTCTCCTTTCCTTCTTTACTTTCCCTGCCATACATGAGGATACAGTACGACTGCGCCGCCCCGCGCCCGACGCGCCCGCGCAGCTGATGGAGCTGGGCCAGGCCAAACCGCTCGGCATTCTCGATCATCATCACCGTTGCGTTCGGCACGTCGATCCCGACCTCGATCACGGTCGTGGACACTAGAATATCTGTCTTTCCCTCAGCAAACCGTTCCATCACTTCGCTTTTTTCCTGCGGTTTCATCTTTCCGTGGAGACTGTCCACCGAAACCGCGCCGCGAAATCCTTCCCGCAGCCGGTCGGCGTAGATCATCACACTTTCCAGCTCGGACTCCTCATTTTCCTCGACCATCGGACAGATAATATAGATCTGATGCCCCAGATCGATCTGCTCTTTCATAAAATGATAGGCGTTTGGCCGAAACTCCGTCCCGACGACGCAGTTTTTCACGGGCAGGCGGTCCGCCGGGCGCTCATCCATCACCGACAGATCCATATCCCCGTATAGGACGAGCGCCAGCGTTCTCGGTATCGGCGTCGCGCTCATCGCCAGTACGTGCGGTTCCGTCCCTTTTTCAGATAATAATTCGCGCTGTCTTACACCGAACCGGTGCTGCTCGTCGGTGATCACGAGCGCCAGATCGTGAAACTGCACATTGTCCTGCACGATCGCGTGCGTTCCCACAACGACATCCCACTCACCGGCTGCCAGCATCTTCTTCCCCTCGCGCTTTTGTTTCGCCGTGAGCGAACCGGTGAGCAGTCCGATCCGCACGCCAAATGGCCCGAGCATCTTTTGCAGCGACGCGAAGTGCTGGGACGCAAGCACCTCAGTCGGCACCATGAACGCCCCCTGTCCCCCGTTACAAACGGTCAGATAGAGTGCCATCACCGCGACCACAGTCTTTCCCGAGCCGACGTCTCCCTGTACGAGCCGGTTCATGACATGGCCGCCTGTCAGGTCAGACAAGATCTCAGATAATACGTTTTCCTGCGCGTTCGTCAGGGCAAAAGGGAGTGACTGCCGAAGCGAATCGAGTTCTTCGCAGTATGCCATCACATGGCTGCTCTCCCGGTCATTGCGCACGCGGATCGCCCGCAGCGCTGCCTGGTATAAAAATAATTCATCAAAGACGAGGCGCCTCCTGGCCTGGTAAAACTCGATGCGGTTTTTCGGAAAATGGATGTCCTGCACGGCTTTGCGATAACCGATGAGATCATGCCGTTTCCGGATCTCTGGCGGAAGAAACTCTGCGATGCCCTCACACTCAGACAGCGCCTGTTTGACGGCTTTTGTCACCTGTACATTTGTGAGTCCCGCCGTGAGGGGGTAAATGGGCAGCATCTTCCCGACATTTTTATAAAATTCATTTTTCGAGTACATCTTCGGCTGCTCCAGCACGAGTTTCCCGTTCACGCGTCCGACCTGGCCGCGCAGCAGATACCTCGTACCCATATGTAACCGGCTCGCCAAAAACGGCATGTTGAACCATGTGACCTGCACGGTGCCGGTCTCATCTTCAAACAATGCCGTAATGATCTTTATACGGGACGTATTCCTGACCGTCGGTTTCCGGCGGAGTACGCCCTCGATCGCCATCCGTTTGCCCTCTTCGAGCGTACGGATGGGGACCGTATCGTGAAATTCATCGTAATCCCGCGGATAGTGTTCGAGCAGATCCCCGACTTCCCTTATCTGAAGCTTCGCGAACCGCTGCTCCGCTTTTTCCCCCACACCTTTTACCGCGCGTATGCTATCGTTATAATCCATGTCACACTTCCTGCACATCATGAAATAGACGGACGGAAACCAGCGATCGCGTTTCCTATCTGACCCCTGTCGATCCAAAACCGCCGCTGCCGCGCACCGTCTCATCCAGTTGTTCTACTTCCGTATACGCCGCCGTGAAATACGGGGTAAGGATCATCTGCGCTACCCGCTCGCCGCTCTCGACTAAAATGTCCTGTGATGAGTGGTTATGCAGCGCCACCATGATCTCTCCCCGGTAGTCAGAATCAATGACTCCTACTTTGTTTGCCGGCGCCAGTCCTTTTTTACAGGCCAGGCCGCTCCTCGCATAGATGAGTCCCGCCAGCCCGGCCGGAATGGCCATCGCGATCCCGGTATGGATCAGAGCCGTCTCTCCGGCCCGGATCGTGATCGGCTCGTCCATACAGGCGTACAGATCGGCGCCCGCCGAAAACGCAGTTCCGTACGTCGGGACTGTCGCTTTTTTATCCAGTTTGATAAACTCAACTTTTACCGTATCCAATATAACTGGTTCCATGTTCAAATTTTCCTCATTTCTGCGCTGCTTTCCTCAGCGCTCGTTCTCGCCCTCCCAGTGGATGACCGTCCCCTGCGCGAGTGATCGTTTCACATCAATGATCCGCTGGTTTTCCGAGCCGCGAAACCGCAGTTTCAGATTTTTTTTCTCTTCGACAAATCTTCCATCTACCAGAATATCCAGATACGAGAGCATCTCCTTGGTCATCTCCCATTTCTGGCACATTTCTCCCAAAATCTGTTTGTCAAACAGATACCCGGAATAACACCAGATCGTTTTTTGCGGGAACGTTTCATGTACCTCCCGCAGCAGGGGCAGAAGTCCCTCCTGATTGACCTTTTCAAACGGCTCCCCTCCGAGCAGGGACAAACCCGCGATATGATCGGGTTCCAAAAACGTCAGGATCGTTTCCTTCTCTTTTTCCGTAAAGGGTTTTCCATACGAAAAATCCCATGTTTCCTGATTAAAACAGTTTTTGCAGTGATGTGTACAGCCGCTCACGAACAATGACACGCGTACACCCGGCCCGTTCGCCACATCGTACTGCTTGATCTGTGCATAATTCAATTCCAAACTCCCTTTCATTCGCACTAAATATGGAGCACCCTGGAGCCAATCTCTTTCGTCTTTCCGACATTCCAGAAATTTTCCCCCAGATAACCGCACGTCCGCCTTGTCACATTCATTTTATTGTGGTCTTTATTGCCGCAGTTCGGGCATTCCCACTCCTGATTCTCGTTTATGATGATCTCGCCGTCAAACCCGCACACATGGCAGTAGTCGGATTTCGTATTAAACTCCGCATACTGGATGTTATCATATATAAATTTGACAAGTTCCTCGAGCGCCGGCAGATTGTGCTGCAGATTGGGGATCTCCACATACGAGATCGCCCCACCGGAAGAAATCGTCTGGAACTGGCTCTCGAACTGGAACTTCCGGAAGGCATCGATCTCCTCGCGCACATCGATATGATAGGAATTCGTATAATACCCTTTGTCCGTCACATCCTCGATCTCGCCAAACCGTCTCTTATCAATCTCGGCAAACCGATAGCAGAGCGACTCGGCCGGCGTCCCATATAACCCGAACCCGAGCCCGGTTTCCTCTTTCCACGTATCGGTCGCACGACGCAGGCGGTTCATCACCTTGAGTGCAAATTTACTTCCCTTCTCGGTCGTGTGGCTCTCGCCGGTCATCAGTTTCGTCACTTCGTATAAGCCGATATAACCGAGCGAAATCGTAGAATATCCGTCATGCAGGAGCTTGTCGATCTTTTCTCCCTTTCCGAGCCTCGCGATCGCCCCATACTGCCAATGGATCGGACTGACATCTGACGTCACTCCCTCCAGCGCGTGGTGGCGGCACATCAGCGCCTCAAAGCACAGCGAAAGCCTCTCCTCCAAAAGCTGCCAGAAGTACTCCTCGTTGTCTTTTGCCATAATACCGATCTGCGGAAGGTTCAGGCTGACTACCCCCTGATTAAAACGCCCCTCCCATTTGTATGTCCCGTTTTCATCCTGCCAGGAGGAGAGAAAGCTCCGGCATCCCATACAGCTGAATACATTTCCCTCATAATTCTCACGCATTTTCTTGGCCGAAATATAGTCCGGGTACAGCCGTTTTGCTGAACACTGCACGGCTAATTTTGTAATATAGTCATATTTACCGCCTTTTAAACAATTGTGCTCGTCCAACACATAGATCAGTTTCGGAAAGGCCGGCGTCACATAAACGCCCTTTTCATTTTTGATCCCCTCAAGCCGCTGGCGGAGAACCTCCTCGATGATCTCTGCATTTTCCTCTATGTATTCATCGTTCTTGTCCAGATTCAAAAACAGCGTGACAAACGGCGACTGCCCGTTCGTCGTCATCAGCGTATTGATCTGATACTGGATCGTCTGGACGCCGGAGCGGAGTTCGTCGTGAACGCGCTCTTCCACCATTTTTTCGATCACGTCCTGATCAAGCGTCCCGCCAAACCGTTCGTTATATCTCGCGCGGTATTTGTCCGCACTCTTCCGTAAATATTTCCCGAGATGCCGTATGTCCACCGACTGCCCGCCGTACTGGCTGCTCGCGACGGCGGCGATCACCTGTGTCACGACCGTACACGCGACCTGGAAACTCTTCGGGCTCTCGATCAGTTTCCCATTCATCACCGTACCATTTTCCAGCATGTCCCCGATGTTGATCAGACAGCAGTTGAAGATCGGCTGTACGAAGTAATCCATATCGTGGAAATGCAGCACGCCTTCCTCATGTGCCTTTACGACCTTTTCCGGCAGGAGGACACGCTTTGTCAGATCCTTTGACACCTCTCCCGCGATCAGATCGCGCTGCGTGGAAGCAATGTAGGCATTTTTATTCGAATTTTCTTCCATCACATCTTTGTTGCTGTTCTGGATCAGGCTCATGATCGAATCATCCGTCGTATTGGCCTTGCGCACAAGTTCTCTCGTATACCGGTAAATGATATAGGTCTTTGCCAGCACAAACTTACCCGCCGCCATCAGCTTCTGTTCGATCATATCCTGGATATCTTCCACCTGCACCGTTTCCCGGCCCGAATTTTCAATACTGGCAATGATCCCGTCAATGTCGTCTTCCGACACTTTTTCAAACTTTTCTACTTCCGCATTTGCTTTCCGGACTGCCACAAGGATCTTATTTCTGTTATAATCCACGACACGACCGTCTCTCTTTATTACCTTCACCTCGGTACCCTTCCTTTCAAAAACCATTCCATTTCCCTTCCCGCCGCTACTTGGAGTATTATACCATTAACTCCATTTGCTGTCTACTATATCTTGTAAATTTTTTTCTGTATTTTATGACAAAATACAATATCATGTGGTCAGTCTAAAGTTGTAGAAAGGCAGTCAGGCGGCGCGGATAGCGGCGTTTGGGGCAAATGGCACGCCGATCCCACATGCCGATGTTTGCATATTGATCTTCCCTGCGGATACATATTTTTTACAGACACGCATACAATACACAAAAAAATGGTTAAGGAGTATTTATGAAACCTTCATTGAAAAAAATTGAGTGGATCAGCTTCCTTGCAGCTTCCGTACTCGGTACGCTGTTTCATTTCGTGTATGGCTGGAGCGGGGAAAACCCGGTGGCGGGATTATTTTTTCCGGTTAATGAATCGACATGGGAGCATCTGAAACTGATCTTTTTTCCGATTTTACTTCTCTCTGTTTGGGAATTTTTGATCTTTCGTAAGACGTACGCAGGTTTTGTCTGCGTGAAATTTGTTTCGGCGCTGATCGGCATGGCACTCACCGTGATCCTGTTTTATACGTATACGGGTGTGTATGGGAAAAACAGCGATGTTATGAATATACTGATCTATTTTATTTCGATGTTTCTCGCTTATGCTGCTAGTTATGTTATGCTGCGCAGGAATGCGCTTGCGGATGTGTCGTGCCGGTTCTGCTATTTTGGCTTTCTCGCTGTTACGCTGCTGTTTGCGGTGTTTACCGTGTTCCCTCCACCAATCGGGCTGTTTGCGCCGCCGGTCTGAGGAGCGGCGGTATGCAATTCTCGTGAAAAAGCGTGAACTCTCCAACTGAACTCCATAACAGGCAACAAAACGCAAAAGAAGCACCTTCCGATGATTGACCCGTTGGTGCTTCCCACGTTTTTAATATTTCTATTTTCCGACCAGTTTGACTGATCCAAAATGTTAAGTTTTATATACTCGCTACAGTTTTCCGCTTTAATGCCCTTCTCTGTTCAATTTCTCTTTCTGCTTCCTTACCGGAATTATTGTAGTAAGCAATTTTTTCCACTACTGTCATATCTTTTGTACGCTCATAATTCTGTTCCCTGATCTTATGAATATCCTCAATGGTAAAATCAGGACTAATAACCAATGCTTCCATAATCATCCCTCACTTTCCAATCATACAGATGGATTGATAATATCTATTCCCTTATATCCTTCCAAATTAGTAATCGCTCTCACACCCCGAATCGTCTTTATATTTACAATATGCTTAAAATTCCATGATATGATGCAATCACAATGTTTTATATCATATAGCTTTCTTTTTGTATATTGTAACACTCATTTTCCATTTTTTCAATTACCATAGATAAAAAATCATGAAACTCTCTACATACTTGATCCCGAGTTTGCCACTTTCTAATCCTAAACAAATAAAAAATCGGGGACTCGTGAAAAAGCTGCGTCATAAAATGGACTTTATGTGGGGAGTATGGTATACTTGTACCACTGGCACGTTTGGAAGTGTGGCAACTTCATGGAGAAAGGGGCAGGATATGAAAACATTTGACACGGATTATACGTTACTGGAAGACATGTATAACGATGGTTATTTCCCGGATTTCCTTGTGGATAAGGTAAAGGCTCTGGTGCAGGATGTCATCGGCTTTTTGGAGACCGGGGAGCGGGACCTGACGAAGATCCAGGAAAGGTTTGATGCCATGACACTGGCGATCAATGACCTGGAGGAAGAATTTGAGGAAAACGGCAGTGAGATCGAGACGGCTGCGAGGGACAGCATCGGGGAGACCGTAGATCATATTTTGAAATGGTTTGATATAGACATAGATGTGGAGGATGCGATCGCGGAGAGGGAGTGGTGACAGCGCGGAGGCACTACTTCCCCGCATCATACAATCGCTTGCGTCTCCGCTCTCTTTTTAGTATACTCTACCTTTCAAAGTTAGAAAAAGTGTAAAGCCTTGATCCCTTACTCATTCACCAGGCTTTACACTTTGACTTGTTATTATCGTCTATTCATGACGGCTTCCTATGGTCTTTACGATCGGATCGTATAATACCCGCCCTTACGCAGCATGACACGGTATGCCCAGTATTTCTTTCTCGGTACTTTTACCACCACCCGCTTATTGATGCCAGTCAGCGCCTTTTTTGAAATACTCTTTATCTTCAGCGATTTGATCTGTAACGTCTTCACCTTTTTACATCCCTTGAACGCATTTTTCTCTATAGATGTCACAGAAAATGTAATGCCGTTTTTCTTCACCTGTTTCGGCACAACGATCCTTTTCAGCTGTTTTGATTTTACGAGGACAACGGCTATTTCACCTTTTTTCCCTTTTCGCTTAGTGATCTGATACCCCAGGTTCCCCGACATGAAACAATCGCCTTTTTTGAATGGTTCCTCTTCTTCCTCTTCGTCCTCCTCTTCCGGTTCAATGATGAGTGGCGGCGCGATCTGAATCGATTCGGGAGGTGTCATCGTCTGTGCTGGCGGTTGTAACGGCTGTGGGATCTGTGTGGGAGGAATGTCCGGTACAGGCTGCGGCGTCTGCGCAGGACTCGGATCCGGTGTCGTTCCAGGTACTGCCGTTTCATCCGGATCGATCGGAAGCGCGGTGTCCGCCGGCTGGGACGGCGAAGCAGCAGGCGTTTGTGCTGGCAGCGGTGACCGGGTGGCGCCTGCGTTCGGAGAAGCTTCCGGAGCATCCGTAGGCACAGACGGCGGTTTTGGTGAACCTTCCCCCGGACCTTCCCCGCGCAATCCGTTCCAGTGCCGATCGACCACGACAATCGACCTGCAATCCTCAAATATATAAATGAAACTTTCGTATCTGCGGTTCTCATATACATCTTCCGGCGCTTCGTGGCTCACAAGCACATTTCCGTCACTATCCAGCACCTTTTCATAAATGATCGTATTTCCGGAATCATCCTCAATCCATTCTTTATCATATGTAATATCACCATATCCATTTCCACCTTCCTCCTCTTCATCCTGTTCTTGCCAATTTTCGTACTCCTCTTCGGTGTGCGGAATGAAATCCTCATCGTAGTAATAGTACCCTACATCATCCCTCTCAAAGTAAACACATGGTTTTTCAAAATAACCACTCTGCACCTGGCCACACTCATACTCTTCTTTTTCCGCATCGACTACGATGTTTCCGTCCATACCAATCAAACCATATTGACCGCGCCCTGTTTTGTACAATACCGCACAGATTTTACCGAGCACGATCCCATCACATAGCGTGATGTCACCTGATAGACGGGAAACATTGATCCTTTTTATCACTTTCTTCCATGCAGAATCATAGAATACAATTTCCTTTTTTTCGCCTTCCTCATTTAGGATAGCATGTTTCGCCTTAAGGTCATTTTTTCCATTTAAGCCCGTATACATTGATGTGATCTTGACAAAATCATTCATTGGACTCGCAGCCAAATATATGAATCCGGTTTCTCCGTATCCGCCTAAGACAACATCATTAGGATATGCTGATGGCAATTCATAAGCAGCCTCGGTGAATATGCCGTCCGTGTCCGTATATAGATATTTCACCAAATTCTCGGTTTCAGTATGCTCATTATAACCATAAAAATATATTTTTTTGTCGTTATCGCGAAGCACTAGATAAATACCGTCGTCCCAGTACTCCCCATCCTTTTCACCGGCGACTACCTGCCCAAATTTTCCAAGTTTCTTTTCCCCGTTAAAAAATCCGGCAAAATAGAAAGGGTCCTCCTGTTCATATCCTTCAACGTTACATACCACATCCGCTTTTACATAAACCAGATATCCATCCCCGAACCGGTATGCCCACACATCATTCACTGTATATTTTCCTGTACTCGATTTCCATGTATCGGTTATGTACTCCCGGATTGGTAGTTCAGATGCCGCCGTCTGTTTGAGTTCAGCGATAATCTGAGCGTCTTTCTTCTGTTGTTCCTCCCGATCTTTTTCCGTCTGCTCGTATTCCTTGATCACAAGCCCCATGTCAACGACTGTTCCTGTTTCATCATAGAAGATAAATTCACACTTTTTTTCACCCATTTTATCTTTTATTTCTTTCAATTCGCTCCCAGCATTGATCTCTCCTACCCGGTCATAGACTTCCTTTGTTTCAAAATACTGTTTTACATAATACGTGCTTTTCCCCAGCCACGTGATATTGTAACAAACGACCGCTTCCTCTGGTTTGTCAACAAAGCTTTTGTCAAAACCGATTTCCTTTCCGTCAGCGAGAAAACCGCATTCCCCGTTTACTTTTTCCGCATATAGGATAGGGGTTCCGACCAAACCGACAGACTCTGCTTTTTTATATGTTCCCAGAACAGTCTCATTTCCCCACATATCCAAAACTGCGTATTCGTATCCGTTTCCCACCTGGCGTGATATGAGCAGGTTATAATCGGTGCCATCCATCACACCCTCTTCTTCAATCTGGTCATACTTTGTCTTTTTCACAAGTTTCAGGCTGCCATCCAGTAAGGCGATCATTCCATCCTTTCTGCCGATCATAAGTGGATTATAATCCGGATGCCACCCGTAAAGTTCATCTACGGGAAGATCCTTTTCCTCTAAGATTTTCCATGTACGTTCGGCCGCCAGAACTTTTTGTGCGAAACATTCTGGCGTATTTGTTACGAACAAGGCAGCAATGAGCATTGCTGCAATGAGTTTTGTTACGCTTTTTTTGTTCATGCTCTTTCTCCTCCATTCATTATTTAATATTGCTCCCGTACCCGCACTTACTCAACCATTTCCGATACTTCTTCGCCCTCCCCTTCGGAATCTGGATCCGTATCCGCTTATCCAAACCGCTCAGCGCCTTTTTTGCCATCGTTCGGATACCCGTCGATCGGATCGTCAGCTTCCTTGCCTTCTTACACCCTCGAAACGCATTGTTCTGGATCGAAGTAATCGCAAACGTAATACCGCCCTTTTTCACCTTTTTCGGAATGACGATCAACTTTGTCTTTTTTGATTTCATGCCAACTACAGCGACTTCTCCCTTCTTCCCTTTTCGCTTCGTAATCTTATATTTTACATTCCCCGCTAGGAAACGATCCCCTTTTTCCCATTCCTCATCGTATTCGTCCTCGTCGTCCTCTTCCTCGTCAAAATCATCGTCGTCATACTCATCCTCCTCATCGGCTACCGGCTGATTCGTGACAGGCAGTGATGGGATCGGGGGATTTTGCGGCGGCACATTTTGTGACGGCGTCTGTCTCGGCATCTGGCCCGGTGTGCTCTGCGGCGCCTCGGTCGGCCCAGGTGTCCGGTCCCCATCAGGTTCTTCTATTTCACCCGGCTTTTCTGTACTCGTATCTGCGACCGGCCCCGACGGTGTCTCAGTCGGAACGGGGTGCGGCCCCTCCGTCGGACTCGGCTCTGGGACGAATGGCGGCGCCAGTTCCTCTACCGTTCCATCTGAACTTACCGTACCCGCCGGTGACCAGGCAGACGACAGTGACAGATTCAGATGCAGCACCGGGCGGACGACATTCTTTTCATGATCGACAAGCTCGCCAATCGTATCCACGTCTCCATATGCCCCTGCACAGGAGGCGCGGCCATTACTGATCCCCTGCGTACGCAGCCACCAGCAGCCATTTCCGTTTTCTATCGAAAAAGCACCTCTCGCCTTTGTGTAAGCGGTATTTGCGGACTCCCTCGTTTCCGTCACGCCTCTCACCGCGTGAAACCCGTAAAACGGATATGTCGCCTCATCGAACGACAGCAAATACACCCGGTCTACCGTGTCCCCGCCGCCCTGCGTCCCGTAGTACGAATTATCATCATTCTCCACCGTCGTGCGGAGAACTGCCGCCTGCTCCTCTGCGTTAAAAGCCTGATCAAGAAACGCTCCATTCAGCCAGCTGCGCAGTGTACAGGTTTTCCATGTAACCTTTTCGCCCGTTTCATGGTACGGCCGCGCATCCAGATTTTTGTCTGCCATCAGGAACGCATCCTCCCCATCTACCGACAGCACCCTCCACTTGATCGGCTGTTTCGCGTCATTCTGGTCTGCTGTGCCGTCACCATTTGTGTCATTCTGCCAGTAATTCCCGAAATACACACAATCCCACGTCGTGATGCCATCATCTGATGTTTGCGGTTTCTGAACGCTTCCATCAGGGGAAAGACTCGCCGTCGGCACTGGGAATGGCGGAACAACCGGAGGCGCTGACGGAACGGCCGGAGGCACGGACGGAAACAAGTCCGGACTTTTTGTCGGAGCATGCGACGGCACGACAATGGGATACGGGGTAGGCGTCATTTCTATTTCTTCCGGGGATACCGTAACTACGGCGGACCACTTTTTATCACCGACTTTACACGTCACCGTCGCCGTTCCCTCTCCCTTTGCCAGAAACGCAGACTCCGCCGTCTTATACCACTGTTCGTACTTTGAACTGCTGCTCACCGTTTTACTCAGCTCACTCTCATTTGTCAATACTTCGATCACATCCGGATCCGATGATTCCCAGACCACGATGGCGGTCGGATAAAAGTTTTCTTCGAATAATGGAGAAAACACGCCGAGTTCCCATTTCAGGATTTCCCCTGTTTCATACTGATTTCGTATGTCCTGAATCGGGAAGAGGCTGCTGACCTGGGATGCCATCCCTGTTTCTATATTTTGAACCGTGAAATCCCCTGTATCTATATTCCAACGGCTCATCGCTGCAAAGCGTCCGAGTTCGGATTCCGCAGTATGGCACCAGGTCAGTACGGTTCCATCAAAGGAAATCTCTGACGTACCATAAAATGGTTTTGCCAGTTCTCCCGACCGCAGCACATTTCCATCGGAATCGACCAGCATATAATGTGTGGTATCTGTATACCCGTCTGCCGTTTCCTTCCCCGTTCCATACACGATCAGAAACCGGTCGTCCGCTGCTTTTATGAGTTCCACATTTCGTACCCGGATATCGGATGGATAAGACGTCAGCCATTTCAAGGTAGACGAGTTCAGGTCTTTGTCTACCAGAATCGTATAAATGTTATTGCATCCTTTGTAATCTGCATATTCCTGCCCGGACGTAAATGTGTCGTGCGGAATGGACGTCCCGACTACCAGATGATGCCTGCTGCCCAGTTCAAACCCGTCCACGGTCGTTCCCGTATAGTTCAGCACGGACATATCGGTCGTTTCCTCCACGATGCCGTTCAGCCAGAAATCCATCAGCATCGTTTTTTTCGTATCCTTGCCGCTCAGCACTGGCAGCTGGCTTGTCATACGGATCCCGCGGGGGTAAGCGTCCCCCTGGTCGATCATGATGATCCGGTTTCCGTCATACCGGACAAACTGGCTGAACGAATGGCTCACGTGCGTATCTCCATTTTCCTTTGGCACGTATACTGGCTTCATCGTTTTGGAGTTGATCCAGATCGTCGTATTGGACTGATGCCCGTCCGGTCTTTGGCGCGCCGCATGCACGATCAGGTAATCCCCCGCCATCGTCATATCGCTGTTTCCGCTATGGAATGCTGTCTGCACATAACTCTGTTCCTTTGTGACCGATGCCGTCCCCAGCAGATTCCAGTCCGCATCGTATTTCATCACATAGAACGCGATCTGCCCGTCATTTCCCGTCGTCATATAATAACAGCCGTCTGGGGCGTGGTAAACCGTCCCTCCCCACGTCTCTCCAGGTACGGACAGCTTTTTCACGTTCTTTCGCCGCCCATCACGGGAAATCCTGTCGATCATGATCGTCTGGGTGTGATCCTCCGCTGTGGAGGAATATAGCAGGAGCGTATCGCCGTTTTTTTCCGCTATCGTGTGGCACTTGACCGGATAGGCCCAATTCGCGGACATCTGATATGTACCAGGTTCTGTATAGATCCCGGCCGCTTGCGCATTTTGCGGGTTCACGCATAGCGTTACGATGAGGCATAGCCATATGAGTAGGTTAAAAAAGAAGATGTTTGCCTTTCTTCCGTTTTTCTCTGTTTCTGCCGAGTTTATATCGTATGTTTTTGCCATGTTCACTCTCCTTTTGAGTTTCCAGTTTGGTTTTAACGCAGATAGGCAGACAACTTTGGATGCTGCCTGCCAGACTGCTTAATGAATTTATGTGTTAGCATTACACTTAGTCAATAATTTTATCCTGTCGTCGTATCCTCCCTTTCCCAGTTTGCAGTATATGTACGATTACCTGTGCTTCCACTTGCAATAGTAACAGTTTGGTTACTGTCACCTATCAAATCCTCTCCACTCCAGCCTTTAAAAGTATGATCAGATTTGGTTGGATTATTCAAAGTTATGTCGTTACTTTCTATCGTATACTCAACAGGATTGGCCGTACTCACCGTTCCTCCATCCAGTACATACGTGATTGTGTACTTGACACACTCCCACTTTGCCCAGTATTCTTTGTCTCCCGTTTCAGTATCAGAAATGCTTGTTACCTTCGTTCCAGAACAATCTTTATCGGCATACCAACCTTTAAAAGTATAACCTTTTTTCTCCCAGTCTGTAGGCAAAGCCGCCTCTGTTCCAGGAGTATATTGGGTTAGGCTAGTTCCTCTTCCCCCGTTACCATTCAGTGTTACGGTAGCTGTTCCCGGCTCTTCACTCTCCAACTTCCCGATTGTCAAACCAATAGACACACTTTCACTCGTGTCGTTACTAGTCAGCACCACCGTTCCAGTTATCCTTCCTGCTTTTTCATCGGTCGCCATATCATTATTGAATTCGTTCACATTCACCGTAACATCCGTGATCCCCGCCTTGGTCACCGCATCACTAACTGCATTCATTATATCAGTTTCTTTTGTATCATTACTTCCCACAAAGGCATCCAATACCTTCTGAACAACTTCTTTCGCTGCCTTCACTTTTTCCGCATCAGTCGCCGGAAGTTTTCCGATCGCTTTCGTAAACGTTACCGTGCCATTTTCCTTTCCACACGTAATCGTTACTGTCCCGCTCACACTTCCTGCCTTCGTTTCGTCTGCTTCGTTTATATCTAATTCACCAACCTCAACAGACACCTCTGTCATGCCTCGCTTCGTCAGCTCTTTCTCAAACGCCTCCATTATCTCATCCGACGTTGTTGTATTACTTACTGTCATATTGTTTAAAACATCATTGACAACCTCCTTTACAGCAGCCACTTTATCCTTATCAGAAACAGGCAGTTGATCAATCATTTTACGAATCGCTACCTCAGCCGTTACCTTTCCAGCCTTAACCTCAACCGTACCCGTGATACTTCCCAACGCGGTCGTTGTAGCATCTCCCTTATTCCATTTATTAACCACAGCTGATACGCCTGTTAAACCTAAGTCTCTTACGACGCCATCAATAGCACTCTGAACGTCTGCCTTCACTGTATGATTCCCTACCTGCATCTCTTTCAGTAATGCCGTGATCGCATCCTGCACTGCTTTTACTTTTCCGGCCTCATCACTGGGCAGCTGTGCAATGTCAATGGTCTTCTGAACACTACCTGTCTCCATACCTACCGTTATGCTAACTGTTACCTCAGCCGTTCCTGGCGTACTGTCTGTAGCCCCTTTCACATCAACTACCACACTCACACCGACATCCGAAAGACGCTCCTCTCTCAATGCACTCTCGATCTGATTCTGGATATCTGACTGTGTCATCCCGTTCGTTCCTGTGATGCCCCCCAGTACTCCTTCCACAATCCCTTTCGCTTTCTCCAGTTTTTCCGCATCCGTCAGCTCTCCTACGGTCACCGCACAACTCGCCTGTTTTCCACCGTCTTCCGTCGTCACCGTAACCTTGGCTCCTCCTCTTCCTACCGCCGTCACGACACCCATACCGCTGACTGTAACAACTTTCGCGGTATCCGACTCCCACGTCACCTTCTGATTCGTCGCATATGCCGGCACAAATTTCACTTCCAGCCTGCTCGTATTCCCAACCTCTTCTAATTCCAAGATGTTAGGTACAATCTCCACACTCTCCACCGGAGTCGCTTCCGTTCTGACCGCAAACGAATAGTCATTGCCTTCCGTATCACGTACCGTGATCGTATACGTCTGTCCGACGATAGCGCCTTCCTTCAGCGTAATATGGAACTGATTTTCCTTAAATCCTTCATTTTTGCCTAATACGATTTCCACAGCATCATCATGATCGGTTTTTGCCGCATCCAGACTGATCTTATCATAACCATTTCCATACTGGTCGGTATCCCTCAGGGCAAGCCGGTAACCGGTTGGATCTTTTTCCGCCTGGAACTCTCCATCTTTCAAATTCTCCGTACCATACACGTTTGTTTCCACATCATATGTAACGATCTGATATTTCTTTTGTGGCTCTGGCAGCGCCCCGCTCGCCTTAAATTTTTTACTGCTGGCTTTGAGCCCCTTCGTAAGATACTCCAGATCAACCGTCACCTCTTTCTCTGGCGCACTGATCTTCCATCTGCCGAATCCGGGCTGTTCTTGGGCTGTTGCACCACTCACCTTCCACTTGAGCGAACCCGGGAGGTTGTTCGACGACGCCAGATTTCCGTCGCTATCCTTCAGGCAGACTTCCACTTCCTTACCACTGTACGTCGTGAACGCCATGCAATCGAACTGCATCACGACTGGATTTCTTAAATCCACGCACGGGCCGGTGGTAGTCAGTTGTACCGGTTCCTCCCTGCCATCTATCCGTGCCGTATCGGCAATCTTGATGTTCCGGATCAGCGTCTGCGCCGAATCCACTATCAGCGTGTAACTTCCCTTCACAGGTTTCTTTCCTGTGCCATCCTTCACGTATGCCTCAACCGTATAAATCCCATTTTCATTCGGGTAATGGCCGCTCCCTGTTTGGATCGCACACGTCACACTGTCTTCGCCCACCTGGATCACATTCGGATTCTTCGAAAGATCCTGTGTAGCTCCGTCCGAATCTGTAACTTTAACACCAAGCGTCTGCCCGTCCGGCAGTTTACACTCTTTCCCATGTTGGTCGAACAACTTGATCGTATTCGTTACCTGCGCTCCCGTCACAGCCGCCTTACAGTCCTCCACAAACTCCAGACGGGCAAGCCTCCGCGCCTCTAGTATCGGAATCACAAAGTTAGTCTCGGTGAACTCCTCCATGCCCAGCTTACTTTTCACGCCTAACTCCATATTCATGCCTTCCCCTAATGGGCACGCAATGTCAGGATTCCACCGAACAGAAATCGCCGCGACCTCATCCTGCGCTCCCGCCGGCACATAATCTTTGCCGTCCTTCTTACACCATTCAATGATCAGGTAACTGTTCGCCAGTTCGTAATTTTCCTTGCCAATGGTAAATTGAACCTGTGCCTCTGCCACAGCCTGCGTCAGCGATGCAAATTCCCTTCCATACTGATTCCATGCCGTGATCGGTATATACAGACGCTGCTCATCATCTCCCAAAGGAAGTCCATTCTCTTTCTCCGAAAGCTGGTCAAACCGGATCTCATTGACATAAGCCGTCCCTGCCACCGTGACATTTAATGAAGCGGAAATGTCCGGGTTATTTGTCAAATACAGGTCGATCTGCGTCGTTCCCTGGCTGCCTCCTGCCTGTACGGTCAGAGTTCCCGCATTCTTACCAGTTCCGACCACGGCGCTGCTGATCACACTCACATCCTTGATCCGGCTTACCGGCTGGCTCACTCCTGCCCGTTTCGTAATATCCTCCTGATAGCGGTTGAGGATATGGTACGATGTGGTTGCTTTCGCCTTCGCGGTAACCTCGTTCTTTTCAAACGGGTCGATTTCGATCGAGGCCGGTATCTCTAACGGTATCGAGTGATAGGTAACCACATTTGACTCATTCCCATCATAGACAACCACAAATTCGATCGGCTCATCCCCGCCATCCGCATTTTCTTCGGACTTTACATAATTTGCTACAACACTGACATAGATGCCGTCCTCTCCCTGTATAAACGTAATGGATTTCTTACGTTCTTCTCCTTTTAAGATCCGATACGAAAGCTGGTCTGCCGTGATCCCGGTTCCCTCCGGGGTCAGTGTGATCTTCGCCTCACTTGGCCGTCCATTGATGCCCTCATCGATCGGGCCGACTGTGATCCCTTCCAGATTCGTCGACTGGATCGTCACCTCGATCGTGCCACACAGGGAATCGTCCTCCGCCAGATACGCGTGGATCGTCGTAGTTCCCCCTCGCAGCGCCTGGACCGCCACACTGCCGTCCGATGTATTCATCCCACTGGAGTTTGGCTCCTTCGTATCCACAAAAGATAAGACGCTCTCGTCATCAATCGTATAGACGACATCCGCCGGATTCGCTTCGTACCCAAATTCATCGAAAAATGCAGCGGATACGTTAAGAATATCATCCTGGCCCGTACCAGTCAGCTTAAATCTCGCCTTCCCCGGTTCCTGCGTACCGATCGGTTCCATCTTTTCACTCGTCGCAAACAAGCCGCCAAATGTGACTGGTTTTCCGATATTTGACGCATCGGCCACGACGACATCCAGTACGCTTTTGATTTCCTTTTCACCCTCTACGGAATACGTCAGTGTGATCTTAATCTTCCTTCCCACGAAAAACGCACTGACAGGGCCTGTCACCGTGATACACCCCTTATCCTGTTTCAGTTCTGCTTTAAACGGCATACCGTTTTCGGTCGCCGCCGCTACCGTTAATTTCCCTTCGGACAGCTTCGACAGGTCATCCAATGGTTGTCCGAACTGGTCTACCGCGGCAAAAAACACATCAAACGAAGGCTGTCCAGCCGGAACCCGGTCGTTTCGACAGACAAATCCATCCACGTAACTCGATTCTTTTTCGGCCGATGCGACCGTGTCCTCTTCCATCGGATTTCCTGCCAGGTCTGACAAACCGTTTATGTTGATTTCGTAGCTGCCTTCCGCGAGCGCCTCCTTACAGGAAACGGTCATCGTCTTTCCATCCTCTGCCAGTTCCGCCGTCTGCCCGATTAGTTTCCCTTCGCCTGACTTCACATATACGTCCGGCGTTCCCGTTACGGCCTCGGTAAAGCAAACCGTAAAGGTTTGGTAATCCGGAATGTCTACGCCATCGACCGCTGGCGCCTGATCATCTACCGTCACGATACACGGATTGGATGTTACCCCGCCGGCAGAAGCCGTGATATTTGCCGTACCGCCGCCGACTGCCGTGACGGTTCCTTCCTCATCCACTTCGGCCACATCTTCATCGTCGGAAATCCACGTAACCGCTGCATCTTCCACCTCGCTGCCATCCTTCGACGTCACAGCCGCCGTAAGCGCAACGCTGTCACGGCCTCCGTCTGCTCCGAGAAGCGCCTCGGCCGGATCCACGGTAATCGATGTTACATCCGGCACTTCTGTCTCACCCGGCTCCTCCGATGGCTCTGCCGATGGTTCCTCCGTTACCATCGGTACCTCTGTCGCCGGTATGGATGACGGCATCTGTGTGGCAGCCGGTGGTTGATCATCCGACGGCGCCGTCACGACTGGCACTTGAATTCCTGGCTGCAGGGATGGAACATCTGGCGCCTGGGTAGACGTCGGTGTAGCAGCCGTCTTGATCGATTTTGAAGTGACCTTACAGGTCAGCTTCGCCGTTTTGATGGCCCACTTCCCCCTTGGCACATATTTAATCGTTCCTGTGATCGTCGCTTTTCCCTTCTTTTTCGCCGTCAGCTTAACCGACGTGTCCTTTTTCTTACTCAGGGCGACGACACTCTTCTTGCTTGTCTTCCATTTCGTCGCCACGATCATCTTCACTTTATTTTTCTTTACTTTTAACGTAAATGTCTTCTTCCCCGCCTTATCATAATACAGTGTCTTCTTTTTCGCATTCAGTAACGGCTTTGTCTGTTTCGCCGCCTGCACCAAAGACACGGGAGCCGTTACAGACAAAACCAGGGCAGACGCCAGCGCGATCGCCAGCCCCCGCCTAGTCCTCCTTGGTAATCTCCGCTTCCATTCGTTCATCTCATTTCCTCCAATCTTAAGCCAATATGGCACGTTATAATACATGTGCAACTATTCTACCACAATAGTAGCAAGTATTTATGGAAGAACGAATGGAAACCAGTTATCTTTTGCGTAATACGAATCTATGATCGAATGCGATCTGCGCCGAATCATCTGGGGCGCTCATTTGGTGCTATGTAAACACGGAACTATAGCGGTAATTCGACAGTTTTATCCTTTATCAGTTGCTTTTTCCCTACCAATGTGGTAGAATAACGACTATTTTCGCGACTTCCCCATTTTTCGGAAATAATTTCCACTTAAAATTTCTGCTGCTACTCATTTGCTACGATTTTTTTCACCGCTGTCTATTTTTACCCCCAAATCTTCTAGGGAAGAAACGAGTTCGGTCTGCTTGCTCGGGAACAAATGTGCATACGTATTCAATGTCGTTGATACATTTTCATGCCCGACCCGTTCCGCTATGATGAGCGCATCAAACCCCCGGTCGATCAGCAGCGAAACGTGGGAATGGCGGAGATCATGCACCCGGATCTTCTTCACACCGGTTTTTCTGCACCCCCGCTTCATCTCATAATTCAGATATGACTTGGTAAACGGAAAAAATCTCTCTTTCGTTCCATCAAAAGCAGGCCCGCTCCGGTATTCCCTCAGTTCCTCGCATAAAAAATCCGGAATTGGGACTTTCCGCCTGCTCTTTTTTGTCTTCGGCGGCGTTATGATATCCTGTTTCTCCAACCTCTGATAAGACTTGTTAATGGAAATCTCCTTTTTCACCAGATCAATGTCTTCTTCCGTCAGGGCCAGCAGCTCCCCCTCTCTCATACCTGTCCAGTAGAGAACGTCAAAACAGACGAGTGACTGATATTTGTCCGCAAGCCCCTCCCGGAAGCGTAAAAATTCATCCAGTGTCCAGCACTGCATCTGCGCCGCACGGCTCGAACCGATACTCCCTGCCTGTTCGCACGGGTTCGTCCTGAGGTTATAATATTTCTGCGCAAACTTGAACATGCTGTTCAGTTGATTGTAGATCGTCTTCAGATACGTCATCGAGTAGCCTTTTTCATCGCTCATCAGCGCATCCTGCCATCTTCTTATGTCTATGGCACGAATCTCGCTCAGCCGCTTGTTCCTAAAAAAGGGAAGGATCTTCGTCTCACAGATATTGATCTTTATCAGCATCGTAGAATGCCGGAGCCGCAGGAGCATATCTTTTAGATAGACCACATAGAGATTGAAGAATAAAATATCGGGCCCGGCTGACATTTGCTCCAGAAAATTCCGTTCAAATGCCTGCGCTTCCTTTTTTGACGCAAACCCGCGTTTCCATTTTTGCTTTGTAACGGCATCAAAATCCTTATACGAGAATTTGCAAAACCATGTTCCATTGTTTCGGTCTTTGTAAGCTGGCATAATTTTCACCATCTCCTTTTTTTTACTATTATTGTTACAAGAATTAGGATTTTATTCAATACCTATATAGCGAAGGAAATAAAAGAGAGGAACATGCTGATCATGCCTGCTACTATTTTGCTACCAAAAAATGAGCACCTAAGCCGTGATCATCCGGCTCAGATGCCCATTTCTAACAGCGATATTTGCCACCGCTTCCTAACCGCTTCCTATCTCTATCCCCCTACATCTGCCCGCTCACACCTCCCGGCAAAGTCACGCTCGATCCCCCGCTCATCAACTGCTCGATGATCGGCACCGCATCCGAGATTGGAATCGCAAATCCCATGCCTTCCACCTCTTCCGAGGCAAACTTCGAGGAATTGATGCCGATGACCTGACCCTTTGCATTGACCAGCGCTCCGCCGCTGTTTCCTGGATTGATGGCGGCATCGGTCTGGATGAGCTTCATCGTCTCTACCTGTTCTGCCCGCTGGCGGCCGGACTGGCCTTCATTGGCATCCCCTGTCTGGATCTCCCTATCTTTGGCACTGACATATCCGACCGTCACACTCGTACCGTAACCGAGCGCATTTCCGACGGCTATCGCGAGTTCACCGACTTTGATCTCACTGCTGTCTGCCAGTTCTGCCACTTTGATGTTCGAGAGGGTGTCCTGCTTCATATCGGATTTAGCCACCTTCACCATGGCGAGATCCGAATTTGCATCCGTGCCGATCACAGCAGCGTCCGCCGTCGTCCCGTCGTGAAACGTGAGCGTAACTTCCACACTTCTCTCCACGACATGGTTATTTGTCGCCACATAAATATTCTCCGAGTCCTCTTTGATAATGATTCCCGAGCCGCTTCCGCTTCCCTCGCTTTGATACGTCCTTCCGAAAAAGTCCCGCTGTTCCGAAACAACTTTTACATCGATCGCTACAATGGATGGCAGCACGGCTTCCGCCACGCCGGAAACGCCTGCAATTTCATTTCCGGCCTGCGCCGCCACGGGAGTGAGCGAAGGATCGGAATCCTCCTGACGTTTTGCAGCATTTTGCGCCACGTCATTTTGTGCCGTCGACCCATACACGCTCGCAAAATAGTTTGTTCCCTGAAACACGGAACTGCTCAGTACACCAAATAAAACAGCACCCGCCATTAATTTCACACATTTCTTCATATTGATATAACCTCCAATCATGTTTTGTTTGTAGGTTTATCATATCGAAAATTTGTGGGCAATTTTTGTTGCTTCCTTGAAGATGTTGTGACTAAAATTTGTTGTTTCTGTGAACTTAACTTTTAAAATTTCCCAAAATACGAATACTTTTTGCCTCCTCCTGAATGCCGCGCAGCGCATTCTGAACAGCCGGATCCTCCAAATTTCCCTCGATGTCAATGAAAAAACGGTATTCCCAGTTTTTCCCTTTGATCGGGCGGGACTCGATCTGCGTCATATTCAGGTCATTAAAGAGAAAATGGGATAACAGGCGGTACAGCGTGCCGCACTCGTGCGACAATTCAATACATAACGCAATCTTATTACTATCTGCCAGGTAGATCGGCTCCCTACCGATGACGATAAAGCGGGTCGAATTATTTTTCTCCTGCTGTATGCTGTCTGCCAACACCTCCAGACCGTACTCCTTTGCCGCCCGTCTGGCTGCGATCGCCGCCTGCGTCCTATCACCGTCTGCTGCCACTTTCTTTGCCCCTGTCGCCGTATCCGCACATTCCACCTGGACCATGTCCGGATGCTCCTGCAGAAATCCGCTGCACTGGAGAAGTCCCTGCATGTGCGAATACACTTTTTCGATCTGTGCCAATTCCGCTCCCGGAAGCGCCACCAGGCACTGGTCGATCCGGTTTACATACTGCCCGACGATGCTGTTGGAATAGTTTAGGAGAAGGTCGTAATTCGCCGTAATGCCTCCGGTCGAAGAGTTTTCGATCGGCAGCACTCCGTACATGGCCGTCCCCTGCTCCACGGCTTCCATCACATCCTGAAACGTCGGACATGGAACGCCGCAGACATCCTCGCCAAAAAAGTCTTCCATCGCCTGCTGCGTATGGCTGCCCGGCACGCCAAAATAACAGACCTTCATATCTTTTTTGACGGGCAGCGCCTCCGCCTTTCCATAGTCTGTCAGCTTTTCCATGACCGGCAGGATCCCATACTGGTATTTGCGGCTGATCGACATGATCTGACTGAACAATTCCGTGATCGCCCGCCGGTTAAACGGATTGCTGGAAAGATTGCCTAAGTTCTCCAGTTTCTCATCTTCCCTCGCCTTATCATAAACCGCTTTTCCTGTTTCCCGCTTATACTCCGCTACTGCGTTTGCTTCCACCATCCGCCGCTCAAACAATGCGACGATCTGCTTGTCAATCTCATCTATATTTTTTCTCGACTCTTTTAAATCAATCATATGATCTCCATCCTCTTTTTCTTTTATTTCGTAACAAGATCAGAAAATAATTCCGACACGGTCTTCCCAAATACGGGATGGATCTTAAATGGCGCGATCTCGTACAGCGGTTCCAGTACAAAACGCCGCAGATGTATTTCCTTATGGGGAATGATCAGATCTCTTTTTTGTATGACCTGATCCCCGTAAAACAAAATATCAAGGTCGATCGTCCTCGGCCCCCAGTGGATCCCCGACTCCCTGCTCCGCTTGCCTTCCTTCTCCAGACGCTGCAAGAAGGACAGAAGTTCGGAAGGACTGTAAAGCGTTTCAAAACAGACCACACCGTTCAGAAATTTGTCCTGATCCTCATACCCATACGGTTTCGTCTCAATAATTTTCGACATATACGCCTTTCGGCAATAGCGGTCATTCCGGATACCCGCAAACGCATCGTCGATATACTTCCGCCGGTTGCCGATATTCGAGCCGATTCCCACGTATACCTGCACCCATTCCCTTTTTATCGAAAGCGCCACCGTATCCATCGGCAGGAGGATCGGCGCCCACGGTTTCTTAATACGGACCTCGATTGCATTCAGGATCCGGTACCTCAGAAGAACTTCCCTGGCGATACGTTCCGCGACAGCTTCCACCAGCTTGTACTCGGTATTTTTCATCATATCGTAGACAAAATGTGAAACCTCCGCATAATCAACCGAAAACGTCAGGTCGTCATTGAGCCCTGCCCGTCGCGTATCCGTATAGAGAGTGACTGATACCAAAAACTTCTGTCCCAGCGCCGTCTCTTCTTTTAACATGCCATGATGGCAAAAACATTCCAGATCCCTGATCTCAATCTTGTCCATCACAAATTCCTCCTTTTCGAATCGCTTCTGTCATCTTCAGCGCCCGGACATTCGCCCGGACGTTATGTACCCGTACAAAATCGCACCCTTTCATCGCCCCGATCACGGACGTCGCTATCGTTCCCTCCTCCCGATCTGTCACGGGAAGATCGAGTGTCAGTCCGATCATGCTCTTTCTCGATGCCCCGAGGAGAACCGGATACCCCATCCCGCAGATCTGCTCCAAATGGTTCATGATCTCCAGGTTCTGCTCATAGGTTTTGCCGAAACCAATGCCGGGATCTAATATGATCTTCTCTCTCTTCACGCCATGTTTCTCGGCAATTGCCAAACACCTCTCCAAATCTTTTATTACGTCAGGCACCAGCTCATCATAAACCGCCGCTTCCCGGTTGTGCATCAGGCAAACCGCCGCATCATGCGCCGAAGCCAGCACCGCCATCTCCTCATCATATAAAAACCCCCATATATCATTTAGAAGGTCTGCACCGGCTTCCAACGCCGCTTTCGCCACGCTGCTCTTATACGTATCAATCGAAACCGGTATCTCAAATCGTTCTTTGATCCGACGGATGACCGGCACAACCCGCTCTATTTCTTCCTCATCCGAGATCTGCGTGTGTCCCGGACGCGTTGATTCGCCGCCGATATCGATCAGATCCGCACCGTCCGCGATCATCTGCTGTGCCTGCCGTACCGCCTGTTCTGCCTGAAAAAACTGCCCGCCATCTGAAAAAGAATCCGGCGTAACATTTAAAATCCCCATGACATACACTTTTTTACCAAATTCAAACTCACGATTTCCTATCTTCATCTTCCGTTCTACCACCTGTTCCATTGTAATGTTTCGAGTGCCGCCGTCTCCCATTCTACCCTTAATTTCTCAATAGTTCAAAAAAATCCTGCTTATCCTCCTGCTCCTCCATACAGCCCCTCGTGCTGACCGTCACCGTCTTACTGCCCGGCTTTTTCACTCCCCGCATCGTCATACACATATGCTCTGCTTCCGCCATGACGATCACGCCCTTCGGCTGCAGAATATCCATGATCGCATCCGCGATCTGATCCGTAAGCTGTTCCTGGATCTGCGCCCGTCTCGCAAACGTCTCCACCGTCCTGGCCAGTTTGCTGATCCCCACTACTCTCTTGTCCGGCACATACCCGATATGTATTTTCCCGTAAAAGGGAAGGAGATGATGCTCACACATGGAAAAAAAGGTAATATCCTTTTCCACCACAAGCCCTTTTTGTTCCGAAGAAAACGTTCGGTTCAGGTGTTCCGACGCATCACTGCCATACCCCTCAAATATCTCCTCACACATTTTGGCAATCCGTTCCGGAGTCTCTCTCAGCCCCTCCCGGTCTTTGTCCTCACCAATTCCCTCTAAAAAGAGGGAAACCGCCTGTTTGATCTTCTCTTTATCCATTTTTGATCTGCTCCATTCGCCACAACTAATATGCGTTTCTTCTTTTACATATTGTAGCACGATTCGTAAAATAGGTCAAATGGGACTTGTGTGCTAGAAATCAAAACGCCCGCTCTTCCGAGCGGGCGCCTCTAAATTTATTCCATTGTCTTACATCATGCCCATGCCAGGAGCTCCCCCGGCCGGCATCGGTGGTACATCTTCTTTGATATTGGCAACGACGGACTCTGTCGTCAACAGCGTAGATGCTACGCTCGTCGCGTTCTGGAGCGCGCTTCTCGTCACCTTCGCCGGGTCAAGGATACCATTCTCGACCATGTTGACATACTCTTCTTTCAGCGCGTCAAAGCCAAATCCCGGTTTCTCTGCCGCTACTTTATCAATGATCACAGAACCTTCGAGTCCTGCGTTTTCCGCGATCGTGCGGAGCGGAGATTCCAGTGCGCGCAAAATAATGTTCGCGCCGGTCTTCTCGTCGCCTTCCATATCAGAAGCCAGTTTGGAAACCTCTTTTGCCGCGTGGATATATGCGGAACCGCCTCCTGCGATGATTCCTTCCTCCACAGCCGCTCTCGTAGCTGCCAGGGCGTCTTCCATACGGAGTTTTGCTTCCTGCATTTCCGTCTCTGTCGCAGCGCCGACACGGATGACTGCTACGCCGCCGGCCAGTTTTGCCAAACGCTCCTGCAGTTTCTCGCGGTCAAAATCCGATGTCGTCTCTTCAATCTGCTTGCGGATCTGGGATACGCGGGCCTCGATCTCACCCTTATCTCCTTCGCCGTCTACGATGATCGTATTTTCTTTCTGAACTTTTACCGATTTCGCGCGGCCGAGCTGATCCATCGTCGTATCTTTCAGATCCAGTCCGAGCTCTTCCGTGATCACTTCACCACCGGTAAGGATCGCGATATCTTTGAGCATCTCTTTTCTTCTGTCGCCATAGCCAGGCGCTTTCACCGCTACGACCTGGAACGTGCCGCGCAGCTTATTCAGTACGAGTGTGCTCAGCGCCTCACCCTCTACGTCCTCTGCGATAATGAGGAGTTTCGCGCTCGATTGTACAACCTGCTCAAGAAGCGGCAGGATCTCCTGGATGTTGGAAATCTTCTTATCTGTAATAAGGATATATGGATTTTCGAGATTTGCTTCCATCTTATCCATATCCGTTGCCATATAAGCGGAAAGATAACCACGGTCAAACTGCATTCCCTCTACGAGATCCAGCTCCGTCATCATCGTCTTTGATTCCTCGATCGTGATAACGCCGTCGTTCGAAACTTTCTCCATCGCGTCGGCGACCATCTCGCCGACCTGCTCATCTCCGGCTGAAATCGCTGCTACTTTCGCGATCTGCTCTTTGCCCTGCAGCGTCTCGCTCATCTCTTTGATCGCGTCCACCGCACAGTCTGTCGCCCTTTTCATGCCCTTTCGCAGGATGATCGGGTTCGCGCCTGCTGCCAGGTTCTTCATTCCCTCGTTGATCATCGCCTGCGCCAGTACGGTAGCTGTCGTCGTACCATCACCAGCTACGTCGTTTGTCTTCGTAGCCACTTCTTTTACGAGCTGCGCGCCCATATTCTCAAACGCGTCTTCCAGTTCGATTTCTTTCGCGATCGTCACACCGTCATTTGTAATGAGCGGCGCGCCAAACGATTTGTCTAGAACGACGTTACGTCCTTTTGGTCCCAATGTTACGCGTACGGTATCTGCCAGTTTATTCACGCCAGTCTCGAGTGCTGATCTGGCCTCTACTCCAAATTTAATTTCCTTTGCCATGATGACCTCCTAATTTAACTACAAATTTACAATCCTTTTACAACCATTTTGCATCGTTACTCTTCCACGATCGCTACGATATCATTCTGACGGACAACGACATATTCATTATCCTCCAATTTTACATCGGTACCCGAGTATTTTGAATAGATCACCTTGTCGCCGACCTTCACTTCCATCTTCACTTCTTTCCCGTCTACCATACCGCCTGGTCCAACTGCGATCACTTCAGCCTGCTGCGGTTTTTCCTGCGCCTGACCAGGAAGAACGATACCGGATTTCGTAGTTTCCTCTGCATCCAATTGCTGCAAAACAACTCTGTCGCCCAATGGTACTAATTTCATTTCTATTTCCTCCATTCTTTTTCCATGCGCACACGGCCTTTGACACTGTTGTATGTCTGGACATGCACACACAAACTTTCTTCGCTTCCTGTTAGCACTCTCTTTCATTGAGTGCTAGCGATTGATTTTATAATAGCCACTTCTTTCCCTATTTGCAAATCGTACGTCTTTGGTTTTTTTTATATTTTAATGGTTTTTATTTGATTATCTCTCTTTTTCTTTCATTTTCTCACTTTTTTGCATTCTTTTTCCTTATATGGTAAAATCAGTATAAATCGCACCTAAAACAAACGAATCCAAGAAAGAGAGTGAATCAAATGAAAGAACAGTTATACACCATCCCCGTCAACGACATATTCGAACAGGAATGTGAGTGTCCGGTCTGTGCCATGAAAAAAGCGCTCGAAGACGAAGCCGTAGCCTTTACGATGGGCCCCAGTTACATGGAAGACGACATCCGGCTCACCACGGACAAGATGGGGTTCTGCGCCCCGCATATGCAGGCTCTGTACGATTTCGAAAACCGTCTGGGACTTGCGCTCGTGATCGACACTCATATGAAGAATATGATACAAAACATCGAAGCATTACAGAAAAAAGGAAGAAAACAGCCTCACGGCCTGTTTTCCAAAAAAGAAACAACTCCTTTATTTTCTTTTACCGACCAGATCAGCCGCTCGTGCTTTATCTGCGACCGGATCCGTCACACGTTTGAGCGGTATGTGGCGACAACGTTCTATTTATATGAAGAAGATCCCGCCTTCGTAACAAAATTCAAGAAGTCACGCGGCTTCTGCCTGGAACATTACGGCATGCTGTACGAAAAGGCCCCATCCTATCTATCCGGAAACGCGCTCGAACAGTTCACGGACGACCTAAACCTAGTCTTTTTGGACAATTACACCCGTATGGAAGAAGAACTTTCCTGGTTCATCGACAAATTCGATTACCGAAATGCAGACGCCCCGTGGAAAACATCAAAAGACGCCCTTCCCCGCGCTATGATCAAGTGCAATGGGATCCTCTCTCAAAAATAATGCGTGATAACGTCGATGAAGATCCCCCATACGGTGCCGGAAACATACAGGATTGACAAAAGTAAAAGATTTTCCTTCCATCTCCGGTTTGTCTGGAATAGCACGAGAAGTCCGGCGCCGGCTCCGACCAAAAGTCCGGACATCATCGTTCCGAAACTAATGAACTCGTTCAAATACAATTGTGTGATCACGACCGAGGAAGCACAGTTCGGAATGAGTCCGACGATCCCAGCAAGAACCGGCCCTAACAACGGCTGGCCAGACATAAAAGCAACCAGGCGCTCTTCGCCGATCAGGGCGACCAACACATTCAAAACAATCGTAAATAAAAGAATAAACAGGAAAATCTTCCCCGTATGAACGAGAGCCGACCGGAAAATGCCCCTGTCACACCCGCAGTGCTCGCTCTCGCACCGGGTATGGATTTCCTTATAGCGGATCGGAGACGGACGGAAGCGGAACACAAAATCGACAAAAAAACCGGTCAGTATTCCCATCACCGCTTTCATACCAAGGATGACAAGGACAATGCGGGCATCCACTGCTTCCGAGATGAAAATAGGAAGCATCTCGTCCGAAGTAGATAAAAATACGGCCAATAGCGTTCCCATCGTTATAATTCCTCCCGCATAAAGATTGGACGCCGCCGCTGAAAATCCACACTGGGGGAATATCCCCGCCAATCCTCCCGCCAACGGCCCCAATCTCCCAGCCTTCCGCACTACGGCCCGGGTTTTCGTACTGGTCTTATGCTCCAGATACTCCATGATCACGTAAGCCGCCATTAAAAACGGCAGAAGCTTTATGCTGTCCATGCACGCATCCAGTAACAGATCGATCAGTGTTTCCATTTGTATATGAGTCATCATGCGCCATCCGACTGAAGCGACTCTTTTAACGCAAGCGCCTTGTCCTTAATACGCCGGTTGGCATCCCTCGCAACAAGTACCTTTGATACCCAGCGCTTTGCCTCCTCCTTGTCCCCGATCCGCCTGGAAAGTTCGGCGACTAAAAAGGTAACGGTATATTCGTCCATGCCGCACATCGGAAAATCTTCCTGTGAGAAAGCGGAAATAAAGCCTTCATGCGCATTTTTGAGACATTCGATCTCTTCTTTGGCAATTGCTTCGATCTCCTCTTTCTTATACTCACCTTTCATCATTTCTTCGCGCTTACCGCGGAACAGCCACGCCAGCTTTAAACACGTATACGCGCGTTCACTCAGTTTTCCCTTTTTGACTACTGTGTTCAATAGCGCCATTTTGTGCCTGGTGATCGCCTCATCGTAAGAATACACCTTTCCATTCTCGGACGTATACTTAAAGGTACTCGAAATCTGCTCCTTAATCTGCTTTGCCTGCGAAGACATCACAAAGTTGAAATAACGGTTCAGGGAAGCATATCCGCACGTAGGACAAAGAATCGCATCGTATTTGAGCGGATCAATCCCCTGATATTTCGGGCGCAGATCCATATCCTGCGATATAAGTTTTGCCTTTCCAGTACGCACCATCTTACATTTGAACTCGGTATCGCAAACCGGACACTTATGCGTTTTTTCAAAAAGAAGGCTTTCTTCACTGATCTCCTTTGGCTTGTTTTCCGCTCCCTTTCCGGTTCCCGCCTCTTCTTTCTTATCTTCCTCAAAAACATCTATGTCCTTCTTCACCTTCAACCCCAGGCTCTCCAGCCCAGCAAATAAATTACTCATAGAATCCTCCATTCTTTGCAGCACTGCAATATTTTTTCGTCATATATGCACAAGACTCCTGCACATTTATATATCCTACCATCCACATCGCACATCAAGGCGTTAGGGACGATATGAACTTTTCAGGGAAACAATGCGGTTAAACACTTTCCGTTCCGCCGTCGTATCTTTCGTATCGACACAAAAATAACCGGTTCTCATAAACTGGAATTTATCATTTGGTTCTGCTTCCATCAGCGCCGGCTCCACATAACATTCGTTCAATACCTGCAGCGAATCCGGATTGATATTGATGGAACCGTCTTCATTGTATACGCCCTTTTCCTCATCAACAAGGTTCTCATACAGACGGATTTCCGCTTTGCCCGCAGTCGGCGCCGCCACCCAGTGAATGGTTCCTTTTACTTTACGCCCCGTAAAACCTGAGCCGCTCTTCGTCTCCGGATCATACGTACAATGGATTTCCGTGACATTTCCGTCTTCGTCGGTTATATAATCCTCACATGTTACAAAATAGGCGCTCATCAGCCGGACTTCATTTCCGGGGAACAACCGGAAATACTTTCTCGGCGGCTCGATCTTAAAATCTTCGCGCTCGATGTAAAGCTCTCTGGCAAACGGCACTTTTCTCGTGCCCATCTCCGGATTTTCCTGATTATTCGGCACATCCAGATACTCGATCTCCCCCTCAGGGTAATTCGTGATGACGAGTTTGATCGGATCAAGTATCGCCATCATACGCGGCTGCGTCATTTTCAGGTCCTCGCGGATACAGTACTCCAGCATCGCATAGTCGGTAGAACTATTGCTCTTAGCAATTCCCGACAGCTCGATAAACTTCTGGATGGAAGAAGCGGTAAAACCACGCCGGCGGAGCGCCGTGATCGACACGAGACGCGGATCATCCCAGCCGTCTACTGTCCCCTCCTCCACAAGCTTTTTAATATAGCGCTTGCCGGTCACTACATTAGTCAAATACAGTTTTGCGAATTCGATCTGACGCGGCGGAACTTCAAACTCACATTCCCTGACCACCCAGTCATAAAGCGGTCTGTGGTCCTCAAACTCGAGCGTACAGATCGAGTGGCTGATCCCCTCGACCGCATCTTCGATCGGATGCGCAAAATCATACATCGGATAAATGCACCACTGATCTCCCGTATTGTGGTGGATAATATGTGCCACCCGATAAAGGATCGGATCGCGCATGTTCATATTCGGGGACGTCATATCGATCTTCGCGCGGAGAACTTTCTCCCCGTCTTTGAACTCCCCGCTTTTCATTTTCATAAACAATTCCAGATTTTCTTCGACAGAACGCTCCCGATAAGGACTGTTCTTTCCCGGCTCCGTCAGCGTACCCCGGTACTCCCGTATTTCATCCGCCGAGAGATCGCACACATACGCCTTTCCCTTTTTGATCAGTTTTACGGCGCACTCAAACATCTGCTCGAAGTAGTCGGAAGCAAAATACACCGGCGGCTTTTCTCCGCCGCACACCCATGTCACATCTTCCAGGATCGACTGAACAAACTCCTCATCCTCTTTTTGCGGGTTTGTGTCGTCAAACCGCAGATTAAATGTTCCTCCGTATTTCTTTGCCAGTCCCTGGTTTAACAGGATGGATCTTGCATGTCCAATATGTAAGTATCCATTTGGCTCCGGCGGGAACCTCGTCGCTATATTATGATAAACGCCTGCCTCCAGATCCTTGTCGATCTCCTGTTCAATAAAATTCCTTGATACAACTTCTTCCTCTTTCTGTTCTGCCATTACTGCAAAATCCTCCTTAATTGCACATATACTTTATGATACCACATCCACAAAAAGATTTCAACGCAAACCTCACGACATTTTAAGCGTTCAAACAAAAAAAACGATAAATCATACGATTTACCGCATTTTTCGTTTTTCACGAACTATTTAAACTGATGTCCGCCGATCCGAAGCCTCGGATTGGAAAGCCTGCCATTAAAGAAATAGTACTTGTTCATGTTCAGCTTCCTACCTTTATAGGTCACTTTCCTCTGCCCCTCCAAAACTTCCTGAGCCGCTTTCATACATGACCTTCTGGCGCCGCTCGAATATTTTCCTTTCTCGACGTACTTTACTTCTCTTTTAAATTTGCCCTGACGGACAGGTCCAAACTGTCCCGGCTGTTTGATCACCTTTAACACGGTGTTCGGAAAACGGGAAGATTTCACCCGGTTCATCACAACGCATCCAACTCCCATTTTCCCGGCGTACGACTGATTTCCTGCCTCGCAGTAAATGATGGCCGCCATGTATTTCAAATCCTTATCCGTATATGGTCTCTTTGCCGCCTCTGACGATGTCCCTCTCGCTGCCACACTCACAACCAACAGAAACACCAATGTAAAAATCAACTGTAGCCACTTTTTAGTACTCATTGTTCCCTCCACTTGCGCATTTTTGCGTAATAATTTTTGTTACGTTTTGTAACAATTATGTAATAATTATAACATAACTTTTGAAGAAATCAAGTATTTTTTTCAAAAAAATAAACGTCTGCCACGCAAACGCCTATTTTTCGTTATATTTTGAATCATATTTGTATCATATTATTTCATTTAATCATTGTATTTTGTAACAATTTTGTCGAATTCCAACGAACCTCCAAACAGATCCAGCGCACTTCCGACGGTATAGTTCATCCTCCCTCCAGATATTTCTCGCAATAATTCCAAATCAGCATAACTGCCGATGCCGCCCGCATACGTAACCGGAATCTCCTCCTGCCCGGCAAGGATCCCGACCAGCTCCGCATCAATCCCGCTGCCTGTCCCCTCTACACTGACACCGTGTACGAGAAATTCATCGCAATAAGAAGATAAACAATTCATCAATTCCTCATCCAGCGTCTGCTCTGTAAATTTCTGCCAGCGATCCGTTACAATATAATACCTGTCTTGTTTTTTGCGACAACTCAGATCTAGGACGATATGTTCCTTTCCCACGAGCCGGCGCAGTTTTTCCAAGCGGTCAAAACGGATCCTGCCGTCTGCAAATACATAAGACGTAATGATCACATGACTGGCTCCGGCCTCTAAAAAGAAGCGGGCATTATCACAGGTAATCCCGCCGCCGGCCTGAAGTCCGCCGGGGTATGCCCCCAGCGCGGCTTCTGCCTGGCGAAGGTCTTCTGTATAATACTCGCTGTCTTTCGCATTCAGTAAAATGACATGACCGCCGCGGAGTCCTTTCTCGCGGTATAATTTGGCAAAATCAGATGCCTCCATATCGGAAACAAAATTTTCCTCCGCCTGATCCCCGTCGTCGATCAGGCTGCCTCCCACGATCTGCTTCACCTTTCCATTGTGTATATCAATACATGGACGAAACTTCATCTGAACCTCCATTTACACGATGCCAGGGTCAAAAGGTCAAAATGCCATTCAGGTTTACATGATAAGGCATTTGAACTTGGGACCCGCCAAACATGAGAAAGAAGCGATTTACGCAGTAAATCAGCGGATTTCGAATGTTTGAAGGATTGCGGGAGTTGTGAAACAACGGAGCAATCCGAGGCATCAGTTGGGGGCAAAACACCTTTTGACCCCAACATCATTTACATATAGAAACCCTTATCTTTTCTGTGCTGGAAGACCTAAAATCTCCCTCACGGTCTTCTCCATCTCTGTCCGGTCACAAATCGTATCGTGCAGGACATCCGCCGAACGGATTTCCTCAATCGCCTTCGGAATAGCGACACCCGACAACTTTTCCAGCTGGTCAGCCAGCGCAAGGTCGCTCACACCGTCGCCGTCTTCCCCCAGCGCATTCATGACGCTTCTCGTAAATTTATACGGACTTGCCGTCGAGGCGATCACCGTCTTATAACCTGTCTTTTGCGCCTTGTCATAATAGACATGGCTCGCAACGGCTGTATGGGTATCCATCACATATCCGGTGCGCTCATACATAGCACGAATGGCTGCGCGCGTCTCGTCCTCCGTCGCGTAACCGCCGATAAAATCGTGCAGGCGCGCCTGCATCTCGTCGGTGATCCGGTACTCTCCGCCCGCGGCGAGCGCCTCCATCAATTCTCTCGTCATTGCTGCGTCCTCACCCGTGATCTGATAGATGAGCCGTTCCAGATTGCTGGAGATCAAAATATCCATCGATGGCGATGACGTTAGGATAAACTCACGCTTCCTGTCATAAGTGCCCGTCTGGAAAAAGTCAAACAGCACTTTGTTTTCATTTGACGCGCAGAACAGCGTCTCGATCGGCAGGCCCATATTTTTTGCATAATAAGCTGCCAGGATATTGCCAAAATTTCCCGTGGGAACGACTACATGGATCTTCTCCCCGCACGAGATCTCCCCCTCCCGGAGCAGGCGTCCGTACGCATACACATAATAGACGATCTGCGGTACGAGCCTTCCGATATTGATTGAATTGGCCGACGAGAACTGATACCCGGCCTGATCCATTTCCTGCGCGAGCTCCTGCGAATGGAACATGGCCTTGACCCCCGTCTGGGCGTCGTCAAAGTTGCCCTGGATCCCGACGACGTGCGTGTTTTTCCCTTTCTGCGTGACCATCTGTTTTTCCTGGATCGGACTCACGCCGTTCTTCGGATAAAAAACGATAATACTCGTTCCCGGCACATCAGCGAAGCCAGCCAGCGCCGCCTTTCCCGTATCCCCGGATGTCGCTGTTAAAATAACGATCTCATGTTTCACGCCATTCTTTTTGGCAGCGGTCGTCATCAGGTACGGCAGGATCGAGAGCGCCATATCTTTAAACGCGATCGTCCTCCCGTGAAACAGTTCCAGATAATAAGCACCATCCTTTTTTACCAAAGGCACGATCTCGTCCACATCAAACGTGCCATCGTAGGCACCGTCAATACAAGACTGAAGTTCCTCTTTTGTAAAGTCGGTCAAAAAGAGCTTCATCACTTCATATGCCGTTTCCTTATAAGAGAGTCCGGACAGTGCTTCCAGTTCCACATCCAGCGCCGGGATCGACTCCGGCACAAACAGGCCGCCATCGTCAGCCAGTCCCTTTAAGATTGCCTGAGAAGCGCTGATCGGGTCAGCGTCGCTTCTCGTACTTTTATATCGTAATTCCATCATATTTTCCTCCATCCGCACACGTTTATTATATATCACTCAAGTTTATGCGTGCATACACAAACTTGATCCCTGCCGTAAAATACGCCATATCACGTTTCATCCTGACAAACATTTTTTTCGAGTAAAGAACGCTTGCCAATCGCGTGATAATATACCAAAAGTAATACGATCGCCGCCGCTGCCAGCATATTTCGGAAGCGCCCTCCCTTTTTCGCCCAGCGAACGAGTCTGGAAACAAGTTCCTTTTTCCGCTCTTCTGTCATTCCGCGCTCTTCGTCTGTGAAATATAGGAGCAGATAGGATAATCCCGCCACCATGGCTATCGTGGCGTACATTTCTACCTTCGATCCTTCCCCTGTCTTCGGTTCCTGATCCTTTGTTCCAGAAGTTGTGCCGGTCTTGGTCCGTTCCGACCCGCTCTCCTCTTCTTCATCGAGGTCAGGATCCTCAATCACTTTCGCCGGCGGCGTCGCGGTCGCACTTTGCGGCGCTGGAGATTTGCTCACCTCCGGCTGTTGCGTCGGCTCTGCTGTCGTATCCGGCTTATCTGTCTCTTCCGGCTTATCTGTCGGCTCCTCTGATGGCTGTTCGGTTTTTTCCGGTTTCTCCGTCGGTTTCTCCGTATTCGGAACAGGTGTACCGGTCTCTACTGGCTGTTCCGTCTCTTTCGGTTCCTGCGTCGGCTTCTCTGTCGGTTCCGACGTCGGTTTCCCCGTTCCTTCTGGTGTTTGCGTAGGTTTAGCCGTCGTTACAACATCCGTTTCCACATCCGGCCGCTTAGTCGGCTTCAGCGTCTGGGCTGGTGTTTCTGTCGGTTCCGGCTTGTCTGTCTCCGCTGGCTTTACAACCGGTGTCACGGTCGGTACTGGTGTCGGGGTACCCGTAACCACTGGCGGCTCTGTCACCACTGGCCCATCTGGCACATCCACGACTGCCATATCCCCGGCATAATCTGTCGTTGCTGCTCCATTCCTCTGCTCGGAAAATACTTTCAGCTTATGCTTTTTTGCATCAAATCCGGCGGGCAGGGTAAATGTCACCGTACCGCTCTGACTGCCCGCTTTATCGGTTTCTGCCAATGTACCATAACGGAGAATGATCTCCCCGTCTCCCTCACCAGACGTAATGATCGCAGACAACGTCTGTCTATCACCTGTCCTCACACCACTGTAATCAAACGTAAGCTTATTCTGAATGCGCTTGATATCAGTAATTTGGGGCGCTGCATCCTCACTCTTAAGCGTAAGCTTCCAATTATGTCCAATATTATCTACCGTGTCATAGTCCGTCACTTCCGAAAGCGTCTTGTCACCGGATATGATGCCAAATGATTTACCAAATAATGTATCGTTTTCTCCTGCTTCTGCCTCAGAAAACATTGATGTAAAAACAACCGCAGATGTTTTCACGTTATAAGCCGGACTGATCCCCTGCGTATAATCTTCCTCCTCTGGATGATCAGCGATACAGAAAATACTACCATCCTCCCCGACAACGCCGCCCTGAAAACAGTTCATTCCGCTACTATCCACATACTCGACATTACATTCCGAACGCAGCCACCAGGATGCTGGCTGTCCATTCTCCTTTTTTATCCGGGAAACGGCTTTGTTATTTTTGTTATCGTTGTATCCATACGAAGGTCTTGTCACCTCTTTGGCATCCAAAAGAAAGATCGATACATCTGAAAATGGCACAAAACGCAATCCCGAATACCCTTTTCCGTCCTGATCTGACACTTTAGTCTTTGAACTTTTTGCTATCGCTTTTTTCTCTCCAGCACTAAAGTGGATATCCATAAACTCGCCGTTCAGGTATGTACTTGCCTCTTCCCAGTCTGCCAAACCTTCTGAATGCAGTTTCTTATCCTCTAACACATACGAATTTTCTAAGAGCATCATACTTTCATCTGTACCAAATTCTGTGGTAGACGGATCCAAAACACGGTTATGGAGAGTAACCCCGCCACCAAGGCCAAACCACACATGATCACCACGCCACTCCTGCCCCGATCCCGTTGGCACGATCGGACGTGAAATCCCCTTCGTTCCCAAATTGATCGTCCTAGCATAATGACTGGTCTCTTTATCCGAATCATCTGCTGCATTTGCATATGGCGCACTCCCGCTGAGCATCGCACTTGCGATCATCGAAATACTTAACAGCCATGCCAGTAGCTTCCTTGCTTTCAACCGCTTCATTTTTTCATACCTCCTGCGTACCCATGGCATTCCTTTTACAAATTTTAAAGTAGCAATATTACGTATAGATCCGTTTAGATTTTACCACACACGGCGATCGTTGTCAAAGAAAAAGAAAGGCCTGCACCGAAATCCCCGATCGAGACTGGCACAGGCTGTTCTTTTTTTGTGTTCCCTTTGGAAAGACCTTACTTAAAAAATTCGTGGCACCCGTATTCCTTCACTTTCGTCAGCGCCCGGTCAAACCACGCCACATTGGACGGCGTGGAGGCGCTGCGGCACATGAAATACAGCGCGCCCTTCGAGTAATCGATTCCTTTTACCGCCTTCTGCACGGCTTTTTTTGTCTTTTCCGACACCGTCACGCGGTAATAGCTTCCGTTCGCGATCGGAGAAAACTGGCGGTGTGCAAATACAACGCCTCGTACGGAATCTGGAAAATGACTCGATTTCACCCGGTTCATGATCACATTCGCCACGAGGATGCGGCCCTTGAGATCCTGATCTCCGGCTTCCGCCTCGACGATCCGCTCGAGTATGGCCCGTTCTTCCCTGCGCTTTTTCTGCTCCCTCGCTTTCCTTCTCTGCTCTCTTTTCCACGAAAGTTCATGTTCTTCTTCTTCCAGATGGTTCTCCAGGGCGCAGTACTCATTGCACCTCTCCCGCTCCAGCGTTTTCATCTTCGCATATTCGGCCCGCGCTTCCAGTTCCTGTAGGGCAAGCTGGTTTTCACCTTCCACCTCGCCGTACACGATCGTCTGCGTAAAAGCAGCCGCCTCGATCGCATTTGGCTTTTTCTCCCAGGCGCTTACTATTTCCACTGCAAATACCATGTACAATACTGTGGTAATCATTCTGATCTTTCTCATATACTCTGCCTCGCTTCCAAACCGTTCCGCCATAGCCTGACATCTGACCATGCAGGTTGTCTTTCGACGGAACTGTTGTACGTTTCACCTAACTGGCTTATAATAGAGTATATTCAATTTTGTTAACTTTATTACAGAATTATTAAAAAAGCTTAAAAAAGATTACAAATTTTTAACTTTAAAATCACGTTCCGCCGCCCGGCGCTGATCCTTTTTCGCAATATCCTCTCGCTTGTCATACAGTTTTTTTCCTTTGGCGAGCGCAATTTCCACTTTGATATGGCTGCCTTTGAAATAGACCTGGAGCGGGACGAGCGTATATCCTTTTTGCGCCATCTTGCCCACCAGTTTCCGGATCTCACTGCGGTGAAGGAGAAGCTTTCGCACCCGAAGGGGGTCTTTATTGAACATATTGCCCTTCTCGTATGGACTTACGTGCATCCCGTAAATAAACACTTCCCCGCGTTCCACGCGGATAAACGCTTCTTTGATGCTGCAATGGCCCATACGGATCGACTTTACCTCCGTTCCATGAAGTTCTATGCCGGCCTCGTACTTATCCTCTATAAAATAATCATGCCATGCCTTTTTATTATTTGCGACAAGGCGTATACTATCTTTCCCCATCTCTTACTTACTGCCTCCTTGCTGTGGTATCACAAAATCAATCGTGCGGGATAACGGATCGGCGCCTGCCACCTGAACTGTAACTTTCTGTCCAAGTCGGTACTCCTTTCCGCCGCTTCTTCCCACGACGCGGTAATTCTCACTGTCATACTCGTACCTGTCATCTTCCAGGTCGACAAGCCGCACCATGCCCTCTACCGTATTCGGAAGCTCTACATAGATGCCCCAGCCCGTCACACCGCTGACGACGCCCTCGTATTCCTCGCCCAGTTTTGAGCACATATATTCCGTCTTTTTCAGCTTATCGACTTCTCGTTCCGCCTCATCTGCCCGGCGCTCGAGATCGCTGCTCGCGTTCGCCACCTGCCCGAGGATCTTCTCATAGTGCTCCAGACGCTTCGGACGGATGCCGCCCCGCATGCCTTCTTTGATGATGCGATGGATCTGAAGATCCGGATATCGGCGGATCGGAGAGGTGAAATGGCAGTAGTACTTTGTTGCCAATCCAAAATGACCGTCATTTTCCGTGGAATACTTCGCCCTCTTCATCGCGCGCAGCGTCAGGCGGCTGAGAAAGATCTCCTCTTCGGTCCCCTCGATACTCTCGATCAGCTTTTGGATCTCCCTCGGATGCACTTCATCCGTCCCGATCTTTAACGTGTGGGAAAAATTTCTGGCAAGAGCCGCCAGCTCTTTCACCTTTTCGAGATCCGGGTAATCGTGCGTGCGGTATAAGAATGGGATTTCCTGCCAAAAATAATCCTCCGCCACAACCTTATTCGCCGCCAGCATAAATTCCTCGATGATCTTTGTCGCCGTATTCCGGTCATACGGTACGATATCCACTGGATGCCCCTGCTCGTCCAGCTTGATCTTACACTCCGGAAAATCAAAATCGATCGAACCCTGTTTTTTTCGGTTCTTGCGCAGTATTGACGCCAGTTCTTTCATCTGTTCGAACATCGGCACAAAATCGTGGTAGCACGCTCTCGTATCCGCGTCGTGAAGTGAGACAACCGCATTGACATCGGTATAGCTCATACGGCGGTCCACACGGACTACCGACTCCCCGATGCGCGTACTCCGTATCTTCCCTTTTGCGTCATATGAGATCAGACAGCTCAGCGCCAGTCGGTCTTCCCCCTCATTGAGGGAACAGATGCCATTGGAGAGCTTATGCGGGAGCATCGGAATGACCCGGTCTGCCAGATAGACGCTCGTCCCCCTCCTGAGCGCCTCCTGGTCCAGGGGCGACCCCTCGATCACATACTGGCTCACATCCGCGATATGCACACCGAGTTCAAACCCGCCCTCGTCCGTTTTCGAAAGCGTGATCGCATCGTCTAGATCTTTCGCGTCCTCACCGTCGATCGTCACGGTCTGGAAGTTCCTGAAATCCATCCTTCCAGCCATCTCATCCGGGGACACGGCCGACGGGATCTTCTCCGTCTGCCGCATCACTTCATCCGGGAATTCCTCCGGCAGGCCGAAAGCCCGGACAATGGATAAAATATCCACACCTGGATCATTTGCATGACCAAGAATCTCGATCACCTTTCCCTCGGGATTTTTCGTGCCATCACCAAAATCTTCGATCTCCACCACGACTTTATGGCCATTGACGGCGCCCATTGTCTTTGATTTCGGGATATAGACATCGCTCGTAAACTTTTCCCGGTCTACCACGACAAAACCAAACGTGTCATTTCTCATAAAGGTGCCGACAACCGTTTGATTCGCCCTCTGCACAACTTCGGTGATCTTTCCTTCCCGCCGTTTACCGCGGCCGCCGCTCTCCCTGTAGACCTGTACTTTTACAAGGTCGCCATCGTAGGCGCTGCCACAGTATGGTTCAGGAATGAACACGTCATCGTCCTGCCCTTCGATCCTCACAAATCCAAATCCGCGCGTCGTAGCCATAAACACGCCCACATTGACATGTTCCTCTGGCAGACGGTACCGGCCTCGCTTGTCTGTCACGGCCTTCCCCTCCGCACAGAGTTCATCTAAAATATCATACAGTTCCTGCCTCTCCCCTTTCGGGATCCGCAGGAAAACGGCCATTTCCCTCCGTTTCATCGCTTTACACCGATCATCGCCGATCAGTTCATATATTATGTCTTTTCTGCTCTTCATCTTAATCCTCATTTCCTGTTTCTGTGCATCGCGCACAATTTTTTTATCCGGCAAAAAGAAAACCTCTGAAAGCTTCGCTTACAAACGCTCTTCAGAGGTTATTATTCCTTACCGTTCCGTCTTTTATCAAATATCGGACAATTATACCATATACTTGCAAAGCACAAGAGAAAGAATCATGAACAAAACGCCGAGCACCGTCGTGATCTTCACGAGATTTCCCTCGGTCGATCTTCCTTTGTTCTTGCTCCAGTAAGTGTCTGCCGCACCGGTCATTGCTCCAAGTCCGGAGTTTTTGCCCTCCTGCATCAGTACGATCACGATGATGGCAATACAAATAACAATATATAATACCTCGAACATTGTTTTTACTACTGTAGACATTTCCTAGTCCTCCTATTTTCTATTTTTCTGAAGAAATGGCGGAATCTTAATTCCTTCCTGAACTTCCTGATTTTCTGCCGTTGCTGCTGACCTGGTCACGTTGAGCGACCTTGTCACAACCGGCATCTCTTCTGCAGCTGGCTGTTTCTGTACCACCTGCGCCTGCCCGCGGGACTGATTTCCCATGCCGGACAAAAAGCTCGGCTTTCTCATCGGCGTATTAGCCGCCATCGCGGGATTTCCAAATATGCTGCTAGTCTTGGCGCCAAACGAATTTCCAAAGGCAGAGTCTCCTTTTTCTTCCAACCCCGTCGCTATAACGGTGACCATCACCGTATCCGAATGTTCTTCATCCACTTTTGCACCGAAGATGATATTGGCATCGTCGCCGGCCATTTCCTGCACATATGTAGCTGCCTCGTTTGCTTCGAGCAGAGCAATATCTCCAGATACATTTATGATCACATGGGAAGCGCCGTCGATACTCGTCTCAAGCAGCGGACTCGTGATCGCCGCCTGAACCGCGTCCAAACACTTCGACTCGCCTTTGCCGCTTCCGACACCGATATGTGCGATCCCTTTGTCCTGCATGACCGTCACCACATCGGCAAAATCGAGATTGATCAGCGCCGGCATATTGATCAGATCGGTGATCCCCTGTACACCCTGCTGCAACACCTGATCCGCCATGCAGAACGCTTCTGCCATAGACGTTCTCTTATCGCTGATCTCAAGCAGTTTATCATTGGGAACGACAATGAGCGTGTCCACATGCTGCTTTAATTTGTCAATTCCACCAAGCGCATTCGTCATACGCTGTTTTCCCTCAAACTTAAACGGCTTTGTCACAACCCCTACCGTTAATATCCCCATATCCTTAGCAATCTGAGCCACGACCGGAGCGGCACCCGTCCCGGTTCCCCCGCCCATACCGCATGTGACAAATACCATGTCACAGCCTTTGATCACTTCCGTAAGTTCTTCCCGGCTCTCTTCCGCTGCCTTTTCCCCGACTTCCGGCTTCGCTCCGGCGCCGAGACCCTTCGTCAGCTTTTCGCCGATCTGCATACTCAGCGGAGCCTTACAGCTGCGGAGGTGCTGCTTGTCCGTATTTACGCAGACAAACTCGACCCCTTTGATCCCTTCGTCTATCATTCGATTCACAGCATTGTTCCCAGCTCCCCCGACTCCGATCACAACAATCTTAGCGGTGGATTCTGCCTCATTGTTCATAATTTCTAACACTACAGTTCCTCCTTTTATTTATAAGAAAAGAATCTAACAATCTGAATGATCATATAAATCACAAGCATATATAATATATAATATAGTTTTTTATGGAAATAATCAAGTACAAAATAAATTTTTTTCAGTTCGTCTCCGTTCTGTGAAAAATGATGTCTCCTTTGACACGATAATTGGTCATATCGATCTCACCCGAAAAATTCTGTTCCCGCGCCGTATCAAGAACACTGGAAAGTGCCGAAACCTGTTCATCATAGCTCTCTTTCTTCCCTAAATTGACTTTGATATTTCCGGCATACAGATAGGCGGCATTCGCCTCATTAAACACAACCTTGTCCCAAACGACCTCATAGTGCTGGAATAAATTGGCAAGATTCAGGATCTGTCCTAAAAGGCCTCCGTCCTCCATCTCAATCTTTTCGTAGAGAGTAAACGTCGTCATTTTTTTCGTCTGAAATAACGGTATATCCGCCATTTCTTCATTTGTACTTTTCAGTACCGTGCCATCTTTATCAAAATAGATATACTGGTTCATATAAGCAACGCCTGCTATGATCTTCTTTTCATAGAGCTTAACGTGAACCTCATGTATGCCCGGATACGTGATCTCGCACTCCCTTACATAAGGCGGAACATCCGTAAATCCCAGATGATTTTTGATAAAAGAACTGATCGTATTTTTATCAAAAAAGGAACCGCATACGTCAGAAGCCACCACGTCTTCCGGATAAAACGTATTTCCCTCCACTGTTACGGATGTCACTCGGAACAAAAACAGGCAGAGCACAAGTAAGCAAACCACTCCGGCCGGGACTACGATCCGCCAAGGAACATTTTTCATCATCTGATCTTCCTTTCCTCCTTTATCATAGGTGCCGCCGCCATCTTACCTTCCCGTTTTATCCGAGTTCAATAAGACTTCACACCTCTCACATCTTGGCATGGATGCCAAGTTCTTTCATCTTCTCAACCGGCCTCTCATATCCGCGCAGGATCAGATCGGAGTCCAGAATATGGGTCGTTCCTTCCGCCGTCGCCGCCGCCACTAAAAGCGCAGCCCCGCTCCGGAGATCTGTCGCGCATACCGTCTCACCGTGCAGCCGCGAAACCCCGCGGACACAGGCTCGCTGTTCCGCCACTTCAATATCAGCCCCCATCTTCCGGAGCTGGGAAGCGACTAAAAACCGATTTTCAAATACACTTTCTTCTATTATACTCTCGCCATATGATTTCGATAAGAGCGCAAGGAATAAAGACTGCGCGTCGGTCGGAAATTCAGGATATGGGCCCGTTCGGATATATGGGACTGCCCGTATCCCATTTTTACCTGAAACTTCGATGCGGCACGACTGGAAACGATCCTCATCCGGTATGTATTCCACCAGACACCCCGCCTGTTCCAAATATCCCCTTTCCCGCCGAAACGTATCGCCATACACATGAAACACGGCCTCCCCGCCTGTTGCCGCCGCCATAGCAGCATAGGTCAGAAACACGATCCGATCGGATTTTAATCGGTATGTCGTCCCATGAAGCTGTTTTACGCCACAGATCAAAATCGTGCTGCTCCCCTCGCCGGACAGACGAGCCCCCATGCTCCTCAAAAAGCAGCACAGTTCCACGATCTCCGGCTCCTTTGCCGCATTGCGCAGCTCGGTACGGCCACCCCGGAGCACCGAAAACAAAATGACATTTTCCGTCGCGCCCACACTCGGATATGGCAGTTCCACGACCTCTTCCCCAGCCCGCTCCACCGCACAGCAGATTTTTCCATCTTTCTGCACTACGGACGCACCGAGTTTCTCAAACGCTGCCACATGGTAATCCACCGGCCTGGCCCCGATCGAACACCCTCCCGGCAGGCAGATGCCTCCCTCCTGGTTCCGGCCAAGCATACTTCCAAGAAACAGTACCGAAGCCCTGACTTCTCCTGCCGCTTTCCCACTAATCTCACACCTGTCCGCAGATGCGGCATGTATGACCAGCCGGCCGCCGTCCCATGTCACGTCTGCTCCGATCTCTTCTAGGATCGATGTCATGGCATCGACGTCACGAATCTTTGGACAGCCTTCCAAAACGACGCTTTCTCTGCAAAGTACCGTTGCCGCTATCATCGGAAGAACAGCGTTTTTTGCTCCCTGTATGGTCAATTCGCCGGCAGCCTTGCTGCCGCCTTCCACTTCAATAACCACTACAATCCCCCATTACATAATCATATAATACTACTAAATTATGCAATCAAGGGATTTTGGCATCATGTCTTTGTTCTTTTTTTGGAGATGCCGAGTACCAGGCCCATCTCTGCGAGGAGAATGGAAATACTCGTACCGCCGTAACTGATAAACGGCATCGGGATACCGGTAGACGGCATGGAGTTCGTCACCACCGCGATATTCATCACGACCTGCGTGGCAATGTGGATCATGACCCCGGTGCAGATCAGCCCGCTGAACAGATCCGGGGACGTGACCGCCGTATTATAAATCCGCCAGAGCAGGAGGATGAACATAAGAATGACGATCCCGGCGCCCACCATGCCGAGTTCCTCACATATGATCGAGAATATCATGTCATTATGAGGTTCGGGAATGAATCCGAGTTTCTGCATACTCTCGCCCAGGCCGGTGCCAAATACGCCGCCGGATGCGATCGCATACAACCCCTGTAAGATCTGGAATCCTTTTTCGTGATGTTCCACATCCCGCCAGATCTCAAACCTCTCGGCACGGAATCCCTCTCCGAAAAATATGAGCATTGCGAAACCAGCGACCCCGAGACACAGAATCCACAAATAGATCCACTTGCTCCTCGCCGCTACGGCGCACATCCCAAAAGCAATGATAAATATAACGATCGCCGTACTCATGTTTTCAAGCGCTACCAACCCGAGAAGAAGCCCGACTGGGATAAAGACCCGGACGACCCCGCGGAGTTTTCCCATCTCCTTCGGCGTCATCTGAATGAAGTAAGCCGTGATGAGTATGACGGCAATTTTCGTGATCTCCGAGGGCTGGATGGAGAGAGGCCCGATATACAGCCATCGTCTGGCGCCATTTAATTCCTTGCCGACAAAAATAACAATGGTCTGAAGAACGGCGGCCGAAAAGTAAATGACGGTTACAAAACGAAGACGGAGGCCCGGGATTTTTTTCAAAAAAGCCCGGTAATTGATATTCATCACCACAAGCATGGCAGCAATGCCGGCAATCACGCCAACAAGCTGTTTTTTTAGAAAATAAGCGGCATCCCCATGTTTGATCTGCGATGTATAAGAACTTGAACTGTAGATCATGAGCAACCCAAACCCTACCAGACAAAGGGTGATCAGCAAAAGGCTGTAATCAAACGTACTCTCTTCCCGATATGCTGTTCGTTTCTGCCCCTTCCTTCCCATGTCAACCTCCATTTCTGCTACTCAAGAACTTCTTATTTTAATTCGCGAACCAGTTCTTTAAACCGATCGCCACGCTGTTCATAAGATTGAAACATATCCCAGCTAGCACATGCGGGCGAAAGAAGCACCGCATCGCCCTCCGCTGCTAGTTCATGGGCGGCTGCCACTGCCTCTTCCAGCGTTTCCACGATCTCATACTGGGAAAAGCCGCACTCCTCTGCCTCTTTCGCGATCCGGTGTTTCGTTTCCCCGAGAAGGAGCAGTTTCTTTACTTTACCATCAAAACTCCGGATCCAGTCGGAAAAATCGCCGCCTTTATCATAACCGCCGCCGATGAGCACAGTCGGACGATCCATCGACTGGATCCCCTTGATCGCCGCATCGGGATTCGTGCCCTTTGAATCATTGTAATAATCGACACCAGAAACGGTTTCCACGAACTCCACCCGGTGTTCTACCGGACGGAATTTCCGCACGGTCCGGATCGCCAGTTCCTCAGGAACACCCATTTCCCGCGCGATGATCAGAGCCGCCATGATATTTTCCGCGTTGTGGCTGCCCGGCAGACGGGTTTGACTCTGGTTCAAAAGTACGCGCCCAGACTCAGCGCACACAATATCCCCTTCCTCCGTCTGATACAGATCCAAACACGGCTGCCCGTCCGGCGGCATGACCGGAACCGGTTTTCTCCGGCTGCTGAAAAAAGCGACCCGGCACGGCAGCACCGCCGCCCGTTCACGGAGAACCTCATCCTCATAATTCAGCACGCACAACTTATCGCCGCCCTGATTTTTCGTAATATTCATTTTCGTGTCAATATAATGTTCCATCGTTTTATGCCGGTTCAGATGATCTGGCGTGATATTGAGCACCGCACTCACATCGGGCGCAAACGTATCGATCGTCTCCAGCTGGAAACTGCTGATCTCGGCAACCGTGACCGAATCGGGCGATGTCTTCGATGCCTCAAGCGTATAAGGATTCCCTATATTTCCCACGACAAACGTATTTTCGTAATAGGCGTTCATGATCTCTCCTACGAGAGTTGTCGTCGTCGTTTTGCCGTTCGTTCCAGTAATCCCGATCACGCGCCCTTGTTCCATCTGGTACGCGAGTTCGATCTCTCCGATCACTGGCACGCCGCTGTTTTTCAAAAACGCCGCCAGCGGAATGTCGAGCGGCACACCCGGACTAAAAACGGCGCAGTCTAACAATGCAAACTCGCCTTCGGGGTAAGTCTCCCGATAAACCGGAACGTCGATCTCCCCAACTTCCACATCCGGATTTCCGTCATACAGGCTCACATCCGCCCCGATCTGCCTGAGTAGTTCGTAAGCAGCCATCCCGCTCTTTCCCAGTCCGACTACCAATACCTTTTTATCCTTTAATACCATTTTTTCCTCATTTCCGGGCAGGCAACAGCTCCGTTACTACCCAAATCTTTCTATTCTGCCGATCCATGAACATACCACGTTTTTTAAAACCCCATCAATCCCACAAGGCACAAGATCGCCGTCAAAATACTGAACGCGGCTACTACCTGCGTCTCCGAAAAACCGCAGAGTTCAAAATGATGGTGGATCGGAGCCATCTTAAATATCCGTTTTCCGTGTGTCAGTTTAAAATAACCTACCTGCAGTATAACAGAAAGTACTTCTACCAAATATATAAGTCCAACGATCACGATAAAAAGAGGCATGTGGAGCATGAGGGCAATCGATGCCACAAACCCTCCAAGTGCAAGGGAACCAGTGTCTCCCATGAACACGCGGGCCGGATACGTGTTAAAGAGCAGAAATCCCAAAACGCCTCCCACGACAGCCCCTGTGATCGGAGTCATATCCGCATTCAGCGCCAGCGCTGCCATCGTAAAGAACGTCCCCACGATCGCAGTCACACCGGAAGCCAGGCCGTCAAGTCCATCGGTAAAGTTCACGCCGTTCACCGTACCCAAAACGACGATGAATACAAACACGACAAAAAGCCAGTCTGGCATTACAAACATCTGTCCGCCCATAAATGGGATCAGGATCGACGCATCCAGTTTTGCCACATGAAAATAATAATACACAAAAATCGCGGTCACGATAAACTGTCCCAGCATTTTCTGCATCGGACGGAGTCCGAGGGAACGCTTCATCACCACCTTGATGTAATCATCCAAAAATCCTATGATCCCAAAACCGAGCGTCATAAAGAGTACAGGGATAATATCCGGATACCTTCTTACATAGATCAGAGATGTAAGGAGAATGGACACCAATATGACAAGTCCGCCCATCGTCGGCGTTCCCGCCTTTTTCAAATGCGATTCCGGCCCATCATCCCTCACGTACTGCCCAAACTTCAGTTTGCGCAGAAACGGTATGATGACCGGGCAAAGAACCACGCTGATCCCAAACGATATGATTACCGGCATAAATACACTTAAATCTAACTTCACACTTAGCACCTCATTTTATCTTATTTTTATCTAACGACCATTTACTACTCATTGTACTCCATTACGGCTTCCACCGCAAGTTAATCTTCCAAAAGATAAGGAAGAATGTTTGTATAGATCGAGGATATGGCTGGCGCCGCTATCGTACCGCCATAATAGAGACCCTGCGGCTCGTCGATCCGGACCATCGCGATCACCTCCGGATGATCGACGGGCGCAAACCCGATACAGGAAGCGATATACTTGCCGTTGCCGCGCGGCAGCTTCTGGCTCGTTCCGGTCTTCGCGCCGACGACATATCCGTCTACCGCCGCCTTTTTTCCGCCTCCGTCCGTCACTACCTTTCCGAGCGCCTCACAGATCTGCTTCGACTTCTCCTCGCTTAATATGGTAGAACCGTCTCCATAAGAAAACTTCTTCATCGCCGTTCCGTCGCTGCTCTCAGCCGTTACACCAAAATGCGGCGTAATGCTTTTGCCGCCGTTGATGATCGACGACACCGTCGTGAGCATCCGGATCGGAGAGAGCTGGAACGACTGGCCGAATGACATCGTAGCAAGCTCCACCGCCCCTACGTTTTCCTTTTTGTGCATGATCGTCCCTGCCTCCCCCGGCACGTCGATACCGGTCTTCGCCAAAACACCAAACCGCTTCATCTCCTCAAACATCCCGTCCACGCCTACTCTGGCCCCGACTTCCATAAATACGGGATTACACGAGTTTCCAATGGCCTGCAAAAAAGTCTGGGCGCCGTGCCCTGTCGTTTTATGGCAGCGGATCCTCCTGTCTTCCACTATTTTATAACCTGGACAGGAAAAATTGTCATTCATCGTCACAACACCTTTTTCGAGCGCCGCAGCCGTCGTTATGACCTTAAACGTAGACCCCGGCTCGTACGTATCGCTCACCGCCAGATTCCGCCACTGGTTATTCAGCCGCTCCATCTTTTCTTTTTCTGAAAGTCCGTCGGAACCGCCATTTAACTCATACGGATTGTTCAGGTCAAATTCAGGCGCGTTTACCATCGCGTAAATTTCACCATTCTGCGGATTCATGATAAGGATCTCCACCGTTTTCGCCTGTTTCTGCTCGAGCAGCGTATAGGCGACCTGGTTTGCGTATTTCATCACGTTTAGATCCAGGCTCGTCGTGAGCGTCCATCCGGCCACCGGCTCGACGCGGTCTTCCGCCCCGTTTTTGATCTCCGTCCCACCCGCTGTTGTCATTGTCAGGATCGACCCGTCGATCCCTTTCAGATATTTCTCGTAGGACACTTCGAGTCCGATGATCCCCTGATTATCACCACCAGTAAAGCCAAGTACTTTAGATGCCAGGGATCCGTATTCATAATAACGTTTATAATCTTCATCCACTGTCACCCCGGCCAGCCGGTAGCTGCGGATCTTATCCGAGATCTCTTTTTCGACATTGGATTTTATTTTCTCACGGGAAGACACCTTCTCCACCTTTTTCCGAATGATGTCTGCCTCAATGCCGAGTTCCGAAGAAAGGATGCTGATCACCTTTTCCGGATCCTCGATCTGGCTGTGTATGACCGAGATCGTGGATACCGATACATTTCCAGCCAAAAGGTTTCCGTTCCGGTCCAGGATCTTTCCCCGTTCCGCCTTGATCGCACGCTCCCTCTCATGCAGTTCCTTCGCCATCACACCGTAGTAATCCGCCCGGTATATCATGAGATACCCGAGTCTGGCCATCATCATGATCAGTATGAGGGAGAATACAAAAAATACCAAAAGCAGATTCTGACGCTGGTATGTTTTGTGCCCAACTAGCATAATGTCACCCCAGAAACTCATATCTCTACTAATGTATTAGTTTGTTTCCGGGTATATACCGAGAAATGGCAATATCTTCTTCATGATTTTTGAAGAAAATTCTGTCGCATACGTGCTGTGCGCCTGTTCTTCCACATTTGGCTCATCAATGATGACATAAATAACCGCCTGCGGATCCTCAGCCGGAACACATCCGATAAATGACAGAATGTAATTTTTTTCTTCGACCGGCCGCTTCTGCGCCGTCCCCGTTTTTCCTCCGATACTGTATCCTTTGACCTTTGCAGGGCCCGCTGTTCCCTCCTCTACCGTAGCGAGCAGATATTTCCTCAGCAGGCGGCTCGTATTTTCTGACACGGTCTTTTTTACGACAACCGGCGTAACGCTTTCGACAACGGCTCCGTTCTCATTTTGTACTTCCTTTACCAGATGGGGCTGATAATAATCCCCTCCATTAACTAGAGAAGAAAAACCGGCAGCCATCTGGATCATCGTGACTGACTGTGTCTGACCAAAACTGCTGGTGGCAAGCTCGACCGGATTCAGATCCTCTCTCGCATGGATCTGTCCGGTTGCTTCTCCCGGCAGGTCGATCCCCGTCTTTTGACCGAACCCGAAAATGTGATTGTATTTGCTGAACTGATCCCGCCCCAGCTTCGAACTGATCTGCATCATCACACAGTTACACGATTCCATGACCCCCTTCTGCAGGGAAATGTTCCCGTGCCCGGAACGCACAGAACAGCGGATGTCCGTACCCGCGATATTCATCATGCCCGGACACTCATAATAGTCCGAATCTTTTGCCTGGCCCTCATCAAGCGCCGCAGCCACCGTAAACGGCTTAAACGTCGATCCCGGTTCATAGGCAAACGCAATACAGAAGTTCGACCACATCGCCATCAGATTCTGCGTCGCTGTCGTCTCGTCCATCCCTTCGATCTCCTCCTGCGTGTACATGGAAGACAGATCTCTCGGGTTGTTCAGATCGTACGAATTTTGGGACGCCATAGCTAAAATTTCCCCATTGTTCGGGTTCATCACCATGACTGCGATATTCTTCGTTCCCACATCCTTATTGTATTGTTTTATCAGTTTTTCAATCACCCTCTGTACATTGGCATCAATCGTAAGAACGACACTGTTGCCATTCGACGCCTTTTTCACCGTCCTCTGGAAATTCATATTGGCATCAAAATACCCGTATTCCCTTCCGGTCCTTCCATTTAACTGTTCGTTATACGTTCCTTCGATCCCATACGTTCCCTCATTTTCAGATGACGTAAACCCCACGATGTTTGAGGCGATCGAATCAAGCGGATAGATTCTCTGAAACGTTTCTTCAAACCACACTCCCTGTACATCCTTATTCTCTTTCATCAATTTCTGGAATCCGGAAACCTGCTCTTTCGTCAGTTCCCTGTACCCTTCGACATATTGGAACATCGACTTTGGGTTATCCGTAAGGATCTGTTCGATTTCGGGTGCGTTTGCCTGAAAATACTGTACGAGCTGCGTTACTGTTTCTTTATGTACATCCTCTTTTGCCAGTATCGTCCTCGGCTCCAGTACCAGTTGGAACCTTCTGACACTCTGAGCTAAAATCGTCTCGTTTCGGTCTTTGATCGCCCCCCGGCGGTATTTCAGCACCTTGTTTGTATACGACTGCTGGGCAAACACCTGTTTTTTGTACACATCCCCGTGATCCCGGTTCAGCGTATAGATTCTCAGGACCATTGCTACAAACAGCAGTAAAACAAAGACCAAAAAGAGAAAGAGGGTCTTTGTCATCCCTCTTGTAAATCGCTTTCTTCTTCTTTTTCTCGGTACCCGTACTCTCCTGCGGACTTCCATTTCAAATTCCTCTTTTCCTATTGATTATGAAGCCGTACCTGTGTACTCTTCTTACTCTCATATGTAAAGATCTGATCGCTTTTTGCGCTTCTCATCCCCAGTTCTTTCGTCGCCTTTTTATAAATCTCGTTCAAATCCACATTTTCCTCCAGCGCCTGCCATTCATTTGAGTTTTCGGTCTCCATCTCCAATACTTCACTCTCGAGCGCCGCTACCCGCTTGCTCATATAGGTACTTTGGAATTGCAGCCGTAAATAACTATAACACACCGTAAGCGCTATGGCAAATGTGATGACAATGAACATGACGGAAACTTTGTCCACTCTCCGTTTCACATGCGGTTTCGGTCTTTTGTGCGGAGTGCCCGACGGCTCCCGTTCGATCCGTCTCGCCGGTTCTGCCTGCAGTTTCCGCGCCGCATTCCCGTATATGTATGACGTTGACCTTGTCTCTTTTACCATAGAAATCTCCATTCCTGTGCAGATCCGTTTGCACAACTATTCCCTTTCGTCTTCTTTCCTATATCCTTTTAGCACTTCTTTTCGAAAATGCGTAACTTCGCACTTTTGGAACGTTTGTTTTCAGACTGTTCGTTTATTCCCGGAAGGATCGGCTTTCTTGTGATGACTTTCCCCTCGGGCATTTTCCCGCATACGCATACCGGAAAGTCCGGCGGACACGTACATGGATGTTCCTTTTTACGGAAGAAATTTTTTACGATCCGGTCTTCCAGTGAATGAAACGTTATGATGCAGAGCCGGCCGCCATCGCTTAACAAAGACACCATATCTTCCAGCGATTCTTCCAGCACGGAAAGTTCCTGGTTCAGTTCAATGCGGATTGCCTGAAAGGTTCGTTTCGCCGGATGCCCTTTTCCGTTTTTCGCTTTTGCCGGCATGGAATCCCGGATGATCTCCACCAGTTCTCCCGTCGTCCGGATTTCTGTTTCCTGTCGTTTCTGTACGATACGGCGTGCGATGTTCCTCGCATAACGCTCCTCGCCGTACCATTTGATCAGTTCGTAAAGACGTTCCTCTTCGTACGTATTGACAATATCTTTTGCCGTCATAACCCGGTCCTGATCCATCCTCATATCGAGCGGCGCATCCACCTGATATGAAAAACCTCTCTCCGGCGTGTCCAGCTGATACGAGGACACGCCCAGATCAAGCAGGATCCCGTCTACCTGATCGATCCCCATATCACCCAAAACCTGTTTCATATGTACATAATTACTTTTTACAATGACAGCTTTATCCCCGAATTCACTCAGCCGTTCCATAGAAACCCTGATCGCGGCAGCATCCTGATCAATACCGATAAACCTCCCCGCTTCGGAAAGCCTGCGGCATATGTTGTACCCATGTCCCGCACCGCCCAGCGTTCCATCCACATAGATGCCGTCAGGCCGGATGCAAAGACCTTCCATGCACTCATTTAAAAGTACTGATACATGATTAAATTCCATTTTCTCTCTCATTCCGCCTCACAATTTCTATGTTCCCAAACCTGAAAACGATACTGTCACAACGTCTCAGTATGACAGGCCGAGTTCCGACATGTGTTCCGCGATGTCGTCCACATTGTCAAAGTCATCGTTTTCATCCCATCGCTGTCTGCTCCAAATCTCAATCTTACTCATCACGCCCACAAAGACGATGTCCTTTTCCAGGCCCGCCTTTTCCCGCAGATTCGACGGAATCAGTACCCGTCCCTGCTTGTCCACATCGCAGGGTGCAGCTCCTGCCATGAAGTATCTCTGTAATTTACGGGCTTCCTTACTTCCCGGAAGCTCTTTTAACTGGTTGACGAAATCTTCCCATTCGTCGTTCGGGTACACAAACAAGCATCCGTCCAGGCCAAGCGTCACGACAAAAGAATCCCCCAAAGCTTCTCGGAACTTTGCTGGGACGATCACCCTTCCTTTTGTATCTATGCTGTGATCATAGGTACCCATGAACATACGATTTCACCAACTTCCACTTTGTTCCACTTCACTCCACTTTGCTCCACTTTTAATTAGATTTTACTCCACTTTAGGGATAAAAGCAAGCTTTTTTTGCCATACTTTTGACCCAAACGAACGTTTTTACGACAAAAAAATATTTTTTTAGACACCACATGTAGCCTGAAGATAAAAGAAACACCACATCCAGCACTAGATATGGTGTTTATACTTTTTTAATTCTTTTCTTTATATTTTTTTATTGGTTTATCGTAAAAAATCTTCTTAGATGCCTCCGCCAGTTTTTAAACAACTTGCAGGAATGGCTTACATTCAGGTTAGTCCTCTAGGTTCAGGCCTTAATCTCATTGCATAAATCCCGGATCACTTCCCCCGCCAGGATCAACCCAGCAACCGATGGAACAAAAGCCACGCTCCCTGGCACGCTGCCGCTCCTCCTTTCTAAAACACTGCTTTTTTTTACACAACCGTCCATATTATGGATTTCTCCCTCTGCCGCCTTTACCGGCTTTTCTTTCGAATATACTACTTTTAATTGGTCTACGCCGCGTTTTTTCAATTCCCGACGCATGACCCGCGCAAGCGGGCACACGGATGTCTGAAAAATATCCGATACCTCAAACGCTGTCGGATCCAGTTTATTCCCCGCCCCCATAGAGCTAATGACCGGTACTCCTGCAGTCTGCGCCCGCATGACAAGTTCCAGTTTTGCTGTCACTGTGTCCACCGCATCTACTACATAATCATAAGAAGAAAAATCAAATTCGTCTGCATTCTCTGGTAGAAAAAAGCAATCGTGGACATACACAGCTACCCGAGGGTTTATGTCAAGTACCCGCTCCTTCAACACCTCCGTTTTTTGTTTTCCCACGGTGGAATGGAGAGCAGCGACCTGCCGATTGATATTGGAAAGGCTGACCGTATCATGATCCACTAGGTGCAATGCACCCACCCCGCTCCTCGCCAGCGCCTCGACCACAAATCCCCCCACACCGCCGACACCAAACACCGCAACGGTTTTCTGACTGAGCATTTCTACTGCCTTTTCACCTAAAAGTAAGGCACTTCTTGAAAATTCTTCTCTCATAACACTCCTGAATGATATACGGATCTCTGTGCTGCATTCTGCACATCAAACTACGTCCTGCTTCTCCTGTTTTTCTCGCCAATCCTAAATCTCCTTCGTTTTCGAGGGATCTTGTTCCGGTTTTTCCTTGCCAGCTCCTGTTTTTTCCGAGTTTATTTGTCCATGATCTGCCCTTCTCAGGCGTATTCGAACGATGATCCACGCCGCGATGCCAACGGCAGCGATCGCTCCTGCCAAAACCTGCGAAACGGCGATGCCCGTCGTCCCGATCTGAAGCTGATCTGTCCGCAGTCCCTCGATCCACACACGCCCAAGCGCATACCCTACCATATAGAGGATAAAGATTTCCCCATTCACCTTCTTTTTCTTTGTCAGTACTAATATGAGCACCAATACGATCACATTCCAAAGCGATTCATACAAAAAGGTCGGATGCACCTGTATGTAGCTGACCCCGTCTGCCGTCTGCATATGCTCTTTCATCATATCCGTGATATTAGACGGATTCACCTGATCTACCCGGAGGCGCATGGCAAAGAAATTATCCGTATATTCCCCAAAGGCTTCCCTGTTAAAAAAATTCCCGTACCGGCCGATGATCTGCCCTAGCACCAGTCCTGCCACCGACGTATCCGCCAGCAAAAAGAAATCCTGATGCTTTATTTTGCAATACAGGACCGCCGTAATGATCGCCGCAATGACACTTCCATACAGCGCCATACCGCCGCCCCGCGTATTAAAGATCTGCCAAAGATCATTTTTATAAGAATCCCAGCTAAAAGCGACATAATAAAGCCTGGCCCCGATCAACGAAAACACGATCGCATAGAGAGCAAAATCAAGATACGTCTCTGTCTTCTGCCCCGTCCTCTTCGCCTGGACGCATACGATCCAAAGTCCCGCCATCATACTGAGCGCCATGATAATACCGTAACAAGCGATCGTAAATCCTCCGATCGTAAATCCTTTCGGCAATTCTGATATATAAATTCCTATATTGGGAAATGCAATGTCTGCTGTCTGCATCTTGATCCTCCCTTTCTGTTTTTACACATTGAACCGGAACAGCACAACATCGCCATCCTGCACGACATAATCTTTTCCTTCCGAACGCACGAGTCCTTTTTCCCTCGCTCCATTATATCCGCCATTTTCCACGAGGTTCTCATAGCTGACCACTTCTGCCCGGATAAATCCCCTCTCAAAATCCGTATGGATCTTGCCTGCTGCCTGCGGCGCCTTTGTCCCTTTTGTGATCGTCCACGCCTTCGTTTCCTGCTCGCCGCTCGTCAAATAACTGATCAGCCCCAGGATCCGATAACTGGCCCGTATGAGTTTTTCAAGTCCGGACTCGGAAAGACCCAGATCCTCCAAAAACATCCTCTTCTCGTCCTCATCCAATTCCGCGATTTCCTGCTCGATCTGCGCGCAGATGACAAACACCTCGGATCTCTCTTCTTTCGCAAACTCCCGCACCTGCGCCACCTGCGCATTGGAATCCCCGTCGTCTGCCAGATCATCTTCCGCCACATTTGCCGCATAAATGACCGGCTTCGCCGTCAGCAGATTGTATTCGCCAAACCAAGTTTCCTCATCTTCATTCTCACATTCAAAGTTTTTAGCCAAATGCCCCTCTTCCAAAAAGTCTTTCAGACGATTGAGCATGTCCACCTCACCCGCTAGTTTTTTATCTGCTCTCGCCGCCTTCACGCTTTTCCCGATACGCCGCTCCAATATCTCGATGTCGGAAAAGATCAGTTCGAGATTGATCGTTTCGATGTCGCGAAGCGGATCTACATTTCCGTCAACGTGAACGATATTGCTATCCTCGAAACATCTCACAACGTGTACGATCGCGTCCACCTCGCGGATATTGGATAAAAACTGATTTCCCAGTCCTTCGCCTTTTGAAGCCCCTTTCACCAGTCCGGCGATGTCCACGAATTCGATCGCCGCCGGCACGATCTTTGCCGAATGGTGCATCTCACCGAGTACCTCAAGACGTTCATCTGGAACAGGGACGACGCCGACATTGGGGTCGATCGTGCAGAATGGATAGTTTGCCGATTCTGCTCCGGCTTTTGTTAATGAGTTGAAAAGTGTGCTTTTTCCTACGTTTGGAAGTCCTACGATTCCTAGTTTCATTTTTCTATATTCCTCCTAAAATTCCTTTATTTTATGGCTTTTCTGACATACCCTTACTGCTAGGTGCACCATTTAGTGCACCATTTTTATACAACATTAAGGGCATCCGCTACCAATTCGATTTCTTTTAACTTTTCCTCCTCGGTAGTGTGAACATATAGATTCATAGTAATTCCAATATTGGAATGTCCCAGAATAATCTGCAGCGTTTTTGGTTTCATGCCGCCTTCGATACATCTGGTCGCAAATGTGTGGCGCAATACATGCATGGAAAACCTCGGAATCTGTGCCTTATCGCAAATCTTAAACAGAGCCGTATCATATGTACTGTTCTTGATTGGCGTACCTTTTCTGCATAAAAACACAAATTCGCTCCATTCCATTGAAATTATTTTGATTTTCTTATTCTTTTCTTTCTGGCGTTTCAATATGTCGATAGCCTCATCTGTCAGTGGAATCGTCCTATAGCCCGATTTGCTTTTGGGTTCTCCAATTCTCCACTCGCCTACCGAATATCTGTACTCCATAGACCGCTGAATCTTCAGTGTCTTGTTCTGGAAATCTATATCTTCCCATTTCAAAGCAACCAATTCACCAGTCCGTAACCCGGTCTGCAGAATAAAACGATACTGATACTCATAACTTTGACCGCTCGCATACTCCAAAAACACTTTCTGTATGTCTACCGTCAGTGCCTCCTTTTTCTGCGAAGGTTTACCCATGTCACTCTTCACCGACTTCTTGCATGGATTATAGCGGATCACATCATTTTCTTTGGCAAACTCTAACATATTGAATAGAGCAATTCTTGTCTGATAGATCGTGCTTGTCCGATAATCTTCATCAGCCATATCACTAAATATCTTTTGACAGTGCAGAGGTTTTACTTCCGACAACAGCATTTTTCCAATGATCTTCTTAATATTCCGATTGTATCGTTCCGTATAATTTCTAACCGTGTTAGGTCTTACCGTCTTTTTCTTGATATCAATCCAATAATCAAACCATGCGTCCACCATAATATCCGTTGCCTGCAAAATGTTACTATGCTCATCTACATAGGTTGCATCTGCAATCCACTGTCTGCATTCCTGCAATTTTTTGAACCGCTTCTGTCTGCGTTTACCAAATTTATCTACAAACCTTGCCGAATATAACCCATTTTTCTGTTGGGTTATTCCAACGCCTAGCTCCTTCCCTTTTAAGTCTTTTCCCATATTTCGTAACTCCTTTCAACAAAGAAGCCCTAATTAGGCGTTTGCGAAACGCCAGAACCCGCATAAATACGGGGTTCTTTTTGTTAC